>LR134136.1:650539-1301078 GCA_900635495.1 Atlantibacter hermannii | reverse complement strand
TTAAGATCGACACGGGTCAGATGCGACGTTACCGGACGCGCGTCACCGTCGATCTCTTCGTTATCCTGCTTGGTACGGCCAATCATCATCTCCTGATCCGGCACGCTCATCCGGTTCAGTTGCTTCAGATTGTGTTCCCAGCGCTGCACGAACACATAGCTGCCGCCCGCGTCCACGCCGTCGTTAATGACCGCGACGCTGCGGCGGACTTCATCCCCGGCAGGGTTTTCAGTGCCGTCGACAAAGCCGCTCAGATCGCGATCTTCCACCCAACGGAAACCGTGCGTTTCTTCCACTACGGTGATGGCGTCGCCAAATGCCGCCAGCGCCGCCTGGGCCACTGAGAAATTGACGTCATGACGCAGCGACAAAATATGGATTAGCAGGTCATGCTGCGTGGCAGGCGCCAGGCCTTTCCCCAGCGGGGAGAAGTTTTTCAGCTCTTCTCCGCCCACACCGCCGCTGATATCGCGCCAGACATCGTGACCAAACGCGACCACCGCCCCTAAATGCGCATCGGGGAAAGCCGCCTGCAACCCGGCCAGTTTCGCTGTGAAAACGTTACATCCTTGACGAACAGCATCAAGATCGTGTGAAACCCGCGCTTCAATCCAGATTGCGGCGCGGCAATGTTCGGGCAGAATGCCACTTTGAACCTGAGACATCTCTCCTCCTGAAAACAAGGCCACGGAACGTGGCCAGAGATGCCGGGCATTTTACCTGAATTTTCACGCTGCGCCTTGCCTGCGCGCAAGATTGACGCGCTTAACGACGCCAGACGATTTTACTGAGTTTCCAGTTCTTTAACGCATCATCGGACGGCATTAAACCTTCCGGGCCGCGCCATTCCCCGGTGAACACATAAGTGATGTGCTGGCTACCCGCCGCCTGGCACGCTACGGCACCGACATCATCACCACTGCCCTTCTCACATGTGCCATAGGCCTTGCTGTACAGGCTGCTGAATTCGCTGCCGATCGCAACGCCGCTGGCGGTTTTCACTTCGGGGTCCATCACATCAATCTGGCTGACCGTGCCGTTATCACCGTTAATGATGATTGCCGGTTTATCGTCCTTCAGCGCTTCGTAATAACGCACAATATTGCCATTCGCGGTTTTCATCCCGCTGCGCAGGCGGTAATCGCCACCAAGCCCCTCGGCGATCGCCTTTTCGTCCATCGCGGTACTCGCGTTGACGTCGCCGACGCCATTTTCGCTGACTTCAACCGACGAGCTAAACCAGTTAACCGGGTTTATCGCGCCCCAGTTCATGCCGGACAGCGTTGAGCATCCGGAGAGTAAAAGCGGTGCCGCACACACCAGCAGACGCAGTTTCATTGATGATTCCTTTTTTTAAAAACAGCTCACGTTGGAGTGCCGTTGAGCCGAAAAGTGCCGAATTACTTATCAGAAGGCAAAAAACAGGCCCGCAGTCGTGGATTGGTTAACAGCCAGACCAGCGCCGTGATGTCTAAAATCAGGAGCGCCAGCGTCACGCCGTTTAACGCTTGCCCCGTCACAACCACCCCGGCTTGCCACAGCAAAATTCCACACTGCGCCGCAATCAGTACCCAGAGCCAGGCAGACCACAGCCTCGGCCAGCGCCCTCGCCTGCCGCTCAGCACAAAGGCAATGACGGCCGGTATGCCCGGTAATAATCCGACCCAGAATGCTTCGCTGTCAGGATAAAACAACGCCAGCAGCGCGGCCCCCTGCTGACGGGACGCGCCTGCTGCGACGAACAGCACCCAGGTTCTGGCCTGAAAGAGTAAGACGAACCAGAACAACATCGGCAGTTTAAGTTGCCCGTGCTGGTTATAGTCGTCAGGAAAAAATGGCTTATCTTTTGGCATTCAACACAACCCGATAGCTCACAGCAGGACCGACCGGGCTGATTTTGACAACATTCGCGCCCAGCCGAAAGCCCAAACGTGGCTGGCAGATGCAGGCATAACCCTTATTTTTTGCGGGAAGGGGCATTCACACAGAGTAAACCCAACAGGATCAGCCCGATTCCTGCCGCGCTGCTCCACCGGAAGACTTCATGGAAAGAAGGCAGCAAAAGGGCTCCCGCCCACACCAGCACATAACTCAGGCTCAACAGCGGATAAGCACGGCTTAGCGGTAAATAGTGCAATGCGCAGAGCCAGCACACCATGGATAGTCCATAAGCGATAAGCCCGCCCGCAAGCGCGGGCAGACGGCAGGGGAGCAGCCAACAACACGTTAAGCCCTGCCCCATCAAACGCGGGCAGATGCATCATCGCCCAGCGCAGCAAGAGCTGCGCCACGGACACCAGCGCAACGCTTGCCGCCGCAAAGAAATAGCCTTTCACAGGTGGCTCCCCATCAGCGCGACGCCGGCCATAATCATTAACGTTCCGACGAACTGGCGTAAGGTCAGCGGTTCACGCCAGATGACGCGCGCGGCAAGGGCGACAAACACAAAATTAACGCTCAGCATGGGATAGGCAAGGCTAACCGGCACCGTGCGTAACACCGCTAACCAGACCAGCATCGCAATCCCCAGCAGCATTATGCCCGCCACCAACCAACGTAGCATGAGCCCGGCGTCGCCTCGCAGGCGGCACTGGGCGGCCTGCTTCTGACACAATTGCCCTGCGCAGCTTAACAGGCTGACCAGAAGAATAAGCAGGATTGTCATGGGATACGGTCATATTCCAGATAGATCAACCGGCCCTGTCGCCAGACAAAATCGGGCGGCGGCGTCACATCGGGCGGGTCGTCAACCGAGGACTGTAACAGGACCAGTGAGACGTTCCCCTCGCGACAATGTTCCGCGAGCCACTGCCCGAACGCCTCGCGGCTGACATATTTATGCTGCGCATCAGGGTAACTCAGCCCGTAGCGCAGCTCGCCTTGTTGGGCATAAAGCAAAATATCGCTTCTGCGCAAACTCCAGGCAATCTGGGACGCCACACCGGGGCCGTTGGCGAGCACATAGCGGCTGGCGCTCATTCGGTTCGCGACCGCCCCGACAAAAGACTGGGGCTGCTTGGCGTCGCGGATACGTTCCGGTATCGCCGCACTCAGTGTGAGCGCCACGCCCAGCGGGCAGAGTGCAGCCCACATCCAGCGATGCGACGCCGGTTTCACCGACAGTACGCCAATAATTCCCCAACTGGCGAATGCGAACACAGCAAGCGAAAACCGGAAAATTTCGGTGTAGCCATACAGAGGGCGACCCACCAGGCTCCACGGTGCCAGGACCGTCAGCAGTGCCAGTGTTACCAGCCCGCCGAATCCGGCGTTAATCCAGCCATTGGCTTTCAGCATCCTGCCGGTAGCGGGGGCGACAGAAGTGCCATAATGCGCGAGCAGCAGTGCCAGCGGCGCAAAACAGGGCAGGATATAGGTCGGTAATTTGCCGTTAGCGAGGGAAAAGAACAGCAGCGGCATCACCACCCAACAGAGCAGATAGCCGGGGCCTGGAGACGCCCGGTTTGCGCGCCATCCGGTCAGCAACGCGCCGGGCAGTAACCCCAGCCACGGCAGGCTCCCCAGCAACAAAATCGGCAGGTAATACCAGAACGGCGCGTTATGTTGGGCATCCGCCTGTGCAAAACGCTGGATATGCTCGACCCAAAAGAAATAGTGCCAGAAGTCCGGTTGCTGATGATAAATCGCCAGTGCCCACGGGACGCTTGCCAGTACCGCAACCCCTATCGCGACCGGGCCAAACAGCAGCAGTTCTTTTATGCGTTTTTGCCACAGGCTCCAGGGTAAAATCGCCAGCACCGGCACGGCGAGCGCCAGGAATCCTTTGGTCATAAACCCCAGTGCGCACGCGACCCCCAGCAACGCATACCCCATGAGTCGCCGCGACGTTGTTTTCGCCTCGGTCGCGAGCCAGAAGCTGCACATTGATGCCATCAGCCATAAGGCCAGGACAGGATCGAGCACGGCATACGTGCCCACGCCATACACCAGCAGCGAGGTAAGAAAAATCACGCTGGCGATGAGGGCGACCCGACGCTGGTTAAACAACCGCATCCCCAGCCAGTAAACCAGAACGGCAGTTAACGTCGTTGAGACGATCGCCCCTGCCCTCACGCCAAAATTGTTATGGCCAAATACCCACTGGCCAAGGCTATTGATCCAGTAACCGGCGGTGGGTTTCTCAAAATAGCGAACATCCAGAAAATGCGGCGTTATCCAGTTACCATTGACCAGCATTTCGCGGCTAATTTCCGCATAGCGCGTTTCATCCGGCTGCCATAAGGCGCGAAACTCGACGGGAATAAGGTAATAAAGCGCAAACAGCGCGATCAGCAATACGATCTTTACCGGTTTTGTCATACGTCACCCTGCACAGTTTGCTGACAGCCAAGCCAGCCTTCGCGGCCGGGAATATGCCCGCGTTTAATCTTTCCGAGCGGTAAGGTAGAGAGGTCCTGCGGCAACAATTCACTGAGCGGGCAAAACTGTATCCCGCTCGCTTTCGCCCTTTCGAGCAACTGCGCGAAATCCGCGTGGCCCACGATGCCTTCCACTTCCGCATGGATGGTATAGACAGGTGAACCGGGGCGGCGCACATTTTCTCAAGGATGTAATCGTTAAATTGCGCCGCGCCGATCGTCTGCCCGACCACCTCGTCCCAGGTGGGTAAGGTCACGGGAATTTGTACCGTACCGGGTTGCCCATCGGCCAGTTGGGGGCGAAACGGGCCGCTCCCCCGACAGTCGCTGTTATAGCGAAACGCAAACGGCTCTTTCGCCGCCACAACCCGACCATCAGCACGCCATCCCGCCGCAGCCGAGCAACGCACCGCGTCGCCGAGGATACTTTCCAGCTCATTCACGCCGCGCGCGATTTCAGCCATCAGCCTTTCCCGCGGCCACACGCCAGCCCAGGTTTGCCAGGCAAAATGATCCCAGGCGTGCAGCCCGGTTTCGTGTTGCGCGGCAGTGGCACGCAGGATCCCGGCGGCGGACTCACCAATGCGTTTACCCGGCCACGCCGTGCCCGCCAGTAAAATATCCCAGCCGTACAACGACGCCGCCCGTGAGCGGATCATCTTCCAGAGAAAGCGCGGTTTAAGCAGACGCCACAGGTGGCGTCCCATATTGTCGGGTCCGACGCTAAAGAAAAAACTTGCCTGGATATGATGTTGACTGAACAGCCTTAACAGCGCGGGCACCCCACGATGGGTGCCGCGCCAGGTATCAACATCGACCCGTAAGCCGATTTTTTTCATCGAACGTCATCCTGTGGTTCTACGCTGCGTAAGAAGAAGTCCAGGGTGTTTTCGATGGTGATGTCCATGTTAACCATCGGCGTCCAGTCCAACAGTCGACGGGCATTTTTGATTGACGGTTTACGGTGTTCGACGTCCTGATAACCTTTGCCGTAATAGCTGCTGGACTCCACCTCGCGAAAACCGGCAAAAGGCGGAAACTGGTCGCGTAACGGGTGACGTTCAAAATGCGCCAGCAGCCGCTCCGCCAGTTCTTTTATGCTGGCCTCATTGTCCGGATTACCAATATTGATAATCTGGCCGTTACAGTGATTGTGCTTATCCTCAATGATGCGGAACAACGCCTCCACCCCATCCTGGATATCGGTAAAACAGCGTTTTTGGGCGCCGCCGTCGATCAGTTTGATCGGCGAACCTTCAACCAGATTAAGGATCAGCTGAGTGATCGCGCGGGAACTGCCGATACGGGCGGCGTTAAGGTTATCAAGACGCGGCCCCATCCAGTTGAAGGGACGGAAAAGCGTAAACTTTAAGCCTTCTTTCTCGCCATACGCCCAAATCACCCGGTCCAGCAGCTGCTTCGAAACCGAATAGATCCAGCGTTGCTTATTGATCGGCCCCCACCACCAGATTCGAGCGATCTTCGTCGAAATTGCTGTCGTGACACATCCCGTAAACCTCGGATGTGGACGGGAAGATAATGCGTTTCTGGTATTTCACGCAGTCACGAATAATTTTCAGGTTTTCTTCAAAATCCAGCTCAAACACGCGTAGCGGATTGCGGGTATATTCGATCGGGGTGGCAATCGCCACCAGCGGCAGGATCACATCGCACTTCTTGATATGGTATTGGATCCATTCGGAATGAATGCTGATATCCCCTTCCACAAACTGAAAGCGTGGATGACCAATAAACCGACTAATGGCATCGGAACTGATATCCAGGCCATAAACATCGAAATTTTTATCCTGCAGCAGGCGCTCGGTCAGGTGATTGCCGATAAAACCGTTCACCCCCAGTATCAACACCCGTTTGCGGCGTTTGATTGCCGCCATTGGCTGGGAATAAAGCAGCGCGCCCTCTACCAGGCCGAGACTTTGCGCAAGCTGGCTACCGTTCATATAGACGCCTTGCTCACTCTGGCCGGTGAGCACTTCAAGCGCGCCTTCGCCACAGGCGATGATCAATGGATTGATGGACAAGGCCGTGCCCGGTTTTGCCGTATGGACTATGTCATGCGCTTTGGCTTTCCAGACGATAAACTTCGTCGTCCCGACATAACCAAACGCGCCAGGCCAGGGATCGGTCACCGCACGCACCAGATTAGCGATGCTTTTAGCGGGTAAAGACCACTCGATACGGCCATCCTCCGGCGTACGTCCCGGCATGACGCTCGCACGTGACTCATCCTGTTTGACGCCGTCAATAAGGCCCTGCTTCATTGTCGGCAGGCATGAGGCTAACAGGGTTTTCGCGCCCGCCACCAGTTTCTGGTGTAACGACATTGCATCGTCGTCGTCAGCAATCGCGATACGCTCCTGCGCCAGGATATCGCCCGCATCGGCGCGTGCAACCATGCGATGCAGCGTGACGCCCGTTTCGCTTTCTCCATTGACCAGCACCCAGTTTAGCGGCGCTCGTCCACGGTATGTCGGCAGCAGCGAACCGTGCAGGTTATAGGCGCCGAGACGTGCGGTCGCGAGGATTTTTTCGCTCAGCAGGGCGCGGTAATAAAATGAAAAGATCATATCCGGAGCCATTTTCTGGATCCGCTCAACCCACAGCGCATGATTCACATCGTCCGGCGCAAAAACCGGAATGCCCTGCTCCGCCGCGAGACGCGCCACTGAGCCAAAAAAGTGATTTTCTGACGCCCGATCGGGGTGAGTGAAAATAGCGCAGATGTCGAAACCCGCCTTTAACAGCGCCTCAATCCCAGCGCAGCCCATATCGTGATAAGCGAAGACAATCGTTTTCATTACTTAATTTCCTGTGAAGAAGGTGCTTGCGGCGTACGAATAACGCACTGAATGAAATAGCGGGGTCTGGCGCGGACATCGTTGTAAATACGGCCAATGTATTCGCCAAGCAGGCCCATGCCGATAAACTGCGCGCCGACAAACATAAACAGCACGGCAAACAGCATAAACACGCCGTCTCCTGCCCAGGCCGCGCCCAGAAAGAGACGCAGAACGACAAGCGTCAGCGAAAAGGCGAAGCCCGCCAGGGCAATGACGCTGCCCAGCACACTGAGTAAACGCAGCGGCGTGGTGGTCAGACAGGTCACCAGGTCGTACATCAGATTTATCAAACGCATAAAACTGTATTTGGATTCACCGAACTCGCGTTCGGCATGGGTGACCGGCAGCTCAATGGTCTTTCGCGCAAAGGTATTGGCAAGAATGGGAATAAACGTGCTCCGCTCGTGGCAGTTGAGCATCGCATCGACAATATGCCGACGATAGGCGCGCAGCATGCAGCCGTAATCGCCCATCGCTTTGCCCGTCACGCGTTGAATAAGGCCGTTAATGGTTCGGGAGGCTTTTTTACGAAACCAGCTGTCCTGGCGATTCTGGCGAACGGTGCCGACGACGTCATATCCTTCCTGTGCCGCCGCCACCAGACGCGGGATCTCTTCTGGCGGATTTTGCAGATCAGCATCAAGCGTAATGATCACATCGCCGCTGACGTGGCTAAACCCCGCCATGATCGCCGAATGCTGTCCATAGTTACGATTAAGCATTACGCCAACAATATGACCGGCTGACGTGGCGGCCGCGTCGGCAATGAGTTGCGCCGATTGATCCAGGCTGCCGTCATCCACCAGCAGGATTTCGTAATCCAGCCCAAGGCTTGCGCAGGCGTTGCAGGTTCTGGCGATCAGCGCCGGTAAGCTATCCTGCTCATTAAAAACGGGGATAACCACGGACACTTTGGTGAGTTTGGTTTCTTCAAACATCTTATTTCCCCGCCAGTTGGCGCAACGCCGCGATAACCCGCGCCACGTCGCTATCGGTCATGTCGGGAAATAACGGAATGGAACAAATACGCTCGCTGTTCCACTCGGTGTCAGGCAGCGAGATCTGGGGATAACGCTTGCGATAGTAATGATGCGTGTGCGCCGCGCGAAAATGTAGGCCAGTGCCAATTCCCTTTTCTTTCAGCTTCGCCATGAATTCATCACGGTTAATGCCGCAACGCGCTTCATCCACGCGAATAATGAAAAGATGCCAGGCATGCTGATGCGGCCAGGCCGGGAGCGCCAGCGGGGAGAATGGCGTATCGGCCAGCTCATTAAGGTATCGACTGGCTATCCCGGCACGGCGGGCGTTCATCGCAGGCAGCCGGGATAACTGCACCAGCGCCATGGCGGCGCTGATATCGGGCAAATTGTATTTAAAGCCAGGTTCAATGACTTCCGCCTGCGGTTTACGCCCGTGCGTTTCCCGGTCGTATGCGTCCATACCCAGCCCATGAAACTTCAGGCTGCGGATGCGCTCTGCCAGCGCCGCATTGTCGGTAACGATTAATCCCCCTTCCGCACAGGTCATGTTCTTGATGGCGTGAAAGGAAAAAATGGCCGTACCCGATGCGCCGACATGTCGCCCTTTGTAACGGGTTCCCGCCGCATGGGCGGCATCCTCAATAACCGCAATACCGTGCGCATCGGCAACTGCGCGAATGGCATCGATATCCACAGGCGCCCCGGCGTAATGCACCGGGATAATGGCGCGGGTGCGCGGCGTGATCGCCGCACGTATGGCCTCGGGGGTGACCATCAAGGTTTCACGGTCCACATCAATCATGACTGGCGTCGCGCCGAGGAGGGTAATCATGTTCAGCGTAGATACCCAGGTCAGGGAGGGCGTGATGACTTCATCGCCCGGCTGAATACCCAGCCCCATTAACGTGACATGCATACCTGCCGTGGCAGAACTGACTGCAATCGCGTGCGAATTGCCGGTCAGGTGGCAGAACGCCTTTTCCAGCTCCGCGTTCTTTGGGCCCGTGGTGATCCAGCCAGAATCCAGTACCGCTTTCAGCGCTGATAATTCTTCTTCACCTAAAGACGGGTGTGAAAAGGGGAGAAAAGCCATTAAGAAATCCTTGCAAATGAGTAACGCTCAGCAGGGACAGTACGATGCGAAACTTAACGGAACGTTAAATCGCTACGGTGAAAAGGGGGTAAGGAAGGCACTAATGCAGGCTTGTTGACGAGGGGTTTAAGTAGCGGACGCGCAGCATTAAAAAACAGCATTCACGCCGCTGGCCTGTGATACAGCTTTAATACTCAGGGTAATGAGCAAGTACAATGCGCTGATCTGCTGAGTAAAATCATGTATAAAAACTGGACACCCTGGCCGTTTGAGCGAGAATTATGTTACCGATATTGGATTTAAGACACTATTCTCTGCCAAATCATAAAGGGAGAAACACATGAAAAAAGCATTTGTTGCCGCCTCTGTCGCAGCGGGATTGTTATTCAGCGTCACGGCCTTTGCTCAACAGGCTGGCGGCTTTACCGGGCCAGACGCCACCAAAACCCAGGACACCCAAACCACGCAAAATACCCAGAAAGGCGGTTTCGTCGGCCCGGATACCGCCACCACGACGGTTGAACAGGCCAAAGGCATGCGTGATGATGCCTGGGTGGTGCTGGAAGGCAATATCGTGCGTAAAGTTGGCAAAGAGCTGTATGAGTTCCGCGACAGCACGGGCACCATCAATGTGGATATTGATGACGATCACTGGGGCGGGGTTTCCGTGACGCCGAACGATAAAGTGCGTATCGAAGGTGAAGTGGATAAAGACTGGAATTCCGTTGAAATCGACGCGAAGAAAGTGACCAAAGGTTAAAACTAACCCGCCTTTCGGCGGGTTTTTTAATATTCCTGGTCTTCAATCAGCCGCTTGCCGAGGCTCAAGACATCCTGGTGCTCATAGCCAAGTCGTTCATACATGCCGAGCACCACATCATTTTCTTCACGGATGAGCAACTGAATTTTCGGGCAGCCGCGAGCAATCAGTTTCTTCTCCAGACGGCTGAGCAGTGCATTAGCGATACCGCGCCCGCGAAATTCAGGATGCACGCCCAGATAATAAGCAGAGCCGCGATGGCCGTCATACCCGCCCATCACCGTCCCGACAATCTCGCCGTTCACTTCCGCTACCAGAAACAGCGACACATCGTGATTAATTTTGCGCTCAATATCCATTTCCGGGTCGTTCCAGGGACGAAGCAGATCGCAACGTTCCCACAAGGTGATTACTTCCTCGAAATCGTCCTGGCGAAAAACGCGTATCTCCATGGTATTCCCCGCTATTATCGATATAAAAACCGTGATTATGTCGTTAACGCCACCAATAGCCAATAAGCGAAGTCAAACTTCCTTAATGATGGCATACTAAGCGCCCCGCTATTGTCTGAAACGAACCGTAAAACTTTTCTTATCACAGAAGGTCGTACGGACAACTGCGGTACGCTATAACTCTATTCTTTTGTTCAAACCCATATTCAGGCCGCATGAGCACGATAAAATTTACCAAACTCACTTCGCGTCGCCAGTTGCTGTTGACTGGCCTCGCCGCCCTGACCTTATCAGGTGTGAACAAAGCCCTTGCCTGGGAAGAGAGCAAGGCACTGAAAACCTCCAATGGACACAGCCCGGCTAAGAAAAAAACCGCAGGCGCTCGCCGCGTTGTGGTACTTGATCCCGGCCATGGCGGCATTGACACGGGCGCAATTGGCGCGAATGGCTCAAAGGAAAAGCACGTCGTGCTGGCCATCGCTAAAAATGTGCGCAATATTTTGAAAAGTAAAGGGATTGATGCCCGCTTAACCCGCAGTGGCGATACCTTTATTCCGTTATACGATCGCGTTGAAATTGCCCATAAACATGGCGCGGATCTGTTTATGTCGATTCACGCCGATGGCTTTACCAACCCGTCAGCCGCAGGCGCGTCAGTGTTCGCCCTGTCTAATCGCGGCGCCAGTAGCGCCATGGCGAAATACCTCTCCGAGCGCGAGAACGCCGCCGATGACGTGGCGGGCAGTAAGGTGAAGCATAAAGATCAATACCTGCAACAGGTGCTGTTCGATCTGGTGCAAACCGACACCATCAAAAACAGTCTGACGCTCGGATCGCACATTCTGCGCCAGATCAAGCCGGTGCACCGTCTGCACAGCCGCTCTACTGAGCAGGCGGCGTTTGTGGTGTTGAAGTCGCCTTCGGTACCCTCCGTGCTGGTGGAAACCTCGTTTATCACTAACCCGGAGGAAGAGCGCCTGTTAGGCACTCAGGCGTTTCGCCAGAAAATCGCCAACGCCATCGCCAGCGGGGTGATCAGCTATTTCAACTGGTTCGATAATCACAAAGCGCATTCAAAACGAGGCTAAGCCATGACGCCGGATATTACTGCGGTTAAACAGTTTCTGCTGGGTCTTCAGGACCACATCTGCCAGCAGTTGAGCGCCGTTGACGGGGCGTCATTTATTGAAGACAACTGGCAGCGCGACGCGGGAGGCGGCGGACGCAGCCGCGTTTTACGCGACGGTAACGTCTTCGAGCAGGCGGGCGTGAATTTCTCCCATGTCTCTGGCGACGCCCTGCCCGCGTCCGCCACCGCGCACCGCCCGGAACTGGCAGGCCGCCGTTTCGAAGCCATGGGCGTCTCTCTGGTGGTCCATCCGCGCAATCCGTATGTGCCCACCAGCCACGCCAACGTGCGTTTTTTCATCGCGACAAAGCCTGATGCCGAACCGGTGTGGTGGTTTGGCGGCGGCTTCGATCTGACGCCCTATTACGGGTTTGAAGAAGACGCCGTCCACTGGCATCGCACCGCCCGGGATCTGTGCGCCCCCTTTGGTGATGAGGTCTATCCGCGCTACAAAAAGTGGTGCGATGACTACTTTTTCCTGAAGCACCGCAAGGAACCGCGCGGTATTGGCGGTCTGTTTTTCGACGATCTCAACACACCGGATTTTGCCTCCTGCTTCGCCTTCACCCAGGCGGTAGGACAAGGCTATCTGGATGCGTATCTGCCCATCGTTGAGCGCCGTCAAGCCCTGCCCTGGGGCGAGCGCGAACGTGACTTCCAGCTTTATCGCCGGGGCCGTTACGTGGAGTTCAATCTGGTGTGGGATCGCGGCACGCTGTTTGGCTTACAAACCGGTGGACGTACCGAGTCGATTTTAATGTCGATGCCGCCGCTGGTGCGCTGGGAATACAATTTCCAGCCTGAAGCGGGCAGCCCGGAAGCCGCGTTAAGCGAGTTTATTCAGGTGAAGGACTGGCTGAAGCCATAAAAAAATCAGACGCCGGGGCGTCTGATTTTCTCTTCATACCGCATTATAAAGGATTGGTCTGGCCTCTACGACTGCCAGTGCCACCATATTCACTATCCGGCGCACCGAGGCGATTTGCGTCAGGACGTGTACCGGTTTGGCCACACCCATCAGTACCGGCCCTACCGTCACCCCTTCAGAACTGGATACGCGCAGCAGGTTGTAGCTGATACGCGCTGCTTCCACGTTCGGCATGACCAGAATATTGGCCGAGCCTTTCAGCGGGCTGTCCGGCATACGCTCGTTGCGGATGCTTTCAATGAGCGCCGCATCACCGTGCATTTCGCCATCAATCATCAGTTCCGGCGCGCGTTCGCGTACCAGCTCCAGCGTTTGACGCATCTTGGTCGCCGCCGGTGAGTTGGAGGATCCAAAGTTTGAGTGCGACAGCAGCGCCACTCTCGGCTCAATACCAAAGCGACGCACCGTTTCCGCCGCCATGATGGCGATTTCCGCCAGTTGCTCCGGGGTCGGGTCATCGTTGACGTAGGTATCGGTAATAAACGTGTTGCCGCTCGGCAGCAGCAGCGCGTTCATCGCGCCGGCTGCTTTCACGCCGTCACGATAGCCGAAGATTTCCTGCACGACGCTGTAATGCTCGTGGTAATCGCCGATGGTGCCGCAAATCATGGCATCCGCTTCACCACGATGCACCATGATCGCGCCGATGACGGTGGTGTTGCCGATAACCGCTTTCTGCGCCTGCTCCTGGGTGATGCCACGGCGCTTCATGATGTTGTAGTACTCGTTCCAGTACTCTTTGAAACGCGGATCGGATTCATTGTTGACGATTTCGAAATCGACGCCCGCCTTGATTTGCAGACCCAGTTTTTGAATGCGCATTTCGATAACGCTCGGACGGCCCACCAGAATCGGCTTCGCCAGGCCCAGAGTGATCAGCTCCTGCGTGGCGTGCAGCACGCGGTTATCTTCCCCTTCGGTCAACACCACGCGTTTTGGATCTTTACGCGCCTGGGAGAAAATCGGCTTCATAAACAGGTTGGTTTTATAGACAAACTCGGTGAGTTTATCGATGTATGCATCGAAATCTTCAATCGGACGGGTCGCCACGCCAGAGTCCATCGCCGCTTTCGCGACAGCCGGGGCGATTTTCACAATCAGACGCGGGTCGAACGGTTTCGGAATAATGTATTCAGGGCCGAAGCTCAGATCCTGATCGCCGTAGGCCGAGGCGACGACTTCGCTCTGTTCCGCATGGGCCAGTTCCGCGATGGCGTGTACTGCCGCCAGTTTCATCTCTTCGTTGATGGCGGTCGCGCCCACATCCAGTGCGCCACGGAAGATGAACGGGAAGCACAGCACGTTGTTAACCTGGTTCGGATAGTCCGAGCGGCCAGTGCAAATGATCGCATCCGGGCGCGCTTCTTTCGCCAGCGGCGGCAGGATTTCCGGTTCCGGGTTTGCCAGCGCTAAGATCATCGGCGCACGCGCCATTTTTTTAACCATTTCCGGCGTCAGGACTTTCGGGCCGGAGCAACCGAGGAAAATATCTGCCCCTTCAATGACTTCGTCCAGCGTACGCTTGCCGTTATCCACCACGGCGTAAGCCGCTTTGGTTTCCGCCATATTCGGCTCACGCCCCTGGTAAATCACGCCTTTGGAGTCGCACACCACAATGTTGTGCTTCTGCATACCCAGCGCCACCAGCAGGTTCATACAGGCGATCGCCGCCGCACCTGCCCCCGACACCACCATACGGATATCGGAGATATTTTTTTCCACCACCCGCAGGCCGTTCAGAATAGCAGCGGTACTGATGATCGCCGTGCCGTGCTGATCGTCGTGGAACACAGGAATATTCATGCGCTCACGCAGGGTTTTCTCAATGTAGAAACACTCCGGCGCTTTAATGTCTTCAAGGTTAATGCCGCCAAACGTCGGCTCCAGCGCCGCGACAACGTTGATAAATTTATCCGGGTCATGCTCATCGACTTCAATATCAAACACGTCGATACCGGCAAACTTCTTGAACAGAACGCCCTTTCCTTCCATTACAGGTTTACCGGCAAGCGCGCCGATATTACCCAGCCCCAGTACCGCGGTACCGTTTGAAATAACGGCCACCAGGTTACCGCGCGCCGTGTATTTAAAAGCCGCCAGCGGGTCCTTTTCAATTTCCAGACAGGGTGCTGCCACGCCCGGGGAGTAGGCCAGCGCCAGGTCGCGCTGCGTGGCGAGTGGCTTCGTTGGAGAAACCTGTATTTTCCCTGGTACCGGAAACTCGTGGAAATCGAGAGCACTTTGTTTCAACTGTTCATCCATTTTTCTGGTCCTTTACCTTTCGTTCTGGGAAGTGGCGTATGGGCAAAAGATTCTGCGCCATTTTAAGTGGGCCATAGTATGGCCCCTTGAAAGCGAACAAACTTTGAAGGTTGCCAAAATATCATCAATGTACGGCAAAGTTTGTTAGCAATTTATAGAGACTATGTTACCTGCTACGCCAGGCAATGCCATGCCTGTCTGCTATGCTTTTTTGTTATGCACATCATTTCTTGTTTAAGGGATCGTCAGGAAGTTCCCTGATAAGCATTTGTATAAAAAGGAGTAAACTTCATGAACCAACTAGAAGGTATTAAACAATTCACCACTATCGTGGCCGACAGCGGCGACATAGAGTCCATTCGCCATTATCAACCGGAAGACGCCACAACTAACCCTTCCCTGTTACTGAAAGCCGCGTCGCTTGAGGCTTACAAGCCGCTGGTGGAAGACGCATTACGCTACGGGAAATCTCGCGCCAGTATCCAGGAAAAACAAATCGCTGAGGCTTGCGACAAACTGGCGGTCAACGTGGGCGCGGAAATTCTGAAAAGTGTTCCGGGACGCGTGTCCACCGAAGTGGATGCCCGTCTGTCATTTGATAAGCAAAAAAGTATAGAAAAAGCTCACCGTCTGGTGGAGCTGTATGCCGATCAAGGCATCGATAAATCGCGCATTTTGATCAAACTGGCTTCCACCTGGGAGGGGATCCGGGCAGCGGAAGAGCTGGAAAAAGAGGGTATTCACTGCAACCTGACCCTGCTGTTCTCCTTCGCCCAGGCCCGCGCCTGCGCCGAAGCGGGCGTTTTCCTGATTTCGCCGTTTGTAGGCCGCATTTATGACTGGTATCAGGCGCGTAAACCGATGGACCCGTATGTGGTGGAAGAAGATCCGGGGCGTGAAATCGGTGCGTAATATCTATGACTATTTCAAACAGCACCGCTATGAAACCATCGTGATGGGTGCCAGTTTCCGCCGCACTGAGCAAATTCTGGCGCTGGCAGGCTGCGACCGCCTGACCATCTCCCCGGATCTGCTGAAAGAGTTACAGGCCAGCGAAGAAACCGTGCAACGCAAACTGATCCCGACGCCGCAAACCTTTAAACGCCCAACCCCCTATGACCGAAGCGGAATTCCGTTGGGAACACAATCAGGACGCGATGGCGGTAGAAAAACTCGCCGAAGGGATCCGCTCATTCGCCAGTGACCAGCGCAAACTGGAAGACTTGTTGGCTGCGCAATCCTGAAGCAGCCCCTGACACAATTGCTTTTTACTCATTATCAGTATGGAGAACTCTATGTCTCGACAAGCGCTCGCTAACGCCATTCGCGCACTTAGTATGGACGCCGTACAAAAAGCCAACTCGGGGCATCCCGGCGCGCCAATGGGAATGGCGGATATCGCGGAAGTGTTGTGGAATGATTTCCTGAAACATAACCCGACCAACCCGGCCTGGTACGACCGTGACCGTTTTATTCTGTCCAACGGCCACGCCTCGATGCTGCTGTACAGCCTGCTGCATCTTTCCGGTTACGACCTGCCCATCGAAGAGCTGAAAAATTTCCGTCAGCTGCATTCGAAAACGCCGGGTCACCCGGAGATTGGCTATACGCCTGGCGTGGAGACCACCACGGGCCCGCTCGGCCAGGGTCTGGCGAACGCTGTCCGGGCTGGCGATTGCTGAACGCACTCTTGCGGCGCAGTTTAACCAGCCGGATCACGAGATCGTTGACCCACTACACCTGGGTGTTTATGGGCGACGGCTGTCTGATGGAAGGGATTTCCCATGAAAGTTTGCTCGCTGGCGGGCACCCTGGGACTGGGCAAGCTGATCGGCTTTACGATCACAACGGCATCTCTATCGACGGCGAAACCGAAGGCTGGTTTAGCGATGATACCGCGAAGCGCTTTGAAAGCCTATCACTGGCATGTGATCCCGGATATCGACGGTCACAACCCTGACGCAGTGAAGAAAGCGATTGAAGAGGCGAAAGCGGTCACGGATAAACCGTCGCTGATTATGTGCCGCACCATCATCGGTTTCGGTTCGCCGAATAAAGCCGGTAAAGGAAGAGTCTCACGGCGCGGCACTGGGCGAAGAGGAAGTGGCGCTGGCGCGTAAACAGCTGGGCTGGAACTCTCCGCCGTTCGAAATCCCGAAAGAGATTTATCAGAAGTGGGATGCCCGCGAAGCCGGTGAAAAAGCCGAACAGGCATGGAATGAAAAATTCGCCGCCTATAAAAAAGCGTACCCGGAACTGGCTGCGGAATTTGAGCGCCGCATGAGCGGCGGTATGCCGGACAAGTGGCAGGAAACGACCACGGCGTACATCAAAAAATTGCAGGCCGAGCCAGCGAAAATCGCGACCCGTAAAGCGTCGCAAAATGCGCTTAACACCTATGGCCCGGTGCTGCCGGAATTGCTGGGCGGTTCAGCCGACCTGGCGCCAAGCAACCTCACCATCTGGTCAGGCTCTACCTCGCTGAAAGAAGATCCGGCGGGCAACTACATTCACTACGGCGTACGCGAATTTGGTATGACCGCGATCGCCAACGGCATTGCCCATCACGGTGGATTTGTTCCGTATACCGCGACCTTCCTGATGTTTGTGGAATATGCCCGTAACGCGGCGCGTATGGCGGCGCTGATGAAGGCACGCCAGATTATGGTGTACACCCACGACTCCATCGGCCTTGGGGAAGACGGCCCGACGCACCAGGCCGTTGAGCAGTTAGCCAGCCTGCGCCAGACCCCGAATTTCAGCACCTGGCGTCCGTGTGACCAGGTAGAGGCCGCTGTGGCATGGAAAGCGGCGATTGAGCGTCATAACGGACCGACGGCGCTGATCCTGTCACGGCAAAACCTTGCCCAGATGGACCGCTCTCCAGAGCAGATCGATGCCATTGCCAAAGGCGGTTATATCCTGAAGGATTGCGATGGTCAGCCGGATGTGATCCTGATAGCCACGGGCTCCGAGATGGAAATCACCGTCAAGGCGGCCGAGGCATTAACACAGGAAGGCCATAAGGTGCGCGTCGTTTCGCTTCCGTCCACCGATGTGTTTGAATCCCAGGATGAAAGCTATAAAGAATCGGTTCTGCCGCGTGACGTCCGGGCGCGCGTCGCCGTGGAAGCCGGTATTGCAGACTACTGGTTTAAATATGTTGGGCTGGATGGGGCAATTGTCGGGATGACCGGTTATGGCGAATCCGCCCCTGCCGAGAAGCTGTTCCCGCTGTTCGGCTTTACCACCGAGAATGTGATCAAGAAAGCCAAAAGCGTGATGAAAAAATAACGCGTTGAGCGGCTTTACCAGAACCCATAAGGGCCAACGATGTTGGCCCTTATTCTTTTCTTCTTTGCGCTGCGTAGCGCCGTGTTTTACTCCAGCTTACGCAGTGGAACGATAAGTTCTTTCGGCTTCCCGCCGCCTTCCTCTTCATTAAACTCAGCGCTGATCACCCTGACAAAACCCGGCTTTTGCGCAACGGGCGCGATCACCGGTTTATCACCCAGGCTTTCCAGCACATCGACCTGCATCTGGAAAGGCGGGATTGCCATTATCCACTGGCCCTGCTGGATGTCATAAAGCCAGGAAACACGCCAGCCGCTGGTCCACCATTCCGGGTAAAGCAGGACGCGATCGCGCTGCGTTCCGTCCAGCCCTGACAGTGTCTCAACGCTCGCCCCTGTACATTGCGGCCTGGTTACCGGCTGAATGTCTACGTCGCTGTGCCAGAGCTGGCACTGGCACATCACCTCGGCCTCTTCCTGGCAGGTGCCGCCCGTTCGCGGATCCTGCGCATGAACCCAGGCGTAGCCTTTATGCTCGCCGTCAAACTTGCCCTGCGCCACTAAAGCCGTGTCGTGACGCTGGTTCGACAGCGTGATCCAGTCGGTTTCGGCGCTGATTCGCCAGCCGTCAGCAGCCGGAATTACCGTGAGTTGAGCGGGATAGTTTTTGTCTTTTCCACGGCTAAAACCGGCCTGTTTTACAAACGTCACGATGATTGACGGTTGATCGCCTTCGGACTCGCTAAGCGTAACGCCGCTCACCACAATCTGGCTGAAGCCGGCGTTCTTTTTTACAAACGCCGCATTCTGCTGCGCGACATCGGGTAGCGTCATGGCGGTGCCATAAAAATCAACGCGATCCGCATAAAGCGATTCGGGCGCAATGTGCTCCCGGTCATTCTTATAGTCGTTCCAGCGATCGACCAGGGCGTTAATTTCTGTTTCAGTTTGCGGGGTGATATCGGCGTATGCCGGTGCGGTAGAAAGCAGCAAAAGGGCTGCGAGGATCCGTGTCATGGTGGGTATTCCTTTAGGGCGAAATCGCGCCCGGGAATATAGCGCTCGCGGCGCATCAGGTAAAGCAGGCTACTTCGTTACCCACAGCGTCGGCCAGGCATCTGGCGTGTTCCAGTCATCGCAACTGGGTTCTTCAGCATATTTTACCAGGCGGAAACGCTGGCCGTCGTAGCGCCAGCGCGTGGAGACGCCACAATCCCCTTTGCCGCGCCCTTTCGCCAACGTCACCAGTTCGCGGGTGCGCTCATCAAAGCTGGCATTCATTAATTCCAGATCGGTCGTACCGCTGGCGGGGGTAAAGGGTAAACGCAAACGTACGGCGCGCGAACTGAGGGGCTTTTTACGGTCCACCAGCCAGGCTAAATCCACAACGTTATACGCCCCCATTTCGCAACTGATGATCATCAGCGCTTTCGCGTCCGTCAGCGCGTAAACCCGCACTTCCCGGCGCATCGGGTCCAGCGAACATTGCGTGTTATTCATCTGCCAGCTGCCGTAATCAAGCAACTCATTCAGCTCTTCTTTACCCAGCGGCGTCGGGTCGGGTTTTTTATCGCCACGGCTTTTAAGGCGGGCGCGGGCGGTACATTGAGCGGCGGCTTATCGCCTTTCGTCACCCACGCGGTTTCATTGCCCACGCGCTTTTGCTGTGTATCAATAAAAGTGACCGCCGCTTTCAGGCCCGCCAGCGATATTGTGCCGGTGCCGTCCGCCAGCGTGATTTTTTTGGCGTTTTCAATCTGGGCGAGGAAGGCGGTAATGGTCAGTTGTTCATTATTGATTAACCGACGTGGCGTGATCTGCCATTTGGCGCCGGTGGGGAAAAAGGGTTTGTCGTCAAGCAGCAGGCGCGGCGCCAGAGGCTT
The DNA here is from genome assembly GCA_900635495.1 of Atlantibacter hermannii. Taxonomy (NCBI): domain Bacteria; kingdom Pseudomonadati; phylum Pseudomonadota; class Gammaproteobacteria; order Enterobacterales; family Enterobacteriaceae; genus Atlantibacter; species Atlantibacter hermannii. The sequence goes on along the minus strand of LR134136.1, from coordinate 1,281,055 downwards.
CTCAGCGCTGGCGGGCTGGGAAAAACTGCCCTTTTCAATACGCATTTCTACGTCGGTGTGAGCACCCGCACTGCGGCTCAGGGTCATGACCAGACCCTGATGATCGCCCGTATTGCGTGCTTTACAAAAATTTTGATTGTTGCAGGTGACCTGCCAGTCATCGAACTGCTTTTGCACCGGAGCGGCAAAAGCTTGCGTCGCCATAAAAAGGCTCGTAATGACCAGCAATAAAACGCATCGCAACATGAGGACAGTTACCCTGATGGAAAAAGAAGAAACAGAGAATACTCTCCGCCACTATCTTCGTTCCCATAAGGCTATCACTCAATCAGATTTTTCGGATAGATTTCTGGCCATTTTTGTGCAGCATAACCACCTGTATATCAAGACATAATGTTACGCATTGCTAAAAGCTGTAACAGGATCACGGTTTTTCCGTCACGAATTTCGCCCGTTTTGATCATCTCCATCGCCTGGGCAAACGGGATTTCCAGCACTTCGATATCTTCGTCTTCCACGCCGCCGCCCGGATTGGCGCGCTGAGAATCATCATATTCAGCGAAATAGAACGAGATCAGTTCGGTCATGCCGCCAGGCGACATATACAGCTCGTAGACTTTCTCGACTTCGCCTACTTCAAACCCGGTTTCTTCTATGGCTTCTTTGCGGGCGCATACTTCCGGCTCATCGTCATCCAGCAGGCCGGCACAGGCTTCGATCAGCCGCCCATCCTCATTGCCGTTGACCCACGTCGCGATTCGGAACTGGCGGGTTAACACCACGGTCTTTTTTTCACGGTTGTACAACAACATCGTCGCGCCATTACCACGGTCATAAACTTCACGAATATGGCGAATCGGCGGTTCATCGCCAGTGGCGACCTCGTACGTAATATTGCGCAGAATGAAGTAATTATCGGAAAGGATTTTATCTTTAATAACGTTGATTTTAAGCGACACACTCATTACCTGGTCTGTAAGACAGGCTTATATAGTACGTCGAAATTCGTGCAGTTGTCGCATAAAGGAAAAAAAGCCGCCCGTTGCAGGGCGGCTCAGAGACCTCAGAAGCCGTGCTTCACATCACGCATATCCGGGAGCTTATGCGCGATGCCTTTATGGCAGTCAATACAGGTCTGCCCGGCTTTAGTGGCCTGATCATGCATTTTCGCCGCCACCGTTTTCTGGGCCGTGAAATCCATGTAATCGAAGTTATGGCAGTTGCGGCACTCTTGCGAGTTATTGGCTTTCATGCGCCGCCACTCGTTTTGCGCCATTTCCAGCCGGTGATCTTCGAACTTGGCGGGAGTATCGATAATGCCGAAAATCTTTCCGTACAGTTCTTTACTGGCCTTAATTTTACGGATCATTTTCGGGCCCCATTCGTGCGGCACATGGCAGTCCGGACAGGTGGCGCGCACACCGCTGCGGTTGTTGTAATGCACCGTTTCCATGTATTCCTCGTAAACGTTATTGCGCATTTCATGACAACTGATGCAGAACGCTTCGGTGTTGGCCTTTTCCATACCGGTGTTGAAGCCGCCCCAGAAAAGGATCCCCGCCGCGAAGCCGATAAGCAGCAGCGTCCCGAGAGCCAGACGGCTTGGACGACGCCACCACTGCCAGATCCGGCGGATCAGGCCAGGTTTACGTTTATTTTCCATATCATCCCTCACTGACCAAAGCCTTTCGAAGGCGTGAAGGTGTTTTCAATGATGGCCGGCGCATCGGTTTGCGGTACGTGACATTGCAGGCAGAAATAACGACGCGGTGCGACACCGGAAAGCACTTTGCCGTCGCTGTCCATAAAGTGGGTCGGGCTGATGCGCGGCGCACCGGTAGTACGGTAATGCTCAACGCCATGACACTGCAGGCAGCGGTTGGTGTTGCCCGTAATTTGATAACCCTCCACGCTATGCGGGATCATCGGCGGCTGGTTAACGTAGTTCAGCGCCATTTTTTCTTGTTGCTTAGGCATACGTATGGAGCCCTCCTGCGTGCCCGACACTTCCGGCGACTGTGTAAAGTCGACCGAATTTGCCGCCCACGCCGCACCGCTTACCAACAGCATCAATGCGGTCATCCAGGGAAAGAATCCATTTTTCAGGACTTGGCTTTTCATGATTTTGCTCCCGAACTCCATCTTGTTGTCATTATTAAAACCTTCTCAGCACAGACATCGATACAGCGACCGCAGGTCATACAATCACGATCGGTTATCTCTGGCGGGCTTTCTTTATTCAGCACCGGCGACCGTAATACCTGCGGCTCCGGGCAAACGTGAAAACAATCCATACAACGCGTGCAACGCTCGCGTCCCGTTGCGCTCACCGTCAGAACGCCTTTCTGCCCTACCAGCGCATACATCGCACCGACCGGGCAAACGTGCCCACACCACCCGTGTTCTACCACCAGCAGATCGAACAGAAAGAGCGCGACCAGTAGCCAGATGCCTGCGCCGAAACCAAAAATCAGCCCGCGCCCCATCAGCGAAACCGGGTTCACCCACTCCCACAGCAGCGAACCGGTCAACGCACTGGCTAACAGCACCATCGCCAACACCAGGTAACGCAGCCAGCGCGGCAGCGTGGCGGAGGGGGTGATATCGAAGCGGCGACGCAGCCAGGCGGCCAGGTCGGTCAACGGATTCACCGGGCAAATCCAGCTGCAAAACAGCCGTTTCCCCGCTAGGGCATACAGCGCCAGAATCAACGCCCCGCCGAGTAGCGCCAGCACACCGGGCAGATGACCGCTTAAAAAGCTTTGGGCGATCATCAGCGGATCGCTTAACGGCACCGTATCCAGCAGTAAACTGCTGCTGTAGTTGCCGCGTAAGATCCACGTCCCTAACCACGGGCCGCTCAGGAACAACCCGAGCACCACGCATTGCGTTACGCGACGCGCTATCAGCCAGCGGTAAGCGCCGGACACCCCTTTGACGGCTCGCGCATCGCGCCCGGCGTCCTGTTTACGATTTGCCATGGTTTCCCTCCAGCCAACCGAAACGGTAGTGATGCCCCAGTTCGCCGCGCGCTAAATCCAGCGGCAAGACTTTGATGGCGGCCTGTTCCAGTACGCAGGCTTTCTCGCATTTTCCGCAGCCGGTGCAGGCATCGCTGTGTACCGTAGGCAGAAACCGCGCGTGTTTGCCGGTTCGGGTGTTGCGTTCCAGCTCCAGGGTGATCGCCGTATCTATCGACGGGCACACCCGGTAACAAACGTCACACCGCAAACCCTGGAAGTTCAGGCAGTTTTCCTGATCGAGCAGGACGGCAATCCCCATGCGCGCATCGTCAATCGAGGCGATCTCTTTATTGAGCGCGCCGCTTGGGCAGGCTTTGGCACACGGAATGTCTTCACACATTTCACACGGAATATCCCGCGCCACGAAGTACGGCGTACCGGCCTCCGGGCCGGACACCAGGGTCGCCAGCTTCAGCGTGTCGTACGGGCAGGCCTGAACGCATTGTCCACAGCGTACGCAAGCGCGGGAAAATCCCGGTTCGCCCAGTGCGCCAGGTGGGCGTAACCGCACCCCGCTGGCGCGGCTACGCTGCTGTCCAAGCCCCAGCACCACGGCGACGGCGGTCAATCCGCCTGCTGCCCGCGCCATATCGCGCAGAAAGCGGCGGCGAGCCGGTCGTGGGACGTTTTCCCTGGCCACGGTGGTTACACCTTCTCAACCTTCACGGCGCACTTCTTGAAATCCGTCTCTTTAGAGAGCGGGTCAGTGGCGTCGAGGGTCAATACGTTAACCAGCTGCGCAGCGTCGAAGAACGGCATGTAAACCAGGCCCTTCGGCGGACGGTTGCGTCCACGGGTTTCCACGATGGAAATCAGCTCGCCGCGACGTGAAAGGACTTTCACCTTGTCACCGCGACGCAAACCGCGAGCCTGCGCATCCAGCGGATGGATAAACAACACGGCTTCCGGGAAGGCGCGATGCAGTTCCGGCACGCGGCGCGTCATACTGCCGGTGTGCCAGTGCTCCAGTACGCGACCGGTGGACAGCCACAAATCGTATTCCTGATCCGGGACTTCTGCCGCAGGCTCAAACGGCAGTGCGAAAATCACCGCTTTGCCATCCGGCTTGCCATAGAATTTGTAGCCTTCGCCTGCTTTCACATACGGGTCGTGGCCTTCGCTGTAGCGCCACTGGGTTTCTTTACCGTCCACCACCGGCCAGCGCAGACCGCGCGCTTTGTGGTAGTCGTCGAACGGCGCCAGGTCGTGACCGTGGCCGCGCCCGAAAGCGGCGTACTCTTCGAACAGACCTTTTTGCAGATAAAAGCCCAGCTCGCGGGATTCATCGTTCAACTGATCTTCCGCCAGTTCGGTGACCGGGAATTTCCTGACGTTCTCATTGGCAAACAGCACGTCAAAACAATGTCTTGCCACGGTATTCCGGCTTCTGTGCCAGCAGCTCTTCCGGCCACACTTCTTCCACTTTGAAGCGTTTCGCGAAGGTCACCAGCTGCCAGAGGTCGGATTTCGCTTCGCCCGGTGCCTGTACCTGCTGACGCCAGAACTGGGTGCGACGCTCGGCGTTGCCGAAGGCCCCTTCTTTCTCTACCCACATGGCGGTCGGCAGGATCAGATCCGCTGCCAGCGCACTCACCGTCGGATACGGATCGGAGACAATGATAAAGTTGCGCGGATCGCGCCAGCCCGGCATACGTTCCTCATTAATGTTCGGGCCAGCCTGCATGTTGTTGTTACACATCACCCAATAGACGTTCAGCTTGCCGTCTTTCAGGGCGCGGTCCTGCGCGACGGCATGGAGACCGATTTTGGCCGGAATAGTGCCGGTCGGGATCTGCCACATTTTTTCGGTGATATCGCGGTGCTTCTCGTTGGTCACCACCATGTCGGCAGGTAAACGATGGGCAAAGGTGCCCACTTCACGCGCTGTACCACAAGCGGACGGCTGGCCGGTCAGAGAGAACGGTCCGCAACCCGGCTGGGAGATTTTCCCGGTCAGCAGGTGGATGTTGTACACCAGGTTATTGGCCCACACGCCACGGGTGTGCTGGTTGAAGCCCATCGTCCAGTAAGAGATGACTTTCTTCTTCGGATCGGCATACAGCTGCGCCAGCGCTTCCAGCTGATCTTTCGGCACGCTGGTCATTTCGGCGGTTTTTTCGAGGGTGTATTCCGCAACGAACGCTTTGTATTCGTCAAAGGTCATCGGTTCAGACGCGTCGGAACCCGGATTTTTAGCGGCTTTTTCCAGCGGGTGCGTCGGACGCAGGCCGTAGCCGATATCCGTCGCGCCACGGCGCAAATTGACGTGCTGTTTGAAGAACGACTCATTCACCGCATTGTTTTGAATAATGTAATTTGCGATGTAGTTAAGGATCGCCAGGTCGCTTTGCGGCGTGAAGACCATACCGTTATCCGCCAGCTCGAAGCTGCGATGCTGGAAAGTCGACAGCACAGCGACGGTCACATTCGGATCGGACAGACGGCGGTTAGTAATACGCGACCACAGGATCGGGTGCATCTCCGCCATGTTCGAGCCCCACAGCACGAACGCGTCGGTTTGTTCGATGTCGTCATAGCATCCCATCGGCTCATCCATACCAAAAGGTACGCATAAAGCCAAACGACCGCAGATGCCATGCAGTGACGGGCATTGGGATCAATGTTGTTGGAACGCAGGCCAGCTTTGAACAGTTTCGAGGCGGCGTAGCCTTCCCACACGGTCCACTGACCGGAGCCGAACATCCCCACCGCTTCAGGCCCTTTCTCCTTAAGCGCGGTTTTGAATTTCTGCTCCATCACGTCAAACGCCTGATCCCAGCTGATCGGCGTGAATTCGCCTTCTTTATCATACTGGCCGTCTTTCATGCGCAGCAGCGGCTGGGTCAGCCGGTCTTTTCCGTACATGATTTTTCGGCAGGAAATAGCCTTTGATACAGTTCAGGCCACGGTTGACCGGCGCGTCCGGGTCGCCCTGACAGGCGACCATTTTGCCATTCTGGGTGCCGACTAATACGCCACAACCGGTACCGCAGAAACGGCACGGGGCTTTATCCCATTTGATGGCATCTTGTTGCCCTACCACCGCCCGGGCCACGGACGGTACACTGATGCCCGCTGCCGCAGCGGCCGCGGCGACGGCGTTAGCTTTCATAAAGCTACGACGACTGAGTTTCATGGTGTTTCCTCACCTTGCTCATCCTGCTGGTGGTAAACCAGCGACACCGCCAGCACGCCTGCGAGATTACGTGCCGACTCAATTCTTTCAATCAAGGCCGCGCTACTGGCGGCTTCCATCACAACCACCAGTTTCCCGGTGGCTTCTTCACTGGCTGCAACCTCGGTGTTCGCCATGGCATTAAGCAACTGCGTCACGCTTTCGGTGGCGTCAGGGCGCGTCTGGACGAACAGGCTGGATACGTGCCATTCACTACTCATGACGACTCCTTAGGGTGATAGCCGAAACCGGACAGGCCGGAATACACGCCCCACAAGTGGTACACGACGACACATCAGGTTCAGGACGGGCGATGCCGTTTAGCGTCGGGCGAAAACGTATCGCCTGAACTTCGCATGCGTCCTGACAGCAGCGGCACTCGACCTGGCGTTGCGCCAGGCAGCGTTCGCTAATGGATAACTGGTAGTCCCAGGGCGCCACGCTTTGCGGTAAGAACAGGTTTTCCGGGCAATGGGCAGCGCAGGCATAGCAAAACGTGCATTCGGCCTGGTCAAAGTCCATTTTCGGGAAACCGCCCGCGCCCATGGTCAGGACATGGGTCTGGCAGGCGGTGACGCATTGCTGGCAGCGGGTGCAGTGCTCGACGAAATGGCGTTCGTCGCCACTCCAGGGAGGACGAAATTCGGGTGCGCTGTTGCGCCAGCCCGTTAATAAATTTCGTCTCGACACTTCTGCCATGGGCAATCCTTGCAATCCAGTCGTACAAATAAAAGAGGGGGATCCGCATTAACGATGCGGTTATTGGAGTGTGGTAACAATATGTGACAGGGGGGTAGAGGGGCATCACCCTAAGGGGGTAAATCCTGTTGTTGGATCAAGGATATGGATGGTTTGACGCCTGCGGCGTCGGAGGGGGGCATTAGAGGGACTATTCTCTTCGGGGGAAGGGGTTATGGTGCTTTGGCCGCGGGGGCCTTGTTTGATTCCGTTCGCTCGGGGCAGCGGAGCTTCGTTTGATGGTGGAAAGGTTCTGTTCGCCAGGCTGGCGGGGCCTCGTTTGTACAGAGGAAGGGTTCCGTTCGCTCGGGGCGTTTTCATCCACAAAGGCCTCAGTGACGGCGAACGTGTCAGGGGCGCTCCCCGCCGCGCCCCCGACACCCCCGGCTCCCGGCCAACAAAATCGCCGCTGCGCGGTTCCCTCGCCTCCGTTTCCTCGCTTCAGGTCGGCCGGGATACGGCATCCTGCCTTTCCCGACCTCAGGCCCGCGTCCATGCGGGCCTGACCTGGCTCGTCAATTCCGGCTCGGCGATTTTGATGCCGGACCCAACACCCCTAACTTTGAATTTTTTATGTTTTACAGGACTGTTTTTGTCGCTGAGAGATAAAACCATTAACTTCACATCTGTCTTTTTTCAGAATGCCTTTTATCGCTGCGAGTAATTTCATACTCATAGCGACACTTCAGTCACATTAAAAAACCTGAAAGTACCGCGGGGGTGTTGGACCCCATCGCCCTCGCCGAGGCGTTCGCGGGAGGCCGGGGCAAGCCGCAGGGATGCGGCTTGAGGGCGAGAAAGGCAGGAAGCCGTATCTCGCCCGACCCGAAGCCGGACGCGATAAGCCGAGGGTACCGCGAAGCGGCGAGGGTGACAGGGGGAGCCGGGGGTGTTGGGGGCGCGGCGGCGAGCGCCCCCAACCCGGTCGCGTTCGCCGGTGACTATTGATGCGCACCGCGGCCTGAAGCGAACGGAACAATTCCACCTTACAAACGAGGCCCCCGCTGCCTGAAGCGAACGGAACCATTCCACCCTACAAACGAGGCCCTCGCTGCCAGAAGCGAACAGAACAACTCCACCCTACAAACGAGGCCCCCGCTGCCCAAAGCGAACGCCCCTTTCCAACGTTCAAAAAAAGCCCCCGCCCGCCAGGGCCCCCTCAATGCGGTAACTGCTCCGCCAGCTTAAGAAACCTCATTATCCCTCTCGCCGCATGGCGCCCTTCCGCCATGGCGGTCACCACCAGATCCGCGCCCCGCACCGCATCGCCACCGGCGAAAATTTTCGGATTGGTGGTCTGGTAACGATACTGACTCTCCACTCCCGCCTGAATGCGTCCCCAGTCGTCGAGCTTAACGCCCTGCTCCTCCAGCCACGGCATCGCATGGGGATGAAAACCAAATGCCATAACCACCGCGTCGGCGGGCATTACAAATTCACTGTCGGGAATGGGCTGCGGACGGCGGCGGCCCTGGCTGTCGGGTTCACCCAACGCGGTACGCAGAAACCGCACGCCGCACGCGTTGCCGGACTCATCCAGCACCACATCGACAGGCTGCACGTTAAACTCAAACTGCGCCCCTTCTTCGCGCGCGTTTTTCACCTCTTTCGGCGAACCCGGCATGTTCTTTTCGTCACGGCGATAGGCGCAGGTCACTTTTACTGCCCCGTGACGCAACGCGGTGCGCACGCAGTCCATCGCCGTGTCGCCGCCGCCCAGCACCACCACTTCTTTACCCGCCATGTTCACGTACGGCTGGGTAGCCAGCTCATCCAGCCCCATGACCTGTTTGGTATTGGCGATAAGGAACGGCAACGCGTCGTACACCCCCGGCGCGTCTTCATTCGGCAAATCGGCTTTCATCGAACGATAGGTGCCGACGCCGATGAACACCGCGTCATACTCGTTGACCAGCGTGGCGAGAGGAATGTCTTTGCCAATTTCGCAGTTCAACTGGAAGTTGATCCCCATCGCCGTGAAAATTTCCCGCCGACGCTGCATTAACGTTTTATCCAGCTTGAAAGAGGGGATCCCGAAAGTCAGCAGGCCGCCGATTTCCGGGTGCAAATCGTAAACAGTGGTCTGGACGCCGTTGCGTGCCAGTAAATCAGCGCACGCCAGCCCCGCCGGTCCCGCGCCGATGATCGCCACACGTTCCGTTTGCGGTTGAACGTACGTCAGATCCGGACACCAGCCCCGGGCAAAGGCGCGGTCGGAAATATAGCGCTCAATGTTGCCGATGGTCACTGCGCCATGCTCATCACGCACGGTACAGGCCCCTTCGCACAACCGGTCCTGTGGGCAAACGCGGCCAGTTATTTCCGGCAGGCAATTGGTTTGATGCGAAAGCTCAACCGCTTCGTTTTCCCGGCCCTGCTTAACCAGTTCAATCCACTGGGGAATATGGTTATGCAATGGGCAGGCCCATTCGCAGATGCTGTGATCGCCACAGCGCAGGCAGCGGTCGGCCTGGTCGCCAGCCTGTTGCGGGCTAAACGGCAGGTAGATTTCATCAAAGCCGATTTTACGCTGCGCCAGCGGCAGCTTATCCGGTTCGCCGCGCGGGGGCGTTGCCGCCATCTGGCGAACTTTTTCCCCCGCGTCCGGGGCGCGTCGCAATGCCAGTCCACCGTGGAACGCGTGCGCTTCACGGCTGGCGGAACCCGTACGCCGGCTGCGCGCCAGGTTCTGGAGCAAGTCGCCGCCCACCACGCTCAACGCGTTGGACGGGCACTGCTCCACGCACGCCGGGCCAGCGGCGCGTTGATGGCAGAGGTCACATTTATGAGCGTGAGTGGTCACACTCTCATCCGGGCCGCAGGCGCTTTCCACCATCTGCATCACGCCGAACGGACAAGCCAGCATGCAGGATTTACAACCGATGCATTTGCGCTCATCAAGCTGAATGCTCTGATGGGTTTTCGTGAGCGCCCCGTTTGGGCAACTGCGAAGGCATGGCGCAGACTCACAGTGATGGCAGGTTACGGCATTGCGGAGCGAGCCCTGTTTCAATACGGTAATACGCGGGCGAAAAGCTGACGCCGTCAGCACATGCTGCTCGTTATTATGGGCCATCACGCAGGCGACTTCGCACGCGTGGCATCCAATGCAGCGCGACGCATCTGCAAAGACAAACCGGTTAATCATACTTACCCCGTCGATACTCATATTGTTATAGGGGGTATTTCTTAACCAGTCTGTCGCAGCGAAGCAACGTGCGTTTGCCTGAAAAAGAGGCAAATTGCGCGGTATGCTGAACCAGATCAATTTATTTTGCTGAAACTGAAACCCTGTTTTGCTGAAATTTTTGTTATCAGGATGTCAGCATCAGTTTAGCCATAGGTTATAGATTGAAAAATGCTGCTACCTGGCGCGAATGTTTTATGAAAGGCTGTTTCACGTCCAGCCGGATTCTGGTAGGTTGCCCGCAACATTGATGTGAGGAAACAGTTCGGTGATCGTCCAACGCCCGGTATCCACCAGCCTTGCCCGCGCCTTTTTCTATATTATGCTGCTGTCACTCTTGTCGACAGGCGTCGCTCTGTTGACGCTTGCCAGCAGCCTGCGCGACGCTGAAGCGGTGAATATCGCCGGATCGCTACGCATGCAAAGTTACCGGCTGGGTTATGAATTACAGGCTAACGATCCGCAACTTGAAAATCACCGCCAGCAATATGCTACCGCGTTGAATTCGCCGGTGTTGCTATTGCTTAACCGCTGGTATGTGCCAAAGGAAGTGCGGGAGCGCTATACGGCGCTGCATGATAACTGGCATGAAATGAATGAACGTCTGCTGGCACGGGATCTGCCCTGGTATCAGCACAACATTTCAGGCTACGTCCGCCAAATCGATCTGTTTGTGCTGGCGCTTCAGCATTATGCTGAACGCAAAGTGATTATCGTGGTGCTCACGTCGCTGTTTGGATTTATGGCGATTTTCACGCTGGTGTTTTTCACCCTGCGGCGCATTCGCCAGCAGGTGGTGGAGCCGCTGAACAAGCTGGTGCGCGCCAGCCGCAGTATTGAACAACAGCAGTTTGACTATCCCCCACTGAATACCGAGCTGGATAATGAACTGGGGCTGCTGGGCCGGTCGTTTACCCGCATGTCCGGCGAGCTGCAAAAAACTCTATCGCTCGCTGGAAGAAAACGTACGCGAGAAAACCCTCAGCCTGCAGGAAGCCAACCGTATGCTGGGCGTGCTGTACCACTGCTCCCAGGCGCTTAACGTCAGCACCATCGATCAGCACTGCTTCCGGCGGATTTTGCAAATCATTCGACAGCACGAATCCATCGGCGCGATTGAGATGGAAGTTGGCAGCCACTGGCGGTTAAGCGAAGGCACGTCAGAACTGATGTCGCCCTGGCACACCCTGCCGTTAGCGATGCAGGAAACCACCTTCGGTCAGCTTCGCTGGCAGGCTCAGGGGAAAAATCCCTCGCCGCAGCTTATGGAGAGCGTGGCCAATATGCTGGGGCGTGGTCTGTTTTTTAACCAGGCGCAAAAACATTATCAGCAGTTATTATTGATGGAAGAGCGCGCGACGATTGCCAGGGAGCTTCATGACTCGTTGGCGCAGGTGCTCTCTTTTTTACGTATCCAGCTCACGCTACTGAAACGCGCCGTGCCCCTGGATAACGCGAAAGCACAGCAAATTATCAGCGACTTCGACCGGGCATTAAACGATGCCTACCGTCAGCTACGCGAACTGCTGACGACGTTCCGGTTGACGCTTCAGCAGGCGGATTTGCCGTCGGCTTTACAGGAAATGATCGAACCGCTGCGCGGGCAGACGTCCGCCGCTATCCATCTTGATTGTAAAATGTCACCGCTGGCGCTGGATGCGCAGCAACAGGTGCATTTATTGCAGATTGTCCGCGAGGCCGTGCTGAACGCCATTAAGCACGCCAATGCCAGCGAGATCTCCATCAGCTGTTTGACCTCGCCTGACGGTAGCCATGCGGTGTATATCCGCGATAACGGCGCCGGGATCGCCAGCCTGGATGAACCCGCCGGTCATTATGGGCTAAATATTATGCATGAACGTGCCGAAAGATTAGGTGGGGTGCTAACCATTTCGCGTCCGGTCAATGGCGGAACCATGATTGGCATCAGTTTTACGACACCCCAGGCAATGTCTGACGTGGAAAACGTCTAATTACAATAATCACACTGTATTACAGGGAGACCAGGATGACGGAAAAACAGCAACACCAGGTATTGATTGTCGACGATCACCCGCTGATGCGCCGCGGTATCCGCCAACTGCTGGAGATTGACGACAGTTTCAACGTGGTGGGCGAAGCCAGCAGCGGGACCGAAGCAATCAGTCTCGCCAACCGTTTATCCCCCGACGTAATCCTGCTTGATCTCAATATGAAAGGGCTGAGCGGCCTGGATACGCTGCATGCGTTGCGCCGCGACGGAGTGAGCGCTCGCATTATCGTGTTGACCGTTTCCGATGCGCGCAACGACGTTTACGCGCTTATCGACGCGGGCGCAGATGGGTATTTGCTTAAAGACAGCGATCCGGAAGAGCTTCTGGCGGCGATCCGTCATGGCGCAGTCCATGGCGATGCGTTCAGCCAGCAGGTCCGTGAATATTTAAACAACCGTAAAGAGAGCGTAAAAAGCGACGATCCGTTTACCACGCTCACGGAACGCGAGCTGGATGTGTTACAGGAAGTGGCGCGCGGTCAGTCAAACAAGCAAATCGCCATGGTGCTGCATATCTCCGAAGAGACCGTCAAAGTTCATATTCGTAATCTGTTACGCAAACTCAACGTGCGCTCCAGGGTTGCGGCTACCGTGCTGTTTCTGGAAACCCGCGGGATGTAGTCGCTTGAGCAGGCTGGGCATTCAGCCTGCAAAAACTGAAGAGTAATTTACACTATCTCCTCAATTTCTCCACGTTTGGACCTGGGTTAGCGGATACAGTGAATGGCCCTGATAATAACGCCGCGAAGAGCCTGCCCCGTTAAGGCGATTCTGCTTGCGCCAGATTGAACCCGGGCAGCGCTCGCAATCACTACGTACCTTTTGTGCGCGCCGGACGCGCTCAATCTGGCTACGCCAGTTACGCCGACTGAACCAGGCTTAACGTATTAAGAGGTTTTGACACGCATGGCGAATTTTTTTATCGATCGCCCCATTTTTGCCTGGGTGCTGGCCATCATTTTGTGTCTCACTGGCACGTTAGCCATTTTTTCCCTCCCGGTTGAACAGTACCCCGAACTGGCGCCGCCCAATGTGCGCATCACGGCCAACTATCCCGGCGCATCGGCGCAAACCCTGGAAAATACCGTTACCCAGGTTATCGAGCAGAACATGACTGGCCTTGATAATCTGATGTATATGTCCTCGCAAAGCAGCGGAACCGGGCAAGCCTCCATTACCTTAAGTTTCAGCGCGGGTACCGACCCGGACGAAGCCGTCCAGCAGGTGCAAAACCAGTTGCAGTCGGCGATGCGCAAACTCCCTCAGGCGGTGCAAACCCAGGGCGTAACGGTCCGGAAAACCGGCGATACCAACATATTAACTATCGCTTTTGTTTCCACCGACGGCAGCATGGATAAGCAGGATATCGCCGACTATGTCGCCAGTAATATTCAGGACCCGCTAAGTCGCGTGGATGGCGTGGGCGATATCGACGCCTATGGTTCACCCTACTCAATGCGCATCTGGCTGGAGCCCGGCAAGTTGATTAGCTATCAACTCACCACCCAGGATGTGGTGAACGCCATCAAATCGCAAAACAGCCAGATCGCCGTCGGCCAGTTGGGCGGCACGCCTTCCGTGGATAATCAGGCGCTGAACGCCACCATTAATGCCCAGGCGCTGCTGGAAACACCGGAACAGTTCCGGGATATCACGCTGCGCGTCAATCAGGACGGTTCGGAAGTGAAACTGGGCGACGTCGCGATAGTTGAGATGGGCGCGGAAAAGTATGACTATCTGAGCCGGTTCAACGGCCATGCGGCCTCGGGGCTCGGAATTAAACTCGCGTCAGGGGCCAATGAAATGGCCACGGCGGAGCGGGCGTTGAAAAAACTCGATGAGCTGGCCCAGTATTTCCCGCACGGTCTTGAATATAAAGTCGCCTTCGAGACGACGTCGTTTGTTAAAGCGTCCATCATTGACGTGGTCAAAACGCTGCTTGAGGCCATCGCGCTGGTGTTCCTCGTCATGTATCTGTTCCTGCAAAATCTCCGCGCAACGCTGATCCCGACCATTGCCGTTCCGGTGGTATTAATGGGCACGTTTGCGGTGCTTTATGCCTTCGGTTACAGCATCAATACCCTGACCATGTTCGCCATGGTGCTGGCCATCGGGCTGCTGGTGGACGATGCCATTGTGGTTGTCGAAAACGTTGAACGCATTATGAGCGAAGAGGGGTTATCGCCCAGAGAAGCCACGCGTAAATCCATGGGGCAGATTCAGGGCGCGCTGGTGGGTATCGCCATGGTGCTTTCGGCCGTATTCGTCCCGATGGCGTTCTTCGGCGGCACAACGGGCGCAATTTACCGCCAGTTCTCCATTACTATCGTCTCGGCGATGGTGTTGTCGGTACTGGTGGCGATGATCCTCACCCCTGCCCTGTGCGCCACCATGCTTAAACCGTTACACAAGGGCGAGCATCATGGTCAGCGGGGTTTCTTCGGCTGGTTCAACCGCATGTTTAGCCGTAACGCGGCGCGCTATGAACGCGGCGTCGGCAAGATTTTGCACCGCAGCGTACGCTGGATGTTGATTTATGCGCTACTGCTCGGCGGCATGGTTATTATCTTTTTACGGTTGCCCACCTCATTTTTACCGCTGGAAGACCGGGGGATGTTTATCACCTCGATACAGTTGCCCGGCGGTGCCACCCAACAACAAACCCTTAAAGTGGTGCAGCAGGTGGAGCAGTATTTCTTCACCCACGAGAAAGACAATGTGATGTCGGTTTTCGCCACCGTGGGCTCCGGCCCTGGCGGCAACGGTCAGAACGTGGCGCGGATGTTTGTCCGCCTGAAAAAATGGGACGAGCGCGATGCCAAAACCGGCAGTTCGTTTGCGATTATCGAACGTGCGACCAAAGCCTTTCAGAAGATCAAAGAAGCCAGAGTGTTCGCCAGCAGCCCGCCTGCCATAAGCGGAATGGGGAGCTCGGCGGGCTTCGATATGGAATTGCAGGATCATTCCGGGGCCGGTCATGACGCTCTCATGAAGGCGCGCGACCAGTTACTGTTGCTGGCAGGCGATAATCATCAGCTGACCCGGGTTCGTCATAACGGTCTTGATGACAGTCCGCAGTTACAGATTGATATCGATCAGCGCAAAGCCCGGGCGCTGGGTGTCTCCATTGATGATATCAATAACACGCTGCAAACCGCCTGGGGATCCAGCTATGTGAATGATTTTATGGATCGCGGGCGCGTGAAAAAGGTCTATGTTCAGGCTGCTGCGAAATACCGCATGCTGCCGGATGACATCAGCCAGTGGTATGTCCGTAACCAGAACGGCGGTATGGTGCCCTTCTCGGCGTTTGCCACCTCGCGCTGGGAAACCGGTTCGCCGCGCCTTGAGCGTTACAACGGCTATTCGGCAGTGGAGATAGTTGGGGAAGCGGCACCGGGCGTCAGCACCGGCACGGCGATGGATATCATGGAAAAACTGGTGAAAGAGCTGCCGGTCGGCTTTGGCGTGGAATGGACCGCCATGTCCTATCAGGAGCGTCTCTCCGGGGCACAGGCTCCGGCGCTGTATGCCATTTCACTGCTGGTGGTGTTCCTGTGTCTCGCAGCGCTGTACGAAAGCTGGTCGGTGCCTTTCTCGGTAATGCTGGTGGTGCCGCTGGGTGTGGTCGGCGCACTGCTGGCGACCTGGATGCGCGGGCTGGAAAATGACGTTTATTTCCAGGTGGGGTTACTGACCGTCATCGGGCTTTCAGCGAAAAACGCCATCCTGATTGTTGAGTTCGCCAATGATATGAATGCCCGGGGCAAGGATCTGATGGCCGCCACGCTGGAAGCATGTCACCAGCGCTTACGCCCCATCCTGATGACGTCACTGGCGTTTATCTTCGGCGTATTGCCGATGGCCACCAGCAGCGGCGCCGGTTCGGCCAGCCAGCATGCGGTTGGCACCGGCGTAATGGGCGGCATGATATCTGCCACCGTGCTGGCGATCTTCTTTGTGCCGCTGTTTTTTGTGCTGGTGAGACAACGTTTCCCGCTGAAAGAACGTCAGGAAAACTAAGCAATTTTGTTCAAAAAAAGCGGCCTTTGCAGGTCGCTTTTTTAGTGGGTGTGCCCACGGTTTATTATTTTAAGAACATCTTGTTCCTGATTTCATACTGGATGGTTACTTACGCAGCATCCCGTCAATAAAATCTTTCCAGTTCCCCAGTTCACGATCAATCATAACTACCTCTCTTATTATATTTTCATTATATGAAAATATATCTTCTTCGGGAAGATATTTTAGCCAACTGCATCACAATTCTTTTTTGTATTCAGCGTTGTTGGAAAGTACTATGCCGCGTTTCTAAAACATAATTCGTGACAGACCGCAATAATTTGTAATTGCCTTTAAAATAACAACTTACCCCCCGAATGGGTTATAAAGTTTTTCAAAACCGTCACCTTACCGGCGCAAAGGATAACAGCCTGCGATCTTTTCCATCACACATTTCACTTAAATGCGTAAACTGTAAAGAGTGCGGTTGAATATCCCCGTCGTCATTAATACCTTAAGTTAAATTAACGTTGATATTTATTATTCAGGTGTTATTCATTACTATTAGTGAGCTGTATATAATCTGACTAATTATTTAGAGATATTTATATTACGGTGCAAAGGGTATTACAATTTAGTTATTCTATAATTTTGATTTAATAAAGCCTGATTAAACAAAAGGACTCAATATGGTCATCCTGCACGGCATCAAGAATTGCGACACCATCAAAAAAGCGCGTCGGTGGCTGGAAAGCCACCAGATTGACTATCAATTCCATGACTACCGCACAGATGGGATTAATGCAGAAATGATGCATAAATTTACCGATGAGCTGGGATGGGAGGCGTTACTGAACACCCGGGGCACCACCTGGCGCAAACTTGACGACGCCAGGCGCAACGCCGTAACCGATGCGCAAAGCGCCATCGCGTTGATGCTTGAAATGCCAGCAATTATCAAACGCCCATTGCTCTGTGCGCCGGGTAAGCCTATGCTGCTTGGTTTCAATGAATCCCAGTATCAGCAGTATTTCAACGAGGTGTAGTGTTATGTCCTGCCCGGTAATTGAGCTGACACAGCAGCTTATTCGTCGCCCCTCCTTAAGCCCCGATGACGCGGGCTGCCAGGCGTTGCTTATCGAACGATTGCGCGCCATTGGTTTTACCGTCGAATCGATGGATTTTGGCGACACCCAAAACTTCTGGGCATGGCGCGGCCAGGGCGAAACGCTGGCGTTCGCGGGGCATACCGACGTGGTGCCTGCTGGCGATGCCGATCGCTGGATCAATCCGCCCTTTGAGCCGACCATTCGTGACGGCATGCTGTTTGGCCGTGGCGCGGCAGACATGAAAGGTTCGCTGGCCGCGATGGTTGTCGCGGCGGAACGCTTTGTTGCCCAGCATCCGAATCACAAAGGACGTCTCGCCTTTCTGATTACATCTGATGAAGAAGCCAGCGCTAAAAACGGCACCGTTAAAGTCGTTGAAGCATTAATGGCACGCCATGAGCGTGTGGATTATTGCCTGGTCGGGGAACCGTCAAGTACCGAAATTGTTGGCGACGTGGTGAAAAATGGCCGTCGCGGGTCGCTGACCTGTAACCTGACCATTCATGGCGTACAGGGACATGTGGCCTATCCCCATCTGGCGGATAACCCGGTGCATCGTGCAGCGCCGATGCTTGCGGAACTGGTTGGCATTGAATGGGATCAGGGCAATGCCTTCTTCCCGCCTACCAGTATGCAGGTCGCCAATATTAAAGCGGGCACCGGCAGCAACAACGTCATCCCTGGCGATCTGTTTATTCAGTTCAATTTCCGCTTCAGCACTGAGCTGACTGACGAGATGATTAAACAACGCGTGGTTGAGATCCTGGATCGTCATCAACTGCGCTATAGCGTGGACTGGTGGTTATCAGGGCAACCGTTCCTGACTTCCCGCGGGAAACTGGTCGATGCGGTCGTGAAAGCGGTTGCGCACTATAATGAAATTAAACCCCAACTGTTGACCACAGGCGGCACCTCGGACGGGCGATTCATCGCACGAATGGGCGCACAGGTTGTGGAGCTTGGGCCGGTTAACGCCACCATTCATAAAATTAATGAGTGCGTGAACGCCGCCGACCTGCAACTGCTGGCCCGCATGTATCAACGCATTATGGAGCAACTCGTCGCCTGACGGGTGCTCCGGGAGGAAACACATGGATTGGCTTGCGAAATACTGGTGGATACTGGTACTGGTTTTCCTGGTGGGCGTCTTACTGAACGTGATCAAAGACCTCAAACGCATCGATCATAAGAAGTTTTTGAATAATCGTCCTGAACTGCCCCCGCATCGTGACTTTAACGATAAATGGGATGACGAAGACGACTGGCCGAAGAAAAAGCCCTGAAACCTGGTGCAAATGAAAAACCCTCTTGCGAGGGTTTTTTTATAGCATCTCGATGATGTCGTCGTCGTTCGGTTTCCCGCCGCTGAGCGCCTCATCAAAATAACGTTTCGGCACGGTGTAGCGCAGATGATCGAGCGCGGCCTGCATGCTGCGTCCATCAATGGCGTGGCCCAAATCCTCAATCACATCCAGCGTGACATCGCCGCCCGCCTGGGTGAGCGCCTCTTCCGCCCTGACAGCATGAGTCAGTTCAATCACCGGATCTTCATCGCCATGAATTAAATGCACGGTCGTGGCGGTGGTAACCTGCTCAGGAAGCCGGGCAAAGCGGCCATTAAAGGCGATGACCCGCGACACCAGCCCCGGCTCTGCTTTAATGCTTTCCAGGGCCATAATCGCGCCCTGCGAAAAACCAATTAACGCGGTAGCCGCAGCGTTTACTCCGCTCTGTTGTTGCCAGTAGCGTACGGTTTCCAAAAAGTGCGGCATGATGTCATCTATCCGCTGCTGACGGTTCTCTTCCGTCACGCCAGCCACCGAAAACCACTGGCGACCCGGCGCCGGGCCGCTGGGATGGGGTGCGCCGATGCTGACCACCAGCGCATCGGGAAAGACAGGGGCAAAATGACGCCCAATCTCGCCCATAGAAACCGGATTATCGCCCACGCCATGAAACAGCAGCAGCAACTGTTTTGCTGGCGCGTCAGGACGTTGAACAACAACGTGGTCATGATTCATGGCTATCTCCTTGGTTAGTGAATACAGTCTACGCCCAGGACAAACAATGACCATGCCCTTTCACTGAACAAGTCAGTGGAAAAATTGCAATTGCAAACCCTGAGTCTTTAAGGCGTCGTGTCGTGCCGCGTCAAGCGCATGTAATGCCTGCGCCGCTTCCTGGCGACACTGCGCCAGTAACGCTTTACGCCCGCTCAGACCCAGCGTACGGCACAATGCCGGTACTGTCTGGTTCACGTCGATTCGTCCACGCAACGCGGGCAGTGCAAGCGGGCTCTGCATCACGAGACGATTGAGGCTACCGAGACAGGTTTCCAGTGGCCGATGGGCGAACGCGAAGCCGGCAATATCAAGCCAGTCTTCTTCATTAAGCGTAGACGCCATCACGCCTGCTACCGGCAATTTTTCCGCAATCCAGGCCTGCAGAAACGGCACGTCGCGAGCAAAACGCAACCGCTCGCGCCCGACCAGCGTTTC
The DNA here is from genome assembly GCA_900635495.1 of Atlantibacter hermannii. Taxonomy (NCBI): domain Bacteria; kingdom Pseudomonadati; phylum Pseudomonadota; class Gammaproteobacteria; order Enterobacterales; family Enterobacteriaceae; genus Atlantibacter; species Atlantibacter hermannii. Next base: position 1,261,291 of record LR134136.1, on the reverse strand, counting down.
TCCCGCAGGGGTAAGTGCCAACAGCGCAATAGCGTTATAACAGCCGCTGCTGGCTTCGCGATGGCTGCCGATACGCACCAGCGTGAAGCCGCAATGCGCCCAGAAGCGCCACAGCTCTGGGGTATAGCCGAAACTGACCGACAGATAATCCACCGCCCGGGCGCAATGCTGTCGCGCCCAGGCGATGAGTGCCTGTCCAAGACCTTCCCGCTGCCTGGCCGGGTGCACCGCAATGCGGCTGATACGCAAACCGTTGTACGTGGCAGCAAGCGGGTTACCGCCGTGGGCAGCCAGCGACTGGGCGACCAGATTGCCTCTCGGCCGGCGAAAACCTGCCCATACGGCCTGGCTTAGCGCGGGTGATAATCCGCCCTCTTCCAGCAACCAGAGCGCCGCCGCGGGTTTTTCTGCTGCAAGGCCGGCAATGATCTGCTGCCCGGGCGCATCCATCATGCGGCGTAAATCGAGGGGCGACGTGCGGTAATGCGCGCCGCACAGGAGTTGATAGACCGACGCCATTTGCGCCGGATGCGTTCCCCAGTCAGACTGCCGGAGCGACGTAAACTGCACCGGCCCCACCGGAACGTGGCGAAAGTCGTCATCGTTGAACAGCAGTAACGCATCCATCACCCGTTCGAGCGGGTCGTTATCCGCCCAGCGGATGGGGTGCGACAAGGCGTATTGATGTATACCCGGCACTGACGCGCAGAACTTCAACATAAAACCGCGTCCGGTTCCTTCATATCCCTGGATGGTCGTCACCAGCAATACGCGCGGCCAGGCGGCAATCAGGGCGGTTAACAGCGGGCCGGGAATAGCCGCCGCTTCATCAATGATCAGCCAGTCGGCGTCAGGTCTTTGGCCAGTCTGAACCGCTTCGCTTAACGCATCCGGAGCCATAAAATTGAATTTATCGCCTGCATAGCGCGCCAGCACATCCGTCGCGCCACGCGCAGGTGCCGTGACAATACAGGCACCCGCGCTGGCGGCAATCAGCATGCCAGCCAGCGCCGATTTGCCACGTCCACGTGGCGCGGTGACGACCGCCACGCCCGATGGCATGCTTTGCAACGCACTCAGTATTTCAGCCTGCTGACGCAGCGGCGCGCCGTCTGCCGCATGCCATGCGGGGCGCGGTTGTGAAACGGGAAACTGAACAGGTTGATGCTGATGCCAGCAGAGAACATCAGCATCTTCAGAAAGGAGCTGCATCAGGTGGGTGATAAACTGCGGTGTGGCGATGGGCTCGGGGCAATCGGACCAGCGACGTGAATCGCTGTCGGGCATCGCTGCCCAGCCGGACCAGGGTGGCGTAAGCAGCACCAGCCAGCTGCCTGCTTTCAGCGTCCCAGCCAGTACGGCAAGCGCCTCGACGTCAATGCCGTCGCGCGCGTCAAACACCGCATGTTCATTTTCGCGCCCCAGTAAGGTACGCACGCCCGAGCCAGACGTATGCTGCCCGAACAGCGGTCGGTCACCTAACCACACCCATTGAGCGAGCAACGCGCTGGCAATGTCTGTTACTGTGTCATCGCACCATTCTGGCTCACCCGCCAGAACCAACATGCGGCGGATACCCGCGCGGGCCATTTCGGCGGTCAGGCTGGCTAACGCCTTCATTCGGACGTCCTTGTACATGGAATCAGTTAAAGCTTGTTGCCAAACGTGTTGCACTGGCCAGGATCGCCACTGTCAAAACCGCGTTTAAACCAGCTATAGCGCTGCTCCGACGTCCCGTGCGTAAAGCTGTCGGGAATGACGCGTCCCTGGCTTTGCTGTTGCAGGCGGTCATCGCCAATCGCTTGTGCTGCATCCAACGCTTCTTTTAAATCCCCGGCTTCCAGCACGCCTTGCTGCTGCATGCTGTGTCCCCAGACGCCAGCGAAGCAGTCGGCCTGCAATTCCATCCGTACGGAAAGACGGTTCGCTTCCGTTTCTGAAGCATTGCGCTGCATTTCCCGCACTTTCGGTTCGATACCCATCAGTTTCTGCACATGGTGACCTACTTCATGCGCGATCACGTAACCCTGCGCGAAATCGCCGCCTGCGCCCAGCTTATTATTCATTTCATCATAAAATGAGAGGTCAATATAAACGGTACTGTCCGCCGGACAGTAGAACGGCCCCATCACCGACTGGCCGGTGCCACAGCCGGTACGCGTCGCGCCGCGATACATGACCAGTTTGGGCTGTTGATAGGTGCGCCCCTGGCGCTCGAAAATTTGCCCCCCAGGTATCTTCCGTGGTGGCAAGAATAACCGACGTAAATTTCGCTGCTTCATCTTCATTGGGGCTGACAGAGCGCGAGGATTGTTGGGAAACCGGCTGCCCGCCCGTTAACAGTGAGGTGAGATCGACGCCGTAAAAACTGGCGATCACGACAATCACTAACAGAACCACGCCGCCTTTGCCGCCAGGTAAACGAAATCCACCGCCGCCCATCATCGGGCCGCGTGAATCGCTACGCCTGTCTTCTACGTTGTCGCTGCCGCGACGCCCTTGCCAACGCATGGAACACCTCAAAATAATGATATTTATTATTATGATCGTAGGCGGTTAACGAACGGATTTCCATAGGAAAAGAGAGGCATAACGGCAGGGAGGGTGTTGGCAGGAAAATTTAGAGCCTGAAGATTCAGGCTCATCGGAGCGGCGCGTGCGCGGTTAGTCCAGTTTTACGCCAAGGCGTCTGGCGACTTCTTCATAGGCTTCAATCAACCCGCCCAGGCTTTGGCGGAAGCGATCTTTATCCATTTTGTCCATGGTGTTTTTATCCCACAGACGGCTTCCGTCCGGGGAAAACTCATCGCCCAGCACGACTTCGCCTTTGAACAAACCAAATTCCAGTTTGAAATCCACCAGGATCAGGCCCGCATCATCAAACAGTTTTTTCAGCACGTCGTTGGCTTTGTAAGTCAGCTCTTTCATACGCGCCAGGTTTTCTTTGTTGACCCAGCCAAAGGTTTCGCAATAAGACTCGTTCACCATGGGATCGTGCATGGCGTCGTTTTTCAGGAACATATCGAATAACGGCGGGTTGAGCTCAATACCTTCCTCAATCCCGAGGCGCTTCACCAGAGAGCCTGCAGCGCGGTTACGCACCACGCATTCTACTGGCACCATATCCAGTTTTTTTACCAGGCATTCGGTATCGGAAAGCAGCGCTTCCATTTGGGTCGGGATACCTGCTTCTTCCAGTTTGGTCATAATGAAATGGTTGAATTTGTTATTCACCATGCCTTTACGGTCAAACTGCTCAATGCGCGCGCCGTCTCCTGCTGACGTATCGTTACGGAATTCGAGCACCAACAGATCGGGGTTTTCCGTACTGTAAACGGTTTTCGCTTTACCGCGATACAACTCAGCTTGCTTTTGCATCTTTATTACTCCAGGTGTGATGACCGCTCTGACGGCCATGGGTTTTACGCAAAAATCGACTCTTTTTGGCGACGCACACGATTGCGTAGCCATAATAAAAAAAGGCCGGAGTGATCCGGCCCTGCTGTTACTTACTGAATGCGGCCTGGAATACAGCAACCAGGGCATCGTTTTGAGACTGGGTCAGCGTATGACCTTTCGGGTCGATAAACTGCAGGCTGCTGCGGTTATCAAGATCGCCGACCTGAAGTTTATAATCGCCGCTGCTCAGGCCAGGATCGCGTGCGCCCAGTTCCTGCCAGTCGCCATCGGATAGCGGTTTGTAGGTTACGGCTACGCTACCGGTTGAACGGGTAGAATCCGTAACTTTCATGCCCACTTTTTCAAGCGTGGCGGGCAGACGGCTCCACACAACGTTGAACGGCGCGCGTACCACCAGCATCGGCAAACCGGTGTCATCGGCCGCGCTTTGTACGTCAATCTGGCTGGCATTGCGGTTTTCCGCTGCATTCTGGTTAGCGGTTTGCGTTTTATCCAGCGACGCGGCAATGCTGTTAAGCATTTGCGCGCTGTAGCGCTGAAGCGACGCGGAATCCGCGGCCGGTTTACCGTCCTGCTCGAGGTTAATCAATTTAACCACCAGCGCCTGCTGATAACCCTGCGGCTGCACGGTGATCTGATAACGGCCGCGATACTGCTGATCTTCATCAGCGCGGTTCCATTGCACCCAGTCAGTGCTCAGGGTCTGACCCGCGTCATCACGTTTGGTAATCGGATAATTTTGAGACTGAACAGCGCTTACCACCTGCGGCCAGAGTGAACCGCTGCGACCGCTTTCCAGCAACAGCGTGGCAGTATCGCCAGTGAACTGTGTACGGGCGCCGGAGACCAGCGCCAGCGGTTGCGCAGGCGGACGAATGTCCAGCGCCTTGCCAACCTGGCCACTGCCATTGGTCACAGGAATGTTATAGTCGCCATTTTCTACCGGCAGAATTAACCCCGCCGGGGCATGAAGTTCCGCAAGCGGCACGGCATCAAGATAGGACTCATCGCCGCTTACCTGACGTTTATAACGCGAATCGGAACTACAGGCGGCGAGTAGCATCACTAATGAAACCGTTGCTACTTTCGCCACACGCGACTTCTGTACTGAGTAAGCCATCAAATCTCCCTAAACTTTACAGCAGACCAGCATGCTTAAGCGCACCCGCAACCTCATCACGACCGTGGTCGGTGATCGGGGTCATCGGCAAGCGTAGCGTATCGGTCGCCACAAGTCCCAACTCCTTACACGCCCATTTCGCCGGGATCGGGTTGGGTTCGACAAATAATTTATGATGCAACGGCATCAAACGCTGATTAATCACGCGTGCTTCATGGTATTGACCGGCAGCGGCAAGCTTGCACATCTCGGCCATATCGCGCGCCGCGACGTTTGCCGTAACGGAAATAACGCCGTGGCCGCCAAGCTGCATGAAGTCCAGTGCGCTGGCGTCGTCACCGCTTACCAGAATGAAGTCGTCAGAAACCAGCTCTTTGATCTGGTTAACCCGCGTTAAGTTCCCTGTCGCTTCTTTAATACCGACAATATTTTTAACTTTCGACAATCGGCCCACGGTTTCCGGCAGCATATCGCAGCCAGTACGGGACGGCACATTATACAGAATTTGCGGCAGATCGGTGTGTTCAGCGATGGCTTTAAAATGCTGGAACAACCCTTCCTGAGTCGGGCGATTGTAGTAAGGGGTCACGGTCAGGCAGCCCACGATACCGCAGTCGTTGAAACGCTGCGTCAGGCTAATCGCTTCGGAAGTCGCGTTTGCACCGGTACCGGCGATTACCGGAATACGGCCGTCGGCCAGATCGAGCGTCATCATTACCACATCGCCATGCTCATCATGGCTGAGGGTGGCAGATTCGCCGGTAGTCCCTACCGAAACAATCGCCGAAGTTCCGCTGGCGACATGGTAATCAATCAGTTTTTTCAGGCTCGACCGACAGACATTACCTTTAAGATCCATCGGTGTAATCAGCGCGACAATACTTCCCGTGAACATGGGCCATCCTCTGTGCAAACAAGAAACTCAATGGTACGTTTGCTCCTGTCATAAAAGCAAGCGTGCGAAGGCCCCCAGGTTGTTGTATGGCGGTTTTTTTTATGCTTTCCTAATAATTATTCACAGAGGCAGAGGAAGAATCCGTTTGGCACTCTCATCACAGCATTATCTTGTTATTACCGCCCTGGGGGCGGACCGCGCCGGCATCGTAAATACCATCACTCGCCACGTTAGTAGCTGCGGCTGCAATATCGAAGACAGCCGTCTGGCCATGCTGGGGGAAGAGTTCACATTTATTATGCTGCTTTCCGGAAGCTGGAACGCGATCACGCTGATTGAATCCACGCTGCCGCTCAAGGGCGCGGAACTCGACTTGCTGATTGTGATGAAACGTACCGCGGCCCGCCCGCGTCCGGCGATGCCTGCCACGGTTTGGGTTCAGGTGGAAGTCGAAGATTCCCCACATCTTATCGAACGCTTTACCGCGCTGCTCGACGCGCACCATCTGAATATCGCCGAGCTGGTGTCGCGTACCCAGCCTGCAGAAAATGGCAATAATGCACAGCTTTATATCCAGATGACCGCCCACAGCCCCGCGCTGGATAATGCGACAATAATCGAGCAAGCGTTCAAAGCTCTCTGTACAGAACTCAATGCGCAAGGCAGTATTAGCGTCGTTAACTATCAACAGCAAGATGAACAGGACGGAGTGTCGTAATGAACCCACTGAAAGCCGGAGAGAACGCACCAAAATTTAGCTTGCCCGATCAAGACGGTGAACAAGTAAATTTGACCGACTTCCAGGGACAGCGTGTTCTGGTGTACTTTTACCCGAAGGCCATGACGCCCGGTTGCACCGTGCAGGCCTGCGGATTGCGTGACAACATGGATGAGTTGAAAAAAGCCGGCGTTGAGGTACTGGGGATTAGCACAGATAAACCCGAGAAACTCTCCCGCTTTGCGGAAAAAGAATTGCTCAACTTCACCCTGCTCTCTGATGAAGATCATCAGGTTTGCGAACAGTTTGGCGTGTGGGGCGAAAAGACGTTTATGGGGAAAACCTATGACGGCATTCACCGCATCAGCTTCCTGATTGACGGCAACGGGGTGGTTGAACATGTCTTTGACGATTTTAAAACCAGCAACCACCACGATGTGGTGCTCGCCTGGATTAACGAAAATCGATAGTGCCTTACAGAAGCGAAAAAGCCGACGTTAAGTCGCTTTTTTATGCGCTACGGCGTTTCATCATTGGAGAGGCCATCAGGCCAGGCGTGAACGACCGCTTTAATCAGGGTCGCCAGAGGAATGGCGAAGAATACGCCCAGAATCCCCACAGGCCGCCAAAAATCACCACCGACAGAATAATCACCAGCGGGTGAAGATTAACCGCTTCGGAAAACAGCACCGGCACCAGTAAATTGCCGTCGAGCGCCTGGATAATCAGGTATACCGCGAAGCAGCTCCAGAATTCCGTTCCCATACCAAACTGGAACAGCGCCACGCACACCACCGGAATGGTCACCATAAACGCCCCGATATAGGGGATCAGCACCGACAGCCCGACCAGCACCGCAGCAGCAGCGAGTAGTTCAGGCCGAAAATACGAAAGCCAATCCAGGTCACGACGCCGACCACCACCATCTCCAGCACTTTGCCACGAATATAGTTAGTGATTTGCTGGTTCATCTCGGTCCACACCTGCCCTGCCAACCCGCGATTACGCGGCAGAACGCGACGAACCGCACTCAGCATCTGCTCCTTGTCTTTCACCAGGAAAAACACCATCAGCGGCACCAGAATCAGGTAGATAGCGAGTGTCAGCAAGCCCACCAGCGACGCCAGCGAGAACTTCACGACTGAATCCCCGACCACCGTCATACGGGCGCGCATGTTTTCTGCCATGGCATCGATGATGCCCGCGTCCATCAAGGCCGGATAACGTTTCGGCAAGGTCGCGGCGAAATCAGAGAGTTTATTAAGCATCCCCGGCATATCGCGGATCAAGTAAATGCCCTGCTGCCAGGCGACAGGGATGACCACGAACGCCATGACCAGCACAATGCCGATAAACAGCACCAGCACCAGCGTGGCGGCTAAAGTCCGCGAACAGCCTATACGCTCCAGCCGTACGGTGGGCCATTCCAGCAAAAACGCCAGCACAATGGCGACCAACAGCGGTGCCAGCAGGCTATGAAAAAAGAACAGGATGCCAAACCCGGCGACTAAAATGACCAACAGCGCTATCGCCTCCGGGTCGGAAAACCGTCGGCGATACCACTGCATTAACATATCGAGCATCTTTCTTTCCCTGAGATTTCAGCTAAAGCGCTAATCGGATTGTATCTAAACGAAACAAAAAAAGAGCCCATTTTTTCGGGTCTCCTCAAGACAATCGCATTCAGGCTTACTAAGATAGCGTTTTCCTCGCCCGGACGGCCGTGCGGCATTTTTCGCTGCGATGAACAAAGCGGCGTCGTGCGGGTCAAAAAGAGATCCCAGACAGACAGGACGTGGTTATGTTCAGGCAGTTGAAAAAGACTCTGATTGCATCGCTCATTACCGCCATGATGGCAGGCCAGATGGTTCCCGCCTTCGCGCAAGGCAGCGATCAGCTGCCCGACATGGGCACTTCCGCTGGTAGCACGCTTTCCATCGGCCAGGAGCTGCAAATGGGGGATTATTATGTGCGCCAGTTGCGCGGCAGCGCGCCGCTGAATAACGATCCCCTGCTGGGGCAATATATTAATTCCCTGGGTATGCGCCTTGTGTCGCATGCCGATTCGGTGCGAACCCCGTTTCATTTCTTTTTGATCAACAACGACGAAATCAACGCCTTTGCCTTTTTCGGCGGTAATGTTGTGCTGCACTCGGCGCTGTTCCGTTACGCCGATAATGAAAGCCAGCTTGCGTCAGTCATGGCGCATGAAATTTCCCACGTTACCCAGCGTCATCTGGCGCGTGCCATGGAAGATCAAAAGCGCAATGCGCCCCTGACATGGGTCGGCGCGCTGGGCTCGATTCTTCTGGCGATGGCCAGCCCGCAGGCCGGTATGGCGGCGCTTACCGGGACACTTGCCGGTACTCAGCAGGGTTTGATCAGCTTTACCCAGCAAAATGAACAGGAAGCCGACCGTATAGGGATTCAGGTTCTGCAGCGCTCCGGTTTCGACCCGCAGGCGATGCCGACATTCCTTGAAAAACTGCTCGATCAGGCGCGCTATTCGTCGCGCCCACCCGAAATTTTATTGACGCACCCCCTGCCGGAAAGCCGTCTTTCAGATACCCGAAACCGCGCAAATCAGATGCGCCCGGTAGTGGCACAGTCCTCTGAAGATTTTTATATGGCGAAAGCCCGTACGTTGGGAATGTACAACTCCGGGCGTAACCAGCTTACCAGCGACCAGCTCGACGCCTGGGCGAAAGGCAACCTTCGCGAGCAGCATGCCGCCACATATGGCCGGGCGTTACAGGCGATGGTGGCAAAAAACTTTACCGACGCGCAGAAAATGCTGCAGCCATTATTGACCGCCCAGCCTGGGAACCCGTGGTATCTGGATCTGGCGACCGATATCGATCTGGGGCTGAATAAAGCCAACGACGCGGTAAACCGCCTGAAAAATGCGCCGGATCTGAAAAACAATCCGGTGCTGCAATTGAACCTGGCGAATGCTTATCTTGAAGCGGGCCAGCCTGGCGAATCGGCGAAGATCCTGAATCGCTATACCTTCTCCCATCCCGATGACTCCAACGGTTGGGATCTGTTGGCGCAGGCGCAGGCCGCGCTGGGCAATCGCGATCAGGAACTGGCAGCCCGCGCAGAAGTGATGGCTCTGCTGGGCAAGCTTGATCAGGCGATCTCCATGCTGAGCAGCGCCAGCTCTCAGGTGAAATTAGGCAGCCTGCAACAGGCCCGCTACGATGCGCGTATCGATCAGCTCCGCCAGTTGCAACAACGTTTCCGCCCCTATGAAAAAATGTAAAAGGAAAAAGAATGTCGCGTAAGGTCACGATTTACCATAACCCACGCTGTTCAAAGAGCCGAGAAACGCTCGCACTGCTTAAAGATAAGGGTGTTGAACCAGAGGTCGTGCTTTATCTGGATACGCCGCCGGACGCGGATACCCTGAAACAGTTGCTAAAGCAGTTAGGATTCAGCAGCGCCCGCCAGCTTATGCGCCATAAAGAAGATCTTTATCGTGAACTGATTCTCGCCGATCCGGCGCTGACGGAGGATCAGTTAATCGCTGCCATGATCGACAATCCACGGCTGATCGAACGTCCGATAGTGGTTAACGAGAAAGGCGCACGCATTGGACGTCCGCCGGAAGCAGTGCTGGAAATTCTTCCTTAATACAGACTGCGCGATAAATCAGACCTTATCGCGCAGTGTTTTAATCATGTCGCGGCGTTTGCAGAAGTTATTGCGGTAAGAAATGCCTTCAATGGCATAGTATTCATCCCTAAACGTTAATTTTTACGATCTGAACTCAGAGGCTCAGGATATCCTTCACAAAAGGGATCGTGAGTTTGCGTTGCGCGGTTATTGATGCGCGATCGAGTTGATCCAGCGTCATAAATAATGTGCGCATTTCGCGGTCCAGCCGCTTCAGGAGAAAACGTCCCACGTCTTCCGGCAGCTCAAAACCACGTTGCCGCGCCCGCAGCTGTAATGCCTGCAGTTTATCGTCATCCGACAGCGGCTGAAGCTTATAGATTTGCCCCCAGTCCAGCCGGGAAGCCAAATCCGCCAGATGCAGATTAAGCTGGCGTGGCGGTCGATCGCCGGTGATCAGCAGACGGGTTTTGCCCGATTCGAGAATGCGGTTATAAAGGTTAAAAATCGCCATTTCCCACGGTTCATCGCCCGCGATGCATTCAATATTATCAATGCAAACCAGCGACAATTGCTCCATGCCGTCCAGCACTTCCGGAACAAACCAGGTGCGTTTATCAAGAGGAACGTAGCCGACCGCATCGCCGCGCGCTGAAAGTTCGGCGCAAGCTGCATGCAGCAAATGACTGCGCCCTGCCCCTTCACGCGACCAAAAGTAAATGTATCCGCTGTGCTCCTGACGCAGGACATTCTGCAGGGCGGCTAATAAAGAGGGATTATCACCCGGCCAGAAACTTGCAAACGTTTCGTCATCGGGTAGATAGAGTGGCAAAGAGAGCTGTGCCGGTGTGTTCAGAGAAACCTCAACCAGTGCCTGAATAAAATCGCACTGAGTTTATCACAGAAAGATGAGCGGATTGAACCGGGCGGCAGATCCGCCCGGTTCACAGGGATCAGGATGCTTTATCCTGATCTTCCGCGTCCAGCACCACTTCTTCCGGGCGCAGCACGCTAATCAGTTTGAAAATCAGACTTAATAAAATGCCTACAATGGTCGCCAGCGCCATGCCTTTCAGCTCTGCCGCGCCGACATGCACTTTCGCGCCGCTGACGCCGATAATCAGGATCACTGAAGTAAGGATCAGGTTTTGCGCTTTGCTGTAATCCACTTTTGAATCGATCAGAACACGAATACCCGATGCGCCAATTACGCCGTACAACAGCAGCGAAACGCCGCCCATCACGGGAACCGGGATAATCTGGATAGCAGCCGCCAGTTTGCCCACGCAGGACAGCAGAATGGCGATAATTGCCGCGCCGCCAATCACCCAGGTACTGTAAACGCGGGTAATCGCCATAACGCCAATATTTTCACCGTAGGTGGTGTTCGGCGTGGAGCCGAAGAACCCGGAAATCATGGTGGAAAAACCGTTCGCAAACATCGAGCGGTGCAGGCCCGGATCGCGAATCAGGTCTTTCTTCACGATATTGGCGGTCACCACCAGATGCCCAACGTGTTCGGCAATCACCACCAGCGCCGCCGGAAGAATAGTGAAAATAGCGAACCATTCGAAGCGCGGCGTATAGAAGGTCGGCAGAGCAAACCAGTGCGCTTCTTTAATCGGCGTCACATCCACTACGCCCATCGCGAAGGAGAGTGCATAACCTGCCAGCACGCCGATCAGAATCGGGATGATCGCCAGAAAACCGCGAAACAGCACTGAACCAAATACCGTTACGCCCAATGTCACCAGGGAAATAATGATGGTCGTGGAATCCGGCATCTGCCCTTCCGCTGGCAGCAGGCCCGCCATATTTGCCGCCACACCCGCCAGTTCGAGGCCGATAACCGCCACAATCGCGCCCATCGCCGCAGGCGGGAACATGACATCCAGCCAGCCGGTTCCGGCTTTTTTGACAATCAGCGCCACCAGGCAGAACAGCGCGCCGCAGACGATAAATCCGCCCAGCGCCAGCTCGTAACCCAGCGGCAGCAGCAGTAACACCGGTGAGATAAAGGCAAAGCTCGAGCCCAGATAGGCCGGGATTTTGCCTTTACAGATAAATAGATACAGCAAAGTCCCGATACCGTTGAACAGCAACACGGTGGCCGGGTTGATGTGAAACAGGATTGGCACCAGCACGGTTGCGCCAAACATGGCGAACAAGTGCTGCAAACTAAGCGGGATGGTTTGAAGCAGCGGTGGTCTTTCGCTTACCCCGATAGCACGGCGCGTCATAATGTTACCTCTGAGTGTTGTTGTCGTCTTTTATATACCCGTCATTCTTCAGGCGGCAGGCGCATTTGCTGCCGCGCTTTTCAAAGCGCGTTAGGGCTTTGTCCTGCAACTCGAATGAATTAGGGCGGGCTATGTCCAAAAAAAAGCCGACTATCAAAGTCGGCTTATTTTGCTTATCTCAATTATTTAGTACCAAAAATCTTGTCGCCGGCATCGCCGAGACCCGGAATGATGTATCCGTGCTCGTTCAATCCCTGGTCGATGGAGGCGGTGTAGAGTTCCACGTCCGGGTGCGCTTTTTCCAGCGCGGCGATACCTTCCGGCGCGGCGACCAGCACCAGCACTTTAATGCTGTGGCAACCGGCATTTTTCAGCAGGTCGATAGTGGCGATCATCGAACCGCCCGTCGCCAGCATCGGGTCAACCACCAGCGCCATACGCTCGTCGATGTTGGAGACCAGTTTCTGGAAATACGGGACCGGCTCCAGCGTTTCTTCATTACGGTAGATGCCAACCACGCTGATACGCGCGCTCGGTACGTGCTCCAGCACACCTTCCATCATGCCCAGACCGGCACGCAGAATCGGCACCACGGTAATTTTTTTGCCTTTGATTTGTTCGACCTGTACCGGGCCGTTCCAGCCTTCGATGGTAACTTTTTCGGTTTCGAGGTCGGAAGTCGCTTCATAGGTCAGCAGGCTGCCCACTTCCGAGGCCAGTTCACGAAAGCGCTTGGTGCTAATATCATTTTCACGCATCAGCCCGAGCTTGTGTTTGACGAGTGGGTGTTTCACTTCCACGATCTTCATACTCTTTCTCCCCAGAAAGGTGGCAGCCACAAAAAAAATCGCCGGATTATACCGCTTTTTCGCCGCTGCGCCATATCTAATGGTCATGATCAGGATCAACCGAACTGGAATCAATCTATCCTGGCAGATTTTAAGGGCACGAAACAAGGGGCTCGCAAACGTTTGCCTGCACTGTTAGAATTGCCGCGTTTTCTTACTACCGCAACCGCGTGGGGATTGTGCAGTGACCGATAAAACCTCTCTCAGCTATAAAGATGCCGGCGTTGATATTGATGCAGGCAATGCTCTGGTCGACCGTATTAAAGGCGTAGTGAAAAAAACGCGCCGTCCTGAAGTGATGGGTGGACTGGGTGGATTCGGTGCGCTGTGCGCGCTGCCGCAGAAATACCGCGAGCCGGTTCTGGTATCGGGCACCGACGGTGTCGGCACAAAGCTGCGTCTGGCGATGGATTTAAAACGTCACGACACGATCGGCATCGATCTGGTGGCCATGTGCGTTAACGATCTGGTGGTACAGGGCGCGGAACCGCTGTTTTTCCTCGACTACTACGCTACCGGCAAACTGGACGTGGATACCGCAGCCAGCGTAATCAGCGGCATCGCCGAAGGCTGCCTGCAGTCCGGTTGTGCGCTGGTCGGCGGCGAAACGGCGGAAATGCCGGGCATGTATCACGGTGAAGATTACGATGTTGCGGGCTTTTGCGTTGGCGTTGTTGAGAAGTCAGAAATTATCGACGGGTCCAAAGTCGCCGATGGCGATGTGCTGATTGCGCTGGCCTCCAGTGGCCCACACTCCAACGGCTATTCGCTGGTGCGTAAAATCGTTGAGGTGAGCGGTTGCGATCCGCTGACCACACAACTGGAAGACAAAACGCTGGCGGATCACCTGCTGGCCCCGACCCGCATTTACGTGAAATCCATTCTGGAACTGATCGAAAAAGTCGATGTGCACGCGATTGCCCACCTGACCGGCGGCGGCTTCTGGGAAAACATCCCGCGCGTACTGCCTGATAACACCCAGGCCGTTATTGACGAGTCGTCCTGGCAATGGCCGGCGGTGTTCAACTGGATGCAGCAAGCGGGGAACGTCAGTAAACACGAGATGTATCGCACCTTTAACTGCGGCGTCGGGATGGTTATCGCCCTGCCTGCGAGCGAGTCCGAAAAAGCGATTTCTTTACTCAATGCCCTTGGTGAAAAGGCGTGGAAAATCGGTATCATCAACGCCACTGATTCCGAACAACGCGTGGTTATTGAGTAATGAAACACATTGTGGTGCTGATATCCGGCAACGGAAGCAATTTGCAGGCGATTATCGATGCCTGTCAGCAAAAGAAAATCAACGGCACCATCAGTGCGGTATTGAGTAATAAGGCCGACGCGTTCGGCCTTGAACGCGCACGGGAAGCGGGCATTCCCGCTCATGCATTAACAGCCAGCCAGTTCGCCAGCCGTGAAGCGTTTGATCGTCAGCTCATGCTGGAAATCGACGCCTATGCGCCCGACCTTGTGGTCCTGGCGGGTTATATGCGCATTCTGAGCCCGGCATTTGTGGCGCATTACCGTGGGCGTCTAATCAATATCCACCCTTCCCTGCTGCCGAAATATCCCGGCCTGCACACCCACCGGCAGGTGCTGGAAAACGGCGATGAAGAGCATGGTACGTCTGTCCATTTCGTCACCGACGAACTCGACGGCGGCCCGGTGATCCTGCAGGCTACGGTGCCGGTTTTCGAAGGTGATGAAGAAGCGGATGTCACCGCCCGGGTCCAGGCTCAGGAACACGCTATTTATCCGCTGGTGGTGAGCTGGTTTATGGATGGCCGTCTCGCCATGAAGGATAACCAGGCCTGGCTGGATGGTAAGCCCCTGCCCCCGCAGGGCTACGCTTCCGAAGAGTAAATATGACGCGTGCGTATTGTTTATCAGGCCTGGTGATCACCAGGCCTTTTATTTTGGCGCATGCAGCGCTCATGTTGATGATTACTGCTATAAAAAAGTCATTGCGCTCATGCCACTGTCATACTTTTGTGGCACTGTTGGACATCACAGGCCATAGCTCGCCATAATAGTGTCGAGACGGATTTTCCACGTCCCGAATGAAATAACCGGAGTGTCAGTAGTCATGGGTCAGGAAAAACTTTACATCGAGAAAGAGCTGAGTTGGCTGTCGTTTAACGAGCGCGTACTGCAGGAAGCGGCGGATAAAAGCAACCCGTTGATTGAGCGGATGCGTTTTCTGGGCATTTATTCCAACAATCTTGATGAGTTTTATAAGGTTCGCTTCGCGGAACTGAAACGCCGCATTTTGATTAGCGAAGAACAGGGAATAACCTCCCACTCGCGTCATTTATTAGGCAAGATCCAGTCACGGGTATTGAAGGCCGATCAGGAATTTGACGGGCTGTATAACGATTTGCTGCTGGAAATGGCGCGTAATCAAATATTCCTGATCAACGAACGTCAGCTTTCACAAAATCAGCAAACCTGGCTGCGCCACTACTTCAAACACTATCTGCGTCAGCATATCACCCCTATTTTGCTGTATCGCGATACCGATCTGGTGCAGTTCTTAAAAGATGATTACACCTATCTGGCGGTAGAAATCATTCGCGGCGATGAGACACGTTATGCGCTGCTGGAAATTCCCTCCGATAAAGTCCCGCGCTTTGTGAATTTGCCGCCGGAAACGCCGCGCCGCCGCAAGCCGATGATCCTGCTTGATAACATTCTGCGCTTCTGTCTCGACGATATTTTTAAAGGCTTCTTCGATTATGACGCGCTTAACGCGTATTCGATGAAAATGACCCGCGACGCCGAATATGACCTGGTTCATGAGATGGAATCCAGCCTGCTGGAACTGATGTCTTCCAGCCTGAAACAGCGCCTGACGGCGGAGCCAGTGCGCTTTGTCTATCAGCGCGACATGCCTGACGCGATGGTGGAAATGCTGCGTCAGAAATTATCCATTTCTCGCTACGACTCCATCGTGCCGGGCGGGCGTTACCACAACTTTAAGGACTTCATCAGCTTCCCGAACGTGGGTAAAGCCAATCTGGTGAACAAACCGCTCCCGCGCCTGCGCCATATCTGGTTTGATAAATTCCGCAACGGCTTCGATGCCATTCGCGAGCGCGATGTGCTGCTCTATTATCCTTATCACACCTTTGAACATGTGCTGGAGCTGCTGCGCCAGGCGTCCTTCGACCCGAGCGTGCTGGCGATCAAAATCAACATCTATCGTGTCGCGAAAGATTCGCGCATCATCGACGCGATGATCCACGCCGCGCATAACGGTAAAAAAGTCACTGTAGTCGTGGAGTTGCAGGCGCGGTTTGACGAAGAAGCGAATATCCACTGGGCGAAACGGCTTACCGAGGCGGGCGTACACGTTATCTTCTCTGCGCCCGGCCTGAAAATTCACGCCAAGCTGTTCCTGATCTCCCGTAAAGAAGGCGAAGAAGTGGTACGGTACGCGCATATCGGCACCGGCAACTTTAATGAAAAAACCGCCCGCCTTTATACCGACTATTCATTACTGACTGCTGATGCACGCATCACTAACGAAGTGCGCCGGGTGTTTAACTTTATTGAAAACCCGTATCGCCCGGTCACGTTCGATTATCTGCTGGTTTCCCCACAGAACTCACGTCGTCTGCTGTATGAGATGATCGATAAAGAGATCGCCAATGCTCAGAACGGTCAGCCTTCCGGTATCACGTTGAAGCTTAATAACCTGGTGGATAAAGGCCTGGTGGATCGCTTATATGCGGCGTCCAGCTCCGGCGTGCCGGTGAATTTGCTGATTCGTGGTATGTGTTCGCTGATCCCGCAACTGGAAGGCATCAGTGATAACGTGAAAGTTATCAGCATTGTTGACCGTTTCCTCGAACACGATCGTGTCTATGTGTTTGAAAACGGCGGTGATAAGAAGGTCTTTCTCTCGTCCGCGGACTGGATGACGCGCAATATCGATTACCGTATTGAGGTGGCGACGCCGCTGCTCGATCCCAGACTGAAACAACGCATCCTCGATATTCTTGATTTGTTGTTTAACGATACGGTAAAAGCACGCTACATGGACAAAGAACTGAGTAACCGCTATGTCCCGCGCGGCAACCGTCGCAAGTTGCGCGCCCAGATGGCGATTTACGAATACATTAAATCACTCGAACAGCCAGAATAATCTATGCCAATTACTCAAAACGCTCCACGGCCGCAGGAGTTCGCTGCGGTCGATCTTGGCTCCAACAGCTTCCATATGGTGATTGCCCGCGTGGTTGACGGCGCAATGCAAATCATCGGGCGGCTAAAACAGCGCGTCCATCTGGCAGATGGTCTGGATGCCAACAATATTCTCAGTGAAGAAGCCATGGAGCGCGGCCTGAACTGTTTATCGCTGTTCGCGGAACGCCTGCAGGGCTTTGCGGCGGAAAACGTCTGTATCGTCGGCACGCATTCGCTTCGCCAGGCTCAGAACGCCGGCGAATTTCTCCGTCGGGCGAAAGAGGTTATTCCCTATCCCATCGAAATCATTTCCGGTAATGAAGAAGCGCGCCTGATTTTTATGGGCGTGGAGCATACCCAACCGGAAAAAGGCCGCAAGCTGGTAATCGACATTGGCGGGGGTTCCACGGAGCTGGTTATCGGTGAAGACTTCGAACCCAAACTGGTCGAAAGCCGCCGCATGGGCTGCGTGAGCTTTGGGCAAATATTCTTTCCGGAGCGCGTGATAAGCCCAGAAAACTTCCGTCGTGCGCGGCTGGCCGCCGTACAGAAGCTGGAAAACCTGACCTGGCAGTTTCGAATTCAGGGCTGGAATGTGGCGCTTGGCGCGTCCGGGTCAATCAAAGCGGCTCATGAAGTGCTGCTGGAAATGGGTGAAAAAGACGGCCTGATTACCCCTGAACGTCTGGAAATGCTCTGTGCCGAGGTGCTGAAATTCAAATCTTTCGACGCACTGAGCCTGCCGGGGCTGTCTGAAGAACGCAAAGCGGTGTTTGTACCGGGGCTGGCTATCCTGTGCGGCGTCTTTGACGCGCTGGGAATACGCGAGCTGCGTCTTTCCGATGGCGCCCTGCGCGAAGGGGTGCTGTACGAAATGGAAGGCCGGTTCCGTCATCAGGATATCCGCAGCCGAACGGCGCAAAGCCTGGCCAATCAATACCACATTGATCGCGATCAGGCGCATCGGGTGCTGGATACCATCACTCTAATGTACGACCAGTGGCAGGCCCAGCAGCCAAAACTGGCGGACCCACAGTTATCCGCATTGCTGAAATGGGCGGCGTTATTGCACGAAGTTGGCCTGAGCATCAATCACAGCGGGTTGCATCGTCACTCGGCCTATATTCTGCAACACAGCGACCTGCCCGGTTTTAATCAGGAGCAACAGACCCTGATGGCGACCCTGGTCCGCTATCACCGTAAAGCCATCAAACTGGATGAACTGCCGCGCTTCGCGCTGTTCAAGAAAAAACAGTATCTGCCGCTGATACAGCTGTTCCGTTTAGGCGTGTTGCTGAACAATCAACGTCAGTCCACCACCACGCCGCCGACGCTGGTGCTGGAAACGGATGATAATCACTGGACGCTGCGCTTCCCTAACGGCTGGTTCAGCCAGAACGCGCTGGTGTTGCTGGATCTTGAACGTGAACAGCAGTACTGGGAGTCAGTAACCGGCTGGAAACTGCTTATTGAAGAAGAGCACATTTCCGATGCCGCCGCTAACGGCTAAGCCGATATTTGCCGTTAGCGTGCGGATGTCACCAGGCTCTCAATCGGCTCTGGTTTGCTAATAAAATAGCCCTGTTGGTAATCGATACCGAGCGTCAACAGGGCTTTTCTCACCTCTTCGCTTTCCACATATTCCGCCACGACCTGCATATTTTTCATCCGCGCCAGGGTGCAGATCGATGCCACAATTTGATAGTCCATACTGCTGGATAATAGATTGCGCACAAAACTGCCATCAATTTTCAGAATATCTGCGGTGAGGTTTCTAAAACGGGCGTAGCTGGAATAGCCGGTACCAAAATCATCAATCGCAATACGGCAGCCTAAATTACGTAAGGCTGTCAGCGTGAGATTAACCTGATCGATATTCGACAGCGACTGGCTGTCCGTGACTTCAAAAATAAGCTGCCAGGGGCTCAACCTGATATTTCGCCAGCAGCGCTTTAACTTCACCCGCAAAAGGCACGCGACAAACGGAAGATGGGGTTAAATTGATGGCAAAGCGATAGCCGGGCAGCACGGAGCGATGGTGATCAATAAAGCTCAACGCTTTTTCCAGCACCCATAAATCGATACGCGAGGAAAAACCAAATTCACTGGCGACCGGCAGAAAATCGGCCGGCATTAACAATTCCCCTTTTTCATTCAACATGCGCAGCAGCACTTCGTAATAACAGTCGCCACGCACGCCTTCCACCCGCTGGATCAACAGACGGAACTGATCGTTATCAAGCGCAATTTGTAGCCGGTTCATCATTTCAACTTTGGTTTTCACCGTACGTTGCAGATGATTTCCACCGCGGCGTTGCAAACTTTCCGGATGATGCGTCGACAGCGACACATCGGCAATCGAGCTCATTTCTCCCAGTAAAATATGCAAATGATTAACCGGTGAACGGAGAAAACAGTAGCTGATACCAACCTGCGGCTGGATGGGCATGCCGTCCCAGATCAGGCGAAACGCATTCACTTTTTCATGAATTTTTGTAATGCGCTCTTCGTGGTTTTGGGTATTCAGTCGAATAACCAAATCATGGCCGGAGAGTTGATAGGCTAATTCATCCTCGTTTAATTCTTCACGCAACCAACTGGCCAGCTGCTGTTTATAGTGAATGCGCAGACTTACGCCATAATGACGCCCTAACAGTTCCAGTTCCGGCACCCGCAAAAAGCACAGCATCGACCATGGATATTTCCCGAGATCGTGATTTAACGCCCGTAAATTAGGCATATGAACCAGCGGATCAATGTAGGCCAGACGCTTACTGCGATTGTAGATATTGCGCTGCCAGGTAGCGACTTTGCCCATCACCATAATCGTCAGCGAATAAACAAAATAACAGGAAGAACTAATGACGATTTGCAATTCAGAACCCGGCGAAGGGGGTAAATATCGCTCGTAATAATGGCAAAGCAGGAGCAGCAGCAGGCTCCAGACGAGGGAAATAAACAGATAGCCGAAGCGAATCGCGCCCCACAGCATAACTGGCAGCAGTAAAGAGAGGGTATAACTGGTGGTAAAAAGAGAAGTATTTTTCTCCCCCCGGCACGGTCAGGAGTAACGAGACCATTACGGCCAGAATGAAAAACCACAGAACCACTTCAGCACGTTTCACTCGCACATCGCACTGGCGTTTCATTTGCGAGAAAAAAGCACGCAGATATCGTGGATGACGAATAGCGCGGATCACCAGATAACACAGCGGCACGCCCGTCAGGCATCCCACCAGCACGCCCTGATAGTTGACCAGCGCACGGATATTGAACGGGTTTTCACCGATCAGGCTGGCGGTCGTATCGTAAAGACCAAAGAAGCTGGCGAACTGGTAAAACATCATAAAAACCGACGCATTGCAAAATACCAGCCAGAACATTCGCTGGATATTCACCTTGCCCAGTCCGTATGACGTCGCGAAACGCCGGGTTTCGAATACCCTGTAACCGCCCCAACTGACGATCACCGATAACAGAAAATGAATTATGGTCACAGACAGGTCGAGAAACCCGACATTGTGGCGATAGTTCAGGATAATCGCCAGAATCATCCCCGGTATTGCTGCCCAGCCGAAAAACAGCATCAGGGTAATCATCAATGCCAGCGGCAGAAAATAGAGGACGACGACACCTTCGCCAATCTGAGCGTGGATATTCGCTAATCTGGCAATGGGAAGTAATATCAGCGGGAGAAACAGCGGCAAACACCACCATTTATCTTTATGTTGTTGGTACCAGGTAACCAGATGCATAGATGCCCGAAAAACAATCCCGTCATCCGAAGGGAAAAAAGAGGCAGGCATCCAACCAACCGTTAACGCTGCCAGCGGAGTTTGATGCGAGCAGAAGTGACGCAAATTTTAGATAGGATAACAGCTTGTCTCTTGATGTGGGTCAAATGACATGAAAAAGCCTCTATCAGCCGCCGTTATTTTTTAAAAATTAGTCACTTATGATACATCGAGAGAATGCAAACATCATATCAATAACCCACACAAATAAGAATGTCAGAAATTTTACATGATGATTAATTGACCTAATCCCCCGGCTATGACTTAATAAGTTCGTCGCCCGCGGTTGACGGGTAAACTTAAAGGAAAATGGCGTGAGTCAGGCCACCAGTATGCGAAAACGACATCGATTCAACAATCGAATGACGCGCATTATCTTATTAATTAGTTTCGTGTTTCTTTTTGGCCGCTTCGTTTACTCCGCTATCGGCGCCTGGCAGCATCACCAGAGCAAAGCCGAACCCCAGCAAATCAGCCTTAGCATCGATACCCCACAACAGCGTTAAAGGCATTCCAGCGTTCATTGCTGCAAGCTTTATACTGGCCCGTTACGGTTTGGTCAGCTTTTCGACACGCGTTTGCGTTCGTGTAGCTTATTCACGCCGTGGATAATTGCGCGTTGCTGTAATGCGCCTGCGCGCATTACATATTCTGCAGTTCAGACCTCAGCAAGTGAAAGTTTTCATTAAGGTGTTCCGCAAGCGCCCTGTTATATCCTTCCGCGATCCACTGATCTATCGCCAGGCGCATGGTTCCTACTGCGACAATGGCAGCCAGCCGCAGCCCGGTCTGTCTCTCTTCAGCGGGCCAGCGTTCGCGCAACGCTTTATACGCCGCGAGCTCCATTTCTACAAATTTGGCCTGGTTACCTGCCTGGAGCCGCTCGTTAGTCTGTACAATCCCACTGATCAATCCTGCAATGTCTGGGCGCAAATTCACGGCCAGCGTCATTAATGCCGCCTGAATAACCGCGATGGGCGCGAGCTTTTCATCCTGCCTGAGGATCTCAGCATACAGATCGTCTGGCTGTGCTTGTTGCCATGCCAGAATGATGTCTTCTTTCGCGCGAAAATAATGGAAAAACGTCCGTCTGGCGATCCCGGCAGCTTCGGCAATCGCGTCGAGCGTCGTGTTGGTATAACCGTTTTCAGCAAACAGCTTCAGACCAGCTTCAGTAATGCGGCGGCGCATTTCACGGCGTTTCTTTTCGCGTACGCCCTCGCCGGGCTTCATTTCATTACTCATCATAACCATCTCATTTGGCCGGGAACTTGCAATATTGCACTCAGTGCAATATTGTTAATTTGCACTGAGTGCATAAATCTAGCATTGATGACAACATTATCCCAGTTTGCGTGGGTTTTCACGGCATCTTTGTTTTCTGCTCATCCGCTATTCCCTGTTATCAGGAGCATTTTATGAATGAATTACCCTCAGGTGATACTTATAACCCGGCAGGCACATCGCTGAATCTGAAACGAATGGGATATGGCACCATGCAATTGCCCGGCCCGAACGTTTGGGGGCCGCCTCGCGATAAGGACGCCGCGCTGGCGGTGCTGCGTGAGGTTGTCGCGCTTGGCGCAAATCATATTGATACGGCTGAGTTTTATGGCCCCGGCGTCGCTAACTCGCTTATACGTGAAGCGCTCTCCCCTTATCCTGACAATCTGACCATCGTAACCAAAAGTGGGTTTTATACGCGACGCCAGTGCAGGCTGGATACCTGACGCGACACCCGACGGGCTCAGGCGCGCCGTGCAGGATAACCTCGCCAGCCTGGGTCTTGAAACGCTCGATGTCGTCAATCTCCGGCTCGGCGATGCGCAGGGTCCGAACGATCGCTCCGTTCTGGAGCCGCTACAGGCGCTCGTGGACTTACAGTCTGCGGGCCTAATCCGCCACATCGGTCTGAGTAACATTACGCCGGCGCAATTCGCGCAGGCCCGCACGATTGCCAGAATCATCTGCGTGCAGAATCAATATAATCTGGTGAAACGTGACGACGATGATTTTATTGATGCGCTGGCAGCAGACGGCGTGGCTTATGTTCCCTTCTTCCCGCTGGGCGGATTTTCACCGCTACAGTCCTCAATTCTGTCAGAGGTAGCCGCAGAAGCCGGAGCGACACCTAAACAAGTTGCACTGGCCTGGCTGTTACAACGCGCGCCAAATATTCTGGTGATAGCCGGGACATCCTCGCTGGCGCATTTGCATGAGAACTTCGCCGCGGCCAGGCTGGAACTGTCAACGGAACAGATTGCAAAGCTTAATGGCATGGCGGCACATGCAGGCTAAGCATTCGGGGCGGACAAGGGTGGCCCAGTAAGCAGCACCGGGAATACTCATTTTACCCTGCCAGGCATGCTCATCTGGCAGGGTAAGGGGCTTGCTCTCTGATGTAATGCTTCCATCCCGTTTCGTTACACGATCCCCCTCAGGCTAGCGTGACGGGCATTTATCATGAATTTTTCGCTGTAGATGAGAGGGTTTTAAACGTTCAGCCTCGCCACACCGCTCTGTTTTCGCCCGTGAATAACCGGCGTTATAGCGGCTTAGGCCATTCAACTTCCAGGCGACAATAATAAATACCAGCACAGCGATTAATGACAACGCGCCTGCCAGCTGTTTCCAGAGTGGTTTATGCAGCAAGCCAGTCATAAAAGCACCTCACGCGCCATCATGTAACGCGCCTTCCGATCGTCAATTCCGTTTTGCCCACCGTTAATCAGCCGCGTAATACGGACCAGATCGCCGGTATAGTGCAGGCACCCTTTGGTCGCAAAAAACCATGCCGCGCTGCGGGCAGCGTATTCATCATCCGCCAGCAGTTCAGGATGAGACACCAGATCCACCTTCAGCCCGTCACCACAGTCGCGGTAATTCGCCAGCCCGGTTATCTGAATCAGACCGCGCCCGCGGTAACTCCAGCCATCCGCAGGCGCGTGATTGCCCATGCGTTTGCTGTACACCAGATTAGCAATGGCGCGCTGTCGCTCCTGCGGCACAGCGAGTTCTCCCTGACGGCGACCTAGCGCGTTCGCCTGCGCCTGCGTTAATCGCCCTGCCCTGATAAATCCGGCAAGCCCGCTTACGCTGTAATTGAAGCTTTCCGTCAACCGTGAAAAGCCGCCGCTTTCATGCCCGGCCTGGGCGATAAACATCGCCTGGTCATCAGATTTAACAATACCGAATTCCTGCATAGCAGTGGTGACAGGGATGTACCATCGCTTTGCCAGCGTCAGGCTAATACCAGCGGCACACTGAAATTGAGTGATATCCATCGTCATGTTCTCAACATTTAAAAGTTTTATGACGTTCACAGTTTCCTCTGACCTTTCCAGCCGTTTCCCCGGGAATGCGATAACAGGCACCGGAGGTTGCAGATGGTTTCCACAAAGACCAGTCTGACGGATTAAGGTCACTTCCCCACACCGCCTTTCTGGCGCGCAGGGAATGGATCTGTTGAACGTCGGTAGGTTCCGGCAACATCCAGCTGTTCAGAAGCCGGGAAGACTTTTTAAATGTTCTTTCGCGCGAGGTTTGAATATCTTTTAGATCGTTTTTTGTCTTTATCTGATATGACTCAGCGGAGGGGGTGTGAATCTTTGCGGTAAAGGGACGGAGGCTATGGATTTGCCGAAATGCCAGTGGCAATCCGCCCTGTGGCGTTCGGCACGCTTAAGCTGAATCATTCACAATAAGGGCATCATTATTTTAGGGCACGCCGGGCGGGTTTTTCGCGGCAAATCAGAAAGCGAAGGGATGACATTAAAGCAGGATTATCAGACCATTATCAGACGATTAAAAAGCAGCTGCTGGATGTCCTGCCGATGTGCCAGGATCGCATGTGCTGTCACTAACGTTCCGTCTACGGAATACAAAACCCGGTAGCCTTCAGCGTGGTTAAACTCCCGGTATTTGGCGCAGCCAATTTTCAACAATTCGGGGCAAATCTGGCATCCCAGCGGGAACTGACTTACGGTACTCTCAAACTGTGTCAGTATATCTGCGATAACCCGGCGCGGCTCAACATCAACACGACGCAGGAAACCCGCTATGGTGTCGATACAGTGCCTTACCGTCAGCGTGTACTCAAAGGTCACCTGCTGTTCCATGGAAATCCCTTAACGTTGAGCGCGCTGCGTTTAATCCGCAATTCCATCCAGTAACTGGTCTTTCGAGAACACGCGCCCTTCAGCTTTATCTTTCTCAGAAAGGGTGAGCAATTTCAGTAACGCAATAGCATTTTCCCGCTCCTGCTGCTGGTCATAAGATTCTATGACATAAGCAGGCACACCATTTTGAGTGACCAGGATGGGTTCCGACAAATCAAGCGTTGCTGCGTTCTTTTTAACGTAGCTGATTGTCTCTATTTTCATGATTCTTTCGCCTAATAATCATATAGCGGTTTTAATATAGGCTATATTTAGACCACCAACAAGCGCTTAGTTTAGCTTGCACTTCAGAGGAATCATTTATCCTTCTGTAAAGTACCGAGATCGTTTTGTTCGTACAGAAGGTCACTTCACCTTGAACCTTTACGCACCTGTGATCGCCTGCCTGAAAACAGCAACGATTATGTGCCAGCCGTCTCGGTTAATTGTCAGACATTATCAACAGTGACTAAGCTAAAAACAAAAAAGCCCGCTATTACGCGGGCTTAAGCTTGTTTTAATGCCTGTTAGTGCAGGACGATCCCTTTTGGGAAATCATTCCCACTCAATCGTAGCCGGTGGTTTACCGCTGATGTCATACACCACGCGGGAAATGCCGTTGACTT
This sequence comes from Atlantibacter hermannii, assembly GCA_900635495.1. Lineage (NCBI taxonomy): Bacteria > Pseudomonadati > Pseudomonadota > Gammaproteobacteria > Enterobacterales > Enterobacteriaceae > Atlantibacter > Atlantibacter hermannii. The sequence goes on along the minus strand of LR134136.1, from coordinate 1,235,667 downwards.
CGTTGATGATGCGGTTAGACACGCGTCCCAGGAAGTCATAAGGCAGATGCGCCCAGTGCGCGGTCATAAAGTCGATGGTTTCAACTGCACGTAGTGACACAACCCAGTCGTATTTACGGCCATCGCCCATCACGCCCACAGAACGAACCGGCAGGAACACCGTGAATGCCTGGCTGACTTTGTCGTAAAGATCGGCTTTACGCAATTCTTCGATGAAGATCGCGTCGGCACGGCGCAGCAGGTCGCAGTACTCTTTTTTCACTTCGCCCAGCACACGTACGCCAAGGCCCGGCCCCGGGAACGGATGGCGATAGAGCATGTCGAACGGCAGGCCCAGTTCGAGACCGATTTTACGCACTTCGTCTTTGAACAGCTCTTTCAGCGGCTCAACGAGGCCCATCTTCATCTCTTTCGGCAAGCCGCCCACGTTGTGGTGAGATTTGATAACGTGCGCTTTACCGGTCGCAGAGGCGGCAGATTCGATCACATCCGGATAAATGGTGCCCTGGGCCAGCCATTTCACGTCTTCCAGCTTCAGCGCTTCTTCGTCGAAGACTTCCACGAAAACGCGGCCGATGATTTTACGTTTGGCTTCCGGGTCATTTTCGCCAGCCAGCGCTTCAAGGAAACGCGCTTCTGCCGGAACGTGGACGATGTTCAGACCAAAGTGATCGCCGAACATATCCATAACCTGCTCGGCTTCGTTCAAACGCAGCAGGCCGTTGTCAACGAATACGCAAGTGAGGCGGTCGCCAATGGCGCGGTGCAGCAGCATCGCGGTTACAGAGGAGTCCACGCCGCCGGACAGGCCCAGAATCACTTTATCGTTGCCGACCTGTTGGCGAATGCGTTCTACCGCGTCGTCGATAATCTTCGCTGGCGTCCACAGCGCTTCGCACTGGCAGATGTCACGCACAAAGCGCTCCAGCATACGCAGGCCCTGACGAGTGTGGGTTACTTCCGGGTGGAATTGCACGCCGTAAAAACGCTTTTCTTCGTTGGCCATAATGGCAAACGGGCAGGTTTCGGTGCTGGCGACGGTCACAAAATCAGCCGGGATGGCGGTCACTTTATCGCCATGGCTCATCCATACGTCCAGCAGCGGTTTACCTTCTGCGCTGATCGCATCTTCAATGCCCTGAATCAGGGCACTGTTCGTTTGAACTTCTACCTGCGCATAACCGAATTCACGCTCATCGGAACCCTGAACATGGCCGCCAAGCTGCATCGCCATGGTCTGCATACCATAGCAAACGCCCAGTACCGGAACGCCGGCTTCGAAGACATACTGCGGCGCGCGCGGGCTATTCTGCTCAGTGGTGCTTTCCGGGCCGCCGGAAAGAATAATGCCGTTAGGATTGAATTCACGAATCTGTGCTTCAGTAACATCCCATGCCCACAGTTCGCAATACACACCCAGCTCACGTACGCGACGCGCCACCAGTTGGGTATATTGAGAACCGAAATCAAGGATGAGAATGCGATGTTGATGAATATTGTCTGTCATTGACGCTTAGTCCGAGGCAAGTGAAACAGATTAAATAAATCGCCCGACACAAGGTCGGGCGAAGAAAATCAGGAGCCCATACGGTAGTTAGGGGACTCTTTGGTGATCGTCACGTCGTGTACGTGACTTTCCTGAATACCCGCACCGCTGATGCGTACAAACTCTGCTTTGGTACGCAGCGCGTCGATAGTACCACAGCCGGTCAGGCCCATACAGGAACGCAGGCCGCCCATCTGCTGATGGATAATCTCTTTCAGGCGGCCCTTATACGCCACACGGCCTTCGATACCTTCCGGCACCAGTTTGTCGGCAGCGTTGTCGGTCTGGAAGTAACGGTCGGAAGAGCCTTTGGACATGGCGCCCAGCGAGCCCATACCACGGTAGGATTTATAAGAACGGCCCTGATAGAGCTCGATTTCACCCGGTGATTCTTCGGTGCCTGCCAGCATGGAGCCTACCATCACGGCGCTCGCGCCAGCGGCAATGGCCTTCGCAATATCGCCGGAGAAACGGATGCCGCCATCAGCGATAACCGGAATGCCGGTGCCTTCCAGCGCCTCGACAGCGTCAGCCACGGCGGTGATCTGCGGCACGCCTACGCCGGTAACGATACGGGTGGTACAAATGGAACCCGGGCCGATACCCACTTTTACCGCGCTCACGCCCGCTTCCGCCAGCGCACGAGCGCCTGCCGCAGTAGCCACGTTACCGCCGATGATTTGCAGATCCGGGTATTTTGCACGAGTTTCACGGATGCGTTGCAGCACGCCTTCAGAATGACCGTGAGAGGAGTCGATTAGCAGCACGTCAACGCCCGCAGCAACCAGCGCGTCAATACGCTCTTCGTTGCCCGCGCCAGCGCCCACTGCCGCGCCTACACGCAGACGGCCCTGTTCGTCTTTACAGGCGTTAGGTTTACGCTCTGCTTTCTGGAAGTCTTTTACGGTGATCATGCCGAGCAGATGGAAACTCCCGTCAACCACCAGCGCTTTTTCAACGCGTTTTTTCGTGCATTTTTGCGAAAACAACGTCGCGTGACTCGCCTTCGCGCACCGTCACCAGGCGCTCTTTCGGAGTCATATACACACTGACAGGCTGGCTCAGGTCAGTCACAAAGCGCACATCGCGACCGGTAATGATGCCCACCAGTTCGTTGTCAGCCGTGACAACCGGGTAACCGGCGAAGCCATTGCGTTCGGTTAATTCTTTCACTTCACGCAGAGTGGTCGTGGGCAGCACGGTCTGCGGGTCGGTAACCACGCCGCTTTCGTGTTTTTTAACGCGTTTAACTTCTTCGGCCTGGCGCTCAATCGACATGTTTTTGTGGATAAAGCCAAGACCGCCTTCCTGCGCCAGCGCGATGGCCAGGCGAGCCTCAGTCACGGTATCCATTGCCGCGGAAAGCATCGGGATATTCAGTCGAATAGTTTTGGTTAACTGCGTGCTCAGATCAGCAGTATTCGGCAGAACGGTAGAGTGAGCGGGAACGAGGAGAACGTCGTCAAACGTCAGTGCTTCTTTAGCGATACGTAGCATGGGCAATATCTCAACCTGGGTGAATGAGAACAGATAAAATATTGCCGCGGCATTATACAGAGCGTAACCGTTTGCATCTAGCATTTTTTAATAAAAATACTTGCTATCGCTTGTGACCGCGTTACTATCGATTGAATAACCTGCTGATTTAGAGTTTGATCCAGCTCACATGTCGCTAAGCCAGTCATCCGCAATTTACACAGTCAGCCGATTAAACCAGACCGTCAGAATGCTGCTCGAACAGCAAATGGGTCAGGTGTGGATCAGCGGTGAAATTTCTAACTTCACCCAACCCGCCTCGGGTCACTGGTACTTCACGTTGAAAGACGACGGCGCACAGGTACGCTGTGCCATGTTCCGCAACAGTAACCGCCGGGTCACCTTTCGTCCCCAGCACGGCCAACAGGTGCTGGTCCGCGCTAATATCACCCTGTATGAACCGCGTGGCGACTATCAAATTATTGTCGAGAGTATGCAGCCTGCGGGCGTAGGCCTGTTACAGCAGCAGTTCGAGCAGCTTAAGCAGAAACTGTCGCTGGAAGGCTTGTTCGATGCTCAACATAAGCAACCTCTACCCTCACCAGCCCATCAGATTGGCGTAATTACCTCCAAAACCGGCGCGGCGCTGCATGACATTTTGCATGTTCTGCAACGGCGCGATCCGTCGCTACCGGTGGTGATTTACCCCACTGCGGTACAAGGTGATGACGCGCCTGCGCAAATCGTACGCGCCATCCAGCTCGCCAACCAGCGGGCGGAGTGCGATGTGCTGATTGTCGGGCGCGGCGGCGGTTCGCTGGAAGATCTATGGAGCTTTAACGATGAACGCGTGGCACGGGCTATCTTCGCCAGCCGCATTCCCATCGTCAGCGCGGTCGGCCATGAGACTGATGTTACCATCGCGGATTTTATCGCCGATTTACGAGCGCCTACGCCGTCTGCTGCAGCGGAGGTGGTCAGCCGCAACCAACAGGAACTGCTGCGACAGATTCAGGGTCAGCAGCAGCGTCTGGAGATGGCGATGGATTATTTCTTTGCGAATCTCCAGCAGCGATTTACCCGCCTGCACCATCGGCTGCAACAGCAACATCCGCAACTGCGACTGGCGCGTCAGCAGACCACGCTTGACCGCCTGCACCAGCGGCTGAATCACGCCGTAGAAAACCGGTTACGGCTGGCAACGCAACAGCAGCAACGCGTGACGCAACGCCTGAATCAACAACAGCCCCAGGGTCGAATTCACCGCGCTCAAACCCGTATTCAACAGCTGGAATACCGTTTATCTCAGCTGATCACGGCCCGACTGGGGCGGTACCCGGCAACGCTTCGGTACGGCGATTGCGCAACTTGAAGCAGTCAGCCCGCTGGCGACGCTGGCGCGCGGCTACAGCGTGACCACGGCCACTGACGGTAAAGTCCTGAAGAAAACCAAACAGGTGAAAGCAGGCGACTTACTGACTACCCGGGTTGAAGACGGCCTGATAGAAAGCCAGGTTACCGGCATTCAATCCGTCAAACCGCCGCGTAAGCGCAAAGCGCCTGCCAAAGACTAAGCTGCTATTGGGGCACGAATTCGACGCGTTTTTTTGAAATGAGTCCGTGTCCGTTCTGGCAAAAGTAATCCACCGCGCCGCAGGCTTTCAGCACCTGCAATGGCTGATGGCAGTCCGGGCAGCGGGCTTCCAGCGTAATGTCCTGCTGGCAGTGTTCACAACGTGCAACGGTTGCGTTCACCTCAACCGGTTGCTGACAGTGCGGGCATTGGATTTCCATCGTCTCTCCTCAATGACAAAACGGGGCCTTTCGGCCCCGCTTGGTTACTTACCTTTCTTAATATGCTTAATCAAACGCTTACGCTTACGCATCTGGTTCGGCGTCAGGGTATTACGTTTGTTGGCAAACGGGTTATCCCCTTCCTTGAACTGAATACGGATCGGCGTCCCCATCACATCCAGCGATTTGCGGAAGTAGTTCATCAGGTAACGTTTGTAAGAATCCGGCAGATCTTTTACCTGGTTACCGTGGATAACCACAATCGGCGGGTTATAACCGCCCGCGTGGGCATATTTCAGCTTAACGCGACGGCCGCGCACCAGCGGCGGCTGATGATCTTCTGCCGCCATATTCATAATGCGGGTCAACATTGCCGTGCTGACGCGGCGTGTGGAGCTGTCATACGCTTCACGCACCGATTCAAACAGGTTGCCCACGCCGCTGCCGTGCAGAGCGGAAATAAAGTGTACGCGAGCGAAGTCGATAAAGCCCAGACGGAAGTCCAGCGTCTCTTTGACCTGATCTTTCACTTCCTGGCTCAGGCCATCCCATTTGTTCACTACGATAACCAGTGAGCGCCCACTATTGAGGATAAAGCCGAGCAGCGAGAGATCCTGATCGGAAATGCCCTCACGTGCATCAATCACCAGCATCACCACGTTGGCGTCTTCAATCGCCTGCAGCGTTTTGATGACCGAGAATTTTTCTACCGCATCGGTGATCTTTCCGCGCTTACGAACGCCTGCGGTATCGATCAGCACATATTCCCGCTCATCACGCTCCATCGGGATATAAATACTGTCGCGGGTGGTGCCCGGCATGTCATAGACCACTACGCGTTCTTCACCGAGAATACGGTTAGTCAGTGTGGACTTACCTACGTTTGGACGCCCGACGATCGCCAGTTTGATAGGCAGATCCTGAGGGTTAAAGGTATCTTCTTCCTCTTCCTCGCCCTCTTCCTGCCCTTCGAACTGCGCCCAGTATTCGGCGTCTTCGTCCACTTCTTCCGGCGGATTAACTTCATCCATCCACGGCATCAGAACATGTTCAAGCAGGCTGGTAACGCCGCGGCCATGCGACGCAGCGATGGGGTGAATTTCACCCAGGCCCAGCGAATAAAAATCTACGACGGCCTGATCCGGGTCGAGACCATCGGTTTTATTCGCCACCAGGAAGGTCGGTTTTTCGCGGGAACGCAAATGTTTTGCGATAGCGGTATCCGCTGGCATCAAACCCGCGCGGGCATCCACCATAAACAACACCACATCCGCTTCTTCAATCGCCAACAGCGACTGTGCAGCCATGCGGGTTTCCACACCGTCTTCAGTGCCATCGATACCGCCGGTATCGATACAGATAAACTCGCGGCCTTCCACCTCAGCACGACCATACTTACGATCGCGAGTCAGCCCCGGGAAATCCGCCACCAGCGCATCACGGGTGCGGGTTAACCGATTGAATAAGGTGGATTTTCCGACATTAGGGCGCCCGACAAGCGCGACCACAGGTACCATTGTTAAAGCCTCATTACGATAAATCAGTATAAAAACCGCCGAAAACTCAGCGGGTTCAGAAAACAGCAAACGGCCCCTGATTTTTTCAGGAGCCGTTTAAGCGGTAAAACCCGACGCGCCGTTAACGCGTAATCGCGTACAGGGTGCCGTCTTTCGCCTGAATCAGCAGCTTGTCATTGGCAACCACCGGTTCAGTCTGGAAGCCGGAACCGTCAACTTTTTGCTGTGCCACGAAACGCCCGTCGCTGGTATCCATCCAGTGCATGTAGCCTTCGCTATCACCCACCACCAGATTACCATTATACAGGACCGGAGACGTTAGGTTGCGGTACTGCAACGCCGTTTGCGTCCACAGCGTTACGCCGCCTTCGACGCTCAGCGCCAGCACACGGTCGGTCTGATCCACCAGGTAAATGCGACCACCGTCAATCACAAAATCGCTGACTGAGCCCAGTTCACGTTTCCACATGATCTGGCCAGAACGCAGATCCAGCGCGGTCAGGTTGCCATTATAGGCCAGCGCATAAACCACGTTGTCCACTACCACCGGCGTGGTGTCCACATCGCTCAGACGATCGATCTCGGTCGCGCCCGTGGCTTGTGAAATACGCTGTTGCCAAATCATTTGGCCCTGCTGCATCAACACCGCGCTTACGCGACCATTATCGCCGCCGACAATCGCTGCACCGAAGGCAGTGGTTGGGGCAGACTCGCCGCGCAGGGACAGTGAAGGCATATCCAGGTTAACGGTCCATTTCACCGCGCCATCGCTTTCGTTAAGCGCCTGCAGCATACCGTTGCTGGTATGAATCAGCACTAAACCGTCGCTAACAACCGGACGGGACAGTGCTTCACCCGCCACTTTGGTTTGCCAGGCAATAGCTCCGTCAGCGCTGTTCAGAGCATAAACCTGTGCTTTCTCGCTGCCGACAAAGATATGCCCGCCCGCCGCCGTCACGCCGCCGGAAAGCAGCGCAGAACGGTTAGCAGACAGAAAACCGGTCTTTTCCGAGAGATCCACTGACCACTCTTCTTTGCCATCCGCGAGGCTCACCGCTTTAACGGTGCCACGGCGATCGGCTGCATAGACAGTGCCGTCCTGGAAAGCGGGATGCAGGTTAGAATAGAAATCGCCAATCCCGTTACCGACGGAGGTGCTCCAGGCCGTTTGTGGGTTGAACTGGTTTTCAACCGTCGGCAGAGGAGACATTTTCACCACATCCTCTTCACCGTTGAACAGAGAACACCCACTCAACAGCGTGACGGAAAGCAGCCCTGGCAGAAGTAATTTACGCAATTGCATCGGGTCCCTCTCAGACGGACAAATTATTGATTTTCATCTGCATCATTTCACGCAGCGCCGGAGACGAATTGCTTTCGACTCCCTTGCTCCATGCATCACGCGCACCCTGCTTATCGCCTTTGCTCAACAACGCTTCACCACGCAGGTCGGCAACGATAGCCACCCAACCTTCGCCTTTAATAGCGTCGAGCGTTTTAAGGGCGGCATCAGTCTGTTTTTGCTGAACCTGTATGCGAGCCAGACGCAAATTGATCAGCGCCTGCAGATTTTCATCGCTGGTATTTTTAAGGCCCTGTTGTAAATTCGCTTCCGCTTTCGCGAGATCGTTTTTATCAACATACTGCTGCGCGGCTTCAAGCGAGGCCAGCGCACCGTAGGTGTTCTGATTCTCTGCCGCAAATTTCTCAACTGCGGTCAGCGTTTGCGGCTTATCCGCACTGATAGCGGTTACCGCCGTTTGGTAAGCCAGCGATGCTTCCCGCGCCGACTCAGCCTGATGGCTCGTCCAGTAACGCCAGCCAACCAGCGCGCCAATGCCTAACACCACGCCAATCGCCAGCGCTTTGCCATTTTCAGCAAAGAAACGCTTTACCGCATCGACCTGGTCGTTTTCATTTTCGTAAATTTCCACGCAGCCCTTCTCCTTACGATAAATTACCGGGGAAGTTAACCCAGCAGCGCCTGCAAATGACCAGCCAGATCGTCCTGTTCGACCGTCTGCTGTTCACCAGAACGCAAATCCTTCACTACCACCTGACGTGCGGCAACTTCATTTTCGCCCAGAACCAGCGCGATACGCGCGCCCCATTTATCCGCCCGGGCAAACTGTTTCTTGAAATTCCCGCCGCCGTAGTTGGTCATTAACTTACACGCTGGCAGCGCATCGCGCACCGATTCTGCCAACAGCATCGCTGCTGTTTGGGTACCTGCGCCAGACGCGACCAGGTAAATATCGACAACGCTTTGCGCTTTAAATTCCGGATTTACTGCCTGAACCAGCAAAACAAGGCGCTCAAGCCCCATTGCGAAGCCCACCGCCGGGGTAGCGCGGCCGCCTAATTGCTCAACCAGACCGTCATAACGGCCGCCAGCACAGACCGTGCCCTGGGAACCGAGGCTGGTCGTCACCCACTCGAACACCGTCCGGTTGTAGTAGTCCAGACCACGTACCAGACGCTGATTAACCGTATAAGCAATGCCAGCCGCATCCAGATAGGCGCACAAGCCGGCGAAATGTTCGCGCGACTCATCATCAAGGTAATCACCTAATGCCGGCGCGTCGTTTAACAAAGCCTGAACATCCGGATTTTTCGAATCCAGTACGCGCAACGGGTTGGTGTACATACGACGCTGGCAATCTTCATCCAGCTTGTCTTTATGCTGCTCAAGAAAAGCGGTTAACGCGTCGCGATAACGGGCACGTGCTTCCAGCGAGCCGATGGAGTTCAGCTCAAGAGAAACATGCTCAGCGATCCCCAATGCTCGCCACCAGCGAGCAGACAGCATAATCAGTTCGGCGTCGATATCCGGGCCCTGCAGGCCAAAGACTTCCGCGCCCAACTGATGGAACTGGCGATAACGCCCTTTCTGGGGACGTTCGTGGCGGAACATCGGCCCGACATACCATAAGCGTTGTTCTTGATTGTACAGCAGACCATGTTCAATACCGGCGCGCACGCAGCCAGCAGTCCCTTCAGGACGCAGCGTCAGGCTGTCGCCGTTGCGGTCTTCGAAGGTATACATCTCTTTTTCAACCACGTCGGTCACTTCGCCGATTGCGCGTTTGAATAACGGGGTCTGCTCTACAATCGGCAGGCGGATTTCGCTGTAACCATAGCTGGCAAGCACTTGCTTCAGCGCACCTTCAATACGCTGCCAGATGGCGGTTTCGCCCGGCAGGTAATCGTTCATGCCACGGATGGCTTGAATGTTTTTCGCCACGTTTATTCTCTTATTCAATACAAAAAATGAACCCGAAATCAGGCCGCACTCAGTAAATCGAGGCGGCGAGCGGGTTCAATCATACACGGGAAGCCACTGGCTTCCCAGCTTGCCTTATTTTTCCAGGTGCACGTCGATACGGCGGCTTTCATCCAGCATACTGGCTTTCGCGCGGATCTTCGCTTCCAGCTGAGCAATCATATCGTCGTTATCAAGGCGATCTTTACGGGTTCCGTCTTCATAGAAACCGCTTTTCTTATTCCCGCCCGTGACGCCCAGCGTCGAGACTAACGCTTCACCCGGTCCATTTACCACACAACCGATAATGGACACATCCATCGGCGTAAGAATATCTTCCAGGCGCTGCTCCAGGGCGTTTACCGTGCCGATCACGTCAAACTCCTGACGCGAACAGGTTGGGCAGGCGATGAAATTGATCCCACGAGAGCGAATGCGCAGCGATTTCAGAATATCGAAACCAACTTTGATTTCTTCTACCGGATCGGCGGCCAGGGAGATACGTAACGTATCGCCGATGCCTTCAGAAAGTAGCAACCCAAGCCCAATGGCCGACTTCACCGCGCCCGCGCGTGCGCCACCCGCTTCGGTTATCCCTAAATGCAGCGGTTGTTCAATCTCTTTAGCCAGCAAGCGATAGGATTCTACCGCCAGGAAGACGTCAGAGGCTTTTACGCTGACTTTAAACTGGTCGAAATTAAGGCGATTAAGATGCTCGACATGGCGCATGGCAGATTCAAGCAGGGCCTGCGGCGTGGGTTCACCGTATTTTTCCTGCAGGTCTTTTTCCAGCGACCCGGCATTGACGCCGATACGAATCGGAATGTTTTTGTCGCGCGCGCAGTCAACCACGGTGCGAATACGCTCTTCGCTACCGATGTTACCTGGGTTAATACGCAGGCAGTCCACGCCATACTCCGCCACTTTGAGCGCAATACGGTAATCAAAGTGGATATCCGCGACCAGCGGAACGTTGACCTGCTGCTTGATGAGTTTAAAGGCTTCAGCCGCATCCATAGTAGGTACGGATACGCGCACGATATCTGCGCCAACGCGCTCAAGCGCTTTAATTTGATTGACCGTCGCTTCCACATCGGTGGTGCGAGTGTTGGTCATTGACTGAACCGCGATAGGCGCACCGTCGCCTACCGGCACATTGCCCACGTAGATCCGTTTGGATTTTCTACGCTTAATGGGCGCTTCATTATGCATGAAAAATCTCCCCCGTCGCCCGTCTGCTTACTGCGCTGCTGATTGTTCGGCATTGAGGGTCAAACGCGCAACCTGGTTGGTTCTGATAAAACGACTTAAATCGACAGGCTTGCCCTGATACTGAATTTGCACCGCGGAAGGCGCGCCGATTTTCAATTTATAAGGCGCCTGGCCCGTTAAGTTAAGGCTGGCATCTTTACGCTGCAGGCCGCTGAACAGTTTTTTGCCGGTGGCGTCAGTCACTTCTAACCAGCAGTCAGCGGTAAAATTCATGACCAGCGCATTAGGATCGGCTGCCGGGGTGGTCGCCGCCTGGTCGACAGGCAGCGCGCCTGTGCCATTCGCTGTTGCCGTCGGTGAGGCGGGCGCGGTTGGCGCAGCGGTTATGCTGTCGACATTCGCCTGGCCTGGTGAAACGACGGCATTTTGTGAGGCGTCCGGTGCGTTGGATGTCGCCACGCCGTTATCGGTATTCACTTCAGCAGGGGCGGTCGCCGGTTGGCTGTCATTATTGGCTTGTGCGGCGGCGGCATCATCATTCGCCGCCGGGTCCGTTGACAGTGGAACAGCCTGCCCTGCAGAGGCGTTGGCATTCAGTTCCGCAGTAGACTGATCGGCCATCGTAGAAATTTCTTCCTGCTGAGCCTTGTGATTCTGCCACCACCATGCGCCTGTCAGGCCGACGACCACAAACAGCACCAGCCAGGTGATGCTCATCAGCCAGCCATCGCGTTTTTTGCGGCGTTTGCCCAGGGCGTACCCCTGCATCGGCGCGACTTTGGCTGTCTTCACCGGTGCCTGCTGCGCCAGCATCGGCAGCAGTTCTTCTTCAGGAATATGGACCAGACGGGCATAAGAGCGGATGTAGCCACGCAAGAAAGTCGCCGCGAGTTCAGCGGGCGCTTTGTCCTCTTCGATATCGCGGACAGTCGATACTTTCAGGCATAAACGTTCTGCCACGACTTGCTGGCTAAGACCGAGTTGTTCACGCGCCAAACGTAAACGTTCGCCGGTGGTTTGTGGTGCATTGTGATCGTGAGTGGCTTCAGTATTCATTCGCTACAACTGCTGGAACTGTTTAAGTAAGGAACCAGGCACCGGCAGGTCACCCTACCCGCACCGCGAAATCAATCTTATAACGCTATAACGCTCAGCATCCGCAGATGGCAGTTAACATTCCTGACGGCAATACCGTCTGGTCAGTTAAACATAGACAGCTTTTGACGACCTGTCCGTTGTTAACGACGCAATCCACCATCCACGCGCGGCTAAACTGTTGTTGAGACGCTACATACTGCCCTAAAGCGAGAAGAAACGCACCGTAATTATTGAGAGAATACGTTTCTTCACTCCCGGATAAAAATGCGTCCTTTTTTAGCTGCTGCCTGATTCGCACGTCGCAAATCAGGCAGCACTGGCAGTCAGACTGCCTTCACCTCAATAGGTTCACCTTGCATACGCTTGCGCATCGTGCGTTTGGTGCGGTCGATGACTTCACCCGCCAACTGGCCACAGGCGGCATCGATATCGTCGCCGCGCGTTTTACGCACAATGGTAGTAAAGCCATATTCCATCAATACCTTGGAGAAGCGATCGATACGGCTGTTGGAGCTGCGGCCATACGGCGCGCCCGGGAAGGGGTTCCACGGGATCAGGTTGAGCTTGCACGGCGTATCTTTGAGGCATTCTGCCAGTTGATGCGCATGTTCCGTGCCGTCATTGATGTGATCCAGCAAAACATATTCCACTGTCACACGGCCCTGATTGGCATTGGACTTTTCCAGATAACGGCGCACCGCGGCCAGGAAAGTCTCAATATTGTATTTCTTATTGATCGGCATGATCCGATCGCGAATTTCATCAGTCGGGGCATGCAGGGAAATTGCCAGCGCCACGTCAATCATATCGCCCAGCTTATCCAGCGCTGGCACAACGCCTGAGGTAGACAGCGTGACGCGGCGCTTTGAAAGCCCAAAACCAAAATCATCCAGCATGATTTCCATGGCCGGAACCACGTTATTCAGGTTGAGCAGCGGCTCACCCATGCCCATCATCACCACGTTGGTGATAGGACGCACGCCGGTTTTCTTTTGCGCGCCGATAATCTTCGCCGCACGCCACACCTGGCCGATAATTTCCGACACGCGCAGGTTGCGGTTAAAGCCCTGCTGGGCCGTTGAGCAGAATTTACATTCCAGTGCGCAACCCACCTGAGACGAGACACAGAGCGTCGCACGATCCTCTTCCGGGATATACACGGTTTCCACCAGCTGATCGGCGATTTTAATCGCCCATTTGATGGTGCCGTCAGCCGAACGCTGTTCTTCAGCGACTTCCGGCGCACGGATTTCGGCGATCTCTTTCAGCTTGTTACGCAGGACTTTGTTGATGTCGGTCATCTCATCAAAGTCATCGCAGCAATAGTGATACATCCATTTCATCACCTGATCGGCGCGGAACGGTTTCTCACCGAGACTGGCGAAAAACTCACGCAGTTGCTGACGGTTAAGATCCAGCAGATTTATTTTTTCAGATTTAGCGGAAACGACGTTTACCGGCGTCTCAGAAGTGACAATTTGCTCAGACATAATGTTTTCCGGCCTCGTTGTTACACGTTATGGCCCATGGTGGGTTGAAAATAGAAGCGCCCTGAGGCGTCGATTCGTCTCAGGGCGCAGTATTGTACAAACTTCAGCGTCGTGATGCCACGACTGTAAGCGGCATCACAAAAAATAAACTTTCGCTCAGCGTGATTAACGGGTGCGCGGGCACACTTCGCCTTCACCGAAGAAGTACGCGATTTCGCGTTCTGCGGATTCAACGGAGTCTGAACCGTGGGTGCCGTTTTCAGTAAAGCTGTCTGCATAGTCAGCGCGCAGGGTGCCAGCCAGAGCATCAGCCGGGTTGGTCGCGCCCAGAATTTCACGATGGCGACGTACTGCATCTTCGCCTTCCAGCACGGTCACCACGATCGGGCCAGACGTCATGAAAGAAACCAGGCCGTCAAAGAACGGTTTGCCCTGATGTTCTGCATAGAAACCGCCTGCTTTCTCAGAAGACAGGTGCAGCATTTTAGTACCGACAATTTTCAGCCCTGCTGTTTCAAAACGAGCAAAGATGTTGCCAATAACGTTTTTTGCCACCGCGTTCGGCTTGATGATGGAAAAAGTACGTTCAATTGCCATGATAACCTCTGTTTGTAGTTCTGTTTGCGCCGGACACTCGGCTTCGAATTGGCGGCGATTATAATGAGCAACTTGTCTATTGCCTATGGGAATAAGTAACATTTTATTAAAAAAAGTGCTACAGATCGCAACGTTTCAGGGGCGTAGTCCATGATGTCCTTTACTGGACAGTAAAGCGAACCACCGCCGTTTGTCCCGCATCATCCATCACCAGGACCTGATAATCATCGGGGTTCTCAATCTCCACCGTTATGTTGTCACCGTGACCCGATTGCACCATGCCATTAACAAACCACCAACGCTGACCTTCTCCGCCCTGGCTGGTTAATTGCAAAGGCAGACGGCGCTGCCCCGGCACGCGTTTAATGATTCCGCCATCGCGTACGCCGGTTAGCAGTAATGGCGTCGCCACATCACGCGCCAGCGGCGGGCATCCGGCAGAGACGGGTGGCAATCGCGCGGCGCGGCGCTCAGCCGCGGGTAGCCAGGGCTCAAGCGGCAGCGGCCAGAGTAAGCGCGTTTCAGCATGTGCATCCGGGCAATCGGCGGCAACTCGTTGCCCTTGCGCGTTCAGCCAGAGGGGAAATTGTGTCCCGGTCACCCTTTCCTGGCCCAGCGCCTGTAACGTCGGCGGCTGGCTGTCGTCCAGCAACCAGGTCGCCAGACGGCGGCGGCAGTTGGCATCGCCTGCAGGCAACTGTTGGCCGCCGGGCCAGCAAATGGTTCCTGCCGTCACTGATGCCGGTCGGGGATCGACGGGCAAACGCGCCTGCTGCAAGGCGGAACTCGCCTGCACGACATTATTAACCTGGTTAAGCAGCGGAACGGCGCTGGCGAAGCCAGACTGGCCCGGCACCGGCGTGCCGTCAGGTCGGCCAATCCAGACGCCAATCAAATAGCGCGGGCTCATGCCCACCGCCCACGCGTCGCGATAGCCATAGCTGGTCCCGGTTTTCCAGCCAAACGGCACAACCTGAGGCAGCGCGCTGTCGGGCAGCGGTTGCGCCTCCCCCGCCAGTATGCGCCGGATAATCCACGCCGCGCCAGGCGACATCAGCGGGCGCTCTTCCAGTTTATCCTCCGGTGTCAAACGTAGCCGTGCCGCGCGGCCGTGGCGCATAAACGCGCTGTAAGCGCCGACAATGTCATACAGCCTTGCCCCTGCACCGCCGAGGATAATGGACAGGTTTGGCTCCGCGCCGCCGGGCAGTGATAAGGTCAGCCCCACGTTACGTAATTTCGCGGCAAACCGCTTCGGCCCATACGCCTCCAGAACCTGCACCGCCGGGAGGTTAAGTGAACGCACCAGCGCGTCGCTCATGCTGACCGGGCCATTGAAGCCGCTGTCAAAGTTGCCGGGGCGATAATCCCCAAAACGGCGCGGCACATCCTGCAACAGCGAAGCGGGATGGATGAGCGCTTCGTCAATCGCCAGTCCGTAGACAAACGGTTTTAACACCGAACCTGGCGATCGGCTGGCAAGCACCATATCCACATGCCCGAAACGGCTGGCGTCAGAAATATCCGGCGAGCCGACCCAGCCGCGCACTTTCATGGTACTGGCGTCGACGACCAGGATCGCCAGCGAACCGCGCGGCGGCAGGCGTGGTTTCCAGTTTAACGCCAGTTCTTCAAGCTGACGCTGTAACCCAGCGTCAAGCGTCGTAACAATTTTGGTAGCGGGGTTACGCGACGCCAGGTAGCGCGCCAGCAGTGGAGCAAGTTGCGGCATCTGGCGTGGCGCCAGCCATACCGGCTCTTCCAGCGCTTCGTTTACGCTCTCCTGAGGCCAGACATGATATTGCGCCAGCCGCCGCAGTACTTTATCGCGCGACGCCTGGGCGCGTTCAGGCCAGCGATCAGGACGCAATCGGCTGGGCGCCTGGGGAAGTACCGCCAGCAATGCGGCTTCTGCGGGCGTCAGCGACGCAGGAGATTTGCCGAAGTAGGCCCAGCTGGCCGCGCCGACGCCTTGTAGCGTACCGCCAAAGGGCGCACGGTTGAGGTAAAGGGTGAGAATGTCCCGTTTTGACAGATGCCACTCAAGCTGCATGGCCCGCCATACCTGGCGCGCTTTGCCGGTAAAGGTGCGGGGGATGGGGCTCGATCAGCCGGGCAACCTGCATCGTCAGGGTACTGCCGCCAGACACCACGCGTCCGGCGGTGACGCCCTGCCAGGCGGCGCGGACGATGGCGAAAGGATTAATACCGGGATGTTTCCAGAACCAACGGTCTTCGTAATGGATAAGGGCATCCAGATAGCGCGGCGACACGTCCTCGATTGTGACGGGATAACGCCAGATGCCTTCATCATCAGCAAAGCGCCAGAGTGGCGTTCCCTCTTCGGTAACCACTACTCTGGCGGGATTGACCTCTTTAAGCGGCAACGGCCAAATGCGATCCGCCGACCAGAGCGCCAGCGCGAATAACAGTAGTGCGCCTGCAATCACGCAGGCGCATTTTTTTAGTTTTGACGCGGTCACAAAAGCTTACTCATGGCGCAATGGTGAGCGTCCCTTCACTGCGGCCCGTTGCCCGCCAGGCCGGAACATACATGGATTCCACTTGCGGCACCGGCACGGTGTAACGGCCCGGCGTCACCGCCCGCGCCAGATACACCAGCGTCGCATGTTCGCCTGCGTTTACCGGCAGCGCCGCCACAAAGCGGTCATCGCGGAATTCCATATGCTGAATATCCTGTTGCTGCATCCGGCTAACCAGATCGGTAACCGTACCGCTGCTCTCACCCAGGCTGGCGCTGGCATTCGCCAGATTCTGGTTCTCCAGCTCCAGGCCTGCGGGCAGTAAATCCACTACCAGCGCATCCGGCACGGTTTTACTGGCGTAAACGTCCAGCCATACCATGACCAGTTCGCCGCTGCGCAGATTGTCGAGAGACTTTGCGGTACCGTCGCTGGCAAGGAAATGGCGTTGAATTTTAAGCACGTTACCGGATTCCTGTGGCGCACTCTGCGGGTAACCGACACTGTCGAGCCGCACCCATACCGGGCTGTCGCTGGTATTGGTCAGATGCAGCGACGCCAGTTTATCGGCATTCAGATTAAACGCCTGCGCTTTATCGCCCTGTAACGGTTCACCGGAGAGCGAGCTCTCCACCTGCCAGCTTGCGGGTTGATTCTGCCAGGCACGCCCGGCCAAAAAGAGCGCATTGCTCTCCTGAGTAGACAACCAGTTTTGACCGAAGGCCTGGTCTGACAGTTTCTGCAGTAGTCCCGCCTGCTGTTGGGTCAGCAATTTGTTCTCTTCGAGCAGATTCAGAATCAGCGCGTTGTCGCGTAACTCGCTGCCATAGTCGCCGATCCATTCTGTTCGGTTGTTACGTGTTGTCGAGATCCCCGCATTGATAGCGTCCTGAGAACGCGTCGCGTCCCCCATGAGCTTGAGGGCCACGCCAAGCTGCACCAGCGGCAAGCCGGAAACGGCGGCATTATGTCTGTTCCACAGTTCGCGCAGCGCGCCCAGCGGCGCTTTTTGCTGACGCGCCAGTACCAGACCTGCGTATGCCTGTACCGCGAATTTACTGGCGGCGCTGTTGTCACTGTAGCGTAACGCCATCAGCCCGGGGTCCTGTAAATAGCGCAACAAACGGTTGTTAGCGCGCTCAAGCGCATCCGCCGGCACGCTGTAGCCCTGCTCCGTCGCCCGCACCAGGAAATCGGTCACATACGCCGTACCCCAGTACTCTTCCGGCCCGGTTTTGTCCCACAGACTGAAGCCGCCGTCTTCGCGCTGCATTTCCAGCAGGCGTGAAATACCCAAATCAATGGCTGCACGGCGTTGTTTATCGCTTTCACCGGCAATCCCCAACGCTTTAAGCTGTGCCGCGCTGGTATAAAGCGACGGGAAAAGACCGCTGGTGGTTTGTTCGAGGCAGCCGTAAGGATAAGCCTTGAGCTCGCTGATGTAGCGCGCCAGGTTGAGCGGCGGACGGCCGCTCAGCAGCAGTCGTCCTTCGAGAGTATCAGCAGAGAAACCCTCAATGTGCGAGGCCGGAACCTGCCAGCTCTCCCCTGGATTGAGCATTACTCCGCTGTTCACCGTTTGCGACGGGAATGCCGGACGAACGCCGATTTTCCACTGTTTCTGCGAAGGTACGAAGGTTTCTCCCGGCACGTTAAGGCCGCTGATTTGTGCCTGGATTTCGCCATCGCCGAAGCCTTCGTGCGCGCGTACCGGAATAAACAGCGTCTTACGCGCACCCGGCTTGAGGCTAACTTTCAGCTCCGGGTTTTCCAGCAGTGAAACCAGCCCGCTGGCGGTCAGGGAAACAGTAAGATTCTGCGCGCTGTCGGTCAGGTTGCTGACGTCCAGCGCCAGGCGTGATTCATCGCCGCCCGCCAGGAAACGCGGCATACTGATTTCAGCGATCAGCGGCGCGGCGACAATAACTTTCGCCTCGCTACTGCCAAAGCTGTCGGCAGTCCAGGCCTGCGCCATGACGCGCAGCTCACCGTTAAAATCGCCAATCGGCAGTTGCACCGTTCCTTCACCGTTCTCGTTTAGCACTACAGGCAGCGCCTGCTGCGCCACGATAGTGACATGATTAACTGGCGGTTTCCCGCCGCGGTTCAGTTCATCGCCGTCGCCCCCGAAGCGCAGCGCTGCCAGGCGGCCCTGCCCTTCAATTACCTGGCCGTAGATATCGTAAATATCGGCACCATAGGCTTTTTTACCGAAAAACGCCTGCCACGGATCCGGGGTGCGATAATCGGTAATGTTCAACACGCCGCTGTCCACGGCGGAAACCAGCACGTTAACCTTCGCCGGAATGGTGCCCTGCGCGTTCGGTTTAACTTTCAGCTTCACATCCAGGTTGCGGTCCGGCCGCATTTTAGCCGGCGCGTCGAGGGTTAACGCCAGGCGGCGGTTTTCATCGCCGAGCGGTAAATGCAGGATCCCAACGGCGCGTTTTGGCGTTGCGGATTTGGATTTATCGCCGGGGCGAACCACCAGGGTACTGACGTACAGATCGTGACGCTGCCATTTTTTATCGACAGGTATGGAAAGGTCCATCCCACCTTCCGGCACATCGATTGCCTGCCACCAGAGTGGGCCGTCGCTGGATTCGATCATCGCATAGCCCTTACCGGCGGCCGGGGCAGCGATATGCAGTTTAATGGTGTCACCCGGCTGGTATGCCGGCTTATCGAGTTTTAACGTGACCCGATCCGGGCGCGGCGAACCGCTGCCGTCGCTGTTGTCCTGCCAGCTATAACCTGCCCAGAAGCGAATGCTGCTGACGGTATCGTTCGGCCCTTTCACTTCAAGACGGTATGAACCCCAGTCTACCGGGAAACTCACTTTGCCCGTTTCACCTGCGGCCAGATTCAGCGACTGCTCTCCTTCCACCAGGTCTTTTTGATCAAACTGGGATTGCCAGCCGTCACTTTCCGACCAGTCCCAGAAATAGTCGCGGCGTTCGCGAATCAAGCGCACCTGCAAATCGTTCACTGCAAGCTTCTCGCCCTGCGCATTGGTATACACAATGTCAAACCCGGCGAGGCTGCCTTCATCGACCATCGGTTGATTCACCGTGGTGTCGCTGCGATAGTCATACACCGCTTTTGAAGCAAACTGCGGGCGAATGCCCGGCAGAGCGACAGCGGGCCACACCGGCTGCTCTGCGCGCCGGGTAATCGGACGGCCGCCGGATTCCAGCAGGCTGGCCTGCAAAATGACTTTCAGCGGCGAGCGGGCATCCTGCCACTGACTGTCAAGCGCCACCTCGCTGTGGCCCTGCTCATCAAGCGTAAGCTGGACTTCATCAAGGCTGCGGGAAAGGTTTTCTTCAGTGATATCACCGAACTCATAGCCGGGCAACGCAGGCACCGCGTCGCGCAACGGACGCAGGAAAAGCTGCCCCTGCAACGCATTGCCGGAAGCAGGCGCGCCATAGAGGTAATGGCCCTCCACCGGGATCGCCAGAGGATCTTTCGGGGTTATCGGCGTTTTCTGCGGGGATAACGTCAACGCCATCCGTTCCGGCATAAAATCTTCCACCTGGAAGCGCCAGTCACGCGGTTGGTTATCGCCGATATTTGCCCGGATGTGCCAGTTACCCGTCGCCGCAGAGGCCGCCAGTGGCCAGGTGAATTGATACAACCCGTTGTGCGGTTGAACCACTTCAGTCCGCGCTACCTGGCCGTCAGGTTTAACCACTTCCAGTTTAATCGGCTGGTCGTTAACGGGTTTACCGTCGCCGTCACGCAACAGGCCGTTGAAGATAACCGTCTCGCCCGGACGATACAGGTCGCGTGGGCCAAACATAAAGAACTGGCGCGCATACCCTGCTTCGCCAACGATATCGAATTCAGACAGATCGAGCGCGGGTAGTTTGAGATCTAAAAGAGTGGTCTGATCGCCGGAACGCGCCAGCACCAGCGCTGCCTCTTTAGGGGTTTCCAGCGTCGCATGGCCATCGCCGTCGGTTTTCGCCTGGGCCAGCGGTTGCCCTTTTTCGCTCAGCAACTGAATCTCGACGTTACCCTGAACGGCACCGTTTTCGAGGCTTTGCGTGAAGACATCCAGCCGGTTGTGGAAACGGTGCAGCGACACGCCCACATCGCTCAGCGTAAACAGCGTGGCTGCATTGCTGTAGTTGTAGCGTCCCGCCTGGTTCATTACTGCGAGATAGACGCCTGGCTGCTGGAGCGGTTTGATATCGCCCAACGGCAGCAACAGTTTTTCGCGCGTGTTACGCGCCGGGTTGAGATCGAAACGGCCGGTGTACACCAGATCCGCCATCTGAAGGATCTTTTCCGACTCCCAGTTGGTTAATGAACTACGGTATTCCCACTGGCTGACAAACGAAGGCAGTGATTCCGGTTTAATGCGGAAGAAATTCACATCCACGTTATCAATATTCAGCGCCATCACGGGCAGACCCTGCACCACTTTCGTCGGTAGCAACGAACCGCGGCTGGCAAATCCAACGCTGGGCGCGATATCGCGGGTTTCGATGGTCTTTTCCCAGTTAATGCCAAACGTCGCTTCATTCAGCGCTTTCAGCTCACTGTCCACGCTCGCCACCAGCGTACGATGGGGCTCCAGATGCCGCATCCGCAGCTCTTTAAGATTCGGGGCCAGCTCCCAGGCGCCATCCACTTTCCCGTCTTTTTTATCGACCAGATGTACGGTGCGGGAAAAATCCTGGCTGGGATCGAGAGGGATCGAGAACGTCAGCACCAGCGTCGCCGCGCCGTCCAGTTGCACTTCAGAAGCATCGATCAGCGTCAACGGTTTTCCGGCGCTTTGCCCGGCAAGCTGCGCCAGTTTGGCGCTGTCCGGTTTTGCAGAAACGGCTGCGGACTGCGATTTTTGCGCGGGAGCAGGTGTTGACTCGCCAGCCGCCTGACTTTTTACGTCATCGCAGCCGGTCAACGAAAACATGGCAAATAAGGCTGCCGCAAGCGCGGCATGGCGTGCTCGTATCATTCTCAAATCCCTGGCCTTTTGGCCCTACAGTTGTGAGGTGGCAAGTATTAAGCGTTCTCTTTGCGAATACAAAACAAGAATGTTTTGCGCGTTCAGAAAGGCCATTTTTCAGAATTATAGTGGTATTCCGGGATTCGCATCGCGACTTGAGAGGTCGCGACTTGTGACGCACACTAAAAACACCGACAATTCGCCCTCTCAGCACTGACACGGAGGCTCCATGTCCACCTCTTTTTTTGTTGCGGGCGACTGGCTCGCTGAGCACCTTTCGGACCCCGAAATTCAAATTCTTGATGCGCGTATGGCTCCCGTTGGCCAGGAAGACCGCGATATGGCGGGCGAATACCGTGCGCAGCATCTTCCCGGCGCGCTGTTCTTCGATATCGAAGCGCTTTCGGATCGTACCAGTTCGTTACCGCACATGATGCCCCGCCCTGAGGCGTTCGCCGTGGCGATGCGCGAACTGGGCGTCAGTAGCGATAAACATCTGGTGATATATGATCTGGGTGATTTGTTCTCCGCGCCACGCGCCTGGTGGATGCTGAAAAACTTCGGCGCTGAAAACGTCTCGATTCTGGCGGGTGGCCTGGCGCGATGGCAGCAGGAAGGCCGTCCGGTAGAGTCCGGAGAGGTGAGCGCTGATGAGGGCGATTTCGAAGCCAAACCGAATCCCGATGCGGTGAAACGCCTGACCGATGTCCTGCTGGCAAGCCATGAAGGCAGCGCGCAGATTATCGATGCGCGTCCGGCGGCGCGTTTTCATGCTGAGGTCGATGAACCGCGTCCTAGCCTGCAACGCGGCCATATTCCCGGCGCACTCAACGTGCCCTGGCAGGAGGTGGTGGAGAACGGCGAGCTGAAAGATCCCGCCACACTGGAGCAAATCTTCTTTCAACGCGGTGTCGATTTTGAACGGCCGATCATTGCCAGCTGCGGCTCCGGCGTAACAGCGGCTGTACTGGTGCTGGCGCTTGCCACGCTTGATGTGAATGGCGTTGCGCTGTATGACGGCGCGTGGAGCGAATGGGGCGCAAGGCAGGATTTACCCATCGAACCTGCGCCATAAAAAAGGGCCGCAGACGCGGCCCGGAATCAGATAATACGATTGGTTTTGAAATCGCGCAGGAAACTCCCCCAGCGACGTTCATAAAAGGGCGTAACGTGGGCCATGATAAAATGGCTGACGCCCTTCTCTCCTTCCGTCACCAGGCAAATATCAATCGGCTCATCCCCCGGCAGAGTGTCAGTCGCCACACTGCCCGCTGCCTGGATAATGGCATCGATATCCCCGATCGCTTCAATACCGATCAGGAGGTTTGACGGTGCGTCCGCCCCCTCTTTAATTGAGCACAGCCAGGCGCGCTTTACCGTTTTCAGGGTTTTGAAAAGCGTGGTCAGGGAATCAACCATTTGCGCGGGCGGCTCGGCCACTTCAGAAAGCAGCAGCGCCTGACCCCCTTCAATCACTTCCTGTGTGCTGAGCGGATTGCCCTCTTCAGACACCAGATGGCTGATTTCACGCGGGGTAAACTCTTTGCCGGTGGGCAATTTGGCATTCAGAAACAGCGTCTCGCCGAGCGTCATTTCAAACAGCGTACGTACCGGCATTGCGACGAATGCCTGTTCGTCTTCTACCGCCTGCTGCAAGGCTTCCAGCGACGAGAAAAAAGGAATAACGGACGTGCCGTCCTCTTTTTCCCAGTGCTGCAAATCCAGCGCACTGTCGGCATCCACCGCATCGCCGTTCGCGGATGTGCCCGGTACCCACACGGTGGATTCCAGCAGCATGCGGAAAAACGCCGGGCGGTGGGCCGGTTCGGTGGCTGCTTTTTCGAGCAGCGTTTCTAATTCATTTTTGGTGTCAGACATAAGCCAATTATTTCGCCGTCAACAGGTTAGCCAGGGTACGCACGCCCAGACCGGTCGCGCCTGCGGCCCACTGTTCCACCGCGCTTTTACGGTAGGTCGCGGAGCAGTCGATATGCAGCCAGCCCTGCTGGTAGTTTTCAACAAAGTGCGACAGGAAGCCAGCCGCCGTGCTGGCGCCCGCCGGGTAGGAGGCGTTAGCGGTATTATTCAGTTCTGCGAAGTTCGACGGCAGTTGGTTACGGTGGAATTCCGCCAGCGGCAAACGCCAGAACGGCTCATTTTCCGCGCTGGCACTCGCCAGCAGGCGGTTTGCCAGGGCATCGTCAAAGCTGAACAGTGCGTGATAATCGTTGCCGAGCGCGGTTTTCGCGGCACCGGTCAGCGTGGCGGCATCAATCAGCAGTTCCGGTTTCTGGGCGCAGGCGTCAATCAGCCCATCTGCCAACACCAGACGGCCTTCCGCGTCAGTATTCATGACTTCCACGGTTTTGCCGTTGCGGTAGCGAATGATATCGCCCAGTTTGAAGGCGTTGCCGCTGACCATGTTGTCGGCGCAGCACAGGTACAGCTTGACGCGTTTATCCAGGCCGCGGGTAATGGCGAACGCCAGCGCGCCAGTGACCAGCGCCGCGCCACCCATATCGGATTTCATCGAATCCATAAAGGTGCTTTGCTTAAGGCTGTAACCACCGGTGTCAAAGGTGATGCCTTTGCCCACCAGGCAGGCGTAAACCGGGGCATCAGGATTGCCGGTGGGATTGTAATCCAGCGCCAGCAGTACCGGAGCGCGATCCGATCCGCGACCAACGGTGTGGATCCCCATGTAGTTCTGCTCACGTAGATCTTCGCCTTTGGTGATGCGGTATTTCACGCTGTCGCAGGCGATGCCGCTCAGCAGATCCACTGCGCGCTGGGCCAGCTGTTCCGGGCCCAGCTCTTCCGCCGGCGCGTTAATGGTGTCGCGTACCCAGTCGATGATTTTCAGGCGGCTATCCAGCTCTTTCTGCTGCTCTTCGTCGAGCGTCGCCCACTCGACTTTACGGCTGCCTTTCGGTCCTTTATAACCCTGCCAGAAGGCCCAACTGCGATCCGCGTCCCAGCCTTCGCCAGAGAGCGCGACGTGCTTAATACCCAGCCCGTCGATTTTACGGGCGGCGCGCTGGATCAGGCCCAGGTCGTCTTTGTTATTCAGGTGCAGGGTGATGCCGTCATTATTAATACTGTATGTCGCTTTTTCTCCCCAGCGGGCGTCGGCAGGCTGGGTTGAGAGCGTGATTTTCATGGCGTCGGTCATCGTTATTTTCCTTATCGCTCTTAGACATAAAAGGGCCGCCCAAGGGCAGCCCATCAAAACTATCCGCTACATGCAGATCACTCGGCTTCGTCCAGCCAGACGAGAAGGATCGCTTCGAGGATCTTCTCGTTAGACGCGGCCGGATCGTCATCAAACTCTTCCAGCTCGCAAATCCACTGATGCATATCGGTGAAGCGGACGGTTTTCGGATCGAGGTCCGGGCGGCTGTCATACAGCGCCTCGCCGATTTCACGGCTGTCGGTCCATTTAAGGCCCATACTATCTCCTGTTAATGCTCACGCGCATGGTTAATGGTGTAACGTGGCATTTCAACCACCAGATCTTCATCGGTAACCCGCGCCTGGCAACTCAGGCGGCTTTCCGGCTCAAGGCCCCAGGCTTTGTCCAGCATGTCGTCTTCGTCCTCAGTGCTTTCCGGCAGTGAGTCGAAACCTTCGCGCACGATGCAGTGGCAGGTCGTGCAGGCACAGGATTTTTCGCAGGCGTGTTCGATTTCAATGCCGTTGCGCAGGGCAACGTCAAGGATAGTTTCACCGCTCTTGGCTTCCAGAACTGCGCCATCCGGACAAAGATCCTGATGGGGCAGAAAAACAATCTTAGGCATATTAAACCTCGTCGACGGAGTGGCCTTTCAGCGCCTGGCGCACGGAGGCGTCCATACGGCGAGCGGCAAACTCCTGGGTCTGTTTATCTACGTTTTTAATTGCGTTCTCAATGGCGTCAACATTATCGCCTTCCGCTGCCTGCGCCAGGGCGGCAGCGGCTTCATCGATAACCTGACGCTCTGCGGCGCTGAGCAGCGCGGCATCGGTCGCCAGCGCGCCCGCGAGGCTTTCCAGCACCCGGGCGGCTTCCACTTTTTGTTCCGCCAGCATCCGCGCTTTGACGTCCTGCTCGGCGAAACTCATTGAATCCTTAATCATGGTGGCGATTTCATCGTCGGTTAACCCGTAGGACGGTTTAACCTGAATCGAGGCTTCCACACCGGTGGATTTCTCCATCGCGGAGACGCTCAACAGGCCATCGGCGTCCACCTGGAAGGTGACGCGAATATGCGCGCCGCCCGCAGGCATCGCCGGGATACCGCGCAGCGCGAAACGCGCCAGCGAACGGCAGTCCTGAACCAGCTCGCGCTCGCCCTGCATAACGTGAATAGACATGGCGGTTTGCCCGTCTTTAAACGTGGTGAACTCCTGGGCGCGGGCTACCGGGATGGTGGTGTTACGTGGAATGACTTTCTCCACCAGACCGCCCATGGTTTCCAGGCCGAGCGACAGCGGGATCACGTCAAGCAGCAGCATTTCGCTGTCCGGCTTGTTGCCCACCAGAATATCGGCTTGAATGGCAGCGCCAATCGCCACGACTTTATCCGGGTCGATAGAGGTAAGCGGCGTACGGCCAAAGAACTCGCCCACACGTTCGCGCACCAGCGGGACGCGGGTGGAACCGCCGACCATCACCACATCTAATACTTCGCTTGCCTCTACGCCCGCGTCTTTGAGCGCGCGACGACAGGCCAGTAAGGTGCGTTTCACCAGCGGCGCGATCAGCGCGTCGAACTGCTCGCGGGTGACTTCGCCCTGCCAGCCGCCCACGTTGACAGTCACGCTGTCGGCATCGCTCAGTGCAATTTTCGCGGCAATCGCGGCATCCAGCAGCTCGCGTTGCAGACGGTTGTCGCTGCGATCGCTGAAACCCGCCTGCTCACGCAGCCAGTCGGCCAACAGGTGATCGAAGTCGTCGCCGCCCAGCGCGGAATCGCCACCGGTAGAAAGCACTTCAAATACACCACGGCTCAGGCGCAGCACGGAAATATCAAAGGTGCCGCCGCCCAGATCGTAAACTGCGATCACGCCTTCCTGCCCGGAGTCCAGGCCATAGGCAATCGCTGCCGCCGTCGGTTCGTTCAGCAGACGCAGGACGTGCAGACCTGCCAGACGTGCCGCGTCTTTGGTGCCCTGGCGCTGGGCATCATCAAAGTAAGCCGGAACGGTGATCACCACGCCGTCCAGTTCGCCTGCCAGCGCTTCACTGGCGCGTGCGGCAAGGGCTTTCAGGATATCAGCGGAGATGCGGACAGGGTTTAGCAGCCCGGCAGGCGTGTCAATCTGCGGCAGGCCATTGGCGCTTGGTTGCAGGTTGTACGGAAGATGCGGATAACGCGCCTGGATATCGGCCAGAGAGCGGCCCATCAGGCGTTTTACCGAGCTTATTGTATTAACCGGATCGGCGGCCGCCATGGCGCGCGCGTCAAACCCAATGATCTGGCCCGATGCCTGATAATTGACCACAGACGGCAGCAGATGACGCCCCTCATGGTCCGGCAGGGTTTCCGCCTGGCCGCTACGTACGGTAGCGACCAAAGAATTGGTAGTGCCTAAGTCGATGCCTGCCGCCAGTCTGCGCTGGTGAGGCGCGGCGCTCAGCCCAGGCTCGCTAATTTGTAATAAGGCCATGTTTAGCTTCCAGAATTAAAAACCAAGCAGCTTTTCTTCGAGTTGTTCTGTCTGGTGCTGCAATTTATCAAGAAAACGGAGTTTACGAACGGTATCCGCCGCCTTCTCCCACGCTTCGCTATCCAACTCGTCCACCATTTGTTGATGGCGCGAACGGTACAGCGTCTGAATGCGGGAGGTAAAAAGCCGCCAGACGATTTTCATCGCCCGCGCGTTCAATCTCGTCGAGCTCTTCACGCAGCTCCAGTTGTTCCATCAGAAACGCGGTATCACGCACCGTGTGCTGTTCGTTCGCCAGATCGTAACCGTGCAGTGAAAGCATGTATTCAGCGCGGTTAAGGGGATGACGCAGCGTCTGCCAGGCCTGGTTGATGGTCGCGGATTGCTGGAGCGCGGCCAGTTGATCGGCCTGAGGGTGGCTGGCGAATTTATCGGGATGAAACTGGCGTTGCAGATCCTGGTAGCGCGTCGACAGTGAGGCGATGTCAATTGCGTAACCAACCGGCAAACCAAAGAGGGTGAAGTAATCCATAACGTTCTCAGGGTAATACCTGCATACGCAATAACGCGACAACCCGGTTGAGACTCAAGCCCGGCGCGCGTTATTGGGAAAGCAGGTATGGCATGGTCATCTATCCTTGCGCGCTCGCCAGAGCGCACAAGGTCACTGCGGAAACTACACGTTGAAGCTTTCGCCGCAGCCACACTCGTCTTTGACGTTCGGGTTAGTAAATTTGAACCCTTCGTTAAGGCCTTCTTTGACGAAATCTAACTGCGTACCATCAAGGAATTGCAGGCTTTTACCGTCGATTACCACTTTCACGCCTTTATCTTCAAACACGGTGTCTTCCGCTTGCGGTTCATCCACGAACTCCAGCACGTAGGCCATGCCAGAGCAACCAGACGTACGGACCCCGAGACGCAGGCCAAAACCTTTGCCCCGGTTGGTCAGGAAAGTATTCACACGCGCAGCAGCGCTTTCGCTAAGGGTAATCGACATACAACAACCTCAATTCATCAATGATTATTTAGCTTCACGTTTGCTTTTGTAATCCGCGATAGCCGCTTTGATAGCGTCTTCAGCAAGGATAGAGCAGTGAATTTTAACCGGCGGCAGTTCCAGCTCTTCGGCGATGTCAGTGTTCTTAATCGCCTGCGCTTCGTCCAGGCTCTTACCTTTCACCCATTCGGTGATCAGAGAGCTGGAAGCGATGGCGGAACCGCAACCGTAAGTTTTGA
Organism: Atlantibacter hermannii; assembly: GCA_900635495.1. Classification (NCBI taxonomy): domain Bacteria; kingdom Pseudomonadati; phylum Pseudomonadota; class Gammaproteobacteria; order Enterobacterales; family Enterobacteriaceae; genus Atlantibacter; species Atlantibacter hermannii. Next base: position 1,207,341 of record LR134136.1, on the reverse strand, counting down.
AACGTGCATCTTCGATGATACCGTCATTGTTGACTTTAATCTGCAACTTCATCACGTCGCCACACGCCGGCGCGCCAACCATGCCGCTGCCTACGGAGTCGTCGCTGTTGTCGAATGAGCCGACGTTGCGCGGATTTTCGTAATGATCGATAACTTTTTCGCTATATGCCATGTTGATGTTCTCCAGAAATCTTGTCGAATTAGTGGTGCGCCCACTCGATGCTGTTCAGGTCCACGCCCTGCTTAAACATTTCCCACAGCGGAGAAAGGTCGCGCAGACGTCCGATTGATTTACGAACCAGCTCGATGGTGTAGTCGATCTCTTCGACCGTCGTGAAACGACCCAGAGAGAAGCGGATCGAGCTGTGTGCCAGTTCGTCGTTCATCCCCAGCGCGCGCAACACATAAGACGGCTCGAGGCTTGCAGAGGTGCAGGCTGAACCGGAAGACACCGCCAGATCCTTGAGCGCCATAATCAGCGACTCGCCTTCAACATAGTTAAAGCTCACGTTCAGAATGGTCGGAACGCCCTGCTCCAGATCACCATTCAGATACACTTCTTCGATATCTTTAATGCCGTTCCACAGACGCAGACGCAGGCCGCGCAGACGTTCCATTTCGCTCGCCATTTCTTCTTTAGCGATGCGGTAGGCTTCGCCCATACCGACGATCTGGTGAACAGGCAGCGTACCGGAACGCATGCCGCGCTCGTGACCGCCGCCGTGCATCTGCGCTTCGATACGAATACGCGGTTTACGACGTACGTACAGGCCGCCGATACCTTTAGGGCCGTAGATTTTATGGCCGGAGAAGGACATCAGGTCGACTTTCATCTTGCTCAGGTCGATGGGCAGTTTACCCACGCTCTGGGTGGCATCCACGTGGAAAATGATGCCGCGCGCACGGCACAGTTCACCGATGGTGTCGATATCCTGCACTACGCCGATTTCGTTATTCACATGCATGATAGAAACCAGAATGGTGTCATCACGCATGGCGGCTTCAAGCGCTTTCAGATCGATGATGCCGTTGCTCTGCGGAGCCAGATAGGTCACCTCGAAGCCTTCACGCTCCAGTTGACGGCAGGTATCCAGCACGGCTTTATGTTCGGTTTTGCAGGTGATGATGTGCTTGCCTTTTTTCTGATAGAAGTTGGCTGCACCTTTAATCGCCAGGTTATCAGATTCGGTCGCACCGGAGGTGAAAACAATTTCACGCGGGTCCGCGCCCAGCAGGTCTGCAATGTGATTGCGGGCGACGTCTACCGCCTCTTCTGCCTGCCAGCCGAAACGGTGTGAACGGGAAGCCGGGTTACCGAAAATCCCATCCATTGTCATATGTTGCAGCATTTTCTCGGCGACGCGCGGGTCTACCGGTGTAGTCGCAGAGTAGTCGAGGTAAATCGGTAATTTCATTGCTCTTAAGCTCCGTACATCTCAAATGCTCTGAATCAGGCGACCGGCGGGATGTATGCCGAAGGCGGCAGGGTGAAAAAAGGTCCACCCTGGCCTGATTCCGATATACCCGCCATTTATCTCGCCTGAGGCGTGAATGATTTTGGGTACCAAACTTTTTTAGTTATGCGCGCAGTTTTACGTTGATTGCATCCTGTGCGCGGGCCGGGCGATGCGCTTCGGTATGTTGCCGGCCAGACACGTCGAGTACTTCCTGGTTATTCACCAGTTCACCCAAAGTAATGTTGTTCAGAAAATCGGTCAGACGATCGCTGAGGTCGCGCCACAGTGCATGCGTTAAGCACTTGTCGCCGCCCTGACAGCCGCCTTTGCCCTGACAACGGGTCGCATCGACCGACTCGTCAACAGCGCTAATCACTTCACCTACTGCGATGGCGCTGGGATCTTTGCCCAACAGGTATCCGCCGCCCGGTCCACGCACGCTCGACACCAGCCCGTTTTTACGCAGACGTGAGAAGAGTTGCTCCAGATAGGAGAGTGAAATACCCTGTCGTTCTGAGATATCAGCCAACGGTACCGGACCCGCTTCGGAGTTAAGTGCAACGTCCAGCATTGCGGTCACGGCATAACGCCCTTTTGATGTCAGTCTCATGTCTTACTTAACCTCAATATCGCCCCTCGAAGCGGGGGTGTTTTCATTCTAAAGTGGGTGTCGCATAGCAGGCGCAAGTCTGACATTCCTGAGTAAATTGGTCAACTATTTAACCCAGCATTTTACTCAAGTATTCGGGTCTTTTTTATGGGTGCTGTCGATGGACGCCAGCATGCCGCGTAATATGTTAAGTTCCTGACTTTCCGGGCGTGCACGGGTAAATAAGCGACGTAATTTATTCATCACCTGCCCTGGATGGTTGGCGCGAATAAACCCGGTGTTGAGCAAAACCTCCTCAAGATGACCGTAAAAACGCTCGAGATCGTCCACCAGCGGATACGGCGCTTCTTCGCTTTCAGCGGGTGCAGCGTCCTGTTGTTCTGCCGCCAGCCAGGCCATACGAACTTCATACGCAATAACCTGTACCGCCATCGCCAGATTCAGGGAGCTGTATTCCGGGTTAGCCGCGATTGCCACGTGATAGTGACATTTTTGCAGTTCATCATTGGTTAAACCGACGCGCTCGCGGCCAAACACTAATGCCACCGGGGCATGCGCCGCTTCCGAAATGCTTTTCAGGCCGCATTCCCGAGGATCAAGCATCGGCCACGGCAGCGTGCGCGAACGGGCGCTGGTGCCGACAACCAGGCTACAGCCGGATAACGCTTCATCAAGCGTATCGACAATCGTTGCATTGCCGATTACATCACTGGCGCCCGCCGCCAGGGCGATGGCCTGGGAATCAGGTTTAACCAGCGGATTAACCAGCCAGAGGTTAGTCAGGCCCATGGTTTTCATGGCGCGGGCGACCGAGCCCATATTGCCGGTGTGAGAGGTCTCCACCAGCACGATACGAATATTTTGCAGCATAGCGAACCGACATAATTTAATAATATGTTCGTATCCTATCATAAACCGAAGACATATTCCGAACTCCCTGCTATACTGCGCGCCGATTTCCCGTTCTTTAACATCCAGTGAGAGATACCTGATGCATCCGATGCTCAACATCGCCGTGCGTGCTGCGCGCAAGGCCGGAAACTTTATCGCCAAAAACTACGAAACGCCTGACGCCGTAGAAACCAGCCAGAAAGGCAGCAACGATTTCGTGACCAACGTGGATAAAGGCGCTGAGCGCATTATCATCGACACGATCCGCCAGTCTTACCCGCAACACACCATCATTACCGAAGAAAGCGGCGAACACGAAGGCACCGACCAGGATGTGCAATGGATTATCGATCCGCTGGATGGCACCACCAACTTCGTTAAACGTCTCCCCCATTTTTCCGTGTCCATCGCCGTACGTGTAAAAGGCCGTACTGAAGTGGCTGTGGTTTACGATCCGATGCGTAATGAACTGTTTACCGCCGTTCGCGGTCAGGGCGCACAGCTTAACGGGTATCGTCTGCGCGGCAGCAATGCGCGCGATCTGGATGGCACGATTCTGGCGACCGGCTTCCCGTTCAAAGCCAAGCAGCACGCCACCACCTACATCAACCTCGTTGGCAAACTGTTTACCCAGTGCGCGGACTTCCGCCGCACCGGTTCTGCTGCGCTGGATCTGGCTTATGTCGCCGCAGGCCGCGTTGATGGTTTCTTTGAAATCAACCTGAAGCCGTGGGACTTTGCCGGCGGCGAACTGCTGGTACGTGAGGCAGGCGGTCTGGTCTGCGATTTCACTGGCGGTCACAACTACATCACGACGGGCAACCTGGTTGCCGGTAATCCGCGTGTGGTGAAAGCGATGCTCGCTACCATGCGTGAAGAACTGAGCGACGCCCTGAAACGTTAATCCGTCTGCACGATAAAAAATGCCCTGTTTCGACAGGGCATTTTTGTTTAGAAAGGCCGTAATCGGCCGCCCGGCGGCTGGGCGCTAAGCCACATTATCACCGCCGCCAGAATCAGGATCGCCCCGCCGGCAAGCGCGAGCGTGGTCCAGCCGACCTGTCGCCACAGCGCAGGCGACGTCGTGCCGCTTAGCCGAATGGCCAGCGTTCTGAAGCTGTGCACCAGTAACGCCAGCGATGAAATCGTTAAGGACGTTCCCGCCGCCATCGCCAGCGCCGACGCGATGCCCCAGCCAAATACGCCAATCACTTTACTGAACAGCAGCACCATAATCGCGCCGGAACACGGGCGCATACCCATAGAAAGGATAATCATCAGGCGCGCGCGCCAGTCATCGCTTTGCGCCAGCTGTTGTTGGTCAGGTAAATGTTGATGCCCGCAGCCGCAGTGCTCGCTGTGAACATGATGAGGCGTGAACGCGTGAAATTTGGGACGGTGCAGCAAGGCCCGCAGCCTCTTCAACGCCCGCCAGCACAACAAAAAGCCCAGTACGCCGACTAACAGAAAACTCCCTTTCTCCAGCCAGAAACTGCTCATATGCAGCTGCCGGGCCGGCAGCGCAAGTAGTGACAGCACAATGACCACCAGGCCAATCGCCACCAGGCCCTGTAGTAATGATGAGGCAAACGTCAGGCCTAAACTGGTTTTGAGTCGGGAAGGATGCGTGGCAAGCCAGGTGGCAATGACGACTTTGCCATGGCCTGGCCCCAGCGCATGGAGCACCCCGTAGACAAAGCTAAACAGCAACAGCGCCCCGCCCGCCTGACGCGGATTTTCCGCCACGCGCTTCAGGAGTGCGCTCATTTCAAGATTCACGCTGCGCTGCCAGACAATGCTGTGCATCATCAGGCGCGGCCAGTACTGCCAAACCAGTACCCCAGCCACGATGGCCAGCAGGAAAAACAGACCCAGCGGCCACAGTTGCACCCAGCGGCGCGCTGACTTCGGGGTTGAATAGATTACTGACATTGCAACTCCACCTTTTGAGCAAACTGTTTTCCGAGCTCCATATCCTCCGGCGGCGCGTCCTCTTTATCCAGCGACAGCGCGAAGGCCTGAGTATCCGCCGTCGGGGTCGGGGTGGTCATTGTCAGTTTGCACTGGTCGGCAAGTGCGGCGGGCAGCGTAATGTCCTGTGTCGCCTCGTAACGCATGTCGACATAGTAAGTCGGGTCAAAGGTGGAAATCGTAAAGCGCTGCCCGGTCAGCGGCTGCGGTTTGGTCAACGGTAGCGTAAAGGTCAGCACTGCCTGGTGCCCTTCCCGGGCCATCCCGTAAGCAGTCGGCACGGGCAGAAACGTGACTTTTTTACCGTTGTGCCATACCTCAGTGAAATAGTGCTGGCCAATCACATTCGCCATCACTTCCGCCGCCAGTTTTTTCCAGATTTCTGAACCCGGCCTGGCGTCTCCGGCGTCATACAACAGATCCGCTGAAGTGATTTCATCCATTAACCAGCGCATTTGCAGTCCCGTCATCTGGCCGTCTGTTTCGATAATTTGCGTTTTCAGGGTAATAAAGCTGTGCGGGTGCGCAAAGACGGGCGTCGCGCAACCGAGCATTAACAGCGCTAACGCGGACAATACCCTTATTAATCTCAGGTGCATTCTCTCTTCCCTACGAAAAATGTGTGACCCAGCCAGAATTACCAAATGAAAGTCCATTCGCGTTCTTATGGTAACTCATACTTTAACTACGCTTATATCCGTCATACTTCTTTTTGCAGTCACATTGTCTGCAAATGGCTTATTCAGGTATGGCTTCGACTCACTCAACTGGAACTTTTGGATGATGACACAGCTTAGTTCGCCGCCATCCGTGCTTTCCAGTCCGCAGCGCCGCTGCCAGATGCTGTTAATGCTCTATTTACCCGGTACGGTGACGCCGGAAATTATTGGGTATATTAACGGTGTCGATGGTGGCATCGCCCGTCAGGATATTGTTGAAACCAGTTCTGAGATCCAGCGCTACCACCGGCTTTCAATTATGACTCACCCCGACGGCAGCTTCCGGATTGAAGGCGCGCCACTCGATCGCCGACTTTGCCTGCTCCACTGGCTGCGTCGCGCCATGCGACTGTGCCCGCAATTTGTACAACAGCACTTTACGCCAACGTTAAAAGCCGCGCTTAAACAGCGAGGCATTCCCGTCGCCTGCTTTGACGATACGAATTTACACGCGCTGGTCAACCTTTGCGGGCGTCGGCTCAACCGGCAGTTTGAATCGCGGGATACCCAGTTCCTGCGGCTGTTTTTGCAATATTGCCTGATGGAACAACACGGCGGGTTATCGCCAGGCTTCTCGGAGGCTCAGCATCTCTGGACTGCGCAACGCCTGGAATATCTGGCGGCCCAGGAGATTATGCGTCACTGGCAGCGTCGGGTACCGGTTCCGCCCCATCACGACGAGCAGTTATTCCTGGCATTGATGTTTATGATGCTGCGCGTCCCCGATCCGCTTAAAGACCATCACCCTCAGGATATTCAACTGCGCGTGGCAGTCACGGAACTGATCGCCGCATTTCGCGGGCTGTCCGGTATGGCGTTTAGCGATGAGCGGGGGCTGGCGAATCAACTTTATATTCATCTGGCGCAGGCGCTGGATCGCTGCCTGTTTGGTATTGGCATTGATAACGCGTTGCCGGAAGAGGTCACCCGCCTTTACCCCCCGGTTGATGCGCACCACGCGGGAAGCCTGCGCTCAGCTTGAAACGCATTACGGCATTCAGTTTTCGGATGAAGAAATCGGGCTTATCGCCATTATCTTCGGCGCATGGCTGATGCAGGAAAACGATATTCAGGAAAAACAGGTGTTGCTGTTGACCGGAAATGACCGTCAGCTTGAGGAGCATATTGAGCAGCAGTTACGGGAGCTCACGCTGTTGCCGCTCAATATTAAATATCTGTCGGTGCATACCTTTCAAAAAGAGGGTGCATCAAAAGAAGTGGCGTTAATTATCACGCCTTATCATACGTCGCTGCCGCTGTTTTCCGCGCCGCTGATTCACGCCACGCTACCGCTGGGTGAACACCAGCAGCAGCGTATTCGCGAAATTCTGGAAAGTTAACGCGCCACCACAGCAGGCCGCAGCACAATGGCGGGGACCGCCAGCAGCGCCATAATCCAGAACATGCCGCCGTTAAGATGCTGGAACAGGAAACCGGCAAACATGGTCATGATGGCGATACTGCCTCCCATAGCCACCGCGGAATAGATGGCTTGCAGGCGGATGACATCGCTACCCTGACGCGCGGAGATGTAACGCATCGCAGCCAGATGGCAGACGGTGAAGCTGCCGCAGTGAAGAATTTGCGCCAGGATCAGCCAGGGCAGATCGGTGGTCCAGGCCATCAACGACCAGCGCACAATGCCGCTCACGGCTGAGAGCAGCAATAAATCGCGGGCGCTCCAGCGACGGAACAGTTTGTTACTGAGGGTAAAGACCACAATCTCCGCCACCACACCCAGCGACCATAGATAACCCACTACCGATGCGGAATAGCCTGCTTCCTGCCAGTAGATGGCGCTAAAGCCGTAGTAGGCGGCATGCGCGCCCTGCAGCAACGATACGCAGGCCAGGAAACGCCAGCTTTCGATAATCAACTTGCGCCAGGCTGGCCAACCCGCGCTTTCATTTTGCCGTGCCTGCCCTTCCGGCATCACCGACGGGCGCAGCATCATGCCGAGCAGCATTGACGCCACGCCAATGCTCAACATCACCAGAATCGCCTGATAATCAAAAATGCTGATCAGTTTGCCGGTCAGCGCCGAACCGATGACAAAAGCCAGCGATCCCCAGACCCGCACTTTGCCGTAATCGAGGGTAATCTGTTTCTGCCATGTCCCTGCCAGCGCATCGGTAAGCGGCACCAGCGGCGAGAAAAACAGATTAAACCCGATCATCACGATGAACAGCCAGGCCGTGGTGGTGCCAAACCAGAACGCCACGGCAAACACCAGCGTCAACAGGGCTAAGATCCGCAACGCAAAGACCAGTCGGGAAGGATCGGTAACGCGCGGTGCCAGCAACAGGCTGCCCAGGAAACGGGCAATAAGCCCTGCGCCGAGTAATAAACCGATGGTTTCTGGCGCAAGGCCGATGCCTTTAAGCCACACGCTCCAGAAAGGTAAGAAAATGCCGTAGCTAAAGAAGTAGGTGAAGTAACTGAGCGCCAGCCAGCGCGTTGAGTGCAAAACCATGAGTCCCTCCCGTTTTGGGAGGCGATAGTCTGGCGGGTTATTGCGACAGGTGCAAGGTGTAACATCAGCTTAACAACAATGACGACTCAACCAAGGCGCACTGCCATGTTGTAACCCGTCACGGAGAAACCGCTTTTTTCGTACAGCGCTATAGCCCCGGGATTATTCGATGCCACCCGCAGGCCGATCTCCTGCATCCCCATCTCGCCAAGCGTTTGCTTAAGCTGGCGCATCGCCTCCCGCCCCAGCCCTTTTCCACGCCAGGCCGCCAGCAGACAGAAATCATAAATCCACGCCACCCGCCCGTTCAGGCCGACCCACAGATAACCGAGAATCTCATCCGGTTCCACAGCGGTGATGCACCATAACCGGACGCCTTCGGTAGCCGGGCCGTCGGGAAGCGCGTTATCAATACTGCGCGCAGCGTCAATACGGGCCTCATCCATGTCGATTTTGGCGTGTGGAGGCCAAATCCTGTGCATACTCTTCAATGAAAAAGGTCCGGTAGCCAGGGAAAATGTCCCGGGTCATCGGGATTAATTTCATGTCCACTTTTTTGCCTTTGCGTGGTGATAAAAAAAGGCCGCACAAGGCGGCCTGTTCAGTATGATGCGGTTTATGCATAAACCGGGAAGCGGGCGCAGATATCCAGCACCTTCTGCTTCACGCGCTCAATGGTCGCTTCGTCATTGATATTGTCCAGCACGTCGCACATCCAGCCAGCCAGCTCTTTCACTTCGGCTTCTTTAAAGCCACGACGGGTGACTGCCGGAGAGCCGATACGGATACCGGAGGTCACGAACGGGCTCTTCGGATCGTTCGGTACGCTGTTTTTGTTCACGGTAATGTTGGCGCGGCCCAGGGCTGCGTCCGCTTCTTTACCGGTCAGGTTTTTATCAACCAGATCCAGCAGGAACAGGTGGTTTTCAGTCCCGCCAGACACCACTTTGTAGCCACGGTTCAGGAACACTTCCACCATCGCTTTGGCGTTTTTGGCAACCTGCTGCTGGTAAACCTTAAACTCCGGCTCCATTGCTTCTTTCAGCGCGACCGCTTTCGCCGCGATCACGTGCATCAGCGGGCCGCCCTGAGCGCTTGGGAAGACAGCAGAGTTCAGTTTTTTGTACAGCTCTTCGTCGCCGCCTTTCGCCAGGATCAGACCGCCGCGCGGGCCAGCCAGCGTTTTGTGCGTGGTGGTGGTGACCACATGGGCATGCGGAACCGGGTTCGGATAAACGTCTGCGGCAATCAGACCGGCAACGTGCGCCATATCCACGAACAGATACGCGCCGATGCTGTCGGCGATTTCACGCATTTTTGCCCAGTCAACGATACCGGAGTAAGCAGAGAAGCCGCCGATAATCATTTTCGGCTTGTGCTCTTTGGCCTGCTTCGCCATGTCTTCGTAGTCGATTTTACCGGACTCATCGATGCCGTAAGGGATGATGTTGTAGAGTTTGCCGGAGAAGTTGACCGGTGAACCGTGAGTCAGGTGGCCGCCCTGCGCCAGGTTCATGCCCAGCACGGTATCGCCCGGCTGCAGCAGCGCGGTGTAAACGGCAAAGTTTGCCTGAGAACCGGAGTGCGGCTGGACGTTAGCATAGTCAGCGCCGAACAGCGCTTTAGCGCGGTCGATGGCCAGTTGTTCAACGATATCAACATACTCGCAACCGCCATAGTAGCGTTTGCCTGGATAGCCTTCAGCGTATTTGTTTGGTCAGCTGAGAACCCTGAGCCTGCATCACGCGCGGGCTGGTGTAGTTTTCGGAGGCGATAAGTTCAATATGTTCTTCCTGACGAACTTTCTCCTGCTCCATAGCCTGCCACAGTTCGGCATCATAATCGGCAATGTTCATTTCACGCTTTAACATCCGCATCTCCTGACTCAGCTAACGGTAAACTTTTTACGGCAATTAGGGGCCCTTTTTGGGCAACGGGCAACAGTGTAAACCGATTACCAGCGTGAAGATAGGTCTTGACAAAGGTTTTTACGCAAACGATTGGCTTGAGGTGGTACAAGGCTTCAGCGCCAGTCACAACAGCCGTTGCTTACGGAATTCTTTTCAGGATCGTGATGCAGGTTTTCATTAACACTCAATAAACAAAATCTCAACAGAGACCCTTTACAGCACAAGGCTAAAATTTATAAGATGCATTTCAAATGCACATTATAAACACCTGCAAAGGAACTCCTGATGTTAGACGCTCAAACTATCGCAACGGTGAAGTCCACCATTCCTCTTCTGGCAGCAACGGGGCCAAAACTTACCGCGCATTTTTATGACCGGATGTTTACTCACAACCCTGAACTGAAAGATATCTTCAATATGAGCAACCAGCGCAATGGCGACCAACGCGAAGCGTTGTTTAATGCCATCTGCGCTTATGCCACGAATATTGAGAACCTGGCGGCGTTGCTGCCGGCGGTGGAAAAAATCGCCCAAAAGCACACCAGCTTTCACATTAAACCGGAGCAATACACTATTGTCGGCACCCATCTGCTGGCGACGCTGGACGAGATGTTCAGCCCGGGCCAGGCAGTGCTGGACGCCTGGGGCAAAGCCTATGGCGTGCTGGCGCAGGTGTTTATTAATCGTGAAGCTGAAATTTATGAAGAAAATGCCGGTAAAACTGGCGGCTGGGAAGGCACGCGTCCGTTCCGCATAACGGCGATCAAACAGCAAAGCGCGCTGATCACCAGTTTCGAATTTGAGCCGACAGACGGCGGCCCGGTGGCAGACTATAAGCCTGGCCAGTACCTGGGTGTGTGGATCAAACCTGAAAACTTCGTGAATCAGGAGATCCGTCAGTACTCCCTGACCCGCAAACCGAACGGCAAGAGTTACCGCATCGCGGTTAAGCGCGAAGACGAAGGCGTCGTGTCTAACTGGCTGCACAGCCACGCGAAGGTGGGTGATGTCATCAACCTGGTGGCGCCAGCGGGTGATTTCTTTATGGATGTTGAAACCCGGCACTCCCGTTACCCTGATTTCTGCAGGCGTAGGGCAAACGCCGATGCTGGCGATGCTCGACACGCTGGCGGCGAGTCAACACGAAGCCCGGGTCAACTGGTTCCATGCGGCGGAGAATGGCGATGTCCATGCCTTTTCTGACGAAATTGCGCTGCATGGCAAACGACTGAAGCAGTTTGAACATCATGTCTGGTACCGCGAACCGACCGAACAGGATCGCGAAAGCGGGCGTTATCAGAGCGAAGGACTGATGGATTTGCTGAAGCATGAAGGCGCGCTGGGCGCGGCGGGTATGAAGTTCTATTTGTGCGGCCCGGTGGCCTTTATGCAGTTTGCCGCGAAACAGCTGGTCACCGTGGGTATCGATCCGGCGAACATTCATTACGAATGCTTCGGACCGCATAAGGTGCTGTAACAAGAAAGGGGGGATCCCCCCTTCTTAACGGAACGGGCGAAGGCGCGATGCGCCCTCGCCTTTTTTATGCCACCGACGGTTTTGCGCCGTTATCCAGATCGCGTCTGACTTCGGTAAACTGCTCGCCGTCTTTATTATGCAAATGGACTTCAAGCTGATTGAACGCGATATTGATGTCGTTCTCGCGACACAGACGATCGATAGTGCGGTTCAGCTCATCCACCGTGTAACTGCGGTCGCGCAGTTCACGCACGTACAGACGCAGCTCATGGTCCAGCGTGCTGGGTCCGAAGGTGGTGAAGAATACCGACGGCTCCGGATCGTGCATGACTTTCGGGTGATCCATCGCGGCTTTCAGCAGAATCGCTTTCACTTTATCCAGATCGGAACCGTAAGCCACGCCGATGCGGATCACTACGCGGGTAATCGTATCGCTCAATGACCAGTTGATCAGACGCTCGGTCACAAAGGCCTTGTTTGGAATAATGACTTCTTTGCGGTCGAAGTCAGTAATGGTAGTGGCGCGGATACGGATTTTGCTGACTGTTCCCGAGAACGTGCCGATGGTAACGGTATCGCCAATGCGCACCGGACGCTCGAACAGAATAATCAGGCCCGACACGAAGTTTCCGAAGATTTCCTGTAAGCCGAAGCCCAGACCGACTGATAACGCCGCCGCCAGCCACTGCAATTTATCCCATGAGACCCCCAGCGAACCGAATATCGTCATGGCGCCCACGCCGATAATCACGTAATTGAGGATGGTCGTGATGGCGTAGGACGTTCCCTGCCGCATATTCAGACGCGACAGCACCAGCACTTCCAGCAGACCCGGCAAGTTGCGGATCAACACCCAGGCCACGGCAAACGCAGCCAGCGCAAACAGCAGGCTGCCCATGGTGACGTGTTTCATTACCGCCGCCCCGGCTTCGGTACCGCTGTAATTCCACAGCACGACGCTATCGAGATAGGCGAATACCGTGATTAAGTCGGACCAAATCGCCCAGAACACCACCCCAAAGAGCGCAAACAGCGTCAGCATGGTCAGACGCAAGGTTTGCTGGTTGACCTGATCGAGACCCAGCGGCGGCTCTTCCACCGGTTCGGCCCCTTCTGCCCCTTCTTTCACCATATTCTGACGACGGGCGACAGCACGGCGATAAGCAATACGGCGCGCGGCAACGCTGAGGCCACGTAGCACCGTCTGGTAAAGCAGGTTCCAGATAATGACCAGATAAACGGTATCAATCCAGCGCCCGGCCAGACGCAGCGTGGTATAGAAGTACCCGGTGACCGTCAGGACCAGCAGCATAACCGGTACAATCGCCAGCACGGTGATAGTGACCAGCCGTATGGTATGCGACTCTTTATCGTGCCAGCTTTCACGGAACATCGGCCACATCAGCGCGGCGATCACCAACAAGTTCACAAAAATCACAAACTGGCCGAGCACGTCGTCCATCAGATTCAACGGCGACATTTCCGCCACCACCGACCAGAACAGCAACGGCAGGAGCGCCAGACTCACGCGAACAATCTGGCGGCGCCAGTGGCTGGTGAGGTTACCCGGCATATTAAAGTGGCTTACGGCCATGCCGTCTTTTTCCAGCACCCGCCAGCACATGCCGAACACCAGCCAGAACATGGCAAGTTTTTTACTGAATGCCCACAGTAAGTCGCTGATGTTGATCTGCATAAATAGCAGGATCAGCCCACACGCCAGGATAATCAGGCATACCGGCAACGCGCGGATGAAGTTGATCAAAATCGCTTTCGGCGTATGCAACTGACTGTCGTTACGCAACTGCCCTACTTCGGAAGCCAGCTTCGCCAGATATTGTTTCATCCAGCTGAAGCGCCAGCGGATAAGCCCGGCGATCAGTAACAGCGGCAAACCGGCAAGAAACGCCAGCGCAACCGACGGCCAGGCCTTTTTCCAGTTCACCGACAGTTTCATCGACTTGATCTGATCGTGCACGGCTGACGGGAAAGACTTAATCCATTCCCAGTCCATTGGTCGGTTGCTGTTCACCCAAAAGATTTGTTGGGTCAGCATCTGCCGCAAGTTTTTGCTGACGCTCATCAACTGCTGCTGATTAATTTGCAGGTTGATGGCCATCATCAGTTGATTGCCAAGCTGCTTGTTCAACTGGTCGAGCAGTTCACGGCGCATATCCACTAACTGAAGCAGCGTATCGTGTACTTCGCCGTTTACTTCGCCCTGGTGCCCTTCTTCCAGCTTCGCCACAAACGTGTCGTTCTGGAACAGGGCATCGCGCTGCTGATTCAGCTCGAACTGTTCCAGACGCAGATCGGCGATGCGGTTGGTCATATCCCCCAGTTCATCGGCAGACGGCAGGGTCTGCTGTTGCTGATACAGGATACGCGACAGTAACAGGCTGCCTTTCAGCACCGAAATCTGCTCTTTCAGAGTGCGCTCAGACTGAAGCGCCCGATCGAGCCAGTTTTTTACTTTGATATTTCGCTGAACCAGCGAGTTGCCATCTTCCGTGGCCGAGATGAGACGCTGGCTGAGCTGGTGGTTGATGTCCAGTTCCTGCTTCACCAGCGGATTGTTTTGAAGACTGGATGAATCATCCGGCGCAACCGCTTCCTGGGCAGTTTTCTCCGTCAGCGACAGCCGTTTGATATTGGCTGCCTCCTGCAAAAGCTGGAGCTGATGCTCAAGCTGATTAATATGCGCCGTAGTGTAATCACGCTGCTTTTGCAGACTGTCCTGCAGAGCGGTATTGCCCTCCAGGCTTTTGCGTTGCTGATCGATTTGCGCATTCAGCAATGCCTGTTGCACCAGCATGAGTGTCTGCTGCGTCGGGCGCAGCGCGGCTTCACCAGGCGCATTGCCGTTCAGGCGATTCCTGAGCTGCTGCAACTGCTGCGAGGCGGTAGACAGCGCATTTTGTACGCGCTCCGGCTGAGTTTGTAACGAAACCAGTTGGCTGTTGAAGGAAGAGAGATCGTTTTGCGCGCTTTGCAGATCGTCCACCAGATTGCTGGTGCGAGACTCCAGTTGGCGTAACGACATCGCTTTGAAATTCTGGCGAAGCGCGTCATCGCTTTCCTGGTTGCTCAACGCGTTAAGCGCTTCCGTCGCCTGGCGCATTTTTTCCGGTGCCTGAGCCACCCGCTGACGCAGTTGGGTGGTTTCCTGCTTGATCCGGTCGATTTTATCGAGGGTTTCCAGCGTCTCGGTTAAATCCTGCTGGACCAGCTTATCCTGCGGGGAAAGCGTCTTCTGTTTATTCAACGCATCCAGCTGGCTTTGAATGTCCGAGCGAACGGGCAGGTCGCCGTTTGATGCGGCATGGGCTACGCCCGAAGAAAGCAGGAATCCGGCCAGAAGAAACCACACCAGCGTCATAACGCAGGTTATTTTGCGAAACTGAAGATCGTGCTGCATAGTCTTTGAGTGAATGAGTTCAGGGCCGAGAATATATCGGGGAAATTACGTGAGCGGCAGAATACCACGGGACAGGGGCGCAGAATAGCAAGGCCGCAGGCTTATAGAGAAATCTGACAATCGCCCGCTTTTTTATTACAGAGAGGATTTTTGCAGCGTTGGACAGTGCTGGTACATTTCTATCAGTATTTCAACGAAATCCCGAGCGTCGGCTTGTAAATCGAAAGTTTGCGGCGCGAATAACCAATTTTCCATTAATCCGGTGATATAACTGCGCATCAGAACCGCGGCACGACGTATATTGAGGCTTTCAGGCAATCTGTGGTGGGCGATACAATTGCTCAACGCCTGTTCGATACGTTCGTGGCTGGCAATGCAATATTCGCGATGGAGCTGTTGGGCGCTCGCCATTTCGCCAACAAACTCACATTTGTGGAAGATAATTTCCATCATCAACCGTCGACGCTCTTCTGAAACGGTAGCTTCAAGAATATAAATTAGAATCTCCCTTAACACAGACAGTGGATCGTCGGGATATTTTTGCCTGATACTCAGATTCAAGATCGCCAAGACTTGATTCTGACAACTCCCAGATTTCACTGAACAAATCAGATTTGTTTTTGAAGTGCCAGTAAATAGCGCCGCGCGTGACCCCAGCGGCCTGAGCAATGTCAGCTAAAGACGTGGCCGAAACACCGTGTTGAGAAAACAGGCGAATCGCCACATCGAGAATGTGGTTGCGCGTTTCCAGCGCCTGTTGTTTGGTTTTTCGTGCCATATGTTTGTGAATTTACAAGGGTCAGATTTACATACATTTATGAATGTATGTACCATATCACGACCATTATTTGAACGCAGCAATGGGTTTGTGGACGTTTGATCCATCAATCAATTTTGAAATCGGACACTCGAGGTTTACCTATGAACAAAAACAGAGGGTTAACGCCTCTGGCGGTCGTTCTGATGCTCTCAGGCAGCTTAGCGCTTACAGGATGTGACGACAAACAGCAGCAACAGCAGGCGCAGCATACGCCCGAAGTCGGCGTGGTCACGCTGAAAAGCGAACCTCTAGCTATTACAACCGAGCTTCCGGGGCGCACCAGTGCCTATCGCATAGCGGAAGTTCGTCCGCAGGTGAACGGTATTATCCTGAAACGTAATTTTGTGGAAGGGAGCGATATCGAAGCGGGTGTCTCTCTTTATCAGATTGATCCAGCAACCTACCAGGCCTCTTATGAGAGCGCCAAAGGCGATCTGGCGCGTGCCCAGGCCAGCGCGAATATCGCCCAGTTAACCCTGAAGCGTTACCAGAAACTGATTGGCACCAAGTACATCAGCCAACAGGACTATGACAATGCGCAGGCGGAAGCCCAGCAGGCGAACGCTGCCGTAGTGGCCGCGAAAGCAGCGCTGGAAACCGCGCGTATCAATCTCGCGTATACCAAAGTGACCTCCCCTATCAGTGGGCGTATCGGCAAATCTTCCGTGACCGAAGGCGCGCTGGTGCAGAACGGCCAGGCGAATGCGCTGGCGACCGTTCAGCAACTCGACCCTATCTATGTGGATGTTACCCAGTCCAGCAATGACTTCCTGCGTCTGAAGCAAGAGCTGGCAAGCGGCAAACTGAAGCAGGAAAACGGTAAAGCGAAAGTCCAGCTGGTGACGTCTGACGGTATTAAGTTCGATCAGGAAGGTACGCTGGAATTCTCTGATGTGTCCGTCGATCAAACCACCGGCTCTATTACGTTACGCGCGTTGTTCCCTAACCCGAATCACACGTTGCTGCCGGGCATGTTTGTACGTGCGCGTCTTGAGGAAGGGGTCAACCCGAATGCGATTCTGGTGCCTCAGCAGGGCGTGACCCGTACGCCGCGCGGCGATGCGTCCGCGATGGTCGTTGGCGAAGGCGACAAAGTTGAAGTTCGTCAGATCAAGGCGTCTCAGGCCATTGGCGATAAGTGGTTAGTGACCGACGGCCTGAAGGCGGGCGATCGCGTGATAGTTTCTGGTTTACAAAAAGTTCGTCCTGGCGCGCAGGTTAAAGCACAAGAAGTTTCGGCTGATGCGGATAAACAATCTGCCGCAGCCAATGCAGCGCCAGAACAACCGAAGTCTTAACTTAAACAGGAGCCGTTAAGACATGGCTAAGTTTTTTATCGATCGCCCTATTTTCGCATGGGTCATCGCCATCATTATTATGCTGGCGGGTGGTCTTGCGATCATGAAACTGCCTGTGGCGCAGTATCCGACGATCGCGCCCCCGGCCATTTCGATATCCGCCATGTACCCGGGTGCCGATGCGAAAACCGTACAGGATACGGTCACGCAGGTTATCGAACAGAACATGAACGGTATCGACAACCTGCTTTATATGTCGTCAACCAGCGACTCGGCAGGTACGGTGCAAATCACGCTGACCTTTGATTCCGGCACCGATGCGGATATCGCGCAGGTTCAGGTCCAGAACAAGCTACAACTTGCAATGCCTTTGCTGCCTCAGGAAGTGCAACAGCAAGGCGTCAGCGTTGAGAAATCATCCAGCAGCTTCCTGATGGTAATCGGGATGATCTCAACGGACGGTTCAATGAACCAGGAAGATATCGCTGACTACGTGGGCGCGACGGTGAAAGATCCGATCAGCCGTACCACGGGCGTAGGCGACGTTCAGCTGTTCGGCGCACAGTATGCGATGCGTATCTGGATGGACCCGAACAAACTGAATAACTTCCATCTCACGCCGGTTGATGTGATCAACGCAATCAGGGCGCAGAACGCCCAGGTTGCGGCAGGCCAGCTCGGCGGTACGCCGCCGGTGAAAGGCCAGCAGTTGAACGCCTCCATCATTGCCCAGACGCGTCTGACATCAGCGGATGAGTTCAGCAAAATCCTGCTGAAAGTGAATCAGGATGGTTCTCAGGTTCGTTTGCGCGATGTGGCAAAAGTGGAACTGGGCGGCGAAAGCTATGACGTTATTGCACGTTATAACGGCCAGCCGGCTGCCGGCCTTGGTATCAAACTCGCGACCGGCGCGAATGCGCTGGATACTGCCGCGGCAGTGCGTGAATCCATTGAGAAGATGAAGCCGTTCTTCCCGCGCGGTCTGGAAGTGGTTTATCCGTACGACACCACACCGTTCGTTAAGATCTCAATTAACGAAGTGGTAAAAACGCTGGTTGAAGCGATCGTGCTGGTATTCCTGGTAATGTATCTGTTCCTGCAGAACTTCCGTGCCACGCTGATCCCGACTATCGCCGTCCCGGTGGTATTGTTGGGCACCTTCGCTATCCTTGCCGCGTTCGGGTATTCGATAAATACCCTGACGATGTTCGGTATGGTGCTGGCGATAGGCCTGTTGGTGGATGACGCCATCGTGGTCGTGGAAAACGTTGAGCGTGTTATGGCGGAAGAAGGCTTGCCGCCAAAAGAAGCGACGCGTAAATCCATGGACCAGATCCAGGGTGCCCTGGTGGGTATCGCCCTGGTGCTGTCGGCGGTATTTATTCCGATGGCCTTCTTTGGCGGTTCAACCGGTGCGATTTACCGTCAGTTCTCCATCACTATCGTTTCCGCGATGGTGCTGTCTGTGCTGGTGGCGTTGATTCTGACGCCCGCGCTGTGCGCCACGATGCTCAAACCGATCGCCAAAGGCGACCACGGTGAAGGGAAAAAAGGCTTCTTCGGTTGGTTTAACCGGATGTTCGATAAGAGCACCCATCACTATACCGACAGCGTAGGCAACATTCTGCGCAGTACCGGCCGCTATCTGCTGCTGTACCTGCTGATTGTTGGCGGAATGGCGTTCCTGTTCATCAAACTGCCAAGTTCATTCCTGCCGGAGGAAGACCAGGGCGTCTTCCTGACCATGGCTCAGCTCCCCGCAGGCGCGACCCAGGAACGTACTCAAAAAGTGCTGGATGAAGTCACTGACTATTACCTGACACAAGAAAAAGCCAACGTAAACTCTGTGTTTACCGTTAACGGCTTTGGCTTCTCTGGTCGTGGTCAGAACACCGGTCTGGCGTTCGTTTCCCTGAAAAACTGGGAGGAACGTCCGGGCGCTGAAAACAAAGTGGAAGCGATCACCGGTCGCGCCATGGGCCGTTTCTCGCAAATTAAAGATGCGATGGTGTTTGCCTTCAACCTGCCGGCAATCGTGGAACTGGGTACGGCGACCGGCTTCGACTTCCAGTTAATCGACCAGGCGAACCTGGGCCATGAAAAACTGACTCAGGCGCGAAACCAACTGTTAGGCGAAGTCGCTAAACATCCGGATCTGCTGGCGGGGGTTCGTCCTAACGGTCTGGAAGATACGCCGCAGTACAAAATCGATATCGATCAGGAAAAAGCGCAGGCGCTGGGGCGTCTCGATTTCCGACATCAATACCACGCTGGGCGCAGCCTGGGGCGGTAGTTATGTGAACGACTTTATCGACCGCGGACGCGTGAAAAAGAGTGTACGTGATGTCCGAAGCGAAATACCGCATGCTGCCAGAGGATATTAATAACTGGTACGTACGCAACCGCCGATGGACAAATGGTGCCGTTCTCGTCGTTCTCGACGGGCGCACTGGGAATACGGTTCACCGCGTCTGGAGCGTTACAACGGTCTGCCGTCTATGGAAATCCTTGGTCAGGCAGTACCGGGGTAAGAGTACCGGTGAAGCCATGAACATGATGGAAGAGCTGGCCAGCAAACTGCCTACCGGCATCGGTTACGACTGGACGGGGATGTCCTTCCAGGAACGTCTGTCCGGCAACCAGGCCCCTGCCCTGTATGCGATTTCGCTTATCGTGGTATTCCTGTGTCTGGCGGCGTTGTATGAAAGCTGGTCAATTCCGTTCTCGGTCATGCTGGTGGTGCCGCTGGGGGTCATCGGCGCGCTGTTGGCTGCAACCTTCCGCGGCCTTAACAACGACGTTTACTTCCAGGTGGGCCTGCTGACAACCATTGGCTTGTCGGCGAAGAACGCAATATTGATTGTGGAATTCGCCAAGGATCTGATGGATAAAGAAGGCAAAGGCCTGGTGGAAGCGACGCTGGAAGCGGTTCGTATGCGTCTGCGTCCGATTCTGATGACTTCGCTGGCGTTTATCCTCGGGGTAATGCCGCTGGTAATCAGCTCCGGTGCAGGTTCCGGCGCACAGAACGCCGTAGGTACCGGCGTAATGGGCGGGATGGTCACCGCGACGATACTGGCTATCTTCTTCGTTCCTGTGTTCTTCGTGGTGGTTCGTCGACGCTTTAGCCGTAAAAGCGAAGATATCGAGCACAGCCACACGGTAAAACACTCCTGAAAAAAAAGGCCGCGCAAGCGGCCTTTTTTAATTAATGCTCATCATTTCCTGACATTCATTTATAAAGCATGTTCTCGCTGCTTTAACATCGATTAATACGAACAGCAAGCCCGAATAACGACCATTTATCCTGTTTAATATTCAGATAAATCCTGGTATTTAGCGGAACGTGAGGCAATATTCCTGAAAATAAAGCTAAACGTAAAATTGCGACCGACCTTTATTGCACATTCTTTTTATCAGCTATAATCAACAAAGCATGTCAATCTCACCTGATAGTATTACCCTAACCGCGTGGGTCGTTACAAAGTGCATTAATTGTAATTTTTCGTAATAGCACAAGGTAAAACAGTCGGGGTGATTTATAGTTTAAATAGATTGAATTTGTGTGCTTAATCCCCATTTACCTGAGAATGTTACCCCTGCTGTGTTAAGTCTCTGAAAATTTTTTCGCTAAAAAGGGGGATGCGTTATGGACGAATACTCACCAAAACGGCATGATATAGCCCAGCTAAAATTCCTGTGTGAAAATCTCTATCATGACTGCCTGCTAACCCTTGGTGACAGCAATCATGGTTGGGTGAACGATCCAACCTCGGCCATCAACCTGCAGTTAAATGAATTGATTGAGCATATTGCGAGTTTTGCGCTTAATTATAAAATTAAGCATGACGAAGATAATGCATTGATCGAACACGTTGATGAGTATCTTGATGATACCTTCATGCTGTTCAGCAACTATGGTATTAGCGCTCAGGATTTACAGAAATGGCGCAAATCAGGAAACCGTTTGTTTCGATGTTTCGTCAACGTCAGTAAGGCCAACCCAGTGAGCCTATCTTTCTAAAATTATTACAATCACTTACGGTGAAATCATGTCAGAAAAACCCTTAACGAAAACTGATTATTTAATGCGTCTACGACGCTGCCAGACTATTGATACGCTTGAAAGAGTCATTGAAAAAAATAAATACGAATTATCGGATAACGAATTGGCGGTATTTTATTCAGCGGCCGATCACCGTCTTGCCGAGCTCACAATGAATAAGCTTTACGATAAAATACCATCGTCTGTGTGGAAATTTATTCGTTAATTTTACCGTTATGATTTGGCATTAAATATCGCGATGACGTTACACACGGTGCCCTTATAAGGCACACCTGTTGTCCATGCTTACCCGCAAAGTTGATCGCAAACCCGCCACGTATGCGGGATGACTCCCCGTCAGGTAAATGCTGACATTGTAGGTTCACTCCTGGCTTTTCATGGATGCCGTCACGAGTGAACAGAGCTGCGTCACCCTTAATGAACAACAGTAATGCTAATGTATCCCGGGTTCCATGTTGATGGGACCCTCCTCCTGACGTGACCATTCTTCGCGCCTCATATTGGCGTGGCTAACGGCTGCATGTCTGGATAATGTGCGGACGGATACAGGTCATCAGAAAGGATAACTGTTATACTTTTTTTGGCGTCGTCTGTTACTGTTTTCATCTTTCACGCCTGACTACAATACAGTCGTCTTCCTTCCGGTTACTATCTCTGTAGGCTTAGAATGACGGAAATACAGCACCTGCTCAACGAAACCATCGATACCCTAAATCGCGAAGAAAACGCGATAATCGCCCGCGTTTTAGCATCAGTTTTATCCGTAATCACCCGGGACTCTTCATCGCGATGTATATCGGCTGGTTTGCCACGCTGGTTGTGATGCTCCAGTCAGAAACGCTGGCGGGTTCAGTGTGGTTACTGGTCGTGCTGTTTGTTTTAATGAACGGCTTTTTCTTTTTTGACGTCAATCCACGCTATAAGTATGAAGATATCGACGTGCTGGATTTGCGCGTTTGCTATAACGGCGAATGGTACAACACCCGCTATGTGCCGGACTCCTTGATTGAAGCCATCCTGCATTCGCCCCGCGTTGAACCTGAGAAGAAAGCGCAGCTCAGCACGATGGTGAGCCGGAAAGGCAACCTCTCTTTCTACGACATCTTCTCGCTTGAAAAAGGCCAGAAGGCCTAATAAGAAAGAGCCTGCCACCGGGCAGGCTCAGGCTATTAACGCTTTTTCTTTCTTCCCTGAACAGCCTTGAAACGTGGGTTGGATTTGCAAATCACGTATAAACGGCCTTTACGTCTGACGACCTGGCAATCCGGATGACGCTGTTTCGCGCTTCTTAATGAATTTAACACCTGCATAGCTACGCCTTTTTATCTTTAAAAAATCGACCAAAACGCTGCTGGAAGCGTGCTGCGCTTCCTTCCGTCGTAAAGGTTTTTTGTTTCCCGGTGTAGTAAGGATGCGACGCGGAAGAGACCTCAATCGTGACATAAGGATAAACCACCCCGTCCCGCTCAATTTCTCGATCGGTTTTAATCGTCGACCCCACCATAAAGTATTCATTAGCGCTGGTATCATGAAACACCACCGTGCGGTAATGCGGATGAATATTGTCTTTCATAACCACCTCAATTGTTATGTTATAACATAATACAATGTTACGACTTTCTGTTTACCGTTGCAAGAGATGCTCATCATTCGCTTAGCCGAACCGCAAACGTTGTTTGCCGTCGTATCACGATGGCCTGGCCAGTTTCCGAATTTCTGATGGGTTAAGCGATATGGCGGGCATGTGTCTCGCAAAAGAATCGGCCCTTCGTTAAGCTCGCCCTGCAAGCGAAACCGGTAAAAGCTACCAGGATGAAGGAACGTAAGGTGACATCAAAGCGCATGATTTCTCTGGTCACGGGCACAATGAGTGTGGCGGTGTTATTGCCCGTTGTGCTGAGTATCTGGCTGGCGCGTTACCAGGCAGAACAACGTTTCCATCAGGATTTGTCGGCTTACAGCCAGCGCATCAACACCCTCGCAAGCCAGGTTATTGATGAAGCCAAAGCGGCGTTAAAAGAGATCAATCGCGTGGACAGCCAAACCTGCGATCGGGATCATTTGCAGGCGATGCGCCGAGTGGCTTTCACGTATCGCTATATTCAGGAAGTGGTTTTTCTGAAGGGCTCACAGGCTCTGTGTTCATCACTGGAACAGGAAAGCCATATTGCGCCATTTCCTGAGCCGGAAAAGATCAGTAATGCCGGTTACCGGGATATGGTTTACGCCGACGAACGACCAGGGGATCGAGCACTACATGATCGCCATGAGCCATTCCGATCATATGGTGGTGGTAGATCCGCGTTCGTTTATTGATGTCATCCCTTTTGGCCCATGGCCCATTGAAGCGGCGCTGGTCGGCTTAACTCATGACCGGGTAATTACCTCAAGCGGCCCCTCTTTCACCAAAAGTCTGGCAAGCAGTGCGGGCCGGGAACCTGTCGCAATATCGCGAAGGAGAAAACGTTTACTCGATTTTCCGCAACCGACAGGGCAATTTTGCCGTGGTGGTATGGGCATCCAGTCATCCCATGAATGTCGCGAGCCGCCAGCAGTTAATGGTGTGGCTGCCGGTGGGCATTCTCCTTAGCCTGGTACTGGCTGCGCTGGTGCTCCGCTTGATGAAAGAACGGCACTCCCCGCGTTTCCGGCTGATGAACGCCATTAAGTCACGCCAGCTTACGGTGTGTTATCAGCCGATTGTTCGCTTAACTGATCGTAAGTGTGTCGGGGTCGAGGCCCTGGTGCGGTGGCCGCAAGCCGACGGCAGTCAGTTAACACCGGATATTTTTATACCTCTCGCGGAACAAACTGGCCTGATTAACGCCCTTACCCGGCTGGTGATTGATAATGTGTTCAGTGAACTGGGTAACTGGCTGCATCAGCAACCCGATTTTCATGTGTCTGTGAATCTGGCTCCCGGTGACCTTCATAACAACGACATACTTCAGCTGTTGACCGAGTATGGGCAACGCCATCAAATCCGTCCCCAGCAAATCGCCATTGAAATCACCGAGCGCGGATTTGCCGATCCGACAGTCACGGGGCCAGTAATTAAACAATTTCGCGCCGCCGGACACCCGGTCTATATCGATGATTTCGGTACGGGTTACTCCAGCCTCAGTTATTTGCAAAATCTCGACGTAGATGTACTCAAAATCGATAAAGCCTTTGTGGATGCGCTGGAATACAACACCGTGGCGCCGCACATTATTGATATGGCGAAGCAGCTGCATCTTGAGATGGTGGCTGAAGGTATAGAAACCGTTAAGCAGGCGGAATGGCTGACCAGCCATGGCGTTCAGTATGGTCAGGGATGGCTGTTCAGCAAGGCGCTTAACGCAGCTGAATTGCGGGCGTGGTGTGATAATAATGCCTGACAACGCGGCGCGACGGGGGAAATAAAAAGACGAGCAATCAGCTCGTCAGAACGTACCATCCTGATACGGGAGGTGGAGAGACGCACCACAAGCGAACGCTGTCCGCCAGTGGTTGTTATTATAGGTATTTGTTAATTATTATGCCTGGCGAGGTACGGGAAACCCTTTCACGGATATCACAAAAAATTCACCGTGTTTTTTTATTTTGGCCCCGGCATCACACCAGTCAGAGGCGATTTTGAAAAATTCATCACCGCCGATTTGCCAACCTAAGCGCACATGCTTTACCAATCCTGAGCGCAGCATTTCACACGCTTGTGCATAATTTTCTGCATTACAGACAGGTTCTTTGATCATTTTCTTTTCTTCAGCAGTTTACGCAATGCTTTGATTTCTTTGTCTGTCAACGCCAGGGTCACGCCTTCCTGAGTGTGCTGGTTATCGATATCCTCTTCGTCAACATCTATATTTTCTTCGGCATTCAGCGCATTGAGCAGCAATTTTTCAGTAACAGCTGAGATTGTTTCGCTATTATCTTCCGCATAATGGCGAATACGTTCTTTTAACTCGCTATTTATTTTGACATTAAGAACAGCGGTGGTCATATCACATTCCTTACTCTGAATCAGCGTGATGCCTGTGTTTTTATTGAGTAGCAAAATAATGCAGAATTAATATGACAATAAAGTGACGAAATTATGACATTTAAGATCATAACGGAAAGAAACAGGCTGGCTCATTACAGAAGAAGCGCGTATACGCGTTTGCTGCGTTGTGCAATCCGGATCAGATTTTTTCTCTCTTTAAACATGAATGACAATACCGTTCTTTTATTGCGCAATAAAAGTGCCCGGAGATATAACGCGAGAGGAGACCTGGCATTGGTATTTAAGCAGGCTGCGCCAGAATCGTTGTCTTTACCCAATCTTCTTCATGCCAGCGCAGAGAGCATACGCTGGCGGCAAGGGCAGGCAGCGTTAGAAATCGATAATTCTCTTCAGCGTTTTTATCTCACTGGTTTCCGGAACCTTATGTAAATCCACGCAATATCCCTCTTCATACTCCTCGATCAGGCGCTTTGCGTTTTCACGATGGTTCGGGAAATCCATCCCCAGCTCTTCCCGGGCTTCCTCATCTATTCTGTAGATCTCAGCTGAACTAAAATGCGGTGCATCACCTTTAAATAAGGTCATGCGGTTGGCATTGAAATTACTTTTTGCCGTGCTGTTACCCAGTTCGTTTACCGCCAGGCCGCACTTAAGCACTTTCTTTACTTTATCTTCCATGCTGTCACAGGCCTGAAGCATTGCCACTGAAGTCATGAGCAGCACTATTTTTGCGAGTTGTCTTTTTTCCATGTCTGGCTGTGTACGTCTATTATCAAAGGAGCTGAAGTACCGGCCAGTATACTGAATTCTCCTGAAGTTTAGTGCCCACCAGAAATAGTCATGTGGATATGAAAATAATATTTTTTGCGCAGCCTTATGACCCATTATTTAGTACGGAATATTTGGGTTAGGGATAATTATTATTCAGTAAATATCGTGAGATGATGACTCATACTCATCAGCAGGAAAGAGGGAACAGGGATAAGCGTGAACGCGAGACAAGACGGTTTGCACAAATGGGTGGGGGCCCTGCCAGCTACATCCCGGCACACACGTCATCTGCTTTGGCTGCTTCCTTCCGGATCTGACCAGGTAAACAAAGTAGTGTTGCGGGAGAACCAACAGGGCCCCCATTGAGAGCGTTTTTCAACGCGCAGGGCATTATCTGTGTTGTCCTGGTGAATTGCAAGCGACCGGCAACCAGATGCCGTTTTCTTGCGCAATCAAGCCTTTTCCGGGAGCCAGCGGTTTATTATGCTACGAACAAAGACACCCGGAGACTGCATGGACACACACGCCACTTTTCCGCAACGCGTTTATCTCATCGTTGCCTCTATTCCCGAAGGACACGTCACCACTTACGGGGATGTAGCATTGCTGGCAGGATCGCCCGGGCGGCTCGTCAGGTTGGCGGCGTGTTAAAACGCCTGCCAGAAGGCAGCCGCCTTCCCTGGCACCGGGTGGTCAATCGTCACGGCGCGATCTCACTGACCGGTCCGGATTTACAACGTCAGCGTGAAGCCCTGCTTAGTGAAGGCATTATGGTGTCGGGGGATGGGCATATTGATATGGAGCGCTACCGCTGGCATTACGACAGGCCATAAAAAAACGCCTCCGAAGAGGCGTTAGTTATGATTAGTACGTGGTCGGTGCCGGAACGGCGGAAGACGGTGTGACCTGGGTCGGTGATGTTGATGGTACGGTAGTTTGCGCGCCGCCATGTTCAGAGAGCGGAATAGCCTTACCTTCAACCGGCACCAGCGTCAGGTCGATTTTCGTGCCGCCCTGATTTACCGCCGGTTTAACCGTATCGGTTACAAACATCATCTTGTCATCGACAGTAATCGCGGCGCTCAGCAGGATTCGGGCATTAGGCTGAATCTGCGCCGGGTCAAACGGCAATACGAAGCTGTACGGCGGCTGTTTGCCTTCCGTACGCACCGCTTTCTGGGCAATCACTTTAGACGGGGGCGTCGGCCATGGATGCGTCAGCCAGCGTCACGGTCAGAACGGCGTTCGGCGGCAGGGCCACTTTCTGACGGATCCACACCGTACCAGAGACATTTGGCTGCTGTATTACAGGCTGAGCGTTAACTGCGGAGGTATTGGGGCTTGGTGCCGGGACAGCAATATCTGCGCTCTTTTGCTGTGCGCAACCTGCAAGAGCAACCGCAACCGCTAAACCACTTAACATGTGCACGAGTTTCATTAACGTTCTCCTTATCTTCTTATGCACCAGCAGGACAGAAAGCCCGCGAATCGGACCTTATCCCCCACCAGAGTGAGTGGTTAAAACTCATCTATCGTCCTAAGCCTGGCACACTCTGGAGATAATCGCCTGAAAACGGGCCAGTATTCAGATAATTGAACCCCTCTGACCAGTTGCTAATCTGCGTTATACTCAGCGTTTGGTCGCTGTGTTATCCGCGTGATGACTGGCTTTGCGCCCGGTAAGCGCATCGTTGCGATGAGCATGACAGCAATTTTCTTTTCCCTTGAGGACCCTTTATGAGTCAGGCGCTTAACAATTTACTGGCACTACTGAATCTTGAAAAAATTGAAGAGGGGCTGTTTCGCGGACAGAGCGAAGATCTCGGGCTACGCCAGGTGTTTGGCGGCCAGGTGGTCGGACAGGCGCTCTATGCCGCTAAAGAGACCGTACCCTTAGAGCGACTGATTCACTCTTTTCACAGCTATTTTCTTCGCCCCGGCGACAGTGAAAAGCCCATTGTTTATGACGTGGAAGTACTGCGTGACGGCAACAGTTTTAGCGCCCGCCGCGTTGCCGCTATTCAAAACGGCAAGCCGATTTTTTATATGACTGCCTCATTCCAGGCGCCGGAAGGCGGTTTCGAGCATCAAAAACAGATGCCTGCCGCGCCGGGTCCGGAAAACCTGAAATCAGAAACGGTCATTGCCCGCGAGTTTGAACATTTCCTGCCGCCGCCGGTGCGGGAGAAATTTCTCTCTGACAAACCGCTGGAAATTCGCCCGGTAGAGTTCCATAACCCGTTAAAAGGTCATGTGGCCGATCCGTCGCGCCTGGTGTGGTTCCGGGCTAACGGCACCCTGCCCGCCGATTTGCGTGTACATCAGTATTTGCTGGGTTACGCGTCTGACTTCAATTTCCTGCCTGTGGCGCTTCAACCGCACGGTGTAGGCTTTCTTGAGCCAGGCATGCAGGTCGCGACAATTGACCATTCTATGTGGTTCCACCGTCCGTTCGATTTAAACGACTGGCTGCTTTACAGCGTGGAAAGCACTTCCGCCTCCAGCGCGCGCGGATTTGTTCGAGGCGAGTTCTATACCCAGGATGGGGTGTTGGTGGCGTCGACGGTACAGGAAGGTGTGATGCGTAAGCGCAGTTAAACCAGACGAAAAAAGGCAGGCCCCTTGCGGAAACCTGCCTTTTTTACTGCTGTAAAATTAAGAGTTGTAAGCGTTCTCGCCGTGACTGTTCACATCCAGACCTTCGCGCTCTTGTTCTTCCGGTACACGCAGCCCGACAGTTAAATCAGCCAGCTTATAGGCCACGAAAGCCACAACACCGGACCACACTACCGTTACCGCGATGCTTTCCAGCTGCACCAGAACCTGATGGCCCATGGTCACGCCTTCCGCAAAGCCGACGCCGCCCAGGGAGGATGAGGCGAAAATCCCGGTCAGGATACAGCCAACGATGCCGCACACGCCATGCACGCCGAACACATCGCACGGGTCATCCACACGCAGCCAGCGTTTCAGCATGGTGACGCCCCACAAACCTGCCAGACCCGCCGCGATACCAACAATCAGTGCGCCGCCGACGCCAATGTAACCGCATGCCGGGGTAACGCCCACCAGACCGGCAATCGCACCGGAACAGGCGCCCAGTAGTGAGGGCTTACCACGCACCGCCCATTCGCCGAAGACCCAGGCCAGAATCGCAGCCGCAGTCGCGACAACGGTATTCACGAAAGCCAGGCCCGCGATTTCGTTAGCAGCGCTGGCAGAACCGGCGTTGAAACCAAACCAGCCAAAATACAGGATCGCCGTACCGGTGAAGACCATTGGCAGGTTATGCGGTTTGAACGCTTCTTTACCGAAACCGACACGTTTACCCACCAGGTAAGCGCCCACCAGGCCTGCCACAGCGGCGTTGATATGCACCACGGTACCACCAGCGAAGTCCAGCGCGCCGTGCGTTCCCAGCAAGCCACCGCCCCACACCATGTGCGCAATCGGAATATAAGAAAGCGTCAGCCATACCACCACGAAAATCACCACGGCGGAGAAACGGATACGTTCGGCAATCGCGCCAACAATCAGCCCAACGGTGATGCAGGCGAATGAGCCCTGGAAGGCAACATGAATGTACTGGTAGAACGAGCCCATCACGTCCGTGATCGCGATGCCTTTCAGCATGATCCAGTTGAAGTTACCGAAGAACGAACCGCCGGTACCGAACGCCAGGGAATAACCGTAAACCACCCACAGTACGCAAACCAGCGCGAAGGAAACCGATACCTGAGTAAGCATGGACAGCACGTTTTTAGAGCGGATCAACCCGCCATAAAACAGCGCCAGGCCAGGGATAGTCATAAACAGCACCAGTGCGGTGCAAATCATCATAAAGGCGTTGTCGGCTTTATCCGCTACAGCCGGCGCCGCGGCGGCCAAACCCGGCAGCAGCACCAGTGCTGCAAGGGCCGATGTCAGTGTGAGTTTTTTTCATCATTTTTATACCTGTCAGGTTCGCCAGATTACAGTGCCGCTTCGTCGGCTTCGCCGGTACGAATACGAATGACGCGTTGCAGTTCCGCAACAAAGATTTTTCCGTCGCCGATTTTCCCGGTCCAGGCTGCCTTGCTGATCACGTCGATCACCTCTTCGAGCTGATCGTCGGCGATGGCAACATCAATTTTCACTTTCGGCAGAAAATTGACGCTGTATTCCGCGCCGCGATAGAGTTCGGCATGCCCTTTCTGACGCCCAAAGCCTTTTACCTCAGTGACAGTAAGCCCCTGAATCCCAATGGAAGAGAGCGCTTCACGCACGTCTTCAAGTTTGAATGGTTTGATTACCACAGTAACCAGTTTCATATTTCCCCTCCTGTCAAATTGGGTAACGGCTTAAGTGAGCACATTTCCAGTAAAGCAAGCACCGTGCCAAATCTGCCTGACATCAGGAAAGCGGCGTGCTACGGGGTTTTCAGGGTAAGGGCCAGGCGGGAAACAACGTGAAATGATGGATAAGATTGTTCTGAGCTAAAAAAACGCACCATGCCAGTGCAGGGTGCGTAACAGGTTTGCACCAGGGATGTGTCGTCCAAACATGGTGCGTTATTTTGGTGCGTCAGGCGCTGAGCGTTTCATTTTCTTCCACGGCCGCCAGTTCTTCGCCCGCGAGTTGAAGCTGATACATTTGCCAGTAACGCCCCTGCTGAGTCAACAGCTGCTGATGGGTGCCGCGCTCCACCGCCTGGCCGCGATGCAGAACCAGAATGGTGTCAGCATCGACAATCGTAGAAAGTCGGTGAGCGATCACCACCAGCGTCGTGTGCTCGCGGATCGCCGTCAGCGCCAGTTGGATCGCCTGCTCCGTGCCGGAGTCAATGTTCGCCGTGGCTTCATCGAGGATCAGAATTTGTGGGGTTTCCACTAACACTCTCGCCAGCGCCAGAAGCTGTTTTTGCCCCACCGACAGATTATTACCCTGCTCACCAAGCCGGGTATAAATACCGTCTGGCATACCGCGGGCAAGGTCGGCAAGCTGCACCGTTTCCAGCGCATGCCACACCTGCGCTTCGCTGATATCCCGCCCCAGCGTGACGTTGGCAAAAAATGTATCGGCCAACACCACCGGGTCCTGTTGCACCATCGCCACGCCTTTGCGCAGGACGCTGTGGCTCAGGGTGGAGAGCGAACGGCCATCAAGACGGATCTCACCACGTGTCAGCGGGTAGTAACCCATTAGCAAATTCGCCAGCGTGCTCTTACCGCTCCCGGTATGGCCCACCAACGCCACGAAGCTCCGCGGCGCAATATCCAGCGAGATGTCCTGCAATACCAGACGATCGCCGCGATAGGCGAACGAGACATTGTCTATGGCAATCGCGCCGCTTTGCAGCGGACGTACGTCGCTGCCATACGTCTGGCGTGGCCTGTCCATGAGCTCAAAGACGCGCTCACCCGCGACCACTGCCTGCTGCAGCATCGACTGCTGAGTGGTGAGTTCAATCAACGGTTCGTTCAGACGGCCGAGATAGCTGATAAAGGCGTAAAGTACGCCGACTTCGATGGTTCCAACAGCACTGAAACCGAACAGCATTAACAGCCCGCACAGCACCAGCGCCGAAAACAGACTCAGCAATGGCCGCAGCAGGAAGCCGTCAAGACGCAGCGTTTGCATACGCGCCGTATAGTGCGAACGGCTGGCCTCGCCCATCCGTTCGCCAAATCGCGCCTGCTGACGAAACTGCTGGATCACGCTCATGCCCATGATCACTTCGTTAAAGCCGTCGTTGATATCCGCGAGATAGGTACGAACCCGCCGAACAATAGGCGTACTGAAGCGCTGATAAATGAACATCACAATCAGCACGGCAGGGAATATCGCCATCGCAACCAGCGCCATGCGCCAGTCAAGGCTGAACATCGCCACCAGCATAGCGCCAATCAGGGCCGCGCTGCGCAGCACCGTTGCCACGACGGTAACGTATAAATCGCGGATGACTTCCGTATCGTTCGTGACCCGGGAAATCAACTGACCGACTGGTTGCGTATCAAACTCGCTAAGCGGTTGGCGCAGCGCCGCATCCATCACGTCAGTACGAAGTTGCTGAACAACCCCGACGGCGGCCTGGTTAAACAGTAATGACTGCCAGTAATGCAGGCCAGCCGCCAACAGTTGCAGCAGAATATAGGCGCTGGCGAGCCCGGCAATCAGTCCCAGCGGCATGTAGTTCTTCGCCACCATGTTATCAATGAAATAGCTGATTAACGCCGGGCCGCTGACCTCCGCGGCAGCAGCCACCCACAGCATCACCACCGCCATCGAAAGCGGTTTGCGCCACGGTCTGCCGTAGCCGAGCAGGCGTTTTAAGGTCGGCCACAATTGAGCAGGCTTATGCATTCGCCGCCTCCTCTTCTTCCGGCGCGTCATCCAGCGCCGCTTCGATCTGCTGATAGCGATACATATCGCGATACCAGCCCGGCTGGCTCGCCAGCGCGTCATGTTCGCCGCGCTGTGAAATATGGCCCTGTTGCAACACTACGATCTCATCCGCCTCCGTCAGCGCAGACAGACGATGCGCGCTGATGATCACCGTCCGCCCTTCTCCCCAGTGATGCAGGTTATGAAGGATCTGATGCTCGGTGCGCCCGTCCACCGCAGACAGCGCATCGTCCAGAATCAAAATTTCAGCGTTCAGCAACAGCGCCCGCGCAATGGAAATTCGCTGTTTCTGACCGCCGGAAAGCATGACGCCGCGCTCCCCGACTTCGGTGTCGTACCCCTGGGGCAAACGTAAAATATCATCGTGAACGCAGGCCAGCTTCGCCACATGCTCGATCTCTTGCTGCGTCGCGCCGGGACGGCCAAGCGCGATATTGCTCGCCACGGTGTCAGAAAATAAAAACGGCGTTTGATTAACCACCGCCAGACGGCTGCGCCACGAATCGAGCTGTAACGCGGTCAGGGGAAGATCGTGAAAGCGGATCTCTCCCAGCGTCACATCAAAGTGACGCTGAATCAGCGACAGCACGGTGCTTTTTCCCGCGCCCGTCGGGCCACATATGCCTAACATCTGACCAGGCTTGAGGGTGAGATTGATGTTTTTCAGCGTCGGTTTTGACGCCTGCGGCCAGGTAAATTCGCGGATTGCCACGTTCAGCGTACCGCGGCCATCAGGTACAGGCAGTTCACCGTCGTTCACCACAGGCGCTTCGGCCAGCATGGCACGAATTCGGCTGTAGGCTGCGCTGCCACGCTCCACGATATTGAACATCCACGCCAGCGCCAACATAGGCCAAATCATCAAACCCAGATACATCATAAAACTGGTGAGTTGCCCCAGCGTCAGGGTGCCATTCATGACCATCCAACTGCCGCCGCCGATCGCCAGCATATTCGCCATCCCAATGGCGATATAGATAGTGGGATCGAAGCGCGCGTCGACACGGGCGACACGCAGGTTTTTCAATCCCGTGTCGCGTGCGTCCCCGGCGAAAAGGCCCGACTGACGGTCTTCGAGACCGAAGGCTTTGATCATGCGGATGCTGGTTAAGCTCTCCTGGGTGCGATCGTTTAATGATGAAAACGCCGCCTGCGCCGCTTTAAAGCGGCTGTGGAGCTGGTCACCGTAACGCTTAATGACCAGCGCCATTACCGGCATCGGCAGCAACGCCAGCAGCGTGAGTTGCCAACTGATTTGGGTGCTCATCACCACCAGTACGACGCACCCCATCACCAGCGAATCCACCAGCGTCAACACCCCTTCCCCGGCGGCGAACACCACGCGATCCACGTCATTCGTGGCGCGCGCCATCAAGTCCCCGGTACGGTGGCGTAAATAGAATTCAGGATGCTGGCGGCTGAGCTGGCGATAAAAATCTTCGCGCAGTTCTACCGCTAACTGGTAGGACGCCCCAAACAGCAGGACGCGCCAGACATAGCGCAACAGGTAGACGATCACCGCCACCGCGACCATCAGTCCAAGCCACTGGAAAATCTGGCCTGGAGTAAAGTGGTTTTGGGTGACGCCGTCCACAATGATGCCGACCACGCGGGGCGGGATAAGCTGAAGGATCGCGATGATAATCAGCAGGCATACTGCACCGAGATAGCGTCGCCATTCCCGGAAGAAATACCAGCGTAATTGAGCAAATAATCGCACGTCATGATTCCTGATTGGCTTGCTGTTGGGTTGAGCGCAGGCGAAGGATGCGTTGGCCTTGCTAACCGCCGAGCGGCAAGGCCGTGGTATATTTTATCTGTTCCATGGCGAAACTGGAGGTCACGTCCGATAAACCGGGGGCCTGATTCACCAGACGCTTATAAAAATCGTCGAAACGCTTCATATCCGCGACCTGAACGCGCATCAAATAGTCGTATTCCCCCGCCATACGCCAGAAACCGAGCACTTCCGGCATCTGCGATACCACCGCCACGAACTGGCTGTACCATTCGCTGCTGTGATGCTGGGTTTTCAGTAATACAAAGGCGGTGAGCCCCAGCCCGAGCTTTTCCGGATCGAGTAACGCGACCCGCCCCTGAATAATCCCCTCATCTTCGAGCCGTTTCAGCCGTTTCCAGCAGGGCGTGGTAGTCAGATTAACGGCATCCGCTAACGCCTGCAAAGAGAGTGTGCAGTCATTCTGCAACAGTGAAAGCAGTTTACGGTCAATTTTATCTATCATTTGCGAGATTTATAGAAAGATTTTCTCTTATTCCGGCAAATAAGGGGCCAAATAGCAACTCTTTTTTCCGCCCTTTGTTTTACGCTAGGCACAAATTGATAAATGGATATGCCACATGACCAGCACCTGGGTTAATCACGCCATCAGCGAAATCAATGCCGACTATCAGCGTTCAGCCGATACCCATTTAATCCGCCTTGCCCTGCCCGCTTTCCCGGGCATCCATCTATATCTGAAAGATGAAAGCACCCATCCGACCGGCAGCCTGAAACACCGCCTGGCGCGCTCGCTGTTTTTATACGGCTTGTGTAACGGCTGGATAAAAGAGGGCACGCCGATCATTGAAGCGTCGTCGGGATCAACTGCCGTATCAGAGGCCTACTTCGCCCGGCTGCTGGGCTTGCCGTTTATCGCCGTTATGCCGAGCTGCACCGCCAGGCGTAAAGTGGAGCAAATCGCGTTTTATGGTGGCCGTTGCCATTTTGTCGATAGTGCGTGTGAGATTTATGACGTCTCGGAAATGCTGGCGAAAGAGTTGAACGGCCACTATATGGATCAGTTCACCTATGCCGAACGCGCCACCGACTGGCGCGGCAATAACAATATTGCCGACAGCATCTTCCGCCAGATGGCCAGCGAGCCCTGTCCCGTGCCGGATTACATCGTGATGAGCGCCGGCACGGGTGGTACTTCCGCCACTATTGGTCGTTATCTGCGTTATCAGGGCCATGCCACACAGCTGATGGTTGTCGATCCGCAGAATTCAGTATTTTTTGATTACTGGCAAAGCCGCGACGCCACGCTGAAAAGCCGCGTCGGCAGCAAAATTGAGGGGATTGGCCGCCCGCGTGTGGAACCGTCGTTTATTCCTGCGGTTATTGACGACATGATGCGCGTCCCCGACGCGGCAAGCGTCGCCACCATCCAGTGGCTGGAAACCATTCTGGGCCGCAAAGTGGGCGCATCCACTGGCACTAACGTCTGGGGTGCGTTACAACTGGCTGCGAAAATGCGTGACGAAGGACGTCAGGGCGCAATTGTGACCCTGCTGTGCGACAGCGGTGAACGCTATCTTGAGACCTACTACAACCCACAATGGGTGGAACACAACATCGGTGACTTGACCCCGTGGCAGGCTGAAATCAAACGCCTGTGCGCATAAAAAAAGCCGGGGGTTACCCGGCTTGCTGGAATGGCCTCGTCATTCGGGGGAATAAGTCAGGTTTGGAAAATCCAGCCAATGTGTCAAATAATGAGAAACCGCCTGCGTACTGCAATGCCCGATAACGGGCAGGTGCGGCAAGGCGGCTTTTAACTGCGCCATGGCGTTACCCATGATGAAACCGTAACCCACCGCCTCAAGCATTTCGCGATCGTTCATGGCATCGCCAAACGCCATACACTCCTGCAGCCCGTAGCCCAGATGCTGGCTTAATATCACCAGCGCTGCCCCTTTATTGCACCCGACAGGCAGCACTTCCAGGCAGTGGTGCGCCGAAAAACACAGATGTGCTTTATCGCCCAGCGCCTCATTAAGCTGGATACGCAGGCGGCATAAATCGTCATGCTCACCGCAGAAGCAAATTTTCGTGACCAAATGCGCGGGGATGCGCTTAACGTCGCAAACCTGATAGCGAAAACCGGTAAACAGATGCGCATTCAGCAGCTCAGGAAGATCGTTTTGGGTAAACCATCCTTCATCGTTAAAAACATGCATCGACGAAGCGGTGTCCCAGTGACTGTGGATGACAGTTTCAGCGACGTCCGGCGCAAGATCGGCATGATGCAGCAGTTCGCCCTGATGGGTGTGAATGCGCGTTCCATTGCCGGTGATCAGAAACGCATCGAGAGAGAGATCGTTGAGCAAATGGCGCATCTCCAGGGCATGACGACCCGTGGCGAAAGCCAGCGTAATGTCGCGCTCGCGCAGGCGGTTCAGGGTTTTCAGCGTTTGTTCACCCAGCAAATGGTCCGGCAACAATAATGTGCCATCCATATCAAATGCAGCCAGTCGCGCCATGGTTGTTCGCTCTCTCGTTGCTCAAACACAGCATGCAGTATTGCCTGGTATATCCGGAACAAATAGTGAATACTTTTCAAAAATTGTTCCGGATTTATTATGCGCCTTGTTAACCGACTCAATCAGTTTCAACGTTTATGGCAACCTTCTGCTGGCGAACCGCAGCAGGTCACCGTCGCGGAGCTGGCGGAGCGCTGTTTTTGTAGCGAGCGGCATATCCGGACGCTTTTAGGCCAGTTGGCTGATGCGGGTTGGCTCAATTGGCAGGCCCAAGCCGGACGCGGAAAACGAGGCCGGTTAACATTCCTGGTGACGCCTGAGCATGTTCGGGCCGGGATGATGGAACAGGTGCTTAATCGCGGCCAGCATAAAAATGCGCTGGAACTGGCCCAACTGGCACCGGACCAGTTGCGTCATTTATTGCAGCCGTTTTTAGGTGGTCAGTGGCAAAACGACACGCCTACCCTGCGCATACCTTACTACCGTCCGCTCGAACCGCTGACGCCCGGCTTTTTACCGGGACGTGCAGAACAGCATCTGGCCGGTCAAATCCATGCAGGGCTAACGCGGTTTGATGACAACGGCGAATATCCCCGGGGCGATCTGGCCCATCACTGGCAGATTTCCCCGGATGGCCTGCGCTGGGATTTTTATCTGCGCCCAACATTACACTGGCACAACGGCAAACCGGTCGAGGCGACGCAATTACAGTACGCCCTACAGGCGCTGTTAGCGGATCGCGAAATCGCCCGGCTCTTTGCCAGCGTGGCGTGTGTTGATGTCGTTCATGCGCTGTGTCTGCGCATCACGCTTCATCGCCCGGATTACTGGCTGGCGCATCGTCTGGCGCTGTATTGCAGCCGCCTCGGGCATCCGGATGAACCGACAATCGGCTGCGGGCCGTTTCGTCTCACGCGGTTCGAACCGGATCTGGTCCGTCTGGAAAGCCATGAGTTCTGGCATCTCAGCCATCCTTTATTAAAAGCAGTGGAATACTGGATCACACCCCAGTTGTTCGATCAGGAAATGGGTACCAGCTGCCGTCACCCGGTGCAAATCGCCATTGGACAACAGGACGAGCTGGTACATTTACGGCCGGTCAGCAACAGCATAAGCCTGGGGTTTTGCTATCTGGCGCTGCGTCAGGAAGGGAAGTTATCACCGGGTCAGGCGCGTTATCTTATCGAGCTTATCCATCACAGCGGCATGCTGGATACGCTGCCGCTGGATGAAGGGCTTATCACCCCGAGCAGCGAAATGCTGCCCGGCTGGCGTCTTCCGGAGTGGCAGTCTGATGACACGCCGTTGCCCGCCTCGCTGACGCTGGTATATCACCTGCCTGTGGAATTGCATGCCATGGCCGAACAGCTCAAACGCTATCTCGCGGCGAAGGGATGTGAGCTGACTGTGTATTTCCATCCGGCCAAAACCTGGCATGGTTGCCCGCATCTCGGCGAAGCGGATGTGATCATGGGCGATCGGTTGATTGGCGAGTCGCCGGAATTCACGCTGGAACAGTGGTTACGCTGCGATATGCTTTGGCCGCATGTGCTTACCCCCCGTCAGTTTGCCCATCTCCAGAGCACCCTCGACGCGGTACAGCGTCAAAAAGATGAAACCCAGCGCCGCGAGGGAATGCGCGCCGTTTATACCGGTTTGATGGAAGAGGCAGCCATCACCCCGCTGTTTAATTACCGTTATCAGGTCAGTGCGCCGCCGGGTGTAAACGGGATCCGCCTGAATGCCCGGGGTTGGTTTGACTTTACCCGTGCCTGGCTTCCCCCTCCCGGTACGCAATGAAGAAGCTGGTGGCGCTCATCCTCTGGCGCTACCATAGGCGCAAGATGAATAAGCGAAAGAAAGGTTGACGATGAAACGTGCCGTTGTGGTTTTTAGCGGTGGACAAGACTCCACCACCTGCCTGATTCAGGCGCTGAATCAGTATGACGAGGTGCATTGCGTCACTTTCGATTACGGCCAACGCCATCGTGCGGAAAATGATATTGCGAAGGATTTGGCGCATAAACTCGGTGCCCGCGCCCATAAAGTTCTGGATGTCGGTCTGTTGAACGAACTGGCGGTCAGCAGCCTGACGCGTGACAGTATTCCGGTGCCGGATTACGATCCTGACGCCAGCGGCATTCCCAGCACGTTTGTACCGGGGCGCAATATTCTGTTTTTGACCCTTACTGCCATTTATGCCTACCAGGTTCAGGCTGAAGCGATCATCACCGGGGTATGCGAAACCGATTTTTCAGGCTACCCGGATTGTCGCGACGAGTTCGTCAAAGCACTCCATCATGCAGTGAACCTGGGCATGGCAAGCAACATCCGTTTTGAAACGCCGTTAATGTGGCTTAATAAAGCCGAAACCTGGGCGCTGGCGGATCGCTGGGGCAAACTGGATTTAGTGCGTAACGAAACCCTGACCTGCTATAACGGCATCAAAGGCGATGGTTGCGGTGAATGCGCGGCCTGCCATCTCCGTGCTAACGGGTTAAATCAGTATCTTGCTGACAAAACAGGCGTAATGGCGCAACTGAAACGCAAGATGGATCTTCCGTGACGCCAGGCGTCAAAAATAACAGGGGCGGTTTTACCGCCCTTTTTATCAGGCTTTACCGACCATTGCCGCCAGTCTCTCCCGCAGTTCGCCTTCCAGCGGCAAGGCTTTCTGCGTTGTTAAATCAATACAGACAAAGGTAATTTGCGCATCCGCCACAACCTGCCCTTCCGGCTCAAGTGTGATGACCTGGCTTAATACGCCGCTTTTACCATTTAACTGCTCAACCTGGCTTGATACCTTGAGTAAATCCCCCAGCACTGCCGGACGTCGATAATTGATATTGATATTCACCACCACAAAAGCAATGCGGTTCGCCGTCATCCACTGAAAGCCTTCTTCCTGCTCTAAACCATCCCAACGTGCTTCTTCAAGGAATTCGAGATAGCGTGCGTTATTCACGTGTTGATAAACATCCAGATGGTAACCGCGTACTTTAATATGTGTCTGCATAGCGCCAGGGCCCTTATTATTCCGCCTACCCCTCCGCCGCCAGAATGGCGTGACGGATTTACGTGACGGTTAATGTTATGAGAGTAAGAGGTCATACCACTGGTATGACCTCTATATCCTGGCAAAGAATCTCCACTCTGCAAGGTGACCAGCTTGCCGCTTACAGTTTTATGCGCGCCAGATTACGTTCAACCAGTGAATTTCCCATGCCCGGCACCTGTTTCAGATCGTCAATGCTGTTAAAGGGACCATTTTCTTCACGGTAGTTGACGATTGCCTGAGCTTTTTTCATTCCCACCCCATTTAGCGCGGCGGCAAGCTCATCCGCGCTCGCTGTATTAATGCTGACGGTGCGTTCCTCGCTTTCGTTAGCTTTTGCCGCTTTTTCTTTTGCCTGAGCCGCCGGGCTGCCTTCAGCTTTCGCCGTAACCGCCTCCGCTTTGGCGGTAGATTGCGCCGCCAGCGCCGGGTAACTGGTGATACCGCATGCGATAACCATCGCCAGACAAAATGCTTTAACGCCTTGTTTCATGCTGTTTTCTCCTTGTTTGTTGACAGCAACGCCACCTTATCGGGCCAGGAGAGACACAACAAACAGCAATGAACAGAAATGGAAAAGGCCGCGAAAGCGGCCTTTGTGTTTTGCAATAAATTGCATTTAGGTGCGAGACATCTCGATTATTGCTGCTGCTCGATGATGTCGCCCATTTTGATTTTTGCTTCTTTGCGCAGATTGGTCATCAGCGCATCGAAGGCGATTTGCGCGTTGTTTTGCGTGATGCCCTGCGTCATGGCTTTCTTCTGCTCGTCCGGCAGCGTGCCGCTACGGACTTCATCAAGGGCGACGATCACCACATTGCCCTGCATATCGTTAGCCACACCGTAGGACGGTTTGTCTTTAGCAGGTAACGGCAATGTGAATGCCACCTGTGAAATCGGGTCCTGACCGCTACGGCTCAGCGTTTTGGCAGTACCAAAACTCAGGCCTGCCGTTTTCAGCGCATCATCGCCTTTACCTGCTTTCAAGGCGCTAATCAACTTGTCGGCGTCCAGTTTGGCCTGCTGCTCCGCTTTCTGATGCTTGATATCAGCAACAGCCTGATCGCGGACTTCCGCCAACGGTTTAACCGCCTCGGGTTTATGCTCGGTCACACGCAGCACAAATGCACGATCGCCTTCGACAGTGATAATGTCGGAGTTGCTGCCCGGCGTCCCGTTTTCACCAACCAAACCACCGTTGAAAATCGCATCCGCTACCGGTTTGAAATTCAGCTCTTCCGGCAGGTTATCACGGCCAAACCAGCCAGTTTCAACGGCTTTCACGCCCGCGGCCTGCTCTGCACCCGCTAAGGATTCGTTATCATTGCTCGCCGCATCGCTCACTTTCTGCTGCAGGGCGAAATAGGCCGTCAGCCCTTTCTCCTGTTTTACTTTATCAGCAATGGCCTGGCGAACTTCCGCCAGCGGTTTTACCTGGGCGGGCTGCACGTCGTCAAGGCGAGCCACCAGGAAGCCGACAGAGGATTTAATCACGCCCGACAACTGGCCTTTTTCGTTCAGACCAGCGTTTTTCAGTTCTTCCGGCGTCGTCGCATCTTCCAGCCAGCCCATATCGCCGCCGTTGCGGGCAGAAATAATATCAGCGGATTTTTGCTTCGCGAGCGTAGCAAAATCGGAACCGGCCTTCAGGGCATCCAGCACCGCTTTGGCTTCATCTTCCGTTTTGGTCTGGATGATGCTGTAGCGTTTGCGTTGCGGCTGGGTGTACTGATCCTGATGTTCATCGTACCAGGCCTGGATCTCTTCATCGCTGGCGTTTTCGTTCATGGCAGCGGCATCAAGTTTGATGTAGCTAACACGGAACTGTTCCGGCGCGATAAAGCGGTTTTTGTTCTGCTCATAGAAACTGTTAACTTCGCTATCGCTCACCGTCTGTTTGGCGGCAAGAGCATTAACATCAATCGTCGCTTCACGTACGACACGCTGCTGCGCAACCAACGCTGCCAGCTCATCGGTTTCGTTAGCCAGCATGAAATCGGTGCCGACCACGGCGTTGATCAGCTGTTGCGTCATTAATTGATTACGCAGCGCCTGGGCATACTGGTCTGGCGTCATGCCCATGTTATTGATGATGGAGGTATAACGGGCGTTATCGAATTTGCCGTTAGACTGGAAGGCGGGTTCTTTAAAAATCGCCTGTTTGATTTGTTCGTCGCTGATGCCGAGGCCAAGTTTTTTCGCATACTGATCAAGCAGCGCCTCATCGATCATGCGCGACAGCACCTGTTGGCGCATGGCTTTGACGTAGTTTTCATTGGCAGCCAGTTCAGAGTATTGATCGCCAAGCTGCTGTTGTTGACGATTACGCTCGCTGGCGACCGCATTTTCAAACTGGCCGCGGCTAATCTCTTCGCCGTTCACTTTTGCGGCGTAATTACTGTTACCGCCAATCAGGTAGCCGCTCACGCCGGTCAATATGAACGACACGATAATGATACCGAAAATAATCTTGAGTACGACGCTGTTCGCGGCCGTACGTAAGTTGTCCATCATGGTGTAACAACGCTCCGCTGTAGATGACAGTAAATCTCGCTGGCGCTCACCGCAGGGTCGTGAATCAGGGTGCCGCTTCGCGCAAAGGCGTATTGTGACAAGAAACCGGGGCGGTTGTCAGCCCACAGGATTAAAAAGTCACCCCATATAATAAAAAAGGCACATCTCACGATGCGCCCTTGCCCTTTACCATCGAAACCGTAGAGGGAAAAATCAGTTTACCGCGTCTTTCAGTGCCTTGCCTGCACGGAATCCCGGTACTTTTGCAGCTGCAATGGTGATTTCTTTGCCGGTTTGCGGGTTGCGGCCAGTACGGGCTGCACGCTCACGAACAGAGAAAGTACCAAAACCAACTAAAGCCACTTCATCTCCGGATTTCAGAGAATCAGTAACAGAGCCAATCAAAGCATCTAACGCACGTCCAGCCGCGGCTTTAGAAATATCAGCACCAGCGGCAATTTTGTCTATCAGTTGAGATTTATTCACTCTTCTCTTCCTCTCTTTATTATTTATATCGCTCCCGAATCCTTCATGAAGCGACCGCGCAGCAGTTATATCAGGCCTGTCATGCCCTTACAACAGCATTGGTTGATGCCATAAGCAGTCAGCCATCTAAATTAGCGATACAAAAAAAAGCTGGCAAGCACCAAATCGCTTACCAGCTCTGATTTTATCTATGCAGTTTGCGTCAGGTCACTATTTTGACGTGACAACCTGCATTCCCGAGGGTTCATTCTGCAACGCCAGGGTTAAAACCTCTTCAATACGTTTCACCGGATGGATATCCAAATCGGCGATGACGTTATCCGGGATCTCTTCCAGATCGCGTTTATTTTCGTAAGGAATGAGGACAGTCTTAATACCGCCACGGTGCGCAGCCAGCAGTTTTTCTTTCAAACCGCCGATGGGCAGCACCTGCCCGCGCAGCGTGATTTCACCCGTCATCGCGACATCGGCGCGCACCGGGTTACCCGTCAGACAGGAAACCAGCGCGGTACACATCGCAATACCCGCGCTCGGGCCGTCTTTCGGCGTCGCGCCTTCCGGTACGTGAACGTGAATGTCGCGCTTCTCGTAAAAATCGGAATTAATACCCAGTTTTTCAGCGCGCGCGCGCACCACGGTCAGGGCCGCCTGAATAGATTCCTGCATCACTTCGCCCAACGATCCGGTATAGGTCAGCTTACCTTTACCCGGTACGCAGGCGGTTTCGATGGTCAACAGATCGCCGCCAACTTCAGTCCATGCCAGACCGGTAACCTGACCGACGCGGTTTTCGTTGTCGGCACGGCCATAGTCAAAGCGCTGAACGCCCAGGAAATCTTTCAGATTATCGCCATTAATTTCGATGTGCTTAAGGTCTTTTTCCAGCAGCAACTGTTTAACCGCTTTGCGGCACAGTTTGGAAATTTCACGCTCAAGCCCACGCACGCCCGCTTCACGAGTGTAATAACGGATGATGCCGATGATTGCGCTATCGTCTACCGTAATTTCGCCTTTTTTCAGGGCGTTACGTTCAATCTGTTTTGGCAACAGATGGCGTTTAGCAATGTTCAGCTTTTCATCTTCGGTATAGCCCGACAGGCGAATCACTTCCATACGGTCCAGCAGCGGCGCAGGGATATTCATGGAGTTGGACGTCGCTACGAACATTACATCGCTGAGATCGTAATCCACTTCCAGATAGTGATCGTTAAACGCCACGTTCTGTTCTGGATCCAGCACTTCAAGCAGCGCCGAAGCCGGATCGCCGCGCATGTCAGACGACATTTTGTCGATCTCATCCAACAGGAACAGCGGGTTGCGAACCCCAACTTTGGCCATCTTCTGGATCAGTTTACCCGGCATAGAACCGATGTAAGTACGGCGGTGTCCGCGGATTTCCGCTTCATCACGCACGCCGCCCAGCGCCATACGTACGTATTTACGTCCGGTCGCGCGAGCGATGGACTGGCCCAGCGAGGTTTTACCTACCCCCGGCGGTCCAACCAGACAGAGGATCGGGCCTTTAATTTTATTGACGCGGCTCTGTACAGCAAGGTATTCGAGGATGCGATCTTTCACGCGGCCCAGGCCGTAGTGATCGGTATCCAGAATTTCCTGGGCCTGGCGCAGGTCTTTTTTGACTTTACTGCGCGCGTTCCACGGAACCTGAACCATCCATTCGATGTAGCTGCGCACTACGGTCGCTTCTGCGGACATCGGCGACATCATTTTCAGCTTCATCAACTCAGCGTCGGCTTTTTCTTTCGCCTCTTTCGGCATTTTGGCCGCGTCGATTTTGCGTTTTAAGGCTTCGTTTTCATCCGGCGCATCGTCCATTTCGCCCAGTTCTTTCTGAATGGCTTTCATTTGCTCATTCAGATAGTACTCGCGCTGGCTTTTCTCCATCTGCTTTTTAACGCGGTTACGAATGCGTTTCTCAACCTGCAGCAGATCGATTTCCGATTCCATCATCGCCATCAGATATTCCAGACGCTCATTCACGTCGGACATTTCCAGCACGGATTGTTTATCGGCCAGTTTCAACGGCATATGTGCAGCGATGGTATCAGCGAGACGCGCAGGGTCGTCGATGCTGTTCAGCGAAGTCAGCACTTCAGGCGGGATCTTTTTGTTAAGCTTAATGTAGCCTTCAAACTGACTGATCGCGGTGCGAACCAGCACCTCTTGCTCGCGTTCTTCGATAGCGGGAGATTCCAGGTATTCTGCCCGGGCAGAGAAGTGCTCGCCATCGTCAGAGAGCGCGGTAATGCGCGCACGCTGCAAACCTTCGACCAATACTTTTACGGTACCGTCGGGGAGCTTCAGCATCTGCAAAATAGACGCCACGGTTCCACGGTAAACAAATCATTCACACCCGGC
This sequence comes from Atlantibacter hermannii, assembly GCA_900635495.1. NCBI lineage: Bacteria > Pseudomonadati > Pseudomonadota > Gammaproteobacteria > Enterobacterales > Enterobacteriaceae > Atlantibacter > Atlantibacter hermannii. Next base: position 1,162,391 of record LR134136.1, on the reverse strand, counting down.
TCATCTGTCGACGCTTCTTTCTGCGCAACCAGCATGACTTTTTTGTCATGATCCATTGCGGCTTCCAGGCAGCGGATAGATTTCTCCCGTCCCACGAACAAAGGGATAACCATGTGCGGATAAACCACCACGTCGCGCAACGGCAACACGGGGATTTCAATGCGTTCAGAACGCTCAGGATTCATAGAGCTCTCTCTTAGTTTAGTTTCCGCCAGGCGATGGGGCGCACGTGAAATTCACGGCATCACCAACAAGTAGAACAGTATATGGGGATGTTTCCTGGACATTCAATGTCAGGTATACAGGAAAAATAAAAGGGGGACAAAATCCCCCTTATAATTTTTAACTGATTGTCACAACAGGTGAATTATTCGCCTGATGCCTGCTGCGCTTCCGGCTTGCCGTAAATGAGCAGCGGTTCTGACTGACCGCCGATGACTGACTCGTCAATCACCACTTTCTCGACATCTTCCATGGACGGCAGATCGTACATGGTATCGAGCAGCGCGCCTTCCACGATGGAACGCAGGCCGCGCGCGCCGGTTTTACGGGACATCGCTTTTTTGGCAATCGCTTCCAGCGCTTCGTCGCGGAACTCCAGCTCAACACCTTCCAGATTAAACAGCGCCTGATACTGTTTGGTCAGGGCGTTTTTCGGCTCTTTGAGGATCTGGATCAGCGCTTCTTCGCTGAGCTCGCTCAGCGTGGCAACTACCGGCAGACGACCGATAAATTCAGGGATGAGACCAAATTTAATCAAATCTTCCGGTTCTACCTGAGTCAGCAGCTCGCCTTCCGTCGCTTTCTGAGATTTGCCTTTTACCGTCGCGCCAAAGCCGATGCCAGAGCCCGTTTCCACACGGTTGGCGATAACTTTATCGAGACCGGCAAATGCGCCGCCGCAAATAAACAGGATTTTAGAGGTATCAACCTGCAAAAATTCTTGCTGCGGATGCTTACGCCCGCCCTGTGGCGGAACGGCAGCGACGGTGCCTTCAATCAGTTTCAGCAGTGCCTGCTGGACGCCTTCACCGGACACATCGCGAGTGATGCTCGGATTGTCCGACTTACGGGAAATCTTGTCGATTTCATCGATGTATACAATGCCGCGCTGGGCTTTTTGCACATCGTAGTCGCATTTCTGCAGCAGCTTCTGAATGATGTTTTCAACGTCCTCACCCACATAACCGGCTTCGGTCAGGGTGGTGGCGTCTGCCATGGTGAACGGTACGTCAAGCAGGCGAGCCAGCGTTTCGGCCAGCAAGGTTTTACCGCTACCGGTTGGACCGATGAGCAAAATGTTGCTCTTGCCCAGTTCAACACCGTTGGAGCTGTCACCGTTGCGCAGGCGTTTGTAGTGGTTATATACCGCAACCGCCAGGACTTTTTTCGCCTGTTCCTGGCCGATAACGTAATCGTCCAGATGGTTACGAATTTCATGCGGCGTCGGCAACGCGCTACGTTCGCGGTGCGGCGCCACTTCTTTAATCTCTTCGCGAATAATGTCGTTGCATAAATCGACACACTCGTCGCAGATATACACTGACGGGCCAGCAATCAGTTTACGCACTTCGTGCTGGCTCTTGCCGCAAAAAGAGCAGTACAGCAGTTTGCCTGAGCCGTCTTTGCGCTTATCTGTCATGAGTCAAAACCTCTTTTCTGTTCTTTGTGCCGCACACGACGACGCAATGCCATTCTCAGGCGCAAACCGGAGTTTGCGCACAATGAGCCGCCAACTGATACTCTATAGTATAGCGGCCCATTGCCGCAGGTATCACTGGCGGTGAGTTAAAATGGAGTCAACCAGTCCATACTCTACAGCCTGATCTGCAGAGAGGAAACGGTCGCGCTCGGTATCTCTTTCGATCTGCTCTAGCGGTTGACCTGTGTGCTGCGCCATTAGTTCATTCATACGCGCTTTAACTTTCAAAATTTCACGCGCGTGGATCTCGATATCCGTTGCCTGACCCTGATAACCGCCTAACGGCTGGTGGATCATAACGCGGGAGTTAGGCAGACAGAAACGTTTGCCTTTTGCCCCTGCGGTCAACAGGAATGCGCCCATTGATGCCGCCTGGCCCATACAAATCGTGCTCACGTCAGGTTTGATAAACTGCATGGTGTCATAAATAGACATACCCGCCGTGATCACCCCGCCCGGGGAGTTAATATAGAGGTAAATATCTTTTTCTGGGTTTTCCGCTTCCAGAAACAGCATCTGCGCCACAATCAGGTTTGCCATGTGATCTTCAACCTGACCGGTTAAAAAGATAACGCGTTCCTTGAGCAGACGGGAAAAAATATCGTAAGAACGCTCACCACGTGATGTTTGTTCAACAACCATTGGCACCAGGGCCATATGGGGTGCCATTACTTCTCGTTCGCCGCTGTATGACATTTCCGTCTCCTGGAAAAAATTTACGTAATCTGCTGCACCAATTTTACTTGAGACCGTGACGAATGACCACGCTACCGGGTCTTGTCACCCTTCAGGACGGATTATCAGCCAGAGTCCCTACCCACAATAGATCAAATTTTGGGTTTGTTGATGCGGATATATCCAGATTTATGGGGTTCAGCACCCTAAGTTTCAAGCATAACAATCTTTTCATGTTACGCGAATATTGAAACTCTGGTTTATCCGTCCTTGCGCTAACTTCAGACGAAAAAAAGCCCGTCGCAATCGGACGGGCCTTTTACAACTCACTGCGGTTCCGGGAGGCTTATGCCTGCTGGTTCATCAGTTCGTTAAAGGTGGTCGCTTGCTCGGTCACTTTCGCTTTCGCCAGTACCGCTTCAACAGCCTGCTCTTCCAGGGCAACGTTACGCATGTTGTCCATCAGCTCTTTGTTTTTGCTGTAGAACTCGATAACTTCGCTCGGATCTTCGTAAGCAGATGCCATTTCTTCGATCAGCGCTTTTACGCGCTCGTCGTCGGCTTTCAGCTCGTTGGTACGAATCACTTCGCCCAGCAGCAGGCCCACAACCACACGGCGTTTCGCTTGCTCTTCAAACAGCTCGCGCGGCAGTTCCAGCGCTTGTTTCTCGTTGCCGCCGAAACGCTGTGCAGCCTGACGGCGCAGCACGTCGATTTCGCCGTCGATCAGCGCAGCCGGTACGTCGATGTCGTTAGCTTTTACCAGGCCTTCGATCGCCTGAGACTTGATGCGGTTACGCACCGCGCCTTTCAGCTCACGATCCATATTTTTACGTACTTCGGTACGCAGGCCTGCGATGGAACCATCTTCAACGCCGAAACGTTTGATGAATTCTTCGGTCAGTTCCGGCAGTTCACGCTGCTCAACTTTTTTCAGGTTGATCACGAATTTAGCCGCTTTACCTTTCAGGTTTTCAGCGTGGTATTCTTCCGGGAAAGTCACATCGATGGTGAACTCGTCACCCGCTTTGTGGCCTTTGATACCTTCTTCGAAGCCCGGGATCATACGACCCTGGCCCATTGCCAGTACGAAATCAGACGCTTTGCCGCCTTCGAACTCTTCGCCGTCAACAGAACCGGTGAAGTCGATGGTTACGCGATCTTCATCGCCAGCCGCTTCGGTGGTTTCAGTCCAGGTCGCCTGCTGTTTGCGCAGCGTGTCCAGCATGCCATCAACGTCTTCGTCGGTCACTTCAACAACCGGCTTAACAACTTCAATGGATTCGAGATCTTTCAGTTCGACTTCCGGGTAAACTTCGAACTCAACCGCGTAGGTAAAGTCTTCGCCCAGTTTGTATTCGCCCGGAACATAGTTCGGCGCGCCAGCCGGATTGATTTTTTCTTTAATGATAGCGTCAACGAAATGACGGCTCATCAGGTCGCCCAGCACGTCCTGACGCACGGATGCGCCATAACGCTGAGCAACAACGTTCATCGGTACTTTGCCCTTACGAAAACCGTCAATGCGTACTTTTTTCGCCACGTTGACCAGCTCGCTTTTCACAGCGTTTTCGATGCTGTCAGCAGCGATAGTAATCGTTACACGGCGCCCAAGGCCCTGAGTGGTTTCAACTGAAACTTGCATCTTGTTACCTCAAAAAATCACAGTGCTCGGTCAACTCTGGAAGCCGTTGATTATTCGCTTCGCAGAACCAGGATGCCTTCTGAATCAGAATCACATTCCCTGTCGTCAGAATCATCCCGAAGACATTCCGAAAAATAAGACGCAGCATTATAGCGGCATCACTATGGTGAGTCGAGAAAAGCAACCACACGACTCTGTGGCTTTTTTCACAATTCCCGGCGGAGTCACGCCTGAAATCCGCCTTTTTGCACATTTTTCAGGCAAAACAAAACGGCCCGCAGGCCGTTTCTTAGAAACTCTGTCTGGCGCAACATACTGGAAAATGTCCTGTTGTTGCAAATCCATTGTTCAGGCTATGGTTCCAGCACCTCGACAAGGAGGAGAAGCAAAAAGAGTATCCTGCAAACTTTCCCACTCTTTGGTGCTGTAGGTATGAAGGGCTAAAGCATGTACGGTGCTTGCCAGTTCCTCCGTCAACGTACCGTAAATCATGCGGTGTCGGTTTAGAAAACGTTCCCCAACAAAACGATCGCTGACCAGAACGACTTTGAAATGACTTTCCGAGCCGGCCGGAACATTATGGCGATAGCTTTCATCCACAACTTCGAGGAATACGGGTTCAAACGCTGCCCTGAGTTTTGTTTCTATTTGCTCACGTATCATCATGATTTCGCTCCTCTGACAACGCTGCGATGCTATCCATCACTTTAAATGTTAGTCGCCTTTCCTGGCACCATAACAATTTATCAACAAATATTTAGCTTTCGTCCCATTTTCTCATCGTAACCTGTGAATTACCCTACCTCAAGCGCCTGACAAAAGGTTGCTCGCCGTGAAAACATGTTGGTCGGTTATAAAAAACTCAACGCGATGAATTTACGTGCGTTGCTACTTCCCCTCGCCGTTGGCGATGCTATGATGGCGAGAATTTTCTTTTATTGGCTTACATGTACGTTGAGACCCTGAAATGTTAAAAAAACTTCTCTTCCCGCTGATTGCCCTGTTTATGTTGGCCGGATGCGCAACGCCGCCGACAACTATTGATGTTTCACCCAATATCGCTTTGCCGCAGCAGGATCCGAGCCTGATGGGCGTCACCATTAGCATTAACGGTGCCGACCAGCGTCAGGACCAGGCGCTGTCTAAAGTGACCCGTGACAACCAAATCGTCACCCTCACTGCCTCACGCGATCTTCGCTTCCTGTTGCAGGAAGTGCTTGAGAAACAGATGAGCGCGCGCGGTTACATGATTGGTCCAAACGGCGCCGTTCAGTTGCAGATCATCGTTAACCAACTGTATGCAGACGTTTCTCAGGGTAATGTGCGTTATAACATCGCCACCAAAGCCGATATTTCTATCGTCGCTGTGGCGAATAACGGCAACAAGATGACCAAAAATTATCGCGCAAGCTACAACGTGGAAGGCGCATTCCAGGCGACCAATAAAAACATCGCCAATGCCGTTAACTCTGTCCTGACCGACACCATCGCCGACATGGCGCAGGACACCAGCGTGCATGATTTCATTAAGCAAAACGCTCGCTAATTGACCGAGAGGCCCGGCTTGCCGGGCCTTTACCTTTCCAATGCCCAATCACTATTTACGCATTTTTCAGCAGCCTAAATCAGCCATTTTGCTGATGCTGGGCTTCGCTTCCGGCCTGCCGCTGGCCCTGACGTCCGGAACCCTGCAGGCCTGGATGACGGTGGAGAATATCGATTTAAAAACCATTGGTTTTTTCTCTCTGGTCGGCCAGGCGTATGTCTTTAAATTTCTGTGGTCGCCTGCCATGGATCGCTTTACGCCCCGCTGCTGGGGCGGCGTCGCGGTTGGCTGTTGATTACACAAGTGCTGCTTTTTGATCGCCATTGCTGCGATGGGCTTTCTGGAACCCTCCACGCAACTGCGCTGGATGGCGGCGCTGGCGGTGATCATCGCCTTCTGCTCTGCCTCGCAGGATATTGTTTTCGATGCGTGGAAAACCGACGTACTACCGCCAGAAGAACGCGGCACCGGCGCGGCCATTAGCGTGCTGGGTTATCGTCTGGCAATGCTGGTTTCCGGCGGGCTGGCGCTCTGGCTGGCTGACCGCTGGCTCGGCTGGCAGGCCACTTACTGGCTGATGGCTGCACTGCTGATCCCTGCATTATCGCCACCTGGCTGGCCCCGGAACCCAGCGACGCGATACCGGTTCCTAAAACGCTCCAGCAAGCAGTCGTTGCACCACTGCGTGACTTCTTTGGGCGTAATAACGCCTGGCTGATCCTGCTGCTCATTGTGCTGTATAAGCTGGGCGATGCTTTCGCCATGAGCCTTACCACCACTTTCCTGATTCGCGGCGTGGGTTTTAACGCTGGCGAAGTCGGCATGGTGAATAAATCTCTCGGCCTGTTCGCCACCATCGTGGGTGCGCTATACGGCGGAGTGCTGATGCAGCGTCTAACGCTGTTTCGCGCATTGCTGATTTTCGGCATTCTTCAGGGCGTATCCAACGCCGGCTACTGGCTGCTGTCGATTACCGACAAACATATGATCTCGATGGCGAGCGCGGTATTTTTTGAAAACCTGTGCGGCGGCATGGGAACGACAGCGTTTGTCGCGCTTCTCATGACGCTATGCAATAAATCCTTTTCAGCCACCCAGTTCGCGCTGCTCTCTGCCCTGTCTGCGGTAGGTCGCGTTTATGTAGGCCCGGTTGCCGGCTGGTTTGTGGAAGCCCACGGCTGGGCGAACTTTTATCTGTTTTCGGTGTTCGCTGCTGTGCCCGGCATTGTACTGCTGCTGGTGTGCCGTAAAACGCTTGAGTATGCCCAACAAACCGAAGCTTTTATGCCGCGCGCGCACTATGCGGGTGCCTATCGACTGGCGTTAAAAGTGCTGCTTGCGAGCCTCGTCATTCTGCTGCTGTGGTTGCTGGTGTTGATCGCGAACGCGCTACAGGTGACTGACTGGTCAATAGAAATTGTTCTGCTTGAGGTGGGTATGCTGCTGGCGCTGTGCGGCATTCTTATGGGCGCATTGCTGGACTTTATGGCGTTAAAAAAGACGCCGTAACGTTAATTTAGCTTAAATAATGAACGTTATTTTCGTTATTTAGCGTGGTAATCACGCATGGTAACGAAAATAACAGCGGCACGTTAGCGCATTAACAAAAAATTGTTTTTTTGTGCCCTTAAAAATTTTGGAATTTATAAACCGAAAACCGCGCAATAATTTCCCTTTATCGATTCAGCCTGTCTTAGATTAATTTTCCGTGAAGTATTTGTCTTATATTTGATATTTTTTTGTTAAGTTTTTGTTTATCACCCGGATTGGTTATACCAATTACCCGCCAGAAAAAATTTAACAATCCTGATTTGTTATAACGCCCGCCAGGGCGCATTTTTACTGTATATTTGAAATAAGTCGCAACATCTGTGATAGGTATGGCAGAACACGGTAACACCTCGCTGACAGAATGCCATTAATGTTTACAGTGTTGTAACCTTCCCGTAAAATGCCGGCACACTTTAACCGCCACCAGAATCCCCCCTGAATTGAGGTCGTTAAATGAGACTCAGGAAATACAATAAAAGTTTGGGATTGTTGTCATTAATCGCGGGTACTGTATTACTCAGTGGCTGTGATTCTGCGCTTCTCAACCCAAAAGGACAGATTGGACTCGAGCAACGTTCGTTGATACTGACCGCCCTCGGGCTGATGTTGATCGTCGTTATCCCTGCCATCTTGATGGCTATCGGTTTTGCCTGGAAATATCGGGCAACTAATAAAGACGCTAAATACAGCCCCAACTGGTCGCACTCGAACAAAGTGGAAGCTGTGGTCTGGACCATTCCTATCCTTATCATCATTTTCCTCGCGGTACTGACCTGGAAAACCACGCACTCGCTCGAACCCAGCAAACCGCTGGCGCACGATGCGAAGCCGGTAACCATTGAAGTTATTGCGATGGACTGGAAATGGTTCTTCATCTATCCGGAGCAGGGTATCGCCACGGTAAATGAAATCGCCTTCCCGGCTAACACCCCGGTGGAATTCAAAATCACCTCTAACTCGGTGATGAACTCCTTCTTTATTCCGCGCCTGGGCAGCCAGATTTACGCAATGGCCGGTATGCAGACCAAACTGCATCTGATCGCGAACGAAGCTGGCACCTACGACGGTATTTCCGCTAACTACAGTGGCGCAGGTTTCTCCGGCATGAAGTTTAAAGCTATTGCTACACCGGATACCGAAACCTTCAACCAGTGGGTGGCTAAAGCCAAGCAATCTCCTCAGGTCATGAACGATATGACGACCTACGAGAAACTGGCGGCCCCAAGCGAATTTAACAAAGTCGAATACTTCTCCAGTGTTAAACCGAATCTGTTTGTTGATGTCATCAACAAATTCATGGGACACGGGAAAAGCATGGACGTGACTCAGTCTGAAGGGGAGCATAACGCCCACGAAGGCATGGACATGAATCACGCGGAAACCTCTCACTAAGGGGCCGAGGAATAATACGATGTTCGGAAAACTTACACTGGATGCAATTCCGTACCATGAGCCCATTATCATGGTTACGGTCGCTGCGATTATCGTCGGAGGTGCGGCGTTACTGGCAGCAATCACTTACTTCGGTAAGTGGTCATATTTGTGGAATGAGTGGCTTACTTCGGTAGACCATAAACGCCTGGGGATTATGTACATCCTGGTGGCGATTGTGATGCTGGTCCGTGGTTTCGCGGACGCCATCATGATGCGAACCCAACAACTGTTGGTTTCCGCTGGCGAAACGGGCTTCCTGCCGCCGCACCACTACGATCAGATCTTTACCGCCCACGGCGTTATCATGATCTTCTTCGTGGCGATGCCGTTCGTTATCGGTCTGATGAACATTGTTGTTCCGTTGCAGATCGGTGCGCGTGACGTAGCCTACCCGTTCCTGAACAACCTGAGCTTCTGGTTCACGGTGGTCGGGGTAATCCTGGTGAACGTTTCCCTGGGGGTCGGCGAGTTCGCGCAGACCGGTTGGGTTGCGTATCCGCCGCTATCGGGGATTGAATACAGTCCTGGCGTGGGGGTCGATTACTGGATCTGGAGTCTTCAGTTATCCGGTATTGGTACGACGCTGACCGGTATCAACTTCTTCGTGACCATCCTGAAGATGCGTGCGCCTGGCATGACAATGTTCAAAATGCCGGTGTTCACCTGGACTGCGCTGTGTACTAACGTCCTGATTATTGTTTCGTTCCCGATTTTAACCGTCACCATTGCGTTGCTAACCCTGGACCGCTATCTGGGCACCCATTTCTTTACCAATGATATGGGCGGCAACATGATGATGTACGTGAACCTGATCTGGGCGTGGGGCCATCCGGAAGTTTACATTCTGGTGCTGCCGGTGTTCGGCGTGTTCTCTGAAGTCACTTCGACGTTCTCCAGAAAGCGCCTGTTTGGTTACACCTCGCTGGTGTGGGCAACCATCGCCATCACGGTTCTGTCGTTCATCGTTTGCTGCACCACTTCTTCACCATGGGCAGCGGCGCGAACGTTAACGCCTTCTTTGGTATCACCACGATGATTATCGCCATCCCGACTGGGGTGAAGATCTTCAACTGGCTGTTCACCATGTACCAGGGCCGCATCCAGTTCCACTCAGCGATGCTGTGGACTATCGGCTTTATCGTCACCTTCTCTATCGGTGGTATGACCGGCGTACTGCTGGCCGTACCGGGCGCGGACTTCGTATTGCACAACAGTCTGTTCCTGATTGCGCACTTCCATAACGTTATCATCGGCGGTGTGGTGTTCGGTTGCTTCGCAGGTATGACTTACTGGTGGCCGAAAGCGTTTGGTTACCACCATGAACGAAACCTGGGGCAAACGCGCCTTCTGGTTCTGGATCATCGGCTTCTTCGTGGACCTTTATGCCGCTGTACGCATGGGCTTCATGGGTATGACCGTCGCGTAAGCCAGGATATCGACCCGATGTTCATGCCGCTGATGGTCCGTGGCTGAAATCGGCGCGCTGCTGATTGCCTGCGGTATTCTGTGCATCGTGTTGCAGATCTTTGTCAGCGTTCGCGACCGCAACAAAAACCGCGATCTGACCGGTGACCCGTGGGGCGGCCGTACGCTGGAGTGGGCAATTGCTTCTCCACCGCCGTTCTATAACTTTGCCATGGTGCCGGAAGTTCACGAGCGTGACGCGTTCTGGGAAATGAAAGAGAAAGGTGAAGCCTACAAACAGCCTGCGCACTATGAAGAAATTCATATGCCGAAAAACAGCGCTGCGGGTATCTACATTGGCTTGTTCAGCACCATCTTCGGTTTCGCGATGATCTGGCATATCTGGTGGCTGGCCATTGTTGGCTTCGCAGGTATCGTGATCACCTGGATTGCGAAAAGCTTTGATGAGGACGTGGATTACTACGTACCAGTTGCCACTGTCGAGAAACTGGAAAACCAGCATTTCGACGAAATTACCAAAGCAGGGCTGAAAAATGTCAACTGAGAGCATTAATGAAGCACTTGCCCATGGCAACCATGAACATGGGCACCACCACGATGCAGGAGCCAATAAAGTCTTTGGCTTCTGGATCTACCTGATGAGCGACTGCATTCTCTTTGCATGTCTGTTTGCGACCTATGCCGTTCTGGTGAACGGCACTGCCGGGGGACCGACCGGCAAGGACATTTTCGAACTGCCGTTTGTGCTGGTTGAAACTTTCCTGCTGCTGTTCTCCTCCATCACGTATGGCATGGCGATGATCGCCATGAACAAGAACAACCAGGGCCAGGTCATGTCCTGGCTCGCCCTGACCTTCCTGTTCGGGGCCGGCTTCGTGGGGATGGAAATCTATGAATTCCATCACCTGATTGCCGAGGGCTTTGGTCCGGATCGCAGTGGTTTCCTGTCTGGCTTCTTTGCGCTGGTAGGCACCCACGGTCTGCACGTGACGTCCGGTCTGATCTGGATGGCAATCATGATGATTCATGTTTCCCGTCGCGGCCTGACCCATAACAACCGCGCCCGCCTGATGTGCCTGAGTATGTTCTGGCACTTCCTGGATGTGGTCTGGATTTGCGTATTCTCTGTAGTCTATCTGATGGGGGGCGATGTAATGAGTCATTCTACCGATCACGCTGGCGCTCATCACGGCGGTGTAAAAACCTACCTGGTCGGGTTCATCCTGTCAGTTATTCTGACCGTGATCCCGTTCTGGATGGTCATGAACGGCACTGCCTCGCATGGCACGCTTCTCGGTGTGGTTGTGGCAACAGCGGTTGTTCAGATTCTGGTTCACCTGGTGTGCTTCCTGCACATGAACGCCTCCTCTGAGGAGCGCTGGAACCTGGTGGCTTTTGTCTTTACGTTGCTGATTATCGCAATCGTAGTGGTAGGTTCTATCTGGATCATGTGGAGCCTTAACGAGAACATGATGGTTCACTAAGAGCGGCACGTATGATTAAGCAATACCTGCAAGTCACGAAACCAGGAATTATTTTCGGCAATTTAATTTCTGTCATTGGGGGATTTTTGCTGGCCTCGAAGGGCAGTATTGATTATTCCCTGTTCATTTACACGCTGGTAGGCGTATCGCTGGTAGTGGCTTCGGGTTGTGTTTACAACAACGTCATTGACCGTGATATCGACCGCAAGATGGAAAGGACGAAAAACCGGGTGCTGGTAAAAGGCCTGATTTCGCCGAACGTAACGCTGGTTTACGCTACCTTGTTGGGTATTGCTGGCTTCATGCTGCTGTGGTTCGGCGCGAATCCGCTCGCCATGTGGCTGGCCGTAATGGGCTTTGTGGTTTATGTCGGCGTTTACAGCCTGTACATGAAACGCAACTCCGTTTACGGCACGCTGATTGGCAGCCTGTCCGGCGCTGCGCCACCGGTGATTGGCTACTGCGCGGTAACCAACGAGTTTGATACCGGCGCGGCTATCCTGCTGGCTATCTTTAGCCTCTGGCAGATGCCGCACTCCTACGCGATTGCCATCTTCCGGTTTAAGGATTATCAGGCGGCAAACATTCCGGTTCTGCCGGTCGTGAAAGGGATTTCGGTCGCGAAAAAACCATATCACGCTGTACATCATCGCTTTCGCCGTGGCGACGCTGATGCTCACCCTGGGCGGTTACGCCGGATATAAATATCTGGTGGTGGCTGCGGCAGTGAGCGTCTGGTGGCTCGGTATGGCGCTTAAGGGCTACAAAGTGGAAGACGACAGAGTGTGGGCACGTAAACTGTTCGTGTTCTCCATCGTCGCTATCACGTCCCTGAGCTTTATGATGTCAGTCGATTTTATGGTGCCCGACTCGCATAATCTTTTGACTTACGTCTGGTAATTTCTACAAAGGGTGCTGCGGCACCCTTTTTTCATAACGCCTTCCTCGCTTAATCCCTGTAATATTCGCACACCAACCGGTAATGACCCTCCCCTCCATCCTGTACCCAGGATAATTCGAGTGGCAGGACCACGCCCAGTGGGCTTTGAACAGCGCTTGCGCTGGCCCCTAAGGCTGAGTAACGCACCTGCAACCTGAAGTATGAGAGGTATATACTGGTGCCGGTTTTTCTTCTGAGGTGGTAATGAACGACAATAAAATGACCCCGCTTGAGCGACGCGCGACATGGGGCCTGGGAACCGTTTTTTCGCTCCGAATGTTGGGCATGTTTATGGTGTTACCGGTTCTCACCACGTACGGCATGGCGCTGCAGGGTGCCAGCGAAGCGTTAATCGGCCTGGCGATCGGCATTTATGGCCTGGCGCAGGCGGTATTTCAAATCCCATTCGGTCTGCTGTCTGACCGCATTGGCCGTAAACCGTTAATCATCGGCGGACTGGCGATTTTTGTATTGGGCAGCGTCATCGCGGCGCTGACTGATTCGATCTGGGGCGTGATTTTAGGGCGCGCCCTGCAGGGCTCCGGCGCGATTGCCGCGGCGGTGATGGCGTTGCTCTCCGACTTAACCCGCGAGCAAAACCGCACCAAAGCGATGGCGTTCATCGGCGTCAGTTTCGGCGTCACTTTCGCGATTGCGATGGTGGTGGGCCCCATCGTTACCCACGCGCTGGGCCTGCATGCGTTGTTCTGGATGATTGCTGTCCTGGCCACCCTGGGCATTCTGCTGACGCTGTGGGTCGTGCCCAACAGCGAGAACCACGTCCTCAACCGTGAATCGGGCATGGTGAAAGGCTGCTTCAGCAAAGTGCTGGCGAATAAAAAATTACTCAAGCTCAACATCGGCATTATGTGCCTGCATATTCTGCTGATGTCGACATTCGTCGCCCTGCCCCACCAGCTGGAAGCGGCAGGTTATCCCACAGCGGATCACTGGAAAATCTACCTGGTCACCATGCTGATTGCCTTCGCCTCCGTGGTGCCGTTCATTATTTATGCGGAAGTCAAACGCCGCATGAAGCGGGTTTTCGTGTTTTGCATTATGGTCATCGCCATTGCCGAAGTGGTGCTGTGGGGCGCCGGTCCGCTGCTGTGGCAGCAAATCCTCGGTATTCAGCTGTTCTTTGTGGCATTTAACCTGATGGAAGCCTTGCTGCCGTCGCTGATCAGTAAAGAGTCGCCCGCGGGTTATAAAGGCACGGCGATGGGCGTCTACTCCACCAGCCAGTTCCTTGGTGTGGCGATCGGCGGTTCACTGGGTGGCTGGCTGGCACAATATTTCGATACCCAAACGGTCTTTCTGGCAGGCGCGGTGCTGGCAGCACTGTGGTTGCTGGTAGGCTTCAGTATGGAAGAGCCGCCGTACGTGAGCAGCATTCGCGTCGAACTGCCGGAAGAGGTGCAGGCGGATGAGGCGTTGAAAGCGCGGCTGTTAGCCAAAGCGGGCGTCAGCGAAGCGGTGGTCGTGCCGCAGGAACACAGCGCGTATGTGAAGATCGACAGTAAAGTCACGAACCGCTTTGAGATTGAGCAGGTCGTCAAAGGTCTGGCATAAAAAAGGCCGGTTACCCGGCCTTCTCTTAATCGCGAAAGTTTTTAAACTGGAACGGCTGGCCTAAATCGCCGCCGCGCACCAGCGCCATCACGGCCTGCAAATCGTCACGCGATTTTCCGGTTACGCGAATCTCTTCGCCCTGGATCTGCGCCTGCACTTTAAGCTTGCTGTCTTTAATCAGCTTAACGATTTTCTTGGCGATGGTGGTTTCGATGCCCTGTTTCAGTTTGGCATCCACGCTCCAGTTTTTACCGCTGTGTACGAACTCTTCCGGCACCTCGATGGAACTGCCTTCAATACCGCGTTTCAGCAGTTTGGCGCGCAGAATATCGATCAGCTGGTTAACCTGGAAGTCGGACTCGCTCAGCACCTTAATGGTCTGGTTTTTGTCGTTCAGTTCGAATTCCGCCGTTACGCCGCGAAAATCGAAACGCGACTCCACTTCGCGGCTCGCGTTATCTACCGCGTTGCGAACTTCCTGAAGATCGACCTCGGAAACGATGTCAAAAGATGGCATGTTTTGTTCTCCCTCTCTCTGTGTGCGTTGCATAATACCCGCAACGTTACATAAAACAACACGTATCAGCCCCCAGGACAACAGCATAGCCGACAGCGCTATACTACAACCACCTGGCTTTACGCAGGTGAGGAGGAATCATGAAAATTACCGTACTGGGATGCGGTGCATTAGGGCAACTGTGGCTGACAGCCCTGCTCAGACAAGGTCATGAGCTACAAGGCTGGCTGCGCATTCCGCAGCCGTTTTGCGGTATCAATTTACAGGAAAGCGATGGCAGCATTTTTAATGCCTCGATCATCGCTAACGATCCCGACTTTCTGGCGCAAAGCGATTTATTGTTGGTGACGCTCAAAGCGTGGCAAGTCTCCGATGCGGTACTGCCGCTGACAAAACTACTGCCCGCGACCAGTCCTGTTTTGCTGATTCACAACGGCATGGGAACGCTGGAAGAGCTGAAACGGGTTCAACACCCGCTGCTGATGGGGGTGACGACGCATGCCGCCAGGCGTGACGGCAGCGTGATAACTCATGTCGCTAACGGGATTACGCATATCGGCCCGGCGAAGCCAGGCGTTAATGATTACAGCGATCTGGCGGAGCGTCTGCATGCGGCGTTGCCGGACGTCGCCTGGCATAACGACATTAATGCCTCATGCTGGAAAAAGCTCGCGGTAAACTGCGTCATCAATCCGTTAACCGCGCTGCTGGACTGCCCGAACGGCGAACTTCGCTATCACCACGAACACATTGAAATGATCTGCCAGGAGGTGGCGCTGGTCATGGTGCGCGAGGGGTATCACACCTCGGCGGAAAGCCTGTACGACTTCGCCACAGAGGTGATAGAGAGTACCGCCGACAATATTTCCTCAATGCTGCAGGACATCCGCATGCAGCGCCATACGGAAATTGATTACATCACGGGATATTTGCTGCGTCGCGCCCGCGCACACGGGCTGACACTTCCCGAAAACAGCCGTCTTTATGAACGCGTCAAGCGTAAGGAGAATGAGTATGAACGTCTCGGCACTGGTATGCCTGGCGCCTGGCACTGAAGAGACCGAAGCCGTTACCACCATCGACGTACTGGTGCGCGGCGGGATAACGGTGACGACGGCCAGCGTGGCCAGCGATGGCGACCTCACCCTCGTCTGTTCGCGAGGTGTTAAGCTGCTCGCGGATGCCCCGCTGGTGGAAGTGGCAGATGGCGACTATGACGTGATTGTGCTGCCCGGCGGACTCAAAGGCGCGGAGTGTTTTCGCGACAGCCCGCTGCTGGTAGAAACCGTACGCCAGTTCCATCTGTCAGGACGGCTGGTGGCGGCAATGTGTGCGTCGCCAGGGACGGTGCTGATCCCGCACGATCTGTTCCCGCTCGGCAACATGACCGGTTTTCCCGGCCTGAAAGAGACTATCCCGGCGGATAAATGGATGGATAAACGCGCCTATTATGACGATCGCGTAAAGCTGTTAACCAGTCAGGGGCCGGGCACCAGCATGGATTTCGCGCTCAAAATCATTGACCTGCTGGTGGGTAAAGAAAAAGCCGCCGAGGTGGCGGCTCAGTTAGTACTGGCTTCGGGTATCTATAACTACCGCGACTGACCGACGTTGCGCCCTAAAACCAGGGCGCACCGCTCATCACGTTACTGTAAAACAGCATTCTGCCAGCTATCTCGCCGGTGAAAACCAGCGCGATTGCCAGCACACCCGCCCAGGGCGCGAACTTACCCTGACGAAGCAACACAAACACCACCCCCCCTGTCACAATGCTGGCGAGCAGTTGCCACCACAGCAGCAAACTCGCCGCGTCCGCGCCAGGAAGGCGGTAACGCCACACCACCGCGCAGGCCACTGCCGCTACGCCGACCACGATCCCCAGTTGCAGGCGACGCGCCACATCGCTGCCCCACAGCCTTGCAAACACCGCAATGGATACAAATCCCAGCAGCAATGCACAGCCGACAAACGCCAGTTGCGTCGCCGCGCTATGCCATAACGGATGCAGGACCATCTGATAATAAACCTGCGAGCTGACCAGAATGGCGATAAACCCCAACAACACGGCAATCAGGCCCACCAGCGTGGTCAACCTGGCATTAACGTTAATCCACACCATCAGCAGCCATAAGGTCGTCAGCGCGTTCAACAGGAAAAACGCCACCACTTCACGGCTCAGCCACGAATGCGCCAGGCCATAAAGGGCGCGCGGCGCACCGGTGGGCGCTCCCAGATGCGCGACAGACGCCAGCGACCCTATAACGGTAACCAGCCAGACAAACAGCGCGACCCGCTTTAACGTCTGCGGCGCAAAAACCGGCGTGGCGCGTTGTTGCCCGATGATCACGGCCAGCAGCGCGCCGATGCCCCACTGCGTCAGCACCGTGAAGAAAACCAGCGGAAGTTCAAAATGTTCCATAATCCCTCCTTACTCATCCGCCGGAACAATCACCACGTTCGGGTGGCTGATTGTGTGATCCGGCATGTAATAGCGTTTCTCCACCAGTGCCCAGTCGGTCTGATGCAGGGCGCGCAGTTGCTCAATCTCCCCGAAGCGCAACACCCCACCCGGGCAAGATTCGACGCAGCGCGGTTGCATTCCCTGATCGATATACTCGGCGCACATGTTGCATTTGCTGGTTTTCCCTTCCGCCGGGTCGAATACCGGCGCGTTATACGGGCAGGCCATAATGCACATGCGGCAGCCGATACACCGTTCGTGATCCTGGACCACAATGCCGTCGGGACGTTTGGTATAGGTGCCAGCCGGGCACACTTTCAGACACTGCGGGTCGTCGCAGTGGTTGCAGGACATGGAAATAAAGCCCTGGGTATTGGGGTTATCGGTGGTGAACTCGCGCACCCGACGCCACAGCACGCCAGGCGGGTTATCGTGTTCCGACTTACACGCCATGCTGCAGGTCTTACAGCCGTAGCAATTTTTTATGTCGATCAGAAATCCGTATTGCTTCGCCATGATTACGCCTCCCTTCTTACATCAACCAGGGTGCTGTTACAGCAGTGCCCGTTACTGAGCAGATCCACCTGATCGTTAGTGACATGACTGCTGCTACCGCCCTGCTGTTCCCACCAGCCGTTTTCCAGCGACACCACTCCTTTTTTAATGTGCGTGGTGACGTCAGCAATAGCGCGATGCTCGCCGCGGTGGTTAAACACCGTGACCCATTCGCCATGCTGGATCCCGCGGCGGCGGGCGTCTTCCGGATGGATCATCACGTTCGGTTTGTCGCGCTGAACTTCGAGGATCCACGGGTTCATGCCGTGGCTGGAGTGCACGCTGCGCGCCAGTTTGCGCTGGACCGCAAACAACGGATATTTCTGCGCTAACGCCGGCGAGCCCTTCACCGATTCGCTCACCTGCATCCAGGTCACCACCGGCGAGAAGTTTTTCTTTTGCCACTCTTCGATAAACAGGTTGGCTTTTTTCCGTGGTGGTGCGAAACTCCCCGTCTTTAAAGGGTATCCAGTCTCCTTCTACCGGCCTGACCGGGCCTTTTGCCAGCATCTCACGGGTGATCCCGGAGCCTTCAAGACAGGCGTCGATGTAATGCTCAATCGGTTTATTGAACACCTCGCCGAAGCCGAACCGCTCCGCCAGGCGGGCGAAAATCCAGTAATCGGGTTTGGCCTCTCCCGGCGGCTCGACGGCTTTTTCCATCAGTTGCACATAGTGACTGCGCACCCCGGCCATCAGGCTCACATCTTCGAAAATGGTGGTGACCGGCAACACCAGATCGGCATACAGCGCCGATGAGGTCATTAGGTTGTCGGCGACCACCACGAAGGGCACCTTCTTAAAGGCTTCACGCACCATGTTGGTATTGGGCAACTGGGTCATCGCGGCCCATTGTCCATGTTCCACCAGAATTTAATCGGGTTGGGTTTGCCCTTGACCACCCACTCGCCGATTTTCGACACCGGAATAGGCGGAATTTTTTGACGTTCGCGCGGGGGGAATAATCGGTGAGAACTTCGCCATCTGGCGTGCGCCACCGGCATCGCACACGCCTGCGCCGCGTTTGCCGATGTTGCCGGTGATCAGCGCTAAATAGAACTGGCTGGCGGCCACATAGGTGCCGAATTCGGTGCGCTGGGCGCCCGGACATGTTCTGCACAATCATTGGACGGCGTGGTGGTGGTGTAATCGTGGGTGAGACGAATAATCGTATGTTCGGGAATGTCGGTTTCCGCGCTGACTTTCGCCAGCGTCCAGGGCTTCGCCTGCCGGTAGAGTCTCGCTCATCACCGTGCTATACGGGCTGTCTGGCGGTAACTCTTCATTAAGCAGCGCAGGCACGATCCGGCACTGTCGTGGCGCACCAACGTTTTGCTGAGCGTATCGAATACCAGATAGCTGTCCGGATCGTCCGGATTCTGGCGCAACAGTTTCTGCTGCTCATCCACCAGATAAACCGCGCCGGTAATGGGCGCGTAAGAACGGCGCATCGTAGCGTTGTTCTTCCACGATGATTTTGATCATCCCCAGCGCCCAGGGCGATATCCGTCCCGGGAACAATGGGGATCCATTCATCGGCCTTTGCCGCAGTTTCGTTAAAGCGCGGTCGATAACCACTATCCGCGTGCCGTTCTTCTGCGCTCGGCGTAGTTTTTCCAGTAGGCGTGCATGGTGACTGCCGGGTTGTTGCCCCAGCACAGAATGAAACGGCTGTCTTTAATGGTGTCGCGGGTATCGGCGTAACGCAGCCCCAGCATAGGCGTCATCGAGGCCGTCACCGCCGCGCAGCACAGCGAACCAATTTGTTTGGTCGAGCCGCCGAGATAATCGAAAAACGCTTTGCCCATGTCGTTTTTAATGGAGTCCATATTCCCGGCATGGGTCGTGATCAACAACCCTTCATTGCCTTGTTCGGCAATCACGGTGCGGATCTCTTTTTCAATCCTGTCCAGCGCGTCATCCCAGGTGATGGGTTTGAATTTGCCTTCGCCCTTTTCGCCGGTACGTAACAGCGGCTGGGTTAAACGCAGCGGGTGATAAACCCATTTGGTGCGGCTAATACCGCGCAGGCAGCATTTGACGTTGAAGTCTTTACTCGCCTCGATTTTGACCAGGCGATCCTGCCAGACCCAGGCCGTCAGGTTGCAGTGCAAACACTCCATCGCACAGGTCGAACGGTAGGTTTTATAGTCAGAGAGCTTGAGGGGTATGCGGCGTAACGTTTCGGCATTCGCTTTACCGGTAGTAAAAAAACACGGGCTTAGCGATGCCAGCCCGATAACACCCAGCCCTTTTAAAAGGGTTCTTCGTTGCAAACGGTATTGGGTCAGTGCTTCCATAATAAATCCTCCAGTTGTTCACCATTAGTGAACCACGGTACACAATTAGTGTACTTGAGGATTATCAACGAATACCTCTTTTCAGGTAGGAAGCAAATCTGCTTTATCGTTAACCCCTTGCGGAAACGAAAGATGATAAAATAACGCGCAATAATAAAGAGGCCGTTATATGACTGAAAACGTACAGGGTGTTAATTCCGTTGATATTGCCGTCGCTATTTTGCATTACCTCGCCAGTCAACGTGGACGTGCCCGTGCAAGCGCTATCGCCAGCGGCTGCGGTTTATCGAAAAGCCGCTTACATAAATATCTGGTTTCTCTCTCGCGTACCGGCCTTCTCATCCAGGATGAAAGCGGCCATTACTGTCTGGGAGAAGCATTAATAAAACTTGCCAATGCCGTCCCTGGCAATGAGGATGTCATTACCCGTGTGAACCCGGTGTTATGTGATTTTCGCGATCGGATGAATTATTCGACCGGCGTTGCGATTCCCACCCCGGATGGTCTGGTACTTCGCCACTATCACCGCAGCTTCAAAAACGTTGATATCGATTTTCTCGACAACACGCCCGTCCCGCTGGAGGCCAGCGCCGCCGGTCTGATCTTTATGAGCTATGGCTCTTATCCTTCTCCCAGCGCGGAAGAGCGCGTACAGATAGAACGCGTCCGCCAGCAAGGCTATGCGGTGCGTTATAAACCGACCCACGGTATTCCCGGCGCGCAGTCTGTTGCCTGCCCTGTCTGCGACAGTCAGGGAAACCTTGTGGCAATCGGCGTCACCATGGGGTTTTTTGATAATGATGATGAGATTAGCCGGGTCGCCGAGGCGTTAAAAAGCGCATTACGCCAGATTCGTTTATAACAGCGGTGTATTTGAGAATGCCCCGTTGTGTTATAACCTCCATGAATAATTAGCGAATACAGATGCCGCATGACAGCGGCACGTCCTCTTTCTTTTCGGCGCGACAAGGAGTACCCGTGTCATTAAGTCATTTACTGGAACAGGCTCGCCCGGCGATTGAGCCCTGCGTTAGCGCTTTGCCTGCGCCGTTTCCAGCATTTGTCCTGTTTTTTAGCGCCTCCACGGGAAAGGAACGCGCCGATGTACATATCGCGAAAGGGGCAACCTTTAACGAGGCCTGGCTGAACGGCGCAACGACGTTGCAACGCCTTCGCCAGAAGAATGACAAGAATTATCGCTGGCTGCGCATTGATGCGGTAAATAATACCGAAGCGCTGTCATGGGAAGCATTGAAAGCGAAGCTCGGCAAAACCAAGCGCAATTATTTCCGTTTCGGCGTGAGTTTCGATACTGATTTCCATCACGCGATCCTTGAGCAGGAAATCAACGCCAACGCCCTGCTGTATCAGGGAACCGAAGGCGTCGCCACGCCCAACGCCGCTAATCTGGCGCATTACGCCCGTTACCGCTTCGGGGTGAAGCTGGAATGGCCGACGCAGGACGACCAGACTCTTTGGCGTTTCACTACCCGGGGCGTATTTTGCGATGGTGAAAAATGTCACACGTTAACGCCCCAGGGCCGTAACGCCGGGTATCGTCAGATGTTGCGCTGGCAGCAGTCGCTGGAGCCGATGATCCACAGCGCCACGGATTACCTGGCCCGCCAGGTAAAAAAATCGGGCCGCTATGATTACGGCTGGTTTCCCTGCTTCGATCGCGCCATCCCCACCTACAACACCTTACGCCATGCCAGCTCGACCTACGCCTTGCTGGAAGGCTGGGAAATTACCCGCGATCCAGCGCACTTTGCAGCGATCGAACGGGCATTACAGGATCTCAGCGGCGAACTGATTAAAACCTTTGCCCTGCCGGACGGCGGCGAGGCCGATTTCCTGGTGGATACCGGCGATGAGATCAAACTCGGCGGTAATGCGGTGGCGATCCTGGCGATGGCGAAATACACCGAACTGACCGGCAACCGACATTACGTTGAGCAAATGATCCGGCTGGCGAAAGGCATCGCCTTTATGCAACGCCCACAAACCGGCGGTTTTGTGCATGTCCTGCATGCGGCGGATTTATCCCTGAAAGCCGAACAGCGGATTATCTATTACGATGGCGAAGCCGCGTTCGCCCTGATGCGGTTATATGAGCTGACCCAGGATGCGCAGTGGCTGGCCATCGTTGAAAAGGCCGTGAATTACTTTATCGAACAAAAGCACTGGCAGGCTCACGATCACTGGCTGAGCTACTGCATTAATGAGCTGACGCGCTACCGGCCACAAGAACGCTATTACCAGTTCGGGCTGGATAATGTGCGCGATCATCTCGATTTCGTGATTAACCGGGTGACGACCTATCCGACCCTGCTGGAACTGATGATGGCGGCTTCACACATGATTGCCCGGCTTGCCGGGTCAGACCATCGTCATCTGTTAAACGATTTTGACCTCGACAAATTTAATCTGGCGCTGGAAACCCGCGCCCGCTATCTGGCCAACGGCTTCTTCTGGCCTGAGCTGGCGATGTTTTTTAAAAACCCGGCGCGTATCGTCGGCAGTTTTTTTATTCGCCATCACAGCTTCCGGGTCAGGATTGACGATGTGGAGCATTACCTGTCCGGCTACGTGGCGTATTACAAATACCGGGCCAGCACAGCGGCCCCCGCTTCCGTTAGCGTGACGCCCCAGGCGCAATAACGGACGGCACCTGATGCGCGGATTGATTGCAGCACCTCGCAACGCACGCTGGCCGTTCAGGGCATTGCCCTTCTGGCTGGCGTGGCTTCTGGCGATCTCGCCGGGGATTGAGGCGGACTGGGATTTTGTCGCGATTGATAACAGCACCCAGCGCCTCTACGGCGTTGCCACGCCGCAGGCTCAGCGCCGCAT
Source organism: Atlantibacter hermannii (assembly GCA_900635495.1). NCBI lineage: Bacteria > Pseudomonadati > Pseudomonadota > Gammaproteobacteria > Enterobacterales > Enterobacteriaceae > Atlantibacter > Atlantibacter hermannii. Next base: position 1,139,731 of record LR134136.1, on the reverse strand, counting down.
CGACGACTGGGCGGCGCTGTTGAAAAATCCCCCACAGGGGGAAGTGCGTGAAAAACTTAACCGGGTAAATCAATTTTTTAATAAACGTCTCGAATTTAAAGACGATATTGTGGTGTGGCGTCAGCAGGATTACTGGGCGACGCCCATCGAGTTTTTGCGCAAAGGTGCCGGCGACTGTGAAGATTACGCCATCGCTAAATACCTCACTTTGCGCGAAATGGGGGTTCCGGCCAGCCAGTTGCGGATCACCTACGTTAAAGCGTTGCAGTTAAATCAGGCGCATATGGTCGTCACCTGGTATTCGACACCGAATGCCATCCCTCTGGTGCTTGATAACTTAAAAGATGCGATTTTACCCGCTACCCAGCGTCCCGACCTGTTGCCCGTCTACGCCTTCAACGGCGAAGGCATGTGGCTGCCCCAGGCCGGGGGAAATAAACGCGTGGGTGACAGTAAACGTCTTTCCCGTTGGCAGGATCTTCTGACCCGAATGCGTGCAGAAGGATTTGTGATTAATGAATAGGAAGTAGCCATGTCCTTATATAAACAGCTACTGATCGGCATTTGTCTGTTCACGCTGGTGATTTTTTGCGGGAATTTCTTTGTCTCGCTGGAAAGCTCGCGTGAGCAGTACCGAAACCAGTTGAGCGCTCATGCCCAGGATGCCGCCACCGCACTTGGCGTCTCGTTAACCGCTAATATCGACGATCCCACCATGGTGGAATTAATGGTGAGTTCCATCTTCGACAGCGGCTATTTTTCCCGCATTCGGGTGGTGGATATCAAAACCGGCAAAGTGATTCAGGAACGCAACGACGCCCCTCAAAGCGCCGATGTGCCCGGCTGGTTCGCCGAACTGGTGCATATCAATCCCGGCCAGGGCGACGCCATCGTTTCGCGCGGGTGGGAGCAGGTCGCGCGGGTTGAAGTCATTAGCCATCCCATGTTCGCGCTGACGCGTCTGTGGAATAACATGATCGGCAGCCTGCTGTGGCTACTCGGCTGTAGCGCGCTTGGCCTGCTGGGGGCAATGCTGCTGTTACGCCGTCAGCTGCGTCCGCTGAATTACATCGTCGAGCAGGCTACCGCTATCAGCCGTCGAGAATTCCTCAATTTGCCTGCCCTGCCGAAAACGCCGGAGTTCCGCCGGGTCATTGAAACCATCAATATGATGGTCACCCAGCTCAAAGCGCTGTTTAACGAACAGGCCCAACGCACCGAAGCGCTGCGCCAGGAAGCCTATAACGATAGCCTGACCGGGCTCAGCAACCGTCGCGCTTTTGATATTCATCTGCAATCGCGCCTGAGTGATGAAGAGAACGCCTCGGGGCATCTTATTCTGATCCGCTTGCAGGATCTGGCGGGCCTGAACCAGCGGACGGGCGGCGCAAAAACAGATGAACTGCTCAAAGCGGTCGCCACTATTATGACGCACGTGCAAAGCCGTTTCTTCCACGGCGACGGGCTGCTGGCCCGCGTTCGCGGGGGCGAATTCGCTCTGATTACGCCGACCATTTTGCCTCAGGAAATGGAAACCCTGATGGGCACGTTGGCCTCACAGTTTAAAACGCTCTATGAAACCGGAATGAGCGACGTCACCCCCGGTGGCGCATTTCGCGCATGCGGATTTTTATTATGGCGACACGCCGCAAGCAGTGCTGATCCGCGCTGATAACCTGCTTGCCATGGCGGAAACGGAAATGAGCTATTTCGCCAGCCAGTCCCGCTCGCTGGTGGTGGTCACCGATGACGACCATCACACCTGGCATCATCGTCTGGCGGCAGTATTGCAGACAGAATCCTTCGAGCTCTACTCACAGCCGGTCTACCAGTGCAACTCCCGACAGGTTATTTTGCACCATAAAATCCTGGCGCGTATCAAAGCGCAAAACGGCGACATTATTCCGGCAGGACGTTTTATGCCGTGGATACATCGCCTTGGCTTAGGTAAGCGCATGGACCAGGTGATGGTGAGACAAACACTGCGCGAAATGGCGAAATCCCAGGACAACTTTGCCCTGAGCATCAGCGGCGAAAGCGTAGCCGACGACGCCAGCCTGGATGCATTACTCAGTCCGCTGAAAAGTGCGCCGCATCTCGCATCGCGTCTGACTCTGGAACTGGATGAGAACGAACTGCCCGATCCGGAGCGCGTCAGCGCCATCATGACTCGCCTGAAAGAAGCTGGCTGCAATCTGGGTATTCAGCACTTCGGCGGACGTTTTCACCTTATCGGCAACCTGCCGCAATGGGGTCTGGCGTGGATCAAAGTGGACGGCAGTTACATTCGCAACTTGAATAAAGAAGAAGACAAGAAACTATTCATCCAGGCGATCTACTGGGCGACCCGGCAGATTAATTTACCGCTGATTGCCGAGCGCGTCGAAACCATGGGCGAGCTGGCAGAGCTGGAAAAAATTGGTTTGTACGGCGCAATGGGACGGTTCTTTGGCGATGCCAGCACGATGCGCCAGTCCACTACAGCCGCGACGGATAAGCCCCATCACCCGGCAGAAATCCGCTAACAGGAGCGACTATGCATTACATCGAACGGGATTCATCAGGACGGATCATCCGCGTGGCAGCCGCGCCTTTTGTTGGCATGACGGAAGAGCAGCAGGATTTTACGCCGGAGATGGACGAATGGCTTAAAAAACAGGACGCACGTACCGCGACGCTGTTGCAACTTCAGCGCAGCGATCTGGAAATGGTTCGCGTACTGGAAGATTTAATTGAAGTCTTAATGACTAAAGGCGTGATCAGTATTACTGACCTTCCCTGGGCCGCTCAGACTAAATTAATGAATCGCGCGCAGGCGCGTCGTCAATTAAGCGGGCTGGAAGGATTAATAAATGATGACGATGAACAATTAATTTAACTTAAGTTTTGTATTATTAATGTTAATTAATTTTTAAATTTCATCGCAGACCTACTAATAATAGTAGCCGATTAAAAAATATTCAGACCCTTCCTCACTTTATCGCGGTCTGCCCTTGCGGCAGGCCTCTGCGCGAATCATTTATCTCTTGAATATATTGTATGAAAAGCGGTTTAATACCGCTGCGAATGCAGCACAAAATCATCTTTTATTATTATTGTCATTTACATTAGAAATGCTCACTGATGTCCCTTCAGGTTTCTTATTTACACAGCATAAAGGGACGCACTAACAAAAATAAAAATATTGAAGGAAGTTCTCTATGAGTGGAGCTGTTGGCCTGGTTAAGGCAGTTATTGGACAAGTTTTCGTTGTATCTACCGATGGAACGCAACGCCTGTTAATTGAAGGCGACAGAATTTTTGAAGGCGAGCAAGTGCTTACTGGCGCGGCAGGCGCGGTGACACTTTCTCTTGCCGATGGTAAAACCCTCGATCTTGGCCGTGATACCGTTTGGGATGCAAACGGTATTACCCTTCCTTCTGCTTCTGACCAGGCCGATGTCGCCGCGCTGCAACAGGCGATTGCCGATGGTATGGACCCGACACAAACGCTCGATCCAACGGCTGCAGGCCCACAAGCTGGCGCTACGGGCGCCGGTACGCCGGGTGGAGGCGGAGCACACACCCACGTTGTTCTTGATCTGACAGGCGAAATCCTCGATCCCAGCGCCGGCTATCCGACCACCGGTCTCGACTTCCCCAACGACACACCATTAGAAGAACTCACGTTGTTGGATGAAGGCGATGCTGATGCAGACGCCGACGCGGATGCGGATGCAGACGCTGATGCCGATGCCGACGCGGATGCGGATGCTGATGCTGATGCGGATTCCGACGCAGACGCGGATGCCGACTCTGACGCAGATGCGGATGCTGATGCTGATGCTGATGCTGATGCGGATTCCGACGCAGACGCGGATGCCGACTCTGACGCGGATGCGGATGCGGATGCCGATGCCGATGCCGACGCGGATGCTGATTCAGATGCCGACGCAGATGCCGATTCCGATGCAGATGCGGACGCAGATGCGGATGCTGATTCCGACGCGGATGCAGATGCGGACGCTGACGCCGATGCTGATGCAGACGCCGATGCAGATGCCGATTCCGACGCGGATGCCGACGCGGATGCTGACGCCGACTCCGACGCCGATGCTGATTCCGATGCAGACGCCGATGCGGATGCAGACGCAGACGCCGACGCTGATGCTGACGCAGACGCCGATGCGGATGCGGATGCAGATTCCGATGCAGATGCAGATGCTGACGCCGATTCTGACGCTGATGCAGACGCGGACGCGGATGCAGACGCAGATGCCGACGCGGATGCCGACGCCGATGCCGATGCCGATTCCGATGCGGATGCGGATGCAGATTCCGACGCAGATGCAGACGCAGACGCCGACGCTGATGCCGATGCGGACGCCGATGCCGACGCAGACGCAGATGCGGACGCCGATGCGGATGCCGACGCTGATGCCGACGCGGACGCAGACGCGGACGCGGATGCCGACGCGGATGCGGATGCGGATTCCGACGCCGACGCTGATGCCGATGCCGATGCTGATTCCGACGCAGACGCTGACGCCGACGCCGACGCCGATGCCGATGCCGATGCCGATGCCGATGCCGATTCTGACGCGGATGCAGATGCCGACGCCGACGCGGATGCCGACGCCGATGCCGATGCCGATGCCGATGCCGATTCTGACGCGGATGCAGATGCCGACGCGGATGCGGATGCCGATGCGGATTCCGACGCGGATGCTGATGCTGATTCCGACGCAGACGCTGACGCAGATGCCGATTCTGACGCCGATGCCGACGCGGACGCGGACGCCGATGCTGACGCAGACGCAGATGCCGACGCCGATGCAGACGCGGATGCAGATGCAGATGCAGATGCAGATGCAGATGCTGATTCCGACGCAGACGCGGATGCGGATGCAGATGCAGATGCTGATGCCGACGCGGACGCTGACGCGGATGCAGACTCAGATGCAGACGCAGACGCAGATGCCGATGCGGACTCGGACGCCGATGCGGATGCCGATTCTGATGCCGACGCAGACGCTGATGCCGATGCGGATGCCGATGCTGACTCGGACGCCGATGCCGATGCGGACGCAGATGCCGACGCGGATGCGGATTCCGACGCGGACGCCGACGCCGACGCTGATGCCGATTCCGATGCCGACGCAGACGCAGACGCAGACGCAGATGCCGATGCAGACGCCGACGCGGATGCCGATGCGGACGCCGACGCGGATGCAGACGCCGATTCTGACGCCGACTCCGACGCCGATGCTGATTCCGATGCGGATGCCGACGCCGACGCCGATGCGGACGCCGATGCAGATGCCGACGCGGATGCTGATGCCGACGCAGACGCGGATGCTGATGCCGACGCAGACGCCGATGCAGACGCGGACGCGGACGCGGACGCCGATTCTGACGCGGATGCCGACGCCGATTCTGACGCGGATGCCGACGCTGATGCTGACGCGGATGCCGACGCTGATGCTGACGCGGATGCCGATTCTGATGCTGACGCCGATGCGGACGCGGATGCCGACGCCGACGCCGATGCGGACGCCGATGCAGATGCCGATTCTGACGCAGATGCGGACGCCGATGCTGATTCCGACGCAGACGCGGATGCTGACTCAGACTCAGACGCAGACGCCGATGCGGACGCCGACGCCGATGCCGATGCCGATGCCGATGCCGATTCTGACGCGGATGCAGATGCCGACGCGGATGCAGATGCCGACGCGGATGCTGACGCCGACGCGGACGCTGATGCCGACGCGGACGCTGATGCCGACTCTGACGCAGATGCCGACGCAGATGCTGATTCCGATGCAGACGCAGACGCAGACGCTGATGCCGATGCGGACGCGGATGCCGATGCGGATGCGGATGCGGATGCAGATTCTGACGCTGATGCGGATGCAGATGCCGACGCCGATTCCGATGCCGATGCCGATGCGGACGCCGACGCCGATGCGGACGCCGATGCAGATGCCGATTCTGACGCAGATGCGGACGCCGATGCTGATTCCGACGCAGACGCGGATGCTGACTCAGACTCAGACGCAGACGCCGATGCGGACGCCGACGCCGATGCCGATGCCGATGCCGATTCTGACGCGGATGCAGATGCCGACGCGGATGCAGATGCCGACGCGGATGCTGACGCCGACGCGGACGCTGATGCCGACGCGGACGCTGATGCCGACTCTGACGCAGATGCCGACGCAGATGCTGATTCCGATGCAGACGCAGACGCTGATGCGGACGCGGATGCCGATGCGGATGCGGATGCAGATTCTGACGCTGATGCGGATGCAGATGCCGACGCCGATTCCGATGCCGATGCGGACGCCGATGCGGATGCAGACGCTGATGCAGACGCTGATGCTGATTCCGATGCGGATGCAGATGCCGACGCAGATGCTGATTCCGACGCAGATGCAGATTCCGACGCTGATGCCGACTCAGACGCGGACGCAGACGCGGATGCAGACTCCGACGCTGATGCCGATGCGGACGCAGATGCCGATGCGGATGCGGATGCAGATTCTGACGCTGATGCGGATGCAGATGCCGACGCCGATTCCGATGCCGATGCCGATGCGGATGCAGACGCTGATGCAGACGCTGATGCAGATGCCGACGCCGACTCAGACGCTGATTCCGACGCCAATATCAAACTCGACGTCTCGGTTAAGGTCTCCCAGACCGAGATCACGACCGGCAGCAAAATTATTCAGGTTAATGGCGGTAGCAGTAATCCGGATGGGTTCGATATCCAGGATGGCAAGATTGTCGCTATCGGCTCCAACGTGCGCGTCTGGTTAACCCCGAACAGCCCTTATAACGGGATCGTGGGAGATACCCCGCCGGCCTGCGCCGATCCGGCTCACCAGATTAAATATTACGATCAGTCCGGCAATGCGAACTCCGACTCAAGTAAGTACTCGGATATCTTCGTGGTCGGCGATAAAACCGGCGGCTTCTACAAACAGAGCGACTGGACTGGCGGAAAAGAAGATTTCAGGCCGTTACAAGGCATTACGGGCAACAGAGGAAATGCCGGTCAGGTCGGTAAAGACTATATCTTCGTAAAAGGCGACATTGATAACTATAAAGTCACGTCGTCTTCTAATAACAACCCTGATACCCATGACAACACTTACGACGGCCTGAAGGTCACCGACAGCACGGGCAAAGGGCTGTACGGCAACTCAAACCAGATCGACGGTGTCATTTTCGGCGATGGCGGCGTCAAGGCGAACCCTGGCACCACCACCACTGTGGTGGAGACCAAGGTTCAACAGGTCACGCTGGATGTAGATGTCAATCTGTCCAGCGATCATAACGCCGAACAGCTGACGCAAATCAAGCTCACCGGTATTCCGGCAGGCGCGAAGGTCGTTGTCTCTGATGGCAGTACGGTGTCTTACAAAGATGGCACCTACACCATAGATCTGAAGAGCCCGACCTTTAAAGGAACCATTACGGTTGAGCTTGAAAAAGGCGTCGACCATCTGGGTGAGATCCAGATGGAAGTGGCTTCTACCGCCAGCGAACATCACGATACCCACTTTACCTTTGACGGGTCGACGGGCCATTTAAGCGATGCATGGGGCGATACCGATCCGGTTACCCCACCGGCCAGCGATACCGGCTCCCACTCCGGGCCAGCAGAAGGTGCAGAGGGTGCAGAGGGTGGCCAGCATACGGCCCCTGTCACTCCGCCAGCAGTCGCTTCGCGCGTTGAGGCGGCGGTTCAGGTCGCAGAGAAGGACATCGCGGCAGGCAGTAAAATCGTACACATTAACGGCGGCAGCGAGAACCCGAACGGCTTTGATGTTCAGGACGGCAAGATCGTCGCTATCGGCTCCAACGTGCGCGTCTGGCTGACCCAGAGCAGCAATTATCTGCATATCGCCGGGGACGAGGCGCCGAAAGCCGCCGATCCGACCAACCAAATCAAGTATTACGATCAGTCTGGCAACGTGAACTCTAACTCCGGCCATTACTCGGATATTTTCGTGGTTGGCGATAAGACCGGGGGTTATTACCGTCAGGGCGACTGGACGGGTGGACGCGAAGAGTTCCGCGAGCTGAAAAGCGTGACGGGTACGCGCGGCACCGAAGGCAGCGTCGGTAAAGACTATATCTTCGTTAAGGGCGACAGCAGTAATTATAAGGTGACCTATTCATCGAATAATAATGCCAACACCCATGACAACACTTACGACGGGCTGAAAGTCACCACCACCGGCGGTAAAGGGTTGTATGAAAACTCGAACCAGATTGAAGGGGTCATCTTCGGCGACGGCGCGTCTAAAACCCATGGCGGCAACACCACCACCACGGTGAATCAGCCGACGGTGCATCAGGTGGCGCTGGATGTGAATGTCGCGCTGTTTAGCGAAAACAGCGCCGATCATTTGACGGAGCTTAAGCTCAGCGGCATTCCGGAAGGGGCGAAAGTGGTGTCGTCCGACGGCAGCCTGGCTACCTATAAAGACGGGGTGTACAGCCTCGATCTGAACGGTACCAGTTTCAAAGGCACGGTCACCGTTGAGCTGGCGAAAGGCGTCGATCATCTGGATGAAATCAAAATGGATGTCGCGTCTACGGCCAGCGATCATCCGGATACCCATTTCACCTTTGATGGCGAAACCGGCGAACAGACCCATGCGCAAGAAATGATGTTCAGCCGCATGATGCTGGTGGAAAACGACGGTACAGATGGAGACGCTCACGACGCCACGCACGACAGCGCAGCCGGGCATGACGCACATGGTGAAATGACCATGCAGTCGTTGTTGATCGCGGAAGATGGCATCGATCTCCAGCATATCGAGAGCGATCCGGCGATCGCTCAGAACAGCGCATCGGCATTCACGCCGCAGTCTGAGGCTTCACTTAGCAATCTGCTGGGTGAGATGGAGGACAGCCATGTTGATGCTGCTGATAATACGGCTACTTTGACGACGCAGGATGCACCCGCGGCCCACACCGCAAGCGCGAACGGCGCTGAGCCTATCGTGCTCAATGAAGTGTTGAGTGATACCGACAACAGCCACGATCTGAGTTCGCTTATCAAAGTGGTGGAACAAGGCGACGGCACTCAAACCACGAATGACGCGGCGCAAGGCCATGCGACGCCGGTTGCGGAACCGCTTCCGGCTCTGGCCGCTGAGACTGACAGTTATCACGGCGGCGATGAGTCACTGATGGAAAGCCTTATCGCGAAACCAGATACCCTCGCGTAACGGCCTTGTTGAACATCCCTCGCGGCTGACTGCGGGGGGATGTTTTTTAATGGTTAAAAAACGCTATTTCAAAAGTCCTTATTCCCTGCGCCTGACATTGTCACTGCAGCGGAAGCGAGGGCTTTGTAGTTAAAAAATGCTCTGTTATTGCTTATCCAACAACAGGGAATAAGTACCCCAAAGGAAGAAACATGAATTACCGTAAGAACTTAATGTTAGGGCTCACGTTGCCTTTTATGACATTAAGCATGGCGCATGCCACAACGCTTGAAAATGCGATTAAACATACCCTGGTAACCCATCCTGAAATCAGCGCTTCGGCTAACCGGCGTTACTCTGCCGATCACGATTTGCAGGCCGCGAAAGGCGGTTATTTACCCACGCTGAATCTGGAAGCGGGCACGGGTTGGGAGCAAACCGATAATGCCAGCACCCGCGCATCCGGCGATCACCTGCGCGAAATGAACCGCAGTGAATCGAGTATTAATCTGCGTCAGAACCTGTTTAATGGTTTCGCCACCACCAGCGAAGTCGCCCGTCAAAAGGCGACCGTCAATTCCCGTGCATTTAACGTGATGGATACCAGCGAAACTACCGCGCTTCAGGTAGTGCAAAGCTATCTGGATGTGTTGATGCGGGAGAAAATGGTGGCGCTGGCCCAGGAGAACCTGACCAACCACGAACGTATTTTCGATCAAATTACGCTGCGAACCGAGCAGGGCGTAGGCCGTCTGGCGGATCACGAACAGGCGGAAGCTCGTCTGGCCCAGGCGCGTAATAATCTGCTGACCGAGCAGACCAACCTGGAAGACGCCCGTGCGAATTACCAGAGCGTGACCGGTATGGAAGCCGACAATTTAACCCTGCCGGCAAAGTTCGCCGTGCCCGCTTCGCTGGAAGAGGCCCGTAAAATCGCGCTGGAAAACAGCCCGCTGTTAAAGCTGGCGGATTCCGATGTTGAAGCGACCCGTCAGCAATACGAAGCCGCGAAATCCCGCTTTTATCCGGAAGTGAATATGGAAGTGGGCCGCACGATGGATAACAACATTGACGGCACCCGCGGCCACAACCAGGAGTGGCAGGCGATGGTGCGGATGCGCTACAACCTGTTCAACGGCGGCAGCGATAAAGCCACGCTCTCTTCCTACGCCTATCGCACTAAAGAAGCCGAGGATGTGAAACGCAATGCGCTGCGCCAGTTGAACGAAGAGCTACGCCTGTCGTGGAACGCCCTGCGCAATGCGGAACAACAGGTGCCGATCGCTAAAGAGTACGCCGACCGCAGTATGACGGTCCGTACGGCGTATCAGGAACAATTCAGCCTGGGCGACCGCTCCCTGTTGGATATGCTCGACAGTGAAAATGAAGTTTTCAGCGCCCAGCGCCGATATGTTGAGTTGCAGTTTGTTGAAATGTTCTCGACCTACCGGATTAATGCGCGCATGGGCGAGCTGCTGAAAGCGATGTCGATTCAACCGCCGACGGCCGCGCAGCCGCTCGATGCACAGCAAACGACGCAAGCGGAATTACCCGATCTCCAGTAAGACGAAAAGGTAACCCAATGACCTGGGGTTATTTCATTAATGATGGATGAAATAACCCTGTTTACTTTTGCCTGTATGGAATTTCCATAACCAGGTATGGCGAATTATGGCACTGATCAACGACTTAACCGATATTCAGGATGACTCTTATCAGGGAACGAGCCGACATGACCCGAGGCTGAATCACGACGATCCGCTGCTGGATTGTCTGATGGTGATCTGCAAATTGCACGGCATCATCACCAGCCGTAATGTGCTGACAGCCGGGTTGCCGCTGGAGTCACACCGCCTGACGCTGAGCGCGATCCCCCGCGCCGCGCAGCGCGCCGGGCTTAAAGCCCGGGTGATCCAGCGCCCTGTTACGAAAATGACGGCGCTTTCGCTGCCCGCCATTCTGATGATGCACAACGGCCAGGCCGCAGTGTTAACGGCGCTGGAAGGTGAAAAAGCCCACCTGATGCCCGGTGAAACCGAAGGCGGCGCCATCACCCTCGACATTGCCGAGCTGGAGAAACTCTACGCGGGCAAAGCCATTTTCATTCAGCCGATACATGAGTACGACACCCAGCCGACGGCGCTGATCCCGCGCACCAAAGCCTGGTTTCAGGACACGCTGAAACTGTCGAAATTTTTGTATCTGGATGCGGTCGTCGCAAGTTTTCTAATTAACCTGATCGCGCTGTGCTCGCCACTCTTCGTGATGAACGTCTATGACCGCGTCGTGCCCAATCAGGCCACTGCCACGCTGTGGGTGCTGGCCATCGGCATCACCATTGCGTATGTCTTCGATCTGATACTGAAAATATTACGCAGCGTCTGCCTGGATATTGCCGGGAAGAAAACCGATTTGATCGTCTCGGCGGCGCTGTTTGAACGCCTGCTGGGCATGAAGATGAAACTACGTCCGCCGCGGGTGGGCAGTTTCGCGCAGAATTTCCAGGATTATCAGTCGCTGCGCGATTTTCTTTCGTCCCTGACGCTGACGGCGCTGATCGATTTCCCGTTCACCCTGCTGATCCTGGCGGTGGTGGGTATTATCGGCGGGCCATTGGTGTTTATCCCGCTGCTGGCCTACCCGGTCGCCATGCTGGTGAACTGGCTGATCCAGCGCCCGCTGATCGCCACCATCCAGAAAACGTTTAAGCTGTCGAGTGAACGCCAGGCGATGCTGGTGGAAACCTTAAGCGGCCTGGACGCCATTAAACTGAATAACGCCCAGAGCGAACGCCAGTACCAGTGGGAACAGATTATCGGCAGCCTCAGCAAGCTTGAGCTGCGGGTCAAATCGCTTTCCTACGTGGCGGTGAATTTCACCCACTGGCTTCAGCAGGCCTGTGGCGTGATCATGATCGTCGGCGGCGTGTATTTAATTATCAGCGGCCATTTGAGCATGGGCGGGTTGATTGCCTGTTACCTGCTTAACCGCCGCGCCATGCTGCCCATCGGCCAGCTGTGCAGCCTGATCACCCGTTACCAGCGCGCCAAAATGACCAAGCACACCATCGACGGCATGATGGAGCTGGAGCAGGAAACGCAGCAGGACGAGGTGCCGTTAAAGCGCGAAACCCTGAGCGGCGCCATCGAGTTCCGCAATGTGACATTCCGCTATCCCGGTAGCCAGCAGGTGTCGCTGAACAACATTTCCCTGACCGTTACCCCGGGCGAAAAAATCGGCATCATTGGCCGCAGCGGCTCAGGCAAAAGTTCGCTGGCGAAACTGCTGGTGGGCTTCTACCAGCCGGACGAAGGCAGCGTGCTGATTGACGGCATCGATGCCCGCCAGATCGATGTGCACGACTTACGGCACAACATTGGCTACGCGCCCCAGGATATCCACCTGTTCAACGGGACGCTGCGTGACAACCTGCTGTGCGGGGCCAGCTATGTGGATGATGAAACCATGTTGCGTGTCGCCGAAGCCACCGGCGTTCACGACTTCGCCCGTCGCCATCCTTCAGGCTACAACATGCAGGTGGGTGAACGCGGGATGAATCTTTCCGGCGGCCAGCGCCAGGCGATCACCCTTGCCCGCTCGCTGCTGCTCGATCCCCCCGGTGTTATTAATGGATGAACCTACCAGTTCCATGGATAACACCAGCGAAGACCTGATTAAAAAGGCGCTTCAACCTTTCATCAGCGATAAAACCGTGCTGCTGGTGACGCATCGCGCCTCGATGCTGTCGCTGGTCGACCGCTTGATTATTCTCGATAACGGCAAAATCATTGCCGATGGTCCGAAAGAGACCGTCATGAATGCGTTGAAAAAGGGGCAGATCCATGCGAATCGCTGAGGTTTTTCACCGCCTGGGCCGCTGGCTGCTGGGCGATAAAAACAGCAATCAATTTACCACCAGCGAAGTTAACAAAGCGCTGCTGGACGACACGCCACGCGTGGTGCGCCTGACATTATGGGCGATCCTGGCGTTTTTTATCGCCGCTATCGCCTGGGCTTCGCTGGCGGAGATCGACGAAGTGACGCGCGGCGAAGGGAAAGCCATCCCCTCTTCCCGTCTGCAAAAAATTCAGAACCTGGAAGGCGGGATCGTGGCGGAAGTGTACGCCCGCGAAGGCGAAGTGGTTCAGGCGGGTGCGCCGCTGCTGCGTCTTGACGATACGCGTTTTAAATCCAATGCGGGTGAAACTGAAGCCGATCGCATGGCGCTGGAAGCGCGTATCCAGCGGTTGACCGCCCAGCTTAACGACGCGGAAAGCCTGACCATTTCCGAGGAGATCCAGAAGAATGCGCCAGACATCGCCCAGGGCGAGCTGGAACTGTTCGCCAGCATGAAAAAGCGCATTCAGAGCGAAATTGCCGGTCTGGATGAGCAACTGGTACAAAAGAAACAGGAACTGCTGGATTTCGAAGCCAAGAAAGTGCAGTACCGCAACAGTCTGGGCCTGCTGCAACAGGAAATCAGCATGTCCGAACCGCTGGTGGCGAAGGGCGCAATCTCTAAAGTGGAAGTGTTGCGCCTGCGCCGTTCCGAAGTCGAGACGCGTGGGCAACTGGATTCGGTGGGGTTAGCCATCCCCCGCGCCCAGGCAGCGATCAATGAAATCGAGAGCAAGGTAGCAGAAACCCGTGGCCGCTATCGCAGCGAAGCCCTGGCGCAGTTAAATGAAGCGCGTACCGACCTCAGCAAACTGGAAGCCTCCGGCAAAGCGATAGAAGACCGGGTAAACCGTACGCTGGTGACCTCGCCGGTGCGCGGTATTGTGCAACAAATGCTGGTCAATACCATTGGCGGGGTGATCCAGCCGGGCAACGATCTGGTGGAAATTGTCCCGCTGGACGACAGCCTGCTGGTGGAAGCGAAAATCCGCCCGCAGGATATCGCGTTTTTGCATCCCGGCCAGCAAGCGGTGGTGAAATTCACGGCCTACGACTACACCATCTACGGCGGGCTGCAAGGCAAACTGGAACAAATCAGCCCGGATACGGTGACGGACAAGGAAGGTAACAGCTTCTACGTGATCCGCCTGCGTACCGATAAAAACCATCTTGGCAGTAATGAGAAACCGCTGCTTATTATTCGGGTATGGTGGCGTCGGTGGATATCATCACCGGCAAGAAAACTATCCTTGAATATTTGATGAAGCCCATTTTGCGGGCACGCGCTGAAGCGTTCCGCGAAAGATAAAAAAAAAAGCCGGTCACGATGACCGGCTTTTTATTAGCAAGGATTACGGGCGGTAAACTTTGACGTTGTTAAAGCCCTGCTCGCGCAGGTACAGCGCCTGCAAACGGCTCATCACGCCGCGCTCGCACCACAGCAACCAGGTTTTACTCTGATCCAAATCGCCGAATTTGGTGCTCAGTTTGTAGAACGGCAGCGACACCACCTCGACACCGTCGACTTTCAACGGTTTTTCATCGTGCTCGTCGACAGAACGGATATCCAGGATGGCGTCATTCGGGCCAAACCCGGTGACGGTTTCCACTTCAACCACTTCCTGCTCGGTTTGGCTGGCGATTTCACGGATATCCACGTTAGTCGCGGCTTCCACAACCTGATCGAGAATAGAAAAGTCGAAGTTAGCTTCTTCCGCTTCGATCTTCGCTTTCACCGCTTTTACGGTCGGGCTTTTCGAAATCACGCCGCAATATTCCGGCATGGTGCGGGCAAAATCTTCAGTGCCGATTTTACGCGCCAGGTCGATAATGTGTTCTTTGTCATGGGCGATCAACGGACGCAGCACCAGGGTGTCGGAGACGTTGTCGATCAAACGCAGGTTGGTCAGCGTCTGGCTGGACACCTGGCCCAGCGCTTCGCCGGTTACCAGCGCCTGTACGCCGTAGCGTTCCGCGATGCGAGAGGCCGCACGGATCATCATGCGCTTCAGCACCACACCCATCTGGCCGTCATCGACTTTTTCAAGGATTTCGCCCACCACCGGTTCGAAATTAATGGCAACGAAACGGACGCGGTGCGAGCTGCCAAAGCGGCTCCACAGATAGTGCGCCACCTGGCGAACGCCGATTTCATGAGCCGCACCGCCCAGGTTGAAGAAGCAGTAATGCACGCGACAGCCGCGACGCATCAGCATGTAGCTGGATACGCCGGAATCGAAGCCGCCGGAAATCAGCGACAACACATCTTCCTGGGTGCCGATGGGGAAGCCGCCCTGGCCTTCGTAACGGGCTTTCACCAGCAGCAAGCGATCGTCTTCGATTTCGAGATTGACGGTGATATCCGGGTTCTTCAGTTTTACTTTCGCGGATTCGATATGCTGATTCAGGCCACCGCCGACGTAGCGTTCTACCTCAATGGAGCTAAACTCATGTTTGCCGCGACGTTTTACGCGCACGCAAAACGTTTTGCCTTCCAGTTGGTCGCGCCAGTTCGCCAGCGTTTGCTCAAAAATATCGTGCAGGCTGGTAAACGGCACATCGTCGACTTCAAGAATATGGTGGATGCCGGGAATGCGGGTCAGCGCGTCGCGGATTTCAGGCGCCTGGTTTTCATCTTTTGGCGCGGACCACGATATGGTCCCAGTGGCGGACAACGGCGAGGTTTTCGTCGTAATGTTTAAGTACGTTACGGATGTTTCCGGTCAGGATTTTAATAAAGCGCAAACGCACAGATTGGCTTTTAATTGTGATTTCCGGGAACAATTTAATGATAAACTTCATGGCGGCAATGGTTCGTTGGCGAGCCCTGAGGGCTATAAGAGAAGTACCGCAAGGCAACAATCGCGCTTGCATCGTGAGCGCGCCAGTATATCACCATCGCTGTAATAACCCACCATTCAGCGTTATTTGCTAATCATTTTGAGTCCGCTACCATGGCTAAATGATTATTAACGATTAAAGACATTCACTATGCCGAAGAAAAACGACCTCCCCGCCAGCTTTGAGACGGCGTTGCAGGAGCTTGAGCAGATTGTCAGCCGTCTGGAAAGTGGCGCATTGCCGCTTGAAGAGGCGCTTAACGAATTCGAACGGGGCGTGCAACTGGCGCGCCAGGGGCAGGTCAAACTGCAACAGGCTGAGCAACGTGTGCAGATCCTGCTGTCAGAAAGTGAAGACGCCCCGCTCTCCCCTTTCCAACCGGATGCGGAATAAATGGATTTTCACGTTACGATGAAGGCCCAGGCGGAACGGGCTACCGACGCGCTGCGTCAGTTTATTAGCGCGCTGCCGTTTCAGAACACTCCGCTGGTTGAGGCCATGCACTACGGCACACTATTAGGCGGTAAGCGGCTACGTCCGTTTCTGGTTTACGCAACCGGCGAGATGTTTGCCGTTTCGCCCCAGGCGCTGGATGCGCCCGCGGCGGCCATCGAATGCATCCACGCTTATTCGCTGATGCATGACGATCTTCCGGCGATGGATAACGATGATTTACGCCGCGGCCAACCGACTTGCCACATAAAATTTGGCGAAGCGAACGCTATTTTGGCGGGCGATGCGCTGCAAACGCTGGCGTTCTCTATACTGAGTGATGCCCCCATGCCGGGCGTGGCGTTAGCCGATCGTCTTAGTCTGATTTCTGAACTGGCGATGGCCAGCGGGATCGCGGGTATGTGCGGTGGTCAGGCGTTGGATCTGGACGCGGAAGGCAAGCAGGTATCGCTGGATGCGCTGGAACGCATTCACCGTCATAAAACCGGCGCGCTGATCCGTGCCGCTGTTCGAATGGGCGCGCTGTGCGCGGGTGAAGCGGGCCGCGAAGCCCTGCCCCTCCTCGATCGGTACGCGGAAAGTATCGGCCTGGCGTTCCAGGTACAGGATGACATTCTGGATGTGGTGGGGGATACTGCCACGCTGGGTAAACGTCAGGGTGCCGATCAGCACCTCGGGAAAAGCACCTATCCTGCATTGCTGGGCCTTGAGCAAGCCCGTGAAAAAGCGCAGGCGCTGTGTGACGATGCCCTTGCCGCACTCCGGGAATTATCCTCACAACAGATGGATACCCGCACACTGGAAGCGTTAGCGAATTACATCATCCAACGTGACAAATAACATAATTACCACGAGCCTCTGATGAGTTTTGATATTTCAAAGTACCCAACCCTGGCGCTGGTGGACTCCACACAGGAGTTACGCCTGCTGCCGAAAGAGAGTCTGCCGAAGCTGTGCGACGAACTGCGTCGTTACCTGCTTGATAGCGTGAGCCGCTCCAGCGGGCATTTTGCCTCTGGGCTTGGGGCTATTGAATTGACGGTTGCCCTGCACTACGTCTACAACACCCCGTTTGACCGGCTGATCTGGGACGTGGCCATCAGGCTTATCCACACAAAATCCTCACCGGACGTCGCGATAAAATCGGCACAATCCGCCAGAAAGGCGGACTGCACCCGTTCCCGTGGCGCGGCGAAAGCGAGTATGACGTCTTAAGCGTCGGCCACTCGTCGACGTCCATCAGCGCCGGGATCGGCATCGCCGTCGCGGCCGCGAAAGAGAACCAGGGCCGCCGCACCGTGTGCGTGATTGGCGATGGCGCGATTACAGCAGGCATGTCTTTCGAAGCCATGAACCATGCGGGCGATATCCGTCCCGATATGCTGGTTATCCTTAACGACAACGAAATGTCGATTTCGGAAAACGTCGGCGCGCTGAACAACCATCTGGCGCAGCTGCTCTCCGGGAAGCTCTATTCCACGCTACGCGAAGGCGGCAAAAAAGTGCTGTCCGGCGTGCCGCCGATTAAAGAGCTGATCAAACGCACCGAAGAACACATTAAAGGCATGGTGGTGCCGGGTACGCTGTTTGAAGAGTTGGGCTTTAACTATATCGGGCCGGTTGATGGTCATGATGTGCTTGGCCTTGTGCACACCCTGAAAAACATGCGCGATCTGAAAGGTCCGCAGTTCCTGCATATCATGACCAAGAAAGGCCGTGGTTACGAGCCGGCGGAAAAAGATCCCATCACCTTCCACGCGGTGCCGAAATTTGACCCGCAAAGCGGGTGCCTGCCGAAAAGCAGCGGCGGCCTGCCAAGCTATTCGAAAATCTTCGGCGACTGGCTGTGCGAAACCGCCGCCAAAGACAGTAAGCTAATGGCGATTACTCCCGCGATGCGCGAGGGGTCCGGTATGGTGGAATTCTCGCGTAAATTCCCGGATCGCTATTTTGACGTCGCCATCGCCGAACAACACGCGGTCACGCTGGCGGCGGGATTAGCCATTGGCGGCTATAAACCCATCGTTGCGATTTACTCTACGTTCCTGCAGCGCGCTTACGATCAGGTGATCCACGATGTGGCGATCCAGAAGCTGCCGGTGATGTTCGCCATTGATCGCGCCGGGATTGTGGGCGCAGACGGACAAACCCACCAGGGCGCGTTTGATTTATCGTTCCTGCGCTGTATCCCGGACATGGTGATTATGACGCCGAGCGATGAAAACGAATGTCGTCAGATGCTGTATACCGGCTATCACTACAGCGCCGGTCCTACGGCGGTACGTTACCCGCGCGGGAATGCGGTGGGCGTTACCTTAACGCCGCTGGAGATGCTGCCGATAGGTAAAGGTGTGGTCAAACGCCAGGGCGAGAAAATCGCGATCCTGAATTTCGGCACGCTGATGCCGGACGCCACCGCCGTGGCAGAATCGCTTAACGCCACGCTGGTGGATATGCGTTTTGTGAAGCCGCTGGATGAAGCATTGATTCTGGAACTGGCCGCCAGCCACGACTCGCTGGTCACGATTGAAGAAAACGCCATTATGGGCGGTGCAGGCAGCGGCGTGAATGAAGTGCTGATGGCACATCGCAAAGCGGTGCCGGTGCTGAATATCGGCCTGCCGGATTTCTTTATCCCTCAGGGTACTCAGGACGAAGCCCGTGCCGAAATCGGCCTCAATGCCGCTGGCATGGAAGCAAAAATCCGCACCTGGCTGGACCAGGCGTAACGCCCGCTCTTTTCCTCTCCTGCTATGCTTAACGGATGACCTTTGTTACCCGATAGCTGGAGAGGAAGCATGCAATACAATAATTTAGGAAAAACCGATCTCAGGGTATCCCGTCTTTGCCTGGGCTGTATGACATTTGGCGAACCGGACCGGGGCAAGCACGCCTGGACGTTGCCGGAAGAGAGCAGCCGACTGATCATCAAACACGCCATAGAGAAAGGCATCAACTTTTTCGACACCGCCAACAGTTACTCCGACGGCAGCAGCGAAGAGATTTTAGGCCGCGCCCTGAAAGATTTTGCCCGGCGTGAAGAAGTCGTGGTCGCCACCAAAGTGTTCCATCAGGTCGGCGATCTGCCTGAAGGCCTGTCGCGGGCCCAGATCCTGCGCTCTATCGACGACAGCCTGCATCGCCTGGGGATGGAGTATGTTGATCTGCTGCAAATCCACCGTTGGGACTACAACACGCCAATCGAAGAGACGCTTGAAGCGTTAAACGATGTGGTGAAGTCGGGTAAAGCGCGCTATATCGGCGCATCTTCCATGCACACCGAACAGTTTGCCCAGGCGCTGGCGCTGCAGGATCAGCACGGCTGGGCGCGCTTCGTCACCATGCAGGATCATTACAATCTGATTAACCGCGAAGAAGAGCAAGGCATGTTGCCGCTGTGCCTGAAAGAAAGCGTGGCGGTGATCCCCTGGAGCCCGCTGGCGCGTGGCCGCTTAACGCGTCCGTGGGGCGAAACGACCGCACGACTGGTTTCCGATGAGTTCGGCAAAACGCTGTATCAACAGACCGAAGAGAATGACGCGAAAATCGCCGAGCGCGTTGCTGCTATCGCTGAAGATAAAGGCGTGTCGCGGGCACAGGTGGCGCTGGCGTGGGTGCTGAGCAAGCCCGCTATTGCCGCGCCGATTATTGGCGCATCCCGTGAAGAACAGCTGGATGATTTGCTGGGCGCAGTCGAGTTAACCCTGAGCGATATAGAAATTGCGGAACTCGAAACGCCTTATCAGCCGCACCCGGTGGTGGGCTTTAAGTAAGGACTGTTCCCTCTCCTTGCGTTAAGGAGAGGGAACGTAGAAGTCAGACCGACAAAAAATGATCGTGCCCGTTGCCGGTGATTTCCACCGGCTCACCGTCGCGAGTGAAGTGCAATCCTTTCACATCCGCCGTGATTTGCCCGATACAGGTATAGGGCACGCCCAGGCGGCCCAGCGCCACGTCAATCACACCGCGATTAAGTTCCGGCACCGTAAAGCACAACTCATAATCTTCTCCGCCGGTCAGGGCGAACAGTTCTGCCTGCTCACGCGTTACGTTTTCACGCAGCGTGTCGGAGAACGGCAGCGCATCAAGCGCCACGTGCGCTCCGCAATCGCTGGCTTTCAGGATATGCCCGAGATCGGAGATTAAACCGTCGGAGAGATCGATGGCGCTGCTGGCGATATCACGCAGTGCCTGGCCTTGCAGAATACGCGGCGTAGGACGCAGATGGCGCTCTTTCAGGTAGTTAGCCTGGACCGCGTTGTTCACCGTTAAGCGATTTTGCAGAATCGCCAGCCCCGCCGCGCTGTCGCCTGGCGTGCCGGTCACGTAAATCCAGTCGCCCGGTTTGGCACCGGCGCGCTTCAGGGCGCGGCCATTCGGCACAAAGCCATGAATACCCAGCGTCATTGACAGGGGCCCGCGAGTGGTATCGCCGCCGATCAGCTGCATATCGTAATAGTTCAGAAGTTCAAACAGGCTGTCGCTAAAGGCCTCCAGCCACGCTTCGTCGACCTCTGGTAGGGTCAGCGCCAGGGTTAGCCACGCGGGATCGGCGCCCATAGCCGCCAGGTCGCTGAGGTTAACCGCCAGTGCTTTATAGCCCAAATCGCGTGGACAGATATCCGGCAAAAAGTGAATGCCGCTGACCAGCGTATCGGTGCTTATTGCCAGAGTTTGTTTGTCGGGAACCGTGAGCAGTGCGCAATCGTCACCGATACCGGTTTCCACATCACGTCGAGAGCTTCTCACGCGATCAAAATAACGGGCAATAAGGGAAAATTCGCCGCATGCCATGCGTTATGCCTCGCATAAAAAAGAGAAAGGCCGGATAAGCATCCGGCCAGAGGATCAGATTATTTGCGATTGGGGCGGATTTGCGGAGCGGCTTTGTCCAGCACGCCATTGACGAACTTATGACTATCTTCAGCACCGAAGGTTTTCGCCAGCTCAATCGCTTCGTTGATGGCAACTTTGTAAGGCACATCCTGACGTTTAGAGAGTTCATACAGCGCGATGCGCAATACTGCTCTTTCTACCTGGCCCAGTTCGTCCAGCAGACGGGACAGGTAAGGTTGCATCAGGCCGTCGAGATACGCGCTGTTGGTCGCCACTCCGGACAGCAGTTCACGAAAGTACAGCACGTCCACGTCTTTGACGTCCTGTTCCGCCAGGAACTGGTATTCAACATCAGCGATGTCGTTGTGGGACAATTGCCAGGAGTAAAGTGCCTGGACGGCACATTCACGGGCGCGGCGACGAGCAGCAGGTTTCACGGAATTCCCCTTAAAATCAGGCCTTAATGGCTTTCAATACATTAATCATTTCAAGCGCGGTAAGGGCTGCTTCAGCACCTTTGTTACCGGCTTTTGTGCCAGCGCGTTCGATGGCTTGTTCAATACTTTCAGTGGTGAGTACGCCGAAGGCTACCGGGATTTCACTGTCCTGCGCGACATGCGCCAGACCATTGCTCGCACCGCCGGCAACGTATTCGAAGTGGGCAGTACCGCCGCGGATCACCGTTCCCAGCGCGATAACGGCATCATATTTGCCGGTTTTCGCTAAGGCGCCCGCCGCCAGTGGCAGCTCATAAGCGCCTGGCACCCAAACCACGGTGATGTTTTCATCTTTAACCTGGCCGATACGTTTAAGCGCGTCGAGAGCGCCTTCCAGCAGGCTGTCGTTGATGAAGTTGTTAAAACGCGCGATGGTGATGGCGACGCGAGCGTCCGGGGTAGCAACAGTAGCTTCGATAACGTTCATACTCTTCCTTAACGGGTTCATTTGGCCCCGCAGGGGGGCGGATTCTATCATGTTTTTTTATGGGCTGCTTACGTTTTAAAACTCGGCATTATTGTAACGTAAGACGCAGGCACAAATCCGGGCCAACCGGTCGTATCTCGCTGAATCTAAGTGAGGGCGCATCCACCAGCTTTTCAAGGCCAGGCAGGGTAAATAGCCCGCGCGCATCGTTACCAAGCAGCTTCGGCGCGATATAGAGCACAATCTCGTCCACCACGCCCGCCTGCAACAGCGCGCCGGACAGTTCTGCGCCCGCCTCGACCCAAATCGAATTAATCTGGCGTTTGCCCAGCAGCATCATCAGGACCACTAAATCAAGATGGCCGTTATGCGCCGGCACAGGCAGTTGCGTCACTCCTTCCGGCCACTGGGTGTCATCGGGCTGAGTGCGCGCCAGCCAGGTTTCGCCTGGCTGATGAATAATCTTATGATCGGGCGTTACGCGGTTTTGTGAATCAATCACAATTCGCGTCGGCATCCGCACCTGGTCTTGCGGATACAGCGCCTGGGTGGCGGCATCCAGCTCGTTCCAGCGCACCGTCAGGGACGGATCGTCAGCCAGTACCGTGGCGCTGCTGGTGAGAATCGCGCTACTTTGCGCCCGGAAGCGTTGCACATCGCGACGTGATTCGGCGGAGGTGATCCACTGGCTTTCACCGCTCGCCATCGCCGTGCGGCCATCCAGCGACGCACCAAGTTTAAGCTGGACAAACGGAAACCCCGTACGCATCCGCTTCAGAAAGCCTTTATTCAGGGCTTCCGCTTCATTCATCATCAGGCCGTGGCTGACTTCAATGCCTTCTTGCTTGAGACGATATAAGCCGCGCCCGGCGACCTGGGGGTTCGGGTCTTGCATCGCGGCGACGACACGGGATACGCCTACCGCAATCAGCGCGTCACAGCACGGCGGCGTACGCCCGTGATGGCTGCAAGGTTCCAGCGTCACATAGGCTGTCGCACCCCGGGCTTTATCGCCCGCCATCCGCAATGCATGGACTTCAGCATGGGGTTCACCGGCGCGATAGTGAAAACCTTCGCCAACCACTTCGCCATCGCGCACGATCACGCAGCCAACGTTGGGATTGGGAGAAGTGGTAAAACGACCGCGTTGCGCCAGTTTGAGCGCCCGCGCCATGAAAATTTCATCCTGCATCAGGTTAATCCTGCAAACGGGCGATCTCTTCGCCAAATTCACGGATGTCTTCGAAACTGCGATACACAGAAGCGAAACGAATATAGGCGACCTTATCCAGCTTTTTGAGCTGTTCCATCACCAGATTGCCAATCATCTTGCTGGTGACCTCACGTTCCCCCGGTGGCGCGCAGCTGCGATTTTATGTGGTTAATCGCCATTTCGACGTCGTCTGCGCTGACCGGCCGTTTTTCGAGGGCCTTCTGAAAGCCGCTGCGAAGTTTATCTTCGTTAAAGGGTTCGCGAACGTCGTTGCTTTTAATGACCCGGGGCATCACCAGTTCCGCCACTTCAAAGGTTGTGAAGCGTTCATGGCACACCAGGCACTGACGGCGACGGCGCACCGACGAACCTTCCCCAACAAGGCGAGAGTCAATGACTTTGGTATCCACAGCGAAACAGAATGGGCAATGCATAGCGCGTCCTGAAGAAAATTTAGACTGGGTGTTAGTGTAACCTGAACTGGCACCACAACAAAGATGCAGCGCTTTTGAGACAAGGGATGAAGGATTTTTTATGCGCGCACGCTAGCATTAAAGCAATAAAAACACACAGGATCGTCATGATGAGAACCCCTTTCAAACTTTTATTCCTCGTTACGCCTTTATTGCTCGCCGCCTGCGCACCGCAAAGCGAAGTCCGTCAAATGCACCGCAGCGTGAGTACGCTCAATAAAGAGATGGGTAAGCTTCAGCAGGAGACTGTAAAAATTACCCAGCAAAACGCCCTTAATGCCCGTTCACAAAGCGGCGCTTACTTACTGCCGGGCGCAAACACCCCTGCCCGGTTAAACAGCCAGTTGGGGATGATGAAAATCTCGCTGGCGAATGTTGCGGCAGACGCGAGCGGTACGCTGGCGACGCTGCGCATTCAGGGCGAATCCAGTACACCGTTCCCGGCGTTTACCGGCACGATTGAGTGGGGACAACTTCAGGGCACCACGGAAAACTATCAGGAAGTTAACGTACAAAACCAACAGTTCAGCGCCCCGGCCAGTATTTTAGCGCCCAGCGACGTATCGATTCCCGTCAAGCTAAACGGCATTACGCCAGACCAGCTTGGGTTTGTCCGCGTTCATGACATTCAACCTCTTCAGACTGACCCCGCCCCCGCCATGCCGTAATACAAAGGCCGGTAATGCCCGGCCTTGTTATTTTTTTCACATTTAAAACCCTTTTTTATTATTCACCGGTTCAATGTTCGGATAGAATTCTGCCGCCTAATGTGTGTAAACGTGAACGCAATCGTTTACGCATAAGACAGGAATGTGAAACAACACATATTTTTGTGAGCAATGATTTCTATAATAGTGACCACAATAACATCCCTCGCGACGGCTGGCGGGGCATGGACAAATACCTTATCTCCCGCAGGGGATTTCATCTAAAAGTGGCAATAACCATGAAAAAATACGTTTTAGCTGCCGGTGCGGCACTGGCGCTTTCCGCTTCTTTCTCTTCCAGCGCGGAAGAAACCAATCAACCTCAATACCTTTCCGACTGGTGGCATCAGAGCGTGAACGTGGTGGGCAGCTATCACACCCGCTTTGGACCGCAGATCCGCAACGATACCTATCTGGAATACGAAGCGTTCGCCAAAAAAGACTGGTTTGATTTCTACGGTTACGTGGATGCACCGGTATTCTTCGGCGGTAACTCCGATGCGAAAGGTATCTGGAACCACGGTTCTCCGCTGTTTATGGAAATTGAACCGCGCTTCTCCATCGACAAGCTGACCAACACCAGCCTGGCGTTTGGTCCGTTCAAAGAGTGGTATTTCGCGAACAACTATATCTACGACATGGGCCGTAACGAGTCTGGTCGTCAGAGCACCTGGTACATGGGTCTGGGTACCGATATCGACACCGGCCTGCCAATGAGCCTGTCCATGAACGTGTATGCCAAATATCAGTGGCAGAACTACGGCGCGGCGAACGAAAACGAATGGGATGGCTACCGTTTCAAAGTGAAATACTTTGTGCCAATTACCCCGCTGTGGGGCGGTAACCTGAACTATATCGGCTTCACCAACTTTGACTGGGGTTCAGATCTGGGCGACAAAGATTTCCGCGATCTGAACGGCAACAAAGCCCGTACCAACAACTCGATTGCGTCCAGCCACATCCTGTCGCTGAACTACGATCACCTGCACTATGCGCTGGTAGCGCGTTACTGGCATAACGGCGGCCAATGGGCGGATGATGCTGAGCTGAACTTCGGCAACGGCAACTTTAACGTCCGTTCCACCGGCTGGGGTGGCTACCTGGTAGTAGGTTACAACTTCTAAGTTACTACGCCGGTCATTCTCTCCCCATAATGACCGGCTTTTCTTCACGCCTCGCAGCGTAACGCCCGGGTTTTATCCAGTAACCACGGACGTAAATACCCCACCGTGTTAGAAAACGGTAAAACATCCTCAGACAATCGAATCCCCAGATAGCGTTGAATGTATTCGCGCCGCGCCACGATACGCGCCCATACTGCCGGGTAATCACTAGCCAGCTGAGCTCGCAACGCGGCATCAGCCAGCGCGACAGTATCTTCAATGCTGGCCCCCGCGTACCCTGCCCGCGACGGAATAATGTCGATTTGCAGCAGCATACCGCTGGCTAAGGGAATGACTGAATCAGACATTATCGGCGAACACATCCACTCTTCATCGGCCACCAGATGGCCGGGATTGAGGTGCCAGTGGTACTCGCTTTTCGGCAGCAGAGTTTCAATCAACTGGTAAATTTCCCCGCCGGTAATCCCAACGCGCAGGTGTTCCAGCCAGCCCACCACGGCGCGATAGTAAGGGATCGCCACCACGTCGAGATAATCCGCAACCTGCGGCGCCAGCTCCGTTTCATTCTCCACCACGTACGCGGCGCGGCTACTTAACCCGCCTTTGTAGCTGGTGGTCAGCGAAAACTTGTCGCCGCGCTGAATCATCTTGTCACCGGGATAAAGGTTGGCACCGGCGAAGCGCTCACCTGTCGCGGCAATCATAATCACGTTGTTCGCCTGCCCGTCCGCCGCCAGCAACGCGCCGATCTGCTTCTCGGTTTTACCCGGCTCAATAGCGTTCAACGCCGTCAAAATGGCCGTTGATGCCAGATTCGCGCCATATTCATAGTGCGCCAGTTCATTGGCATTATTGGTAATGCGCGCCCCGCTAGCCGGGGAGATAAACACGCCCGTCACGTTGATCAGCGCGCATTCGGGAGAGACCGCACTACGCAGCGAATCGAGGATAAAAGACGGCAAATCGAACAGGCGGCCATTGTCATCGTGCTCACTGGTAAACAGCTTCCAGCCTGCGATCCCAATGCGTTGTTTGCCTTCCAGCCCCGCTAAACGCAACGTGTCCGGCAACGAGGCGGTAGTAGTCATCGGCTGGTTGGGCAGCGAAAACCACGGCGCGTGCACCACACGGTTAGCCAGTCGGGCATGGGCGGCAAGTTTCAGGTTTTCATTGCCGAGCACCAGTGCCGCTTCGCCATCGCTGTGCAGCACCAGCAGCGCCTCTTCAAAGCGCGGAATGAAGCCGGTGAGGTATTCAAAATTCGCCCCGTGTTCTTTGTCGGCGTAGACCACCAGCGCATCCAGCGATAATCGCGCCATGCGCTCAAGCACTCGCGCTTTGCGTATCCGGAGCGTTTCATCGGTTAGCGGAACGGAGGGTACAGCATGCCAGCAGGTCGGCTGGGGGACGGATTTTACGACGATACGGCGTGGTTCGGTCATGGCAAATCGCTCCTTGTCGTCAGTTCTTCAAAGATTTGCTGAGCCACAGTAAACGGCGCGGCAATAACAGGCAAAAAAAATCCCGGCCACCAGGCCGGGATTTTAGTAACGCTTTAGGCATTAAGGCAGAATCGAAGGCTGATCGGCGCCCTCTTTCTCCACTTTCTGCTGGATCAGGTGCTCGCGCTTCATACCCAGTTTCAACGCCAGCGCAGACGCGACGTAGATGGATGAAGCCGTACCAATGGACACACCGATCAGCATGGTCAGGGAGAAGCCCTGCAGCATGGTGCCGCCAAACAGGTAGAGCATCAAAATCACCACTAACGTCGTACCGGAGGTGATCAAGGTACGATGCAGCGTCTGGGTCAGTGACACGTTAAAGATTTCGTAAGGCGTACCGCGACGGATCTTGCGGAAGTTTTCACGAATACGGTCAGAAACCACGATGCTGTCGTTCAGCGAGTAGCCGATAACCGACATCAGTGACGCGACAATCGTCAGGTCCACTTCAATATGGAACAGCGACAGCACGCCCATGGTAATCACCACGTCATGCGCCAGCGCGATAACCACGCCCGCCGCCAGACGCCACTCAAAGCGGAACCCAACGTAGACAAGGATAGAGATCAGCGCGACCAGCAGCGCCATCGCGCCGGTTTGCGCCAGTTCCGCGCCCACGCTAGGGCCGACAAACTCAATACGCTTCACCACGGCATTCTGGCTGGTCGCATCGTTAATCACGCTAACGACCTTGCTACCCAGAACCTGTCCGCCGGTTGCGCCTTCCGCAGGCGGCATACGCACCATGATGTCGCGGCTGCTGCCGAAGTTTTGCAGCAGCGGATCTTCAAAGCCCGCTTTTACCAGCGATTCACGCATCAAATCCATATCAGCCGGTTTTTCCAGCGAAATTTCAATGACCGTACCACCGGTAAAGTCGAGCCCCCAGTTAAAGCCCTTTACGCCAATGATAATAAGCGAGGCGATAAGCAGCAGACCTGAGATGCCGAAGGCCCAGTAATCCCAGCGCATAAAGTCATAGACTTTACGGCCATGGTTCAATTGTTCAACAGTATAATCCTGTGCCACAACGCACTCCTCAAATAGACAGCTTTTTAATGCGTTTGCCGCCGTACAGCAGGTTCACGATGGCACGAGTACCGACAATTGCGGTAAACATGGATGTCGCCACGCCAATGCCGGTGGTAATTGCAAAGCCTTTAATCGCGCCGGTACCCACTGCGTACAGGATGAGCACTTTAATGAGCGTGGTCACGTTCGCATCGAAGATGGAACTGAACGCGCCTTTGTAGCCTTCATCAATCGCCTGTTGTACTGAACGTCCGTTGCTCAACTCTTCTTTGATACGTTCGTTAATCAGTACGTTGGCGTCTACCGCAACCGCAAGGGTTAATACGATACCCGCAATCCCCGGCATGGTGAGCGTGGCCCCAGGCAACAGCGACATGATCCCAACAATCAGGACCAGGTTGGCAAGCAGCGCCGTGGTCGCGATCAGACCAAACTTCTTATAGAAGATGATCATAAACAGGATGGATACGGCCAGACCTGCCAGACACGCTTCCAGACCCTGGGTAATGTTTTGCATACCCAACGTTGGCCCAATGGTGCGCTCTTCAACAATCTGAATCGGCGCGATCAACGCACCGGCACGCAGCAGCAGCGACAGCTGACGCGCTTCGTTCGGGTTGTCGATACCGGTAATGCGGAAGCTGTTACCCAAACGCGACTGAATGTTCGCCACGTTGATCACTTCTTCCTGCTTGGCCAGAATCGTACGGCCAGAGGCATCTTTTTTCCCGCTGTCTTTATATTCCACAAACAGGGTCGCCATCGGTTTACCGATATTGTCCTTGGTGAAATTAGACATGATGTTACCGCCCGCGCTATCCAGTGAAATATTCACCTGCGGCTGGTTGTATTCATCGGTACTGGAAGTGGAATCGGTAATATGGTCGCCCGTTAAGATAACGCGTTTGTACAGCACAACTGGCCGACCTTCACGGGTTTGCTTCACTTCAGAGTCGCCCGGTATACGTCCGGAAGCCGCCGCTGCCTGATCGACATTGGTGTTTACCAGACGGAATTCCAGCGTTGCCGTCGCGCCCAGAATCTCTTTAGCGCGTGCGGTATCCTGGATACCCGGCAGCTCAACCACAATGCGGTCTGCGCCCTGACGTTGAACCAGCGGTTCCGCCACACCCAGTTGGTTTACACGGTTACGCAGAATGTTAATGTTCTGCTGAACCGCATATTCGCGCGCTTCTTTCAAACGTTCGTCGCTCATGACGGCACGCAGCGTATTGTCGCCCTGGCTGGAAATCACCAGATCGCGATGACGCGGCGAAAGCCAGGAAATGGCGGCGTCACGGGCGGCGCTGTCACGAAAGACGATATTCAATCCGTAATTATCAGCTTTACGCACGGTGGTGTACGCAATGCCTTTTTCACGCAGATCGCTACGCAGGCTGTCCATGTTCTGCTCCTGGAGCTTGCCCAGCGCAGTATCCATATCCACTTCCATCAGGAAGTGAACGCCGCCGCGCAGGTCGAGACCCAGCTTCATCGGCTCAGCATTAATAGACGTCAACCAGCGTGGCGTTGCCGGCGCAAGGTTAAGCGCGACGACGTAGTTATCACCCAGCACGTCCATCAGCGCTTCGCGCGCGCGTAACTGAGTATCGGTGGAGTCGAAACGGGCAAGAATGCTGCCTTGCTCCAGCGCCACAGACTTCGCGGTTATTTTTTGTTGATTTAAGGTGGTCTGGACCTGATTCAGCGTTTGCTCACTGGCGGCGACACCGCGCGCGCCAGTGATCTGAACAGCCGGATCCTCACCATACAGGTTGGGAAGGGCATAAAGCAGGCCGACGATAATCACGACGACCAGCATGATGTACTTCCACAAAGGATAACGGTTTAACACGGCAGTTCCCTTTGGGAAAACGGAAGATTACAGCGCCTTCATGGTGCCTTTCGGCAGGACGGCTGCGACGAAGTCACGCTTGATAACCACTTCAGTGGTGTCGTTCAGAGCGATAGCGATATAGCCGCTTTCCGCTACTTTGGTCACGCGACCAACCAGACCGCCGTTAGTCAGTACTTCATCACCCTTGGCGATGGAGTCCATCAGCTTTTTATGCTCTTTGCTGCGCTTTTGCTGCGGACGCAGGATCATGAAGTAGAAAATCAGACCAAACACCACCAGCATCAGAATCAGTGACATCGGGCTACCCTGCGCCGGAGCACCTGTTGCCGCTACCGCATCAGAAATGAAAAAGCTCATTAAAATTCCCTCATTATTTAATTAATCAACATTCAAAGGTGGAACCGGTCTATCCTGGCGTTGGTAAAAATCCGCAACGAAGCGCTCTAATTTACCCTCTTCGATAGCCTTGCGTAAACCAGCCATTAAGCGCTGATAGTAGCGAAGGTTATGAATGGTATTGAGACGCGCACCCAGTATTTCGTTGCAACGATCGAGATGATGCAAGTAAGCACGTGAATAATTGCGACAGGTGTAGCAATCGCACTCTTCATCCAGTGGCGCTGTGTCGCTTTTGTACTTCGCATTGCGAATCTTCACGACGCCATTAGTGACGAAAAGGTGACCATTACGGGCGTTACGCGTAGGCATAACGCAGTCGAACATATCGATGCCGCGACGCACCCCTTCCACCAGATCTTCCGGTTTACCCACGCCCATCAGGTAACGCGGTTTATCTGCCGGGATCTGCGGGCAAACGTGTTCAAGAATGCGATGCATGTCTTCTTTCGGCTCGCCCACAGCTAAACCGCCGACAGCGTAGCCATCAAAGCCAATCTCTACTAGTCCCTTGACGGAGATATCACGTAAATCTTCGTAAACGCTGCCCTGGATAATACCGAACAGCGCGTTTTTATTGCCAAGGGAATCAAAGCGATCGCGGCTGCGTTTTGCCCAGCGCAGCGACATTTCCATCGAGCGCTTCGCGTAATCCCAGTCAGCCGGATACGGGGTGCACTCATCGAAAATCATGACGATATCGGAACCGAGATCGTACTGAATTTCCATGGATTTTTCCGGATCGAGGAAAATCGGATCGCCGTTGATTGGGTTACGGAAATGCACGCCCTGCTCGGTGATTTTACGAATATCGCCGAGGCTGAAAACCTGGAAACCGCCGGAATCGGTAAGGATCGGGCCTTTCCACTGCATAAAATCATGCAGATCGCCGTGCAGCTTCATGATTTCCTGGCCGGGACGCAGCCACAGGTGGAAGGTGTTGCCTAAAATAATTTGCGCGCCAGTGGCTTCAACTTCTTCTGGCGTCATGCCTTTAACGGTGCCGTAGGTGCCGACAGGCATAAACGCAGGCGTTTCAACCACGCCGCGCTCAAATACCAGGCGGCCACGACGGGCGCGGCCATCGGTAGTCTGTAATTCAAAATTCATGTTTTCTCCTGCGCCAGAGAAACAGTCTGGCGTGAAATACAAAACGCGCCCGGCTCATCCAGGCGCGTCAATCAAAGCGGGCTTAAGGCCGTTCGTCTTTCGCCGACGGATTGTACGTAATAAACATCGCATCGCCATAGCTAAAAAAGCGATACTCCGCTTTTACTGCTTCATGGTATGCGTTCATGGTGTGTTTATAACCCGCAAACGCCGATACCAGCATGATCAGCGTCGATTCCGGAAGGTGGAAATTGGTGATCAGCGCGTCAATGACACTGTACTGATAGCCGGGATAGATAAAGATTTGGGTATCGTTGAAGAACGGTTCGATCAGGTCGTTTTTCGCCGCCTTTGCCGCGCTCTCCAGCGAACGCACCGAAGTGGTGCCTACGGCAATAACCCGGTTGCCGCGCGCTTTACAGGCTAATACCGCATCCACCACGTCCTGCGGCACTTCGGCGTACTCGGAGTGCATGATGTGATCTTCAATGCTGTCGACGCGTACCGGCTGGAAGGTGCCGGCACCCACATGCAGTGTAACGAAGGCCATCTCCACGCCTTTCTGGCGCAATTTCTCCAGCAGCGGTTCGTCAAAGTGCAGACCGGCGGTCGGCGCCGCGACGGCGCCGGGTTTTTCGCTATACACCGTCTGGTACAGTTCGCGATCGGCTTCTTCATCCGGGCGGTCGATATAAGGCGGCAGCGGCATATGGCCGATATCGTTCAGAATATCCAGCACCGCCCGCGCATCGTCGAACTCAATTTCAAACAGCGCATCGTGACGCGCCGTCATGGTCGCTTTAACGCTTTCGTCCTCGCCCAGCAGCAGCTCTGCGCCCGGCTTCGGCGCTTTCGAGGCGCGGACGTGGGCCAGCACGCGCTTATCATCCAGCATGCGCTCGACCAGCACTTCAATCTTTCCGCCGCTGGCTTTACGGCCAAACATGCGCGCCGGAATAACGCGGGTATTGTTAAACACCAGCAGATCGCCCGGGTTGAGCTTTTCCAGCAGATCGGTGAAAGTGCCATGCGTCAGCGCGCCGGTTGGCCCGTCAAGAGACAGTAAACGGCAGGAACTCCGGCCTGGCAGCGGATAATGAGCAATCAGGGATTCAGGTAATTCAAAGGAAAAATCGGCAACGCGCATGGCAATTCACACTAAAACGTAGAGCCTGCTTAACAGGGGTTTTTGTCAAAGCCAGGAGAGATTCGCCCGTCAACAGGCGCTATCGCTCTCCAGCAAGTAAAATAGTCTGTTAATCCAGCTCGAAAAAACAGGCGCTATAGTCTAGTGCCGGGGCGCTTTAGCTGCAACCCGTTCACCCCGTTACCGCTTTTATTGGAATCCAGATATGAATTTTCTCGCCCACCTTCATCTCGCCCGACTCGCAGACAGTTCGCT
Source organism: Atlantibacter hermannii (assembly GCA_900635495.1). Lineage (NCBI taxonomy): Bacteria > Pseudomonadati > Pseudomonadota > Gammaproteobacteria > Enterobacterales > Enterobacteriaceae > Atlantibacter > Atlantibacter hermannii. Next base: position 1,106,748 of record LR134136.1, on the reverse strand, counting down.
GCTCGGCAATTTGCTGGCCGACTTTGTGCGCGGCGATCCCACGGGCGATTATGCGGCCGATGTGGTCGCCGGAATTTATATGCACCGCCGGGTGGACGTGATGACCGATACGCTCCCGGAAGTGCTCGAAGCGAAAACGTGGTTTCGCCCTGAAACCCGTCGCGTGGCACCTATCGCTCTGGATGTGATGTGGGATCATTTTGTTTCACGCCATTGGGACCGGCTTTCTCCCGAGCTGGAACTGCCGCGTTTCGTAGCCCAGGCCCAGAGTGAGATTGGTCAGCATCTGCCCCTTACTCCGCCGCGTTTTATCAACCTGAATAACTATTTGTGGTCTGAACGCTGGCTGGAGCGCTACAGCGATATGGCGTTTATTGGCAATGTGCTTAACGGCATGGCCAGTCGTAGACCAAAGCTGTCCGCGCTGCAACAAAGCTGGGGCGATCTGGACGCCAATTATGACGCGCTTGAACAGCGCTTCTGGCAATTCTATCCCCGTATGATGAGCATGGCGGAACAGAAAATTTTATGACCCTCACAACCTCTTAAGGGAAATATTGCCCTTTTTAAAAAAAGGGCTATTCTGGTTTTTCTCTCATTGCAACCTATATTATCGATAGGCAAAACCTATCTGAATAATCGGTTTATTCATCCGGGTGAACCCGCGAAAATTCGTTATACTGGCCCGCGTTGCGTTCTACTCATCTCAATAACACCAAGGAGTCCTCATGGTACTGGTAACTCGTCAGGCGCCGGATTTTACCGCTGCAGCCGTTCTGGGAAGTGGCGAAATCGTTGAAAACTTCAACTTCAAAAAACATATCGATGGAAAAGCAGCCGTTCTGTTTTTCTGGCCGATGGATTTCACCTTTGTGTGCCCGTCTGAACTGATTGCATTCGACAAGCGTTACGCAGAATTCCAGAAACGCGGCGTGGAAGTTGTTGGCGTGTCTTTCGACTCTGAGTTCGTACACAACGCATGGCGTAACACCCCGGTAGATAAAGGCGGTATTGGCCCGGTTCAGTACGCCATGGTTGCCGATATCAAACGTGAAATTCAGCAGGCTTACGGCATCGAACACCCGGACGCAGGCGTTGCACTGCGCGGCTCTTTCCTGATCGACAAAGCGGGCGTGGTTCGCCATCAGGTTGTTAACGATCTGCCGCTGGGCCGTAATATTGATGAAATGCTGCGTATGGTTGACGCGCTGCAGTTCCACGAAGAGCACGGCGATGTGTGCCCGGCTCAGTGGGAAAAAGGCAAAGAAGGTATGAACGCGTCCCCGGACGGCGTAGCAAAATACCTGAGCGAAAACGTCTCCAAACTGTAATCGAATCTTCAATGAAAAGGCCCGCATGCGGGCCTTTTTTTATGCCAAAAACTCAGGGCTTCGCTTTCACCTCACGCCATAGCCGGTATGCGACCCAGAGCAGCGCCAGAACGCCGACGATCAACACTCCCCAAATCGCCATGGTCATCATCTGGCTTCTGCGTTCCGCCGGATCAACGGCCGTGAGCCGCGCCTCGCCTCCCAGCGTGAGCGTGTCGGCTTCAGTGGCGACCGGTAGCGTATCCAGCGTGTACCGCGCCCGCAGTTTCTCCGGGATCATCATGTTCAGCGCCATTGCCTGCGGTTTGGCGGCTTTGTTACCCCATGCCAACATAAAGGGGCCTGAACCCTGGGGGATAAACACCAGCGTCTGGCTTACGCGCAATCCCTGGACTTCCGGCGGCGCATCGCGCCAGCGAGTATTGATGCCTTTTATGCGAATGGCCTGTACAGGTTCGCCGTTCAGCGCCTGGGGTTCCGATTGCGTCTCGCCCATTCGGTACAGGACCGTTTTGGCTAAGGGTTTCCAAGGCTCATCAGCGCGGTGACGATAGTCTATTTCTATCGGCAGCACCTCGTTTTCAGCGGCTGGGTTGATCGCCAGCGCCGCCAGCGGCTGCGGGTTCGCCCAGCTGTATATCGCCTCACTGGCCTCGCTTTTATCCTTACGGGCAGGGAGATAAACGTAGGCATTACTTAAATCAGCCGCTGAAGAGATCGCTTCCATGCTTTGCACGCTGAATTGCGCAGGCGCGTCATAAACCGTCATCAGCAAATAACGCGGCCCGTCGCCAGAGAGCATAACGCCAGCCGGCAGCGTATCCAGCTTGAGCCGATCGTTACCGGACGTGAGATCCATGAGCGGCGCACCTTCAACCTGCAAGCGCCAGTTTTTTAAATCGGCGCTGGAATAGAGATCAACTTTTGCCTGCCAGTTTTGCGCCAGTTTCACCCATTCCGCACGCAGTTGGGCCACCGCCAGCGGCGTTTTAAGCCCATCAGGTAAGGTCAACAGAAAGCTTTGACTGATCCGTTTCACATCCTCGCCATCAAGATGCACCTCCGTTCCGCCAGGCATTTTCACTGTCAGGCTGTTTTGTCCTTCGTATTTAACCTGTTTGATATCCAGCGGGAAGACTTTCAGCGCCACCGACTTTGGCTCGCTCTGCGGCGCCTGTTGTTGTGCCAGCGCGAACGGCACGGCTTCTCCCTGACGATTAAACACCCGCACATCCCGTAAGTCAGGCCAGACGGTTTGCTCGTAAACCTGCGTCGGCAACGGGATTTGCCAGAATGGCGCATCCTCTTCACTCTCCAGTTGCATTCCCCACGCGTAATCCTGCGGCATATCAGGTGCCGTCTCTTCTGCAAATCCAGCTATCGGCAGCCAAAACGCGGCCATGACAATAATGTTTCGTAATCCCTTCATTCCGTTTCCGCCTTCTCTACATCCGCTTTCGGTGGCAGCGGTGAAAAATAGCCGACAATCAGCACCAGCACCGCCATGCCGATAAATGCAATCGCACGCGCCAGCCCGCCGCCTCCGGCACTGTCCACTAACATCAGCTTCGCAATCACGACCCCGAGTAGCGCCGCGCCAGCCATCCAGGTTTTACGGTTGGCGGAGCGCGTCGCTTTGACCATCACCACCAGCGCAATCGCCGTCCAGAACAGTGCGAAGGAGGTCTGGACCAGGCGAGACGCCCACAACGCATCCATTTTCCAGGCAATGCCGCCGTATCCGGCAAGGATGCGCATAAGTACGCCATTGACCCACCAGAACGCCAGTCCATGAAGCACCCGCGGCACGCCGTATGAAACCTGCGCATACGCTACGCCAGGATGTGCATCGTTAAATCGGGCTGCCATCCACAACGCGAGTAAGCCATAACCCGCGCCGATTTCCAGCGGATTCAGCAGCGGGATCCACGGCCAGTTCGGGAGCACGCCATCAAGTAAGTTGCTGATTATCAGCATGACGGTCAGTAGCGCAATCAACGGCAAAAGCGCGATCGTGCCATAAAGCGTCGGCCACACGCAAAGGGGCCAGAGGCGACGGCGAAGGCCGGCGTAAACCAACATCATGGCAATTCCGGCACTGGCCATAATCACGCCCGCCTGCCATCCACGCGAATCCCAGGGCAGATCCTCGAGGAACCAATAAATTTCCATACCCGGAATGAATAAAACCAGCCAGAACAGGGATAAATGCAGCCCTTGCGAGAGGCGCGCCTCCTGGCGAGGGTCGTCTTTATAGAGCAATGCCAGCGCGCAGGCGATAGCAACCGGCCACATTACGCCCTGCCATCCGGCGCTGAGCAGCGCATGTTGCTGCGAAATCTGGATGATGGCGGCAATAAATAATGTCGGCCAGAGCAGCCATTGCGTATAGCCCAGCTCGCGCCATGACAGGCGTTGCGCGGCGAACCGCCAACACCCAACGGAAACACAGGCGAGCAACAGCACGCCGGTAGCCATGCTGATATGCGGACTCAACAATCCGTCATAGGCGTAGGCCATTGTCATGATCCATAAACCGACTGCGCCGTACAGCAAGCTTAAACTGATAACGTGTTCTTCCTTGCGCCAGAGTAAAGCGGCAGCAAACCAGGTCGCACACAACACGCCGAAGACCAGCACCCCGGAAAGCGGCGTTATGCTCTGTGACGCGGCGTAAATGCTGCTTGCCAGTGCCAGCACTAACAAGCCGGTACCGCTATAGCTCATCCGCAATTGCCGTTGCTGGAGGCCAAGCCACAGAATGCCCAGTCCTTCCAGCGCCCAGGCCATTGCCGTCCAGCGCGCCGACAGCGCCAGTGGTATTGCCAGCGTGGTAAATGCGCCGCCCAGTGCCAGCGCCGCCATAACGAGGATTTTCCCCTGCGCCGGATAGCGACGCAGCACAACCCAACCCAGGCAGAGATAAAGTAGCCCAAACCCCAGCGCAGACAGCGCCGGGCCATAGGCAAAATGACGGGTGATCGCGTACTGCATCCCAAAACCGATCAGCGGCGGCGCGAACAGCAACACGCCGTCGATAAGTTTTTCCGGGCTGGCCTGAGCGCGCAGCGACAGCCCCACGCACAGCACGCCAAACAGCAGAATATTCACGATCAGGAAAAACTGACTGCTCAGATAGATATCCGGGTGATAGCCGTTGAGCCCCCAGATTCCGGCGACGCCGAAAGTAAAAGCCATGCCCAGCAGATTGAGCACCCGCCAGTGCTGCCACCAGCTAATCGCCATAATGCCCAGTGAGAGCAGCAAATAAAACGAGAACAGCGCAATATGATTGCCGGAACCGGTTGAAAGCAAAAGAGGCGCAAGATAGCCGCCGATACTGGCGGGCATTGCCAGGCTCAGCGCCTTTTGCAGTACCGCAAGGCCCACGCTGGCCGCGCAGATCAGCAACAGCAGGCCGAACGCCAGGGTCATTGGCAACATTTGCCACAGCCGGAAAGCGCCGAACACGGTGAGATAGAGTGCGCCCGTAGCACCGCCCTGCAATATCAGGCCGTAAAGCGGCTGTTTATGGCGCAGACGAAAACCGAAGAACAGTAATCCCATCGCCCCGGCTGCCGCTGCCGCAAGGCGTAATTCCAGCGGGAACATGTCGCGCTCAACGGTGTAGCGAAACAGGTAGGCAAGCCCTAAAAACAGCAGCAGTACGCCCAGTTTGGCTAACGGATTGCCCTGCATAAACCAGCTGATAAGTGAACTGATCATGCCGCTAAATTGCGAAGGCGGAACGTCCTGAGCAGGCTGGGTAGCCAGCGCAGGTTCTGGTTCAGCAACGCGTTCAGGCTCGACACGCCCGGCAGCGACTGCAGAGGTCAACTGAGAGTTAAGCCAGGGATAAGGCGTCTGTTCCACCGGATCCTCTGACGGGGTAGTGGCATGCGATTTCTGCCGATAGCGCTGCACACGGGCAATCAGATCGGCTTCAAAACTGCGCCGGGCGTCTGATTGCGCCTCAGTTTGCGGCGGCGTAACCGCCTGAGGCGTCGCCACCGTCGCCACCGTCGTGACCGTCTCCACCGGCGCATCAGCAAGCCGCGTTTCAAGCTCGGTTACCCGGTTACGCAACCGGGTAATTTCATCCATGGCGGTATTACTTCTACGCCATGCCATCACCGCCATAACTGGCGCGACGACAAGGACAAAGAACAGTAACAGCCCCGCCCAAAATATCAGTCCATCCATGCCTGTTTCCTTTTAATCGATCTCTGCGACTGCCGCGTATTGTTTCAAATGGCGCGAGGCGGGAATACCCAGGCATTTCCGAAACCGGATTTAGCGATTGCGCCATATACCGCCGGAAACTGCAGGGATCCGCAGCGTTTGTCCAACAATCTGTGCCTTACCTTCCGCTTCGCGCCATTCGGTATTCACGAGTAGCGGCGACCAGGGCAATTCAATGTGCGTTTCATCACCCCGGTTAATAGCAATCAACACTTTTTGCTGCTGCCAGAGTCGCATAAACACCACTACATCCCCCTTAGCGTATAGCACATGGCAGCCGCCATAGCGTAATGCCCGCGACTGTTTACGCAGTTTAGCCAGACGCTGATACAGCCCTAACAGTTCGCGATCCTGTTTTTTGGGATCCCACGGATAAGGTTTGCGGCAAAACGGATCGTTATTTCCGTCCAGTCCCACTTCATCCCCATAATAAATACAGGGCACGCCAGGCCAGCAAAACAGCCATATCACGCCCAGCGGCAAACGGGCCACCTCTTTCCCGAGCAGCGACTTAAAGCGTGCGGTATCGTGGCTGTCGAGCTGATTAAACATGCGTAACTGCTGCTGGTGGGAAAGCCCGGCGCGATACTGCTCCATCCAGCGGATGCAGGTTTCGGCGTCAATCTGCTGCGGATCGTAGGAAATATCGGTATTAGCCAGGAAGCCCCACAGCGGCAAGGTAAAGCCGCGATAGTTCATCGCCGCGTCTTCCACATCAGCCTGTAACCACTGACGCGCATCGCCAAAGTGTTCACCAAGAACGTAAGCGTCCGGGTTGGCCTCTTTTGCCGCCTGGGTTATGCCGCGCACATGTTGCAGGTTATTCTGCGCACCGCCGGCTTCGCCCAGCATATGCACCACATCCAGCCGCCATCCATCCATACACCATGGCTCGCGCAGCCAGTGGCGCACCACGCTGTTTTCACCCCGATAGATCTCGTCGATTAGGGTTGCGGATCGGTAATCAAGTTTCGGCAGGCTTGAGTAGCCGAGCCAGTCCAGCGCCTGCCCTTCCGCTGAAAAACTGTACCAGTCCCGGTAAGGCGACGCCGGGTTATGGCACGCCCCGTCGGTTGCCGTATTGTGCCTGTCGAACCATGGATGGGAATCACCGCTGTGATTAAATACGCCGTCCAGCACCAGGCGCATACCGGCGCGCCGGGTCTTTTCCCGCAGGCGCAGCAGCGCCGGGTCGCCGCCAAACTGCGGGTCCACATGACGGTAATCCTGGGTGTCGTATTTATGGACGCTGGGCGCGGTAAACACCGGGTTAAGATACAGCGCCGTCACGCCGAGCTTTTGCAGCCACGGCAGCTTTTCGCTGATGCCGTCCAGATCGCCGCCATAAAAGGTGGAGCCGCCTGCGTCTGCGGTTACCGGCTCATCCCAGTCGCGCAGAACAATGTCGCGATGGGCGGCGTGATGATAGTACACCGTATCCTGACCGGCCTCCCGTGGCAGGCTGCGGGCGAAACGGTCCGGGAAGATTTGATAGAAAATCTGGTCAGCCACCCATGACGGGCCGCTGTCCGGGGCATCAAAGGCGAATTGTTCCAGTCGCGCAGGCGGATAATCATTGAATCCCTGCGGGGTAAACCAGCGCTGGCGGCTGGGCCACAGCAGTTTGAAACTATAGCGGCGGCGCGGCTGGCCCTCATCCAGTGAAATTGACGCCCGCCAGGCCGTCACGCCCTCGTATGGCGGACGACGCAGGCGCTTCATCGGAATCGAGGTCTCTTCGTTATCATGCTCAGCCCGCAGCGTCACCCGCTGCGGCAAATCTTCGCCCGCCAACCACAGCGTAATCTCCAGCCGCTGCGGGTGCTGTTTGATAAAAGGCGCCACCGGAAGGTGCCAGGCTTGCAACATAATCATTTCCCCATGGTCAATTTTGCCGCCACCATGCCATATCGGCGACAAGCCGCCTTCCTCATTTTGCGTTTATTTAGGGGAGGAGTTCACAGGTGGAGAAGGCTGAGCGTAGCGCCAAAACAACATCCCCGCCAGGCGGCGGGGATGGGAAGAATTATGCGTTGATGCGGGTGCGTGCGTCGTGGCGGCGTTTAACGATCCAGCCCACCAGCAACAGGGCAATCCAGGCAAAGCCCACGTATAAGGAAATACGCGTATCCGGGTGATAACCAATCAGCCCGATAATAAATACCAGGAAGACCAGACCGATAATCGTGGTGGTAACACCGCCCGGCACTTTAAATTTCAGCGCTTTTACCTCTTCCGGCGATAAGCGACGGCGGAACCAAATCTGCGACAGCAGGATCATAATCCACACCCAGACGGTGGCGAAAGTCGCCAGCGAGGCAATCACCAGGAACACATTTTCCGGCATGATGTAGTTGAGATAGACCGCCAGCAGCAGCGCGGCGGTCATCACCATAACCGTCACCCACGGCACGCCGTTACGCGATGTTTTCGCGAACACTTTCGGCGCGCTACCCTGATCGGCCATGCCGTGCAACATACGGCCCACGCCGAACACATCGCTGTTAATCGCCGACAGCGAGGCGGTGATCACCACGAAGTTAAGGATACCGGCGGCAAAGGTGATCCCCATATGCTGGAAGGTCAGGACAAACGGGCTGCCGTTTGTGCCCACCTGGTTCCAGGGGTAAATAGACATGATTACAAACAGCGTGCCCACGTAGAACACCAGAATACGCAGCGGAACCGAATTAATGGCGCGTGGAATCGACTTCTCAGGATCTTTGGCTTCGCCAGCGGTAATGCCGATGATTTCAATGCCGCCATAGGCAAACATCACCATCTGCAGCGCCATCACGGTGCCAATCCAGCCGTTAGCGAAGAAACCGCCGTGATTCCAGAGATTACTGATACCGGTCGGTTGGCCGCCGTTGCCGATGCCCCAGATAATAATGCCGATGCCAGCAGCAATCATGATGATGATGGTGGCGACTTTAAAGAACGAGAACCAGAACTCCATTTCGCCGAACACTTTCACGCTCATCAGGTTGATGGCGCAGATGATTAGCACCACGCTCAGCACCCACACCCAGTGCGGCACCGTCGGGAACCAGACACCCATATAAATGCCGAAGGCAGTAACGTCGGCGATGGCGACAATCAGGATTTCAAAACAGTAGGTCCAGCCGGTGATGTAACCTGCCAGCGGGCCTAAATTTTCCTGGGCATAACGGGAGAACGAGCTGGCGGCAGGATTGTGTACCGACATTTCACCCAGCGCGCGCATAATAATGTATGCCGCGACGCCGCCGATGATATACGCCAGTAGCACGCTCGGACCGGCCATTTTGATGGCGTCGGCAGAGCCGTAAAACAGCCCGGTGCCTATCGCCGAGCCCAGTGCCATAAAGCGAATATGTCGCGTACTCAAACCGCGTTTGAGCGTAGTCCCGTTATCCATGTTGTTAATTACCTGTTTACACAATAAAAAAACCACGGAGCGGGCTCCGTGGTTAAAAAACTATCGGTATTTTTTAGTGCGCGGCGGAAGTCATCTGACGTCCTGCTGCGCGATCCCAAATACCGGCAATGACAACCATCGCTACCGTTGGCATCAGCCAGGCCAGCCCTTGATCGGCCAGCGGCATTTTCTGCGTCCACACCGGGAGCATATCGCTAAGCGCCGAGGCCTTCACGCCGTCAATCAACCCTAATAGCTGGCTTATCAACATCGCCGGCGCGATAACGCGGGTGGAATTGTGCCACCAACCACGGGTGAAGCTCAACACTACCAGCACGATGCAGGGCGGATAAATCGCCGTCAGTACCGGAATAGAAATCTGAATCAGGTGGCTCAGCCCCAGATTCGACACCACCATTGAGAAGCCGCCGAGGATAAACACCAGCGAGCGGTATGACAACGGCAGATACTGCGCGAAGAACTCGGCACAGGCGCAGGTCAGGCCCACCGCCGTCACCATGCAGGCGATGAAAATCAATGCCGCCAGTAAGAAGCTGCCTGCGCCGCCAAAGGTGTGCTGCACATAGGCGTGAAGAATGGCTGCGCCGTTAGCAGACTGATCGACCAGGGTCGCGCTGTCTGAACCCAGGCGGAACAACGCCAGGTACAGCAACGTCAAACCGATACCGGCCATCAGGCCCGCCCAAATGGTGTAACGGGTCAGCAGGCGCGATTCGGTCACGCCGCGTGAACGGGCCGCGTTAACAATGACGATACCGAACACCATGGCGCCCAGGGTATCCATGGTCAGATAACCGTTGACGAAGCCGTTAGAGAACGCTGCATTTTGATAGGCTTCGGTCGCCACGCTGATATCGCCGGCAGGCCAGAGCAGAGCGGCAACCGCCAGCACGGTCAGCGCAATGATTTTCAGCGGCGCCAGGAAGTTGCCCACGGTATCAAGCAGTTTGCCCGGATACAGCGACACCAGAATCACCAGCGCAAAATAGACCAGGCTGTAAATCAGCAGTGGCATTGCGCCCGCGCCGGTCAACGGCGCGATACCCATCTCAAACGAAACCGTGGCGGTACGCGGGGTGGCAAACAGCGGCCCGACCGCAAGGTAACAGACGGTCGCGAGCAGGACGCCAGCGCGACGGCCAATCGGCGAGCTCAGGCTGTCAACGCCGCCGCCGACTTTCGCCAGCGCCACAACGGTCAGCACCGGCAGACCAACCGCGGTGATCAGAAAGCCAATCGCCGCTGTCCAGACGTGTTCGCCCGCCTGCAAACCAACCATGGGGGGGAAAATGATGTTGCCTGCGCCCACAAACAACGCAAAGGTCATAAAGCCCAGTGCGATGATGTCACGCGTTTTCAAATGATGGGTCATAAAGTTTTACTGCCTGTGGATGTGGTGTTGAATAAATTGACGTTTTTGCTGCCTGCGCTGAGCGAAATAGCGTCATTTTGTTAAATTTCAGCGCAAAACACTTACCTGATGCCGCGGTGGAGAATAGTTTTTTGAATTACCACGATATAACAGTGAGTCTGGCAACATCAGGTGCGCAATTTAAACGCTTATAACGTTTGAAGGCAATAAGGGATCTAAAAACCAGTAGATTATTCTGCCAGCGTAAAACGAAGCAGATATTCACACCAGAATCTTAAAAATGTTGTGGCTTTTAATGCGAACAAAAAACGAACAACCGTCAAAAGTTGGCCAGTGGTAATGGAAACCAAACGATAAAAGGGCCAGTTTACTGGCCCGTGGAAAGTTAGTTTTACAGCGGGATTAGCTGATTTGGCGGGATAGCGCAGGATTTGCGATTAGCCGTTCCGGGAGCACAAAAGAAAAACAGGTGCCCTTGCCTGGCTGGCTGTCGATTTCAAGGCGCGCATCGTGGTGGCTGAGCGCATGTTTAACAATGGCCAGTCCAAGACCGCTGCCGCCGGTCTGGCGCGAGCGCGCTTTATCGACGCGATAGAAACGCTCTGTCAGACGGGGAATATGCTCTGCTGAAATTCCCGGACCATTATCCTGTACCGAAAACTTTGCGCCCTGCGGCGTGCGCTGCCAGGCCACCTTAACGTGGGTGCCTTCCGGGGTGTGATTAACGGCGTTATACACCAGATTGGAAATCGCACTGCGCAGTTGTTCATCGTTGCCCAGCACTTTCAGGTCGTTGTCGACGTCAAATGTGAAGGTATGTTTTTTGTGGCTCAGGGTTTGCGCCTCACGCTCCACGACCCGCAGCATCATCGGCACATCGATTTGTTCATTAAGGACCAGCGCTGGAGCCGCTTCGATTTTCGACAGCGTCAGCAATTGCTTAACCAGCCCTTCCATACGGTGGGTTTGCTCGCGCATGGTATGGATGGCTTTTTCACGCAGCGGCCCTTCCAGCGGCTTGTCGTCCATCATTTCCAGATAACCCTGCAACACCGTCAGCGGCGTACGCAACTCGTGGCTAACATTCGCGAAGAAATTACGACGCGCGCCTTCCAGCTGGTGCATTTGCGTCACGTCCCGCGCCACCATCAGCAGTTGATCTTCGCTGTAGGGCATCACGCGGAATTCGAGATGGCGGCCGTTATTGAGCACCAGATTGAGTGGCCGGGTGAATTGTTTTCCTTTCAACCAGTTGGTGAATTCCGGATAACGTAAAAGGTTGAGAATATTTTGGCCATTATCGTCAGGCCAGCGCAGCCCCAGCAGTTGCTGAGCCAGACCGTTACACCAGAAGATATTGCCCTCTTCGGTGGTGAGTATCACCGCATCCGGCAATGATTCCGCGCCGCTCCGAAAGCGTTTGATCAGGTTGCCTAATTCGCGCCGGCGCTTCTTATTGCGCATCTGCATTTGATGCAGGCCGTACAGCAGCGGATCCCAGCTTCCCCGTCCGGTCGGCGGCGTCATGCTGCGATCGACCCAGATCCACCAGGAGAGGCGCATCAAATTCCAGAAATGCCAGATCAACAGACCGGTGACCGCCAGCAACAGAAACCACGCCCAGTAACCGAAGATGGCCCCTAACAACAGGGCCGGCAGACAACACATTACCAGCTCAAAGGCCAGCCTTTTCCATGACAGCCGTTCCAGCACGCGTCACACTCCAGTTATCGTGATTAAAAACGACTTGAGAAGCGGTAGCCGGTTCCGCGAACGGTTTGCACCATCCGGTCATGGCCGCTCAGTTCCAGCGCTTTGCGCAGGCGGCGAATATGCACGTCCACGGTTCGATCTTCCACATACACATTGGTGCCCCAGACGTGATTAAGCAGCTGTTCGCGGCTGTAGACCCGCTCCGGGTGGGTCATAAAGAAGTGTAATAATTTAAATTCGGTGGGGCCCATATCCAGCGGGTTTTCGCCGGTCATCACGCGGTGCGAGCTGGGGTCCAGGCTGAGCCCCTGCATTTCGATCACCTCTTCCACCGCCATTGGCGAGATGCGACGCATCACGGCTTTTATCCGCGCCACTAACTCTTTGGGTGAAAAGGGCTTGGTGATGTAATCGTCCGCGCCGGTTTCCAGTCCGCGTACGCGATCTTCTTCTTCGCCACGCGCGGTCAGCATCATTACCGGAATATCGCGGGTCAGCGCTTCGCGTTTTAAATGTTTTATAAACTGAAGCCCGGAACCGCCCGGCAGCATCCAGTCCAGCAGGATAAGATCGGGCCAGGGTTCGTTAAGCTGGTTCACTGCAGTGTCATAATCTTCCGCTTCAACCGGCTGAAAGCCATTTTGTTCGAGTACGAAGCACACCATCTCACGGATTGGCGCTTCATCTTCTACGACCAGGATACGTCTCGCCATGATTAGCCCTGTCAAATTAAGTCGAATTTTCTGAATGCGGCGCCATTATGCGTCAGTTTTATGACAGATTTATGAAAAAGATGACGGTCTTATGACCCATCATTTCAGTCAATAAAATGCAGCGGTGACGCGACGAAGACAGCTTTCCTCCCTGTTGGGTATATAATCCCCCTTTCGTTTTTTCGCCACAGGGAATGATGATGCGCATCCTTCACACTTCAGACTGGCACCTCGGTCAAAATTTTTACACGAAAAGCCGCGCGCCGGAACATCAGGCGTTCCTAACGTGGCTGCGCCAGACGGCCGCCGACCAGCAGGTGGATGCGATTATCGTGGCGGGCGATATTTTCGATACCGGTTCTCCCCCCAGCTACGCCCGCGAGCTGTATAACCGTTTTGTGGTGGAGCTCCAGCAAACCGGCTGCGAGTTAATTGTGCTGGCGGGAAATCATGATTCCGTGGCAACGCTGAATGAATCCCGTGAACTGCTGGCCTGCCTGAATACCCGGGTGATCGCCAGCGCCCAGCTTCAGCCGGAAGGCCAGGCGATCATTCTGAATAAACGTAATGGCGAACCGGGCGCGGTGCTGTGCCCCATCCCTTTTTTACGCCCGCGTGACATCACCAAAAGCCGCGCTGGCGAATCGGGAAGCGAGAAACAACTGCAACTGCTGGACGCCATTACCCTGCACTATCAGGCCTGTTTTGACGCCGCCTGCCAGTTGCGTGGCGAACAGGCTTTGCCGATTATCGCGACCGGCCATTTAACGGCGCTCGGCGTGACCAAAACCGATGCGGTGCGCGACATTTACATTGGCACGCTGGATGCCTTTCCGGCGAGCAATTTCCCGGAGGCTGATTACATTGCGCTGGGCCATATTCATCGCGCCCAGACGGTGGCGCAAAGCGAACATATCCGTTATTGCGGCTCGCCAATCCCGTTAAGCTTTGATGAAACCGGCAGCCCGAAGGTGGTCAATCTGGTGGAATTCTCCGGCGCATCACTGACGAAGGTTACGCCGCTCGCGGTGCCGGTGACTCAGCCGCTGGCGATGATTAAAGGCACGCTGGCGCAAATCGAACAGCAGCTCCAGCAGTGGCGAGATGCGCCTGCTGAGCCGAAAACCTGGCTGGACATCGAAATCGTCAGCGATGATTTTTTGCATGATATGCAGCGCCAGATCGTCGCCCTGACCGAGGCGTTGCCGGTGGAAGTGATTTTGCTGCGCCGCAGTCGCGAACAGCGCGATCTGGCTATTGCCCGGCTTGAGACCGAGACGTTAAGCGAGCTCAGCGTCGCGGAAGTGTTTGAACGCCGCCTGCAAAGCGAAGCGCTGGAAGAGAGTGAAGCCGCCCGGTTGCGAACGCTGTTCGCCCAAACCCTGGAGACGATGCAGCAGGAGGAAAACGCATGAAAATTTTGACCCTGCGCCTCAAGAATCTCAATTCCCTGAAGGGTGAATGGAAAATCGACTTTACCCGGGAGCCCTTTTCCAGCAACGGTCTGTTCGCCATTACCGGCCCGACCGGAGCCGGTAAAACCACTCTGCTCGATGCCATTTGCCTGGCGCTTTATCATAAAACACCCCGTCTCAATACGATTTCGCAGTCGCAAAACGATCTGATGACCCGCGACACCGCCGAGTGCCTGGCGGAAGTGGAATTCGAAGTCAAAGGCGTCGCCTATCGCGCATTCTGGAGCCAGTATCGCGCCCGTTATCTGCCGGATGGGAAACTGCAACCTCCCCGGGTGGAGCTGGCCCGCAGCGCTGACGGTAAAATTCTGGCGGATAAAGTGAATGACAAGCTCGACGCCGTCGCCACCTTAACCGGGCTGGACTATGACCGCTTTACCCGGTCAATGATGCTCTCTCAAGGGCAGTTTGCAGCATTCCTTAACGCGAAAGCGCAGGAGCGTGCGGAACTGCTGGAAGAACTCACCGGTACGGAGATCTATGGCGTCATCTCCGCCCAGGTTTTTGAGCGCCATAAACTGGCGCGTCTTGAACTGGAGAAATTGCAGTCTCAGGCGCAGGGCGTGATGTTGCTCAGTGATGAGCAGCGACAGCAGCTGACGGAAAGTTTGCAGGCACTCACTTCAGAAGAGCAAACCCACCAGGCGCAATCGCAGCGCAACCAGCAACACTATCAGTGGTTAACCCAGAAAGCGCAGCTTGAGCGCCACCACCTGCAGGCGCAGACCGATCTGGCACAGGCTCAGCAGGCCTCTGATGCCGCGCAAGCAGATATTGCCCGGCTGGAACTGGCGCTGCCCGCTGAAAAACTGCGCCCGCTGTGGCAGCAATGCCGTGACCAGCGCCAGGCGCTTCAACGGGCCCAGACCCAGCGAGATGAAGTGAATGCTCGCTTACTTAACGAGAAGGCGCGCCGCCAGCAAATCCGCGTCGCCCTCGCCCAACGCGCCGCCGATGCGCGGGCGGAACTGGCGCAACTTACCGCGCTGATGCAAACCCATCACCACTGGGGCCAGTGGCAAAACGAACTGGCTGGCTGGAAATCCGCCTTTGCGGAACGCCGCCGCGATGCCAGGCGTCTCGGCGAACTCCGCACCGCGCTGGAACAGGTGACGCAAAAACAGGCGCAGCTGGCTCCTGTCACGTTGACACTGACGCCTGAAGAGTTGAACTACCAGCTACAACAGGCCGCCGCCCGGCGCGGACAGCGCCAGAAACTGGCAGTGCTGCACCGCGATATCGCTGCCCAACGCCAGCGTGCCGGACAACTCGACGAAAAGCGTCAGGGGATTACCCGTCAGTTAGCCGATCTTGAGCGTCAGTTAGTTGAGAAACGTGCGGCGTATAAAGCGAAGCAGGAAGAAACGCAAAAAGCCCTGCATGTGTGGGAGCTGGAAAAAACCATTACCGGACTGATGGCGGAACGCGCGCGACTCCAGCCCGATACGCCCTGCCCGCTGTGCGGTTCCACTCAGCATCCGGCCATCGAGGCCTATAACGCCATCCAGCCGAACGACAGTGAAGCGCGCTATCAGGGGCTTGAAAAGGAAAAATTGGCACTGGGCGAACAGGGCGCGACACTGCGCGGCCAGCAAAACTCGCTGCAAAAGCAGCTAACGGAACTGGACCGCGAGTCGGCCGATCTTGCGCAACAGGCGCAGGCGCTGAGTGCAGAATGGGATGCGCTTTGCCAGGCGCTGGGGGCGACGCTGGATGCCAGCCAACCGCTGGAGCCCTGGCTGGACGCCGAAGCCGGACACGAACAACAGCTTTATTTGCTGCAACAGCACCAGCTACTGGCGGACGACGTACGCGCCAGACAGCAGGCTATCACGCAATATGACGCTGAAATGGCCACGCGCTACCAGACGATCAGCGAACAGTTTACCGTGCTGGGACTGACGTTGCCGGAGGAAGCGCAGGAAGCAGACTGGTTGCAGATGCGCGAGCAGGAAGCCCGGCAGTGGCAGCAGCAGCAAACTCGCCAGCTTACCCTCGAGAACGTGATCACCCGCTGCGATGAGGTATTAAGGGTGCTGCCGGATGAGGATGCGCACGCCGCACCTTTTACCGGCGAACCACTGGAAAGCTGGCAGCATTGCCATAACCAGTGCCTGACGCTGGAAGCGCAGTGGGCCACGCTCAGCGAACAATGTCAGCAGGAACAGACCCGGGAAGCACAGCTGGCGCAGGCGTTTGAGCAGATGCTCGCGGAAAGCCGCTTTACAGATGAAGAAGCGTTTCTTGCCGCTGTGCTCGAACCGCAGGAACTGGAACGGCTGAACGCCCTTAAAACCCAGACCGAGCGCCTGCTCCACGAACAGCAGACGCGGCGGACCCAGGCGCAACAGGCGCTGAACGACCATCTGCAAACGCCGCCAGCGGATATCGACCCCGCAGCCGATCCCGAGGCCTTGCAGGCGGTGATAGCGCAGCTTAGCCAGGCGCTACGGGAAAACGCGACGCGCCAGGGCGAGGTCACTCAGCAACTCAGGCAGGACACCGACAACCGCACACAGCTACAGGGATTGCAGCAGCAGATTGATGAGGCCAGCGATCATCTCGCGACCTGGGCACATCTCAATCACTTAATCGGTTCGCAAAAAGGCGATAAATTCCGCAAATTCGCCCAGGGCCTGACCCTCGATAACCTGGTGTGGCTGGCGAACCAGCAGCTCAACCGGCTGCACGGGCGCTATATGCTGAAGCGCAAACTCAGCGAAGAGCTGGAGCTGGAAGTGGTGGATACCTGGCAAGCCGATGCGGTTCGCGACACGCGCACGCTTTCCGGTGGCGAAAGCTTCCTGGTCAGCCTGGCGCTCGCGCTGGCGCTCTCGGATCTGGTGAGCCATAAAACACGCATTGACTCGCTGTTCCTGGACGAAGGGTTTGGCACGCTGGACGCCGAAACCCTGGACATCGCGCTCGACGCGCTGGATGCCCTGAACGCCAGCGGCAAAACCATCGGCGTCATCAGCCATGTGGAAGCCATGAAAGAGCGCATCCCGGTGCAAATCAAAGTGAAAAAGATAAACGGCCTCGGCGTCAGCCGGTTAGCAAAGGAATATGCAGTAAGTTAATCGCTCACAATCCCCGCATCAGCGGAGCCAAAGTGGGTGATTTTCGCCCGGCATCAAAAGCGCCGGGAGCGCAATTGACGAGCGAGGTCAGGCCCGCATGGACAAAAGCGCCGGGAGCGCTTTTGAACGCCGCTTGCGGCGGCCCCGAAGGGGCGAGGCCCAGGAATGGGCCGAGTAATTCGGGCCTGAGGTCGTGAGCTACAGGATGTAGTATCACGACCGACCTGAAGCGAGGAGGTGGAGCCGCGGGAACCGCAAAGCGGCGATTTTGCTGGCCGGGAGCCTGGAGTGTCGGGGATGCGGCGGCGAGCGTCCCCGACTCGTTCGCGTACACTGAGGCCTCATAGATGGAAACATTCAACGCGAACGAAACATTCCACCCTACAACTACAGACTCTGCGCGAACGAAACATCCCACCCCAGAGCTAGCCTACTATTGAGGCCACAACCACGCGGCCCCGCGTACCCCACTCGAATCCCCGTGCTTCGCCTTCAAAATCGGCGTCTCACATTCGCCGCCAAACACCCAGGATTTGATCAACTGCGGCACCGTTTGATACAGACGATCCACATTACTCATGCCGCCACCCAGCACGATCACATCCGGATCGAGAATATTCACCACGTGGGCCAGCGATTTGGCGAGCCGCATTTCGTAGCGGCTCAGCGCCAGCTCGGCCACCGGGTCCTGCTGTTCTACCAGCCGGATAATTTCGCTCCCTTTATGGGGATGCCCGCTTAAACGGCGGTAGTCGGTGGCGAAACCGGTGCCGGAAATAAACGTCTCGATGCAGCCCTGTTTCCCGCAATAGCACGGCACTTCCTCGCGATAGCGCAGCTCATCCTGATCCATCCACGGAAGCGGATTGTGGCCCCACTCTCCCGCCGTGCCGTTGCCGCCGATATGGCTACGCCCGTTAAGCGCAATGCCGGAACCGCAGCCAGTACCGATAATCACCGCAAACACGGCTTGCGCGCCAGCCGCCGCGCCGTCTACCGCTTCAGACACCGCCAGACAGTTGGCGTCGTTCGCCAGACGCACCTCGCGCCCCAGCCGGGCGCTGAGATCTTTATCAAACGGTTTGCCGTTAAGCCAGGTGGAGTTGGCGTTTTTCACCACGCCGGTATACGGCGAAATCGAACCGGGGATCCCCATGCCCACCGTACCGCGTTCGCCGGTGGCCTCTTCCGCCAGCCGCACCAGCTCGGCAATGGTTTCAATGGTTTGCGCATAATCATCACGCGGCGTAGGCAGCCGATGACGGAACAGTTGCTCACCGCGATCCGACAGCGCGATTACTTCGGTTTTCGTTCCACCTAAATCAATCCCAATACGCACAAGAGGCCCCTTATATAAGCTGTGTAGAGTGACGGTTCCGGGCCTTTCTGTTAAAGGCCATGAAACTGAGCGGCGGTTTGGTTATCATGCCCGCTGCGTTTAACTACCAGACCGTGGAAAATATCATGCTGTGGTTCAAAAATTTAATGGTTTATCGCGTAAGCCGCGACATCTCGCTGCGAGCCGAAGAAATGGAAAAACAGCTGGCGGCGTTTTCCTTTACTCCCTGTGGCAGCCAGGATATGGCGAAAACCGGTTGGGTGCCACCGATGGGCTCACAGAGTGATGCGCTGACGCACACTGCGAACGGTCAAATTGTTATCTGCGCCCGTAAAGAGGAAAAAATCCTGCCCGCGCCGGTCATCAAACAGGCGCTGGAATCCAAAATCGCCAAACTGGAGGCGGACCAGGGGCGCAAACTGAAGAAGACCGAAAAAGATTCGCTGAAAGATGAAGTGTTGCATTCGCTGCTACCTCGCGCTTTCAGCCGTTTTAATCAGACGATGATGTGGATTGATACCGTTAACGATCTGATTATGGTCGACTGCGCCAGCGCTAAAAAAGCCGAAGACACCCTGGCGCTGCTGCGCAAAAGTCTGGGCTCACTGCCGGTGGTCCCGCTCACGCTGGAGACCCCGCCGGAACTGACCCTGACCGAGTGGGTGCGCAGCGGCAGCGCCGCGCAAGGTTTCCAGCTCATGGATGAAGCCGAGCTGAAAGCGATGCTGGAAGACGGCGGCGTGATCCGCTGTAAGAAACAGGAACTGGTGAGCGACGAAATTGCCGTGCATATCGAAGCGGGCAAAGTGGTCACGAAACTGGCACTCGACTGGCAGCAGCGTATTCAGTTCGTGATGTGCGACGACGGCTCGATTAAGCGTCTGAAGTTCGCCGATGAATTACGCGATCAGAATGAGGATATCGACCGCGAAGATGTCGCCCAACGTTTTGACGCAGATTTTATTCTGATGACGGGTGAGCTGGCGGCGTTGATTAAAAGCCTGATTGAAGGGTTGGGCGGCGAAGCCCAACGCTAACACACATCACCCTCGCAATGAGGGTGACGGTTCATTACAGATAGCGGCACAAATAAGAGGTGGGTTCTGCCACTTGCAGGTGGAACTCGCTGTGACCCGGTACGTGAAACACGTCGCCAGGACCATAGGTTGTCCATTCAACCGCTTCCGGCAGCAATACGCGCAGTGCGCCGCTGACTACCGTCATTTCTTCAGGCTGTGCGGTGCCGAACGTATATTCCCCTTCCGCCATCACTCCGACACTGGCGCGGCCAGTGCTGCTACTGGTAAAACCGATGGATTTCACTTTACCGGAGAAGTATTCATTACTTTGAAGCATGGACTGGCCCTTATAGAAATGGTCGAAAAACCAATATACCCGAATTAATTTAACTTGCAGCTTTAACAATTACGGGTATGTCAGGCAAGCCCAGCCCACGTCACAGATTTGCGTTATACCAGCAGTTCGGAGGCCAGATGGGCCACCAGCACATTCGAAAGCAGGACCGGCACATCCAGTTCCTGCTGCAATAAATCGCGGTGTTTTTGATGATAACCGAGGCAATCGAGCATAAGCACATCTGCGCCCTGCCCGATGAGCGTCCGTCCCGCGTCCAGCAGCTGTTGCTCAGTGCCGGAAACCGGGTTAGCCAGCGCATACAGCGGCGGGTTTTCCAGGAGGGCCCACTTCTCTTCCTGAGACGCCAGCAGTTCAGCAAGGGGAACAATCACGCCCACCTGATGCCCATCGACAATGGACGCCACCAGGGGCGGAATAATGCGCTGCGGCTCCAGTAAAATTGCGTTACGGGCATGAAGGTGGGTAAACCGGAACGTACTCATCAGCAAAATCACGTCATAACCCTGGTTATCGAGCACTTCGATCGCGCTTTGCAGCGCCTGTTCGGTTTTCTGACGCGACACCTGAACGATTTCACGGTTGCTCAGGAGGGTTAACATGACGTCATGTCCGGGTTCAACGCCATATTCTTCCATAGCTTCCTCTCGGGTGAGGGAACCCATCAAACTAATATGCTTTATTTGATCTTCCGGGACCTGCCCTGCCAGTAAGGGCATAATTTCACTGACGGGTACAACGCCAATGGTAAGAATTGCCAGTGTTGGGTTCATTTGAGTTCCGCCTGCCTATCTCTTGCTTTTTTACTGCACTGCCAGTTGCGCGATGCATTTATGGGATACTGGAGACAAATTAACCATAAAGCCTGGCAGCTTCTGACAATCTTGCCGTGTAAATCTTGCGAGGCACAACGTTAAAACCAGTAACGTTTTAATAGTAACGGAGATTTAATGCTTCGCGGGTTTAAAATTCAGAATTTGACGTAATAACGGGGCAATGAAAGGGAGCGCCAGTCGGGCTCCCTGCGGTAAATCAGCTTTTATCGGGATCTTCATAACGCCGTTTCGCATCCAGCGCTTCGGCTTCTGTTTCATGCTCGCTAATCAGCGCGTCAGGCTTTGGGTGATCCGCCCGCAGCTGGTACCACGTCACCGCCTGCCCTGGGGTGCCTTTTCGATAGTGACAATGCGCGCTTCACGCGGATACGGGGGTCTGGATGCCATAACACTTCCTTATCAATGGATTTGAAGTATTAAGTATAGACAAGCGTTAGCTGGCGCGAGCTAAACGCAACACTTCCTGAATACGCGTGACAATCTGCTCCACCGGCAGGCTGGCGTCGATCACATGGTGCGCCGCGGCCTGATACAACGCTTCACGCTCTGCCAGCACATCCTCTATTTCTTCCACCATCGGCTTGCCCGTGAGCGTTGGACGCTGATCTTCCTCCGGTGACGCCTGCAGGCGTTGAGCCAGCGTTTCTGCGGGAACCTGTAAATAAATCACCTGACCCTGGTTACGCATAAAGCTACGGTTTGCCTCGGCTAAAACCATGCCGCCGCCGGTCGCGATGACCGTTGCAGGCGCGGCTACCGCCTGTAGTGCCTGACTCTCTCTGGCACGAAATCCGGCCCATCCCTCTTTTTCCACAATCTCAGCTACGGTTTCGCCGCTGTGTTCCAGGAGCCAGCGGTCGGTATCAGTAAACTGAAATCCCAGCGATGCCGCTAAACCCTGACCCACAGTGGTTTTGCCACATCCGCGCGGCCCGACTAAAAACAGGGGTTGAGTCATGAACGGATTATCCTCTGCATCTCGGCAAAAGAGATGACGTCATTAGCGTTAATAAAAGTAATCATACCAGCAAGCTAGTACATAAGATAGGTGTAAAAAAATAGTTACATTGGTGAACTGTAGAGATTTTTATTGCTATCAAGCCTTGGGAGACAAGGCGTCAGCATGTAAACAATTTCTACCACTGAAATGTGCGCCCACCATACTTGAAACGGGACATCAATTACAAGCCCTTACTCATTAGCCAGGGTTACTTTTGACGCGGCGGTCTGGTGTGCAGATTACTCTCTTAACGTCATCGGCAGGTGAAAACCGGATTATAGTTATATCAGCCTTATGATGACGGAGAGATGAATCATGCAATCCGAAGAGCAACGCCTTATCGACGGGCTGTTTACCCGTCTGCAACAGGCAGAAACCCAAAGCGCGCCGCGTGATGCCGACGCCGAAGCGCGTATCGTCCACCACCTCCAGCAACAGCCGCAAGCCCCCGTATTATATGGCGCAAACGATCCTGATTCAGGAAGCCGCCATTAAACAGCTTAATCAACGCTTACAGGCGCTTGAAGGCCAACTGGCGCAGCGTGAACAGGAAGCCTCCCATAAACCAGAGAGCGGCGGCTTTCTTGCCGGTCTGTTCGGCGGCGGGTCGACCCGTTCCCGTCAACCTGACCGACCCATTCCCGGCGCTGATGAGTACGCGCGTACCGCGCCAGGCAACTACACCGCCCCGCCTGCAACGGCGCAGGGCTACGGCGCGTCTCGCGGCCAGAGTTTTATGGGCGGCGCCCTGCAAACTGCCGCTGGCGTCGCAGGCGGCGTGCTGATGGCGAATATGCTGACAAACATGTTCAGCCACAGCCAGCCAGAGGAGATCGTCAATATCATTGATGATCCCGGTCACCTGGCTGATAACGGGCCTGTCAACGCTGTTGATGACTATAACGAAGCCGATGACAGTCAGTTCCTGAACCAGGATGCCGGACTGCCCCAGGATAACGTGAACGACTACGCCAGCCAGAACGATACGGATTTCGGCACGCCTGACGACAGCGATTTCGGCAACGACTTTGGCGATGATGACAGCTGGACTTAAACGTTCCGGGCGCGGGCCAGTAGCCACTTATCGAGTTCAGCGGCAAACTGCTGCCGGTCTCGCGGGCTCAGGGTGGATGGCCCGCCGGTCTGTATGCCGCTCGCACGCAGGGTATCCATAAAATCCCGCATGGTGAGGCGTTCCCGGATGGTCGCCTCACTATAGCGCTCGCCACGTGGATTAAGCGCATGGGCGCCTTTCGCGATGACTTCGGCTGCGAGCGGAATGTCAGCCGTGATAACCAAATCGCCCGGCTGGCAGTGTCGGACAATTTCGTTATCCGCCACATCAAAACCCGATTCAACGCGCCAGGCGCGAACAAATTTCGAGGGCGGGACGCGCAGATTCTGGTTCGCCACCATGGTGACCATTACCTGACAACGATCCGCTGCGCGCCACAGCACTTCTTTAATGACGTTAGGACACGCGTCGGCATCTACCCAAATCCCCATAACCACTCCATTTCGTTTGCGGCGTAAAAAAGTCCACGCGGATTCTACCCGCTTTCGCCAGGGTTAGGGTGGGATTCAGGATCAATTATCCGCCCCCGCCCGCATCACCGGCATAGATCAAACCGCGACAGGCGCGTTAAGCTAAGGATAACCTGAATAACAACATAATTATGATGGAGGGATGAAATGGATAAGAAGATCGGTTTTATTGGCTGCGGAAACATGGGTAAAGCCATTCTTGGCGGACTCCTCGCCAGCGGCCGTGTTCCGGCCAGCAATATCTGGGTCTACACTCCCACCGCCGACCATGTCGCCGCGCTCCAGGCAGAATACGGTATTAACGGTGCGCAAAGCGCCCAGGAAGTCGCGCAGGCGACGGATATCGTTTTTGGCGCGGTGAAGCCGAACGTCATGCTGAAAGTCATGGGCGACATCGCATCAAGCCTGAATAAGGATTCGCTGGTGGTTTCCATTGCTGCCGGTATCACGCTCGATCAGCTCGCTATTGCGCTGGGCCACGATCGCAAAATTATCCGGGCAATGCCAAACACCCCATCGCTGGTGAACGCCGGTATGACGTCAGTCACCGCTAACGCGCTGGTATCGCCGGAAGAAACCGATGCGGTACTGGGTATCTTCCGGAGTTTTGGTCAGGCGGAGAATGTGCCGGAATACATGATCCACTCGGTAGTAGGCGTGAGCGGCTCGGCCCCGGCTTACGTGTTTATGTTTATTGAAGCGATGGCGGATGCTGCCGTGCTGGGGGGGAATGCCCCGCGCGCAGGCGTATAAGTTCGCCGCTCAGGCGGTGATGGGCTCCGCTAAAATGGTGCTTGAGACCGGCAAACATCCGGGCGAGCTTAAAGACATGGTTTGCTCGCCGGGCGGAACCACCATCGAAGCCGTGAAAATCCTCGAAGAGAAAGGTATGCGAGCCGCAGTCATGGAAGCGATGGCGAAGTGCATGGCGAAATCCGAAGCGCTCAGTAAGGGCTAACGGGCCTGGTCAGATGGACGGCCCGCTGGCGTTCATCTGGCGTCATACACTTCGGTGCGATTACGCCCTGCCCGCTTGGCTTTGTAGAGCGCCAGATCCGCCGCTTTCAGCCACGCCTGGTAATCTTTCATATGCACACTGAATGGCGCGATGCCAACGCTTATCTGCACGTTTAATGAAGCTGAGTCGTCGAGACTCAAATTCTCAAGCCGCTCATGGACGCGAGCCATGGCGGCAACGGCACTTTCCGGCGACGTGCCGCTCATGATCACCGCAAACTCATCCCCGCCGAAGCGCCCAATGATATCGCTCACACGCAGCGTTAACTGCAAATATTGCGTCACCGCAATAATGGCTTTATCGCCGACATCATGCCCGTATGTGTCATTAATCTGCTTAAAATGATCGATATCTATCAGTAATAGTGTGGAGGCGCGGTGATAGCGCAGCGCATTTTCATACTCGATGCTGAGTAACTGTTCCCAGTGGCGTCGGTTATACACGCCAGTCATACCATCGCGGGTGCTGATAAGTTCAAGCTGGCGCTTGTGCTCGGCAAGATCGCAGGCATTGCGGTAGCAGACAAAGCCAAACAGAGCGGGATAGATAATAAGCGTCGGCAAGCTAAGGTAAAATTGCAGCGGCGTGGTAACCACATTCACAGGCGCATTAATAAACTGAACAGCTAACAGTGCCGTGATGAGTTGCAACATGAAACCTGTTGCAAAAAAACGGCCCCCGAATGCGCCGATATTATTCATATTCACCATCATAAAGAGAAGCAGGCACGGCAGCGCGTTGCCTCCCATTATGGCGATACCCAGCCCGGCCATAAGCGTATCGATAATCAGATTTCGCCGCTCTGCCGCCATCGGATCAGACGAACGTTCAGCAATTTGCAGGGCAAGATGCGGCCAAACGAAGGCATAAAATACCAGCGCCAGCCACCACCATCCAGACAGCGACTGCGCCACTAACACCCCGGAAAACATAATAAAACAGCAAAAATGCCCGACGGTACGCGGTAACCAGATACGACGCGCGAAATGTAAACCGCTGCGGTATTTATCATCGCTATTCATAGGCTTTTCACGCTCGGGTATTTCCCAGAGTCGCCATTTGCTGAAGGTCTGCTCGTTAATCATTTTCGGGAATATTCAGGACAAATTTCCCAGAGTATAGAAAGGGGGGTCAGGCGAAGAGTATGAAATTTCGGGTGAGCCGTTATTCAAACTCACCCTTATGGATGATTAACCGGCTTTTTTCAGACATTCGCTCATAAAGGTTTTACGTGCGTCACCGGTTAATGATTTATTACCCGCTTCGGCATTACAGTGTTTCATTTTCTGCTGCTGTGGCGTCAGGCTTTTATCGGCCGGTGCCGACTGGCTGTTCTTGAGGCAATTACTCATATAGGTTTTTCGCTGATCGCCTTTAAGCGCCTGGGACGTGGCCTGCTGGTTGCAGGTGGTCATACGCTGCTGTTGGGGCGTTAACGTTTTATCGGCGGCATGGACAGAAGCGCTGCCTAATACCGCGGTAAAAAGGGCAAACAGAATGGTCATTTTCATCATCGTCACCTTATTAACCTCGACAGTTAAATTCTGGCGGAGTGTCCATAAAATGCAAATCCCGGGCATCAGAAGTACGGGCTGTTAACTTTTTATTTAAGGTGTGGTTTACAGCTGGATAATAATGGCGTCGCCGGAAAGCCTCGCGCCTGGCTTTCACGTCATAAAAAATTAATCCAGCGGTGCGTTGACTGAAAAGAAATAAGTAAAGAGGAAAAGTAAATAAGGTTTAAATGCATTTGAAATAAAAACAGATGTTAAAAAAGAAATACCGTTCTGATTTTTACGAGATTTATTTCCCGGAGACGCGCTTTCTGTTTAACACCAGGGGTATTAATGCAGCAGAAAAGGTCACTCCGGGAATAATTTACCTGCGGAAAAGTCGGTTGCGCCAGCGTCTCCCTTAACTTCTTGGATGTTTGAGGAGCTTTTGTAAATACTGCTGTAGAAGCGCAGAGTCTTCTACAGAGACTTCAGACTTTACTTTTGCACCATCCATCGCACCCTCGATGCTATCAATGAGCGCACGCTGCTCAGAAGGTTCCATTCGACGTAACAGCGCCGTCACCACAATCTCCAGGGCTTCTACCTGAGCCACCAACTCTTTGGACTCTTGCTCTTTATCAGCGAGAGACACTAATAGTTCAGCAATTAAGTTCTTCATGAGGTTCATCCCTTTAAAAAGTTAAATGAAGTTAACATTCCCTTTCCAAATTAGATAGAGGGGAATGTCGTATTTTGCGAATCTTATCGATTTAACAAAACCCGGGCAAAATAGCCAACGAAACGTTTCACTGAATATTCTTGCAATAAAAGTTATCCACGCGTCGCGCAGATCGAAAACTTATTAATAAAATTGTTTGTCATAATTATATATGATATAGCCTCAGCGCATCTGACGCCTTTTTTGCGGCGGTGCGATGAAGTGCAACCCCCAGTTGAAGCGTGTTTATCAGTACAACCAGCGCCGTGGCGAGAAATACCCAGCGAAAACCGGTCATCGCGCTGACGCCTGCGCCCATCAATGGCCCTACCACGTTTCCCAGATACATAAACGACTGGTTATACCCGAAAATACGACCGGTAATGTGATCGCTGGAATATTTCAACAGCAGCGTTTGTACGGCGGGCAACATCGCGCCATCGGCAAAACCAAGCAGAAAACGCAATACGCCGAGTTGCACCGGCGTGGTGACGAACGTCATCGCAAAAAACAGCACCACGGAAATGATCAGCGTCGCCATTAAAATACGCGCCGTGCCGATGCGGTCGCCCAGCTTGCCAAGGCGCGGCGCGCTCATCAACGCCGACACACCGGGGATGGCGGCAATCAGTCCGCTCAAAAAAGCAATATTACTGCTGTCGGGCGTCAGGGACTGAATAAACAGCGCCAGGATCGGCCCGACCGAACCATTACAGAGCTGGATCACCAGGGTGGTGAAAAACAGGCTGACGACTAAACCCGGATACGGCAATGAGGCAAATACCGCTTTGCCCGTCAGGCGTTGATGTTTAGCGATGGCGGGCCGCACGCCTTCTTTAATAAAGAACAGCGTGACAAGAAAACTCACCATCAGTAATCCGGCAGTGATTAAAAACACCCAGCGTAAACCGACCCAGTCCGCCAGAAAGCCGCCCATCAGCGGCCCGGCGATAACACCGCTGATTTGTGCGGTAGACAACGTACTGAGCGCCCATCCGCTGCGATTGCGGGGCACCTGCGACGCCACCAGCGCCATGGCGTTAGGAATATAACCCGATGTCAGCCCCATCAACGCGCGTAACAAAAACAGTTGCCAGACGGTGGTGGCGAAGGCCTGAAGCAGGATCGCCACTGCCATGCCGAGGGACGCCCGCAACAGCATTAATTTCCGTCCTTTGCGATCGGCCAGGCTCCCCCACATCGGCGACACGATGGCTGACACCAGAAACGTGACGCTAAAGGTTAATCCCGACCACATCGACAGCGCCTCATGAGAGGTCGCGCCCAGTTGCGCCACGTACAGCGGCAAAAATGGCAAAATCTGGCTGATGGCCAGCCCGGTGAAAAAACATCCGAACCAGACCGAGATGAGGTTAATTTTCCAGGATTCCATGACGACGCGGTTTCATTATCACGTGAAGGTTTTATGGCAGAGTAGCAAGAGTCACCCGACGGCATCGTGCAATCGATGCGGTGTGGGAAAATTTAGTGATTTATCACACAAAATCGACTTAACGAGATACGCATCACGCTTTTGGCCGGTCCGAACGGCGGGATCTGCTTTACCGACACAGACCAAACCCGCGCATCCCTAAATGGAAATGATCGGCGTGAGCGGCGTTGTATTCCGGCCCCAGCGAGTTACCGTAAAAGTTACAACTCTGGTTAAACAGCTCCCGCATAACCTCGCCACGTGCGCCGCTTTCATTCCATCCTTTACGCACCGTAAGGTGCTGGCCATTGGCAAAACGAAAAGCGCTGATATCCAGCGCGTCCGCCGTGGCGTGCTCGCTGCGCCGTCCTTGTTCGCGGTTATAGATATTACGGCAGGCATAACTACCGACATGATCAATGCGCGTTAACCGGCTGCCCATGATCTGCTCTGCCGCCGGTGCGGCCCGCTGATGAACGTACATCGCCGAGCTCAGCGCCAGCGGGCAACTGGCGAGAAAACTGCTGCTGAGTTGCACATCGCCGAAACGCATCACGCGAACCGGCGAATCCAGCGGGCAATCGCCCCGGGTGCTGGTCTGCTCGCGAAACTGAATCATCCCCTGCTCGCTCGCCTGTTTCAGTACCGCCATGCACGCTGCCGGGTCGCTGGCTAAATGACGCAGCTTGTAGCGCGTCACCATCGTAGGGGGATCGTTGGGTGAGAGCGGCGTAAAAGGGTTGTACTGCGCGGGTAAGTATTCATACATCCCCCACCCCGCCAGCGCCGTTAATAAAAGTCCGGTTATCGTTCCGCCCGCTGTCGCCATCCCCGCCCTCCGTTTCACTGAATCTCCAGTATAGTCAACGCGCTCCGGATGCCGCCCGGCATTTCTCTGCGGATTGGCTAATGAAGATCATGAATAGCCAGAATGAGCGTGATATGTTGTGTGCTTTCGTTTTTATAAGATGGATGAACAAATGGCAAAACTGCGGGTAGGGATTGTGTTTGGCGGTAAATCAGCCGAGCACGAAGTATCACTTCAGTCAGCGAAAAACATCGTCGACGCCATTGATAAAGAGAAATTTGACGTGGTGCTGATGGGGATTGATAAACAGGGCGAATGGCATATTAACGATGCCAGCGGCTATCTGCTCAATGCCAGTGACCCTGCGCGTATTGCCCTGAATCGCTCTGAAAAAACGCTGGCGCTGATCCCCGGCCAGACGGAACAACAGCTGATCGAAACCCACAGCCACGCAAGCCTGCCTCAGGTCGACGTCATTTTCCCCATCGTTCACGGTACGCTCGGCGAAGACGGCAGCCTGCAGGGTTTGTTACGTATGGCTAACTTGCCGTTCGTGGGTTCCGGCGTGTTAGGCTCCGCGGTGAGTATGGATAAAGACATCGCTAAACGCCTGCTGCGTGACGCAGGCCTGGCCGTCGCGCCCTTTATCACCCTTACCCGCGTCAACCGCTCGCAATATAGCTTCGAGGATGTTGTAACGAAACTTGGCGTACCGATGTTCATCAAACCCGCTAACCAGGGTTCTTCAGTCGGCGTAAGTAAAGTGACGACCGCCGGGGAATACCAGACGGCGGTGGAACTGGCCTTTGAATTCGATCATAAAGTGGTGGTGGAAACCGGGATCGTGGGACGGGAAATCGAATGCGCCGTGCTGGGCAACGATCGCCCGGAGGCCAGTACCTGCGGCGAAATCGTGGTTAATAGCGCCTTCTATTCCTATGACACCAAATACATCGATGGTGATGCCGCCCGCGTTGACGTGCCGGCCAACATTGCGCCAGAAATAAACGATAAAATTCGTGCAATTGCGATCCGCGCCTATCAGGCGCTTGAATGCAGCGGCATGGCGCGTGTTGATGTGTTCCTGACGCCAGAGAATGAGGTCATTATTAATGAAATCAACACGCTGCCAGGGTTTACTAATATCAGCATGTACCCCAAATTATGGCAGGCCAGTGGGATGAGCTATCAGCAACTGATTACGCGTTTAATTGAGCTGGCGCTGGAGCGCCATGCCCAGGACAGCGCGTTAAAAAGCACTATCACGCCCTAATGCTTACTCTTTCGCCGCGTCCGGTTCTTCCGGGCGACGGCGAATCACCAGACCCGCCAGCCAGAAACTGATCACCCAGGTAACCAGTCCTACCGCATAGGTTTGCCAGCCTTTGGCTTCAAAACCCAGCAGGCCTATTACGCCATTCATAATGAAAATAAAGGCGATAGCTACGGCGTAATAGTGCCAGTCACGGCGTATTTTTGTGGGCAGGTTCATGGTCGCTCCAGAGAATAAAAACGGCATCATCGCATATCGTTTTCAGGCTGTCTGCGGCATGACGCGCGCCTTTACACGCGATGACAAATACGCCACACGCGTGATGTTAATTAACTCTGACAAAAGTTACAAAATTGTGACTTTAGACATGTTTCTGACATCCAGGAGTAATCTGGACACGAAATTACCAGAAATCCGATATTGACATTCCCAATCAACTGTCAGACTCGCCATAGAGTCATCAGGCGATATGCCTGGGTTAAATGCGTTTCCGGGAGGTCATTATGGCAGAGTTTACTTTGTCGAAGTCCACCATCATCGCAGGGAAAAAGCGCGAGCCGTCGACCACGCTCGGCAATGTCGCGTACGCGGTTTTTGTCCTGTTCTGCTTTTGGGTCGGATCGCAGATTTTGAACATGTTGGTGCATGCTCCGGGTGTGTTTGAACACCTGATGCAGCTTGATGTGAAGGAAAGCGGCCGACCACGTATTGAGATAGGCGTGGTGGTCGGCACGATTTTTGGACTGGTGCCCTTTTTAGTGGGCTGTGCTGTCGCTGCGGCGATTAGCCTGTGGCTGCGTTTCCAACAGCGCCGCGGTTAATCTTATGATTTATTCATACAGCGAGCCCGACGGTCATCGACCCGCTTCGCAAACCACGCCGTGGTGAGGTTGCGGGTGATTTTCGGGCTTTCAAGTTGAATACCGGGCAACATTTCGCGCGCCAGCGGTTTGCCGGTTTTCTTCTCCGCCAGAGCATAAACCGTTTTATACAATTCCGTTTCTTCGAAATCCAGGGCATCACCTTTCTTCAGGGCGCGATGAATCTCGCTGTCGCTAAGGCCGGTTTTTAATTTCCGTACTGCCAGCTCCGTGCTGCCCGGCTCATCACTGTCATAGCGAATTAAATCGCCGTCCAGCGCCAGTTTTACGCCGCTGGCCTTGCTCACTGCATACTGAAATGCGGCATTGCGACTGGCGTACCAGCCCGCGTTAAAATCGGCGTAGCGATAGAGCGGACGGGTGTAATTCACCGGATAGTTCAGCAGATGGTAAATCCCGAACCACAATCCGCCGCGTCGGCTGAACACCTCCTGGCGCACCGTACCTTCCCTCTTCCACGGATAACCACGGGTATGGGCTTCGGCAAAAGCGATACTCACCTGCATCGGCCCGCCGGTATGAACCGGATTTAAGTTGCCGAACAGCGTCTGCCCCATGGGCACCATGCCGATAAAGTCATCAAAAATCGCGCTGAGCTGTTTTTCCGTGGTGACGCTATCGAGCCGATCGCTGTAACTTTTACCGTTGGGCGATTTGATCATCAGCGCGGTGCGCACCACGAACATCGGCACATGCACCCGGTCAGCGCGCCGCTCGATCTCTTTCCAGGCGATCTTGCTTAAACCTGGCACAACAGGATCGGCCTGATAGTTCGCTTCCTGCTCCGCCACCGCCAGCACCGAGCAGACATTTTCCTCGGTGGGCGCGATTTTCTGGCTGTCGAACGCCGTGGCGATCTCTTTCGCCCAGCCGTCGCGGTCTTTCACGCTGGCAGGCATTTTTTGCTTCACGGTCTGCGCCACGTCTACCGTTGGCCCGGCCTTTTTCTGCGGGCCGGGTTGAGTGGCGCAGCCTGCCAACACCAGCAGGGCAAGAAGGCTGACTCGTTTTCCGGTTGGCAATCCCATTCGCGCTCCGTTAGAGGGTTAACTGACTTCAATCATTTCCTGCGGCACATCATCCATCTGACGTTCAAAACTGCGCAGACGCTTATAAATAGACATCAACTCCACCAGCGTGGTCCACGAGTTTATCAGGTACTGGAACGCGCTGCGGACCTGATCGAACACGTTGCTTATCTGGGTCATCAGCCCCAGCGTAATGGTGCCTGCGACGATGGACGGGAACAGCAAAAACAGCCCAAAGACGTTATCGACCTGCAGGTAGAGAATACGGGCGATGTTGAAGTAGGTGTAGTGGAAATAAAGCCGGAAGTAGTTGCGACGTACCGCACCAAACAGCTCACGCATTGTCGGCGGCGATGCACGGTTCGGATCGTCTTCGCCATACACCAGCTCCTTACGGAATGCCGCTTCGACACGCTGATTATTAAATTCGAGACCGGGCAATTTAATCCCGACAACGGCTAACAAACCGGTGCCCACCACTGACCAAAGAATAGCGGCAATCACCAGACCATAAGGCACATAACCGATAAACGGCAGCTCTTTAACGTGCGGAGAGAGCGCAATGAGCACCGGCAGAAACGCAATCAGCGTCATGATGGCTTTAATCAGCCCCACCCCCATGCTTTCGAGCGTGGCGGCGAACCGCATGGTGTCTTCCTGGATACGCTGCGCGGCCCCTTCAATGTGCCGCAGGCGTTGCCAGTGCGCTAAATAGTAGTCGTTCATCGCGGTACGCCAGCGAAACACGTAGTGGCTGATAAAGAACAGGTTCAGCACACTCACCACCACGGCGATAAGCGCAATCCCAAGGAAAATGCCGACCCCGTGATAAAGCTCGACGATGGAGACCTTATTCGGCGCGCTTAAGGCGCGCTGGATCAGGTCATAGAACGGGGCGTACCACGCATTCACCGCGACGTTGACCTCGACCAGAAACCAGGTGACGAAAATAATTAAAGCGGAACCGAGAATCGACCAGTACTGCCAGCGATGCGGGCTGGTGATAAACCAGTACAGCGCGAATATTCCCACGCATAGCGCGTAATAGGCATAAAAAACCAGGTAGCTGAGCGACCAGAAACGCGCGGCGCTGATCGGCGCGTCTTTGCTTGCGCCAACCAGCCTTCCGGCCCATTCCGCACCGCCCGCCTGCCAGAAAATGACCGCAATCATTGCCCAAATAAATGCCGACAGGAAAAAAACCGTCGGTCTGGGAAAGAACGATTTAAACATCAGTTAACTCCTGCTCATTCTTGTTGTTATCGCGATTGCTGCGCGTAACGTTTACCACTCATCATGGGTTGAATCACAACCCAAAAACTTGCGTCAGTCAGACATAATGCCGCCAGGTTAGTTCACCTGCCGGAAAGTAACAAACTGTTCCAGGGAAACTGCTGGGGCAACGGGTACCAGAACCGGCTCATGCCGCCTGTTTAGACCACCTGCGCTGTGAGCCGGACCAGATTTTGCGCCACTGTAACCCGACGTTACGTTTTTTCTCGCTACACTTCGTTAATCCGCCCATTGCCGGAGCGGCAACCGTAGTATAAATAGCTTTTATTTTCACTGACTGAATGGATTGCTTCGTTGAAACGTTGTCTGCTTACTATCGCCGCACTGAGTGCCGTGCTGCTGCCTGCTGCAAGCCAGGCGCAAACTTCCCCCGATCCGGTCTTCGCTTCCGAAATCACTGACCGTTACGCTGAGTATATTTTTTATGGCAGCGGGGCGACGGGCATGGCGCTGGTGGTGATTGACGGCAATCAACGGGTTTTTCGCAGCTTTGGCGAAACCCGGCCGGGTAATAATGTGCGCCCCCAACTCGATTCCGTGGTGCGCGTGGCGTCGCTGACCAAGCTGATGACCAGTGAAATGCTGGTGAAATTGCTCGATCAGGGGACGGTCAAACTTGACGATCCCCTGAGTAAGTACGCACCGCCTGGCGCGCGCGTGCCAACGTACCAGGGCAAACCGATCACCTTAGTTAACCTGGCGACCCACACCAGCGCGCTGCCCGTGAACAACCAGGCGGCGCGGCGCATCGCCCGGTATTTGTCTGGCCTACCCGCGAACAGCGCTGGAACTGGCTGACTACCGCCACGTTAAAAGTCGCGCCCGGCAGTACCGTGGCCTATTCCAACATTGCGTTCGATTTACTGGCCGACGCGCTTTCCCGCGCCGCCGGTAAACCCTATCCACAGCTGTTTGACGAATACATCGCCCGCCCGCTGGGCATGAAAGACACCACCTTTACGCCGTCGCCGGATCAATGCCGTCGGTTAATGGTGGCGGAAAAAGGCGCCAGCCCGTGTAATAACACCCTGGCAGCCATCGGCAGCGGCGGCATCTATTCCACCCCCGACGATATGATGCGCTGGATGCAGCAATTCCTCGCGTCTGATTTCCACACCCGCACCAGCCAGGCCGATCGGATGCAAACGCTGATTTACCAGCGTAGTCAGTTCACCAAAGTCATCGGCATGGACGTACCGGGCCGCGCGGATGCTCTGGGTCTCGGCTGGGTCTATATGAACCCGAAAAATGGCCGTCCGGGCATTCTTCAGAAAACCGGCGGCGGCGGCGGATTTATTACCTATATGGCAATGGTGCCGCAGAGCAATATCGGCGTTTTCGTGGTGGTGACCCGCTCGCCACTCACTCGCTTTGTAAATATGAGCGACGGCGTCAACAACCTGGTGGCGGAACTGACCGGCAATAAACCGGTGGTCGTTACCGCGTCCGCACAAGTACCGGAGAGCGACGAGTAAACCCGCTCCCCTGAAGATGATAAAAACCCGGCGTTATGCCGGGTTTTTCTTGTCTGAGCCTTGGTTCTGCCGGGTCTGACACCCTCGCACTGAACCGCGATCCCGATTTACGCCGAGATTCGTGAAACAAAATTTCGTCACTTCGGGTAAAATAACCGCCTCTTTGACTCACATAAGATAGCTACCATGTCTGATTTCTCCCTGATTTCTCGTCCGCGCCGTCTGCGTCAATCGCCCGCGCTGCGCGCTATGTTCGAAGAGACAACCCTGACCTTAAACGATCTGGTGTTGCCCATCTTTGTTGAAGAAGAGATCGATGATTACAAGGCCATTGCCGCCATGCCTGGCGTCATGCGTATTCCGGAAAAATATCTGGCGCGTGAAATTGAACGTATCGCCAGCGCCGGTATTCGCTCCGTGATGACCTTCGGCATTTCCCACCATACCGATGACACCGGCAGCGATGCCTGGAATGAAAACGGCCTGGTGGCGCGGATGTCGCGTATCTGCAAAGACGCGGTGCCGGAAATGATCGTCATGTCTGACACCTGCTTCTGTGAGTACACGTCCCACGGCCACTGCGGCGTGCTGTGCGATCACGGTGTGGACAACGACGCAACGCTGGCCAACCTTGGCAAACAGGCAGTGGTTGCCGCTGCCGCAGGGGCGGATTTTATCGCGCCTTCCGCCGCAATGGACGGCCAGGTGAAAGCCATTCGCCAGGCGCTGGACGCGGCAGGCTTCACGGACACGGCGATTTTCTCCTACTCCACCAAATTCGCATCGTCGTTTTACGGCCCGTTCCGCGAGGCTGCCGGTACGGCACTGAAAGGCGATCGTAAAACGTACCAGATGAATCCGCTGAACCGCCGCGAAGCCATCCGTGAATCCCTGATTGACGAAGCGGAAGGCGCAGACGCGCTGATGGTGAAACCGGCCGGCGCCTATCTGGACGTGCTGCGCGATATCCGCGAACGCACCACCCTGCCATTGGGCGCCTACCAGGTAAGCGGCGAATACGCGATGATCAAATTCGCGGCCCAGGCGGGCGCGATTGATGAAGAGAAAGTGATCCTGGAAAGCCTCGGTGCGATTAAACGTGCGGGCGCGGATCTGATCTTCAGCTACTTCGCGCTGGACCTGGCTGAGAAAAAGATTTTGCGCTAATCGATAAGGGAGCTGCGGCTCCCTTTTTACTGCCATCCCTGCGTCACCCGGGTGACATGCCCCGGTCATAAATCTGGTCTACCGTCGGGTCAAAACGACTGGAGAGACCACCATGTTCAGCCTCGATAACGTTCTCGGTGACCTGTGGCCAACCGCCCCCGCCTCCCCCTGGCTAAAACGCACGTTAAAA
Source organism: Atlantibacter hermannii (assembly GCA_900635495.1). Classification (NCBI taxonomy): domain Bacteria; kingdom Pseudomonadati; phylum Pseudomonadota; class Gammaproteobacteria; order Enterobacterales; family Enterobacteriaceae; genus Atlantibacter; species Atlantibacter hermannii. The sequence continues at coordinate 1,070,528 of LR134136.1, read as the reverse complement.
CGGTTATTGTACGAAAAGGAATTTCAGGACTTCGCCGCGCAGTACCGCCATTTGCGTGGTCTGGATATGGTGGAACAAGTCCTGGAACATCTGAATATTGACTGCCATTTACCCACCCGCGACCTCGAACAAATCCCTGAAACCGGCCCTCTGGTGATCATCGCCAACCACCCTACAGGCACCCTTGACGGACTGGCGTTGCTGAATGCCCTCTCGCGGGTGCGCCGCGACTGCAAAGTGGTCACTAATCCGCTACTCGGGCATTTACAGCCGCTTTCTTCGCTGTTCATCCGGGTCGATAACCTGCACAACCGCACCCGCAAATCGTCGGTGAAAGAGATGGACGAGCATCTGGCGAACGGCGGCGCGCTCATCTTCTTCCCGGCCGGCGAAGTGGCGCGTATGGGGCTGAAAGGCGTTCAGGAAGGAGCGTGGAATGCCGGTTTCGTCAAAGTCGCCAGTAAGCATCGCGCAACGGTATTACCCGTTCATATTGGCGGACGCAACAGTCTGACTTTCTATGCCAGCGCGCTGCTGTCGTCCTCATTCGCCATGCTGCTGCTGATCCGGGAGATGTTTGCCAAACAGGGCAGCCGCATCACGCTGCGTATTGGCGAGCGCATCCCCTGGCACTACTGGCATTCACCAAATCAACAGGCACGCGATATCGCCAGCCGGTTTCGCCAGCATCTGCTTTTAACCGGCGCGGGGGAAGCGGGCTGCTTTCGCAGCGAAAGCGCGATCGCGCCAGCGGAATCACGTCTAACGTTGCGCCGGGCGCTAATGGACGCGGAATTACTGGGGATCACGCCCGACGGAAAAAGCATCCGCCTGTGGCGACGTAACGGCGCCGAAGACGCGCCTGTCCTGCGTGAGCTGGGCCGGTTACGGGAAGTGGCGTTTCGGGCGGTGGGCGAAGGCAGCGGTAAACGCAGGGATATCGATCGCTACGACGACGACTACTGGTATCTGATTTTATGGGACGACGAAGAGCTGGAAATCGTCGGTGCCTACCGGTTTATGCCGACACGCGAGGCCATTCTCACCCGGGCCACGACGCGCTTTACAGCCACAGCCTGTTTCACTACGGCGAGCAAATGAACGACGTACTGAACCAGGGTATTGAACTGGGACGCAGTTTTATTCAACCGCAATACTGGGGGCGACGCGGACTGGATTATTTATGGTCCGGTATCGGGGCGTATCTGGCGCGTTATCCGCAGTACCGCTACCTGTTCGGCCCGGTCTCGATCTCGGGCGGTCTCCCGCCTGCCGCGAGCGATCTGTTGATTGCCTTCTACCGGCTGTGGTTTCCGCCAACCCATCCGCTGGCGGCGTCACGGCGTCCCTGGCCTGCTTCGCTGCCTGAAGTACTGCGGGAATTTAGCGGCGAGGATTATCATCAGGATCTTACCCGTCTGAAAACGCTGCTTGGCAATCTCGGCTGCGGTATTCCGCCGCTCTATAAACAGTATTCGGAGCTCTGCGAACCGGGCGGCGTGCAGTTTATCGATTTCGGCAGCGATCCGGCGTTCAGTCACTGTATCGATGGGCTGGTGCTGGTGGACTTAACGTTCATTAAGCCGTCGCGCTATCAACGCTATATCGCCGCACATAGCGCGCAGACAATAAAAAACCCCGATTCCGTCGGGAATCAGGGTTAAGCATCACACCCGGTTCGCCGGATGTTTCATTATGCAGCAGGCTGAGCAGCCGGTTTTGCTGCAGCTTTGTGCGCGGCAGTTTTATGGTGCTTTTTAGCGGCCTGCGCTTTTTGGGCAGCCGGTTCAGAAGCAGGTTTTGCAGCGGCTTTTTTGTGATGCTTTTTCGCAGCCTGAGCTTTTTGCTCTACTTTCTCGTGTTTTTTCTTATGAGTGGTTTGTGCGGTATGTGCTTTAGCAGGCGCAGCAGTAGTGGTGGTAGCCGGCGCTGCAGTGGTATCAGCAGCGAATGCCGCAGCAGACAGACCCATAGTGGCAGCAACAACCAGCGCTAATACTTTTTTCATCTTATTACCCTCAAGTAGTGTGTGATTCAGCCCCGCAGGAGCCGTTGAAATCACTATAGCGATCTGAGGATGGGCCTTCCGTGAGTGATTGGTATCGGCGCGTAACCAAATGTACAAACGTATCCTGACCCGCCATGTTCCGCATCATAAGTAAACCCTCTTGCCTCAGGGTTGCCTCTCTGGCTGGTTCACGGCAAGGTAAGCTGCTCGCCCGTAACCGGTAAACATGATGATCCCTGCTTCTTCTGTAATTGTTCTTTCCGCACCGCAAATTTACGCGTACATCGACAGCTTAAGCCAGCTTCTTATTGATTGCGTCAACGACGGCGCGTCGGTCAGCTTTATATGGCCGATGACGGCCGAAAAAGCCCATACCTTCTGGAAGGGCGTCGCAGAAAGCGTGACGCGTGAGGAGCGTATCGTGCTGGCGGCAACAGATGCACAGGGAAACCTGGCAGGCACCGTACAGTTGATCGTCGATCAACCGGAAAACCAGCCGCATCGCGCCGATGTGGCGAAACTGTTGGTTAGCCCTGGCGCACGCCGTCAGGGTCTCGCGCAGCAGTTAATGACGGCGCTGGAAAACCAGGCCGCGCTGCATAATAAAAGCGTACTGACACTGGATACCGCCACCGGCAGCGGTGCGGAGGCATTCTATCAACAGGCTGGCTGGCAACGGGTGGGCGACATTCCGCATTTTGCCCTGATGCCTGACGGCGCGCCCTGTTCCACCACCTGGTACTATAAACAACTGAAGCGTTAGGCATTCCGGGGTAACGCCGGGAATCCGGCGATTTCGATAAAACAGGCAACCCGCGCCAGCGTTAAAATATATTCTTATACGCACAGTATTAATAAGGTAATTTCCCTTACCCCCAACCCCGCGGCATAAATTCTCTGACGCGTTCTCTCCTCTTTTAGCTATATTTCGGCAAAACTATTAAAATTTCCGCTATTCTTTCCGATAATAATTTTACGACCTCTTTTTCCTAAGCCATAGTGATGTATTAGCCATTTTGATGTGACCCCGGTGTAAATAATAATGAATAAAAATCAAGAACATACTAAGCTTTATCTCTCGGAAGGGGTGAAGCTTTTATATAACAATGCACTGCCCGGCATCTTGATCACGTTTATCACTTCTTCTACCCTGGCGTTTTCATTTGTTAATCCAAATAATCTCACCGGTAAATTGACCTGGTGGGCGCTGATGATGACGGTGCTGATTGTGCGCCTGATTGACACGCAATCCTGGGTGAAAAGCCAGCCCCTGGAAAAAGAAAACATCCTGTGGATTGCGCGTTTTTCAACCGGTTGCCTGTTGACGGCAGCCATCTGGAGCGCCTATGTGCTGTGTTTTTATCACACGTTTAATACCGAAGAGTTTGCCGCCACGGTTGTTATTATCTGCGCCATGGCAGGCGGAGCGACCAGCGTATTATCAGGTAATTTAGTGCTCTCTTCGCTGTATAACATCACTATCCTGATGCCCATGTCGATATTATTAATGCTCCAGCCGGAGCAGTATCGGGTGAATTTAGGCGTACTGGGCGTTTGTTTTACCCTGACGATGATTATTTCGTCGATGAAAGCCGCCAAATATATTAAAGAAGCGATTCTGCTGCGCTACCGTAATCAGACACTGCTGGAGCGCATGGAAAAAACCATTAAACGGCGAACCCAGGAAGTCTACGAGATATCTCATATCGACGCCCTGACCGGCCTGTATAACCGGGTATCGTTCCTGTCCGCTGCGGAAGAGATTGCCAGTCGCTATAAAGACAATAAAGTAAAAGGGTTTTCTATTTTCTTTATTGATCTGGATGGTTTTAAAAATATTAACGACACGCTCGGTCACGACATTGGCGATATGGTGTTAATTTCCCTGAGCGCCCGCTTAAATGATTTCTACCGTGAGGGCAATTTGATCTGTCGCTGGGGTGGAGATGAATTTATTTATCTGACCACCGAAACCGACCGTCATTTAACCTGGCAACTGGCGGAAAATATGGTCAGCAGTTTATCGCGGCCCGTTCTGCTTGACGATCAGACCATTACGCTAGGCGCTACCATCGGTATCGCGGTGTGCCCGGAACACGATACCTCGGTCACCCGTTTGATCCAGCTCGCCGATATCGCCATGTACTCGCAAAAAGGCAAGTACCCGGAGCGAGTCGCTGTCTACAATCATGAACTTGAAGAAAGCCTGCGGCGGAAGATCACGCTGAATGAAGCGCTGCGTAATGCCCTTGAACGTAACGAATTCCGGGCGGTTTATCAGCCGATTGTGGACATGGACGGTGAAATTGTCAGTTTTGAAGCACTGCTGCGCTGGCATTTTCAGGGCCGGGATATTTCCCCGGCGGAATTTATTCCTCTGATGGAACAGAGCGGCCGCATCGTTCAGATTGGCAACTGGATTATGGAAGAAGCCTGTCGCATGCTGTCTGATATGCTTAAAATCAAGCCTGGCATATCCATGTGCGTCAATATTTCCATCATCCAGTTTTATGACAAAGAATTCGTCATCAATGTAAATAATTTAATCGACCGCTATGCCATCCCACCGGATTTGTTGCATCTGGAAGTGACCGAATCCATTATTCATTCCGAGCAGCACACCCATTTATCAGAAGGTGAGCCAGTTACAAAAACGCGGGGTGAAATTCTCGGTGGATGATTTTGGTACCGGCTATTCCAGCCTGTCGGTCATTCATAATATGAACATTGATTTTATTAAAATCGATCGTTCATTTATCAATAATATTGAGAACAAAGGCCGGACCATTGTTCAGGCGGTAAAAGATATTTCGGAAAGCCTTAATTTTGATGTTATCGCCGAAGGGGTGGAAACAGAGAAGCAGGTAGCCATCCTGAAACAGTGCGGCGTTCACTTTATGCAGGGCTACTATTTCTCCCCGACCACTGGAACAGCGTGCGGCGCTGGATATTCTCGCCGCTGCGCAAAAACCGGAGCTGATCGCTTAACTTAATAATGCCAGCGTTTCCGCGTGCGGGCCGCTGATCAAGTCGATTGCCTGCTGCGTAGAAACAATATTGGTATAACTCATCACCAACCCATAACGTTTATTACTCAGGCAATACCACCCCGACAGCGCGCTCACCTGCAACTGATGACGCCGCCAGATCGCCGCCAGTTCCTCATCCTGGGTGCGGGTCCGTAAAAACGCCACAATGTGCATCCCCCCTTCAGACAGCTCCACCTCAAACACGCCCGGATAGACGGTATGTAACGCCTCAAGCAGCCATGGCGCGGCGTTGGGAATACAGCGTACGCATCTTTTTTGAGATGCTTGTAAAAGTGGCCCTCGCTGAGAAACGCCGCGAGGATTTTCTGCGTTAACAGCGGCTGACCCGCTTCCATGATCTCGCCAATTTCCCGAAAGCGCGGAATGGCGGCCCTGGGCATGATGATGTAGCCGATCCGAATCGCGGGCATCACGGTTTTACTGAAGGTGCCTATGTAAATCACCCGGTCCTGGGTATCCAGGCTTTTCAGCGCAGGCAACACTTTGCGGGTGTAGTGGAATTCGCCATCGTAATCATCTTCCACAATCCAGCTCTGGTTCCCCGCCGCCCATTCCAGCAATTGATGCTTGCGCGGCAGGGAGAGCGTGACGGCGAGCGGGCTGTGATGCGACGGCGTGACGATGGCAAAGCGGGCATCAGGATGATGGCGCAACAGGTAATCCACATCGATACCCTGCCGATCCACGGGCGCGTAATGCAACTGGGTCGCGAAGCGCTTTAACAGGCGCTGGCCGAAGAAATAGCCGGGATCTTCAAACACGACTTTATCGCTTTTCATCCCCAGCGCATGCAGGATCAGCATCAGATTGCTGCGATAACCGCTGGTAATAAACACCTGATCAGCCGTGCAGTTCAGCCCACGGGAAATATTCACATAGCTGGCGATGGCCTCCCGCAGCGGGGTATAGCCCATCACCGGCGGGTTGGTCATGTCGTTGGGCCGCAGCGATCGCGCCGCTTTCCCGGCAAGCAGCAGCCACTTTTTAGTGGGGAACGCGTCCAGGGCCGGAATGCCAAGCCGCATAGCGCCCGGCGCGTCACGCAGATCGAGAAACTGATTCAGCGTCGCGTCTTCACTGTCGGGTGCCATGTCGGGGCGCGGGGAAGGAATAACCAGATCGGGATTGACCAGGGTGCCTTTCGCTCCCCGGCTTACCAGGTAGCCTTCGCCCACCAGCACCGCATAAGCCGCCTCGACGGTTTTACGGGCGACATGAAGCTCCTCAGCCAGCACGCGAATCGACGGCAGTTTGTCGCCCGGCTTTATTACCCCGGCAAGAATGTTCTGGCGATAGCGTTCATAAATTTCCCGATAGCCCATTGTCATGTCCTACCTCTTTTCAACGTTTATGACCCTTTCGGGTACGTCATATCGCTTTAAGATAACGCATACCGGAACGCAACGCTCCCTTAACTGTTTATCACCTGCTATTGAGAGGATCAGAAAATGACAACTCGCATTAACCATTTCCAGGCCGCGCCGGCACTGGCTAAAGCGCTCTCCGAAGCCAGTATCGCCTCGCACAAAAGTTCGCTGGACCCTACGATCCGCAATCTGATTGAAATCCGTGTTTCTCAGTTGAACGGCTGCGCATTCTGTCTGGATATGCACGTCAAACAGGCGAAGCTGAAAGATGAACGCGAGCTGCGCATTCACCATTTGCCGATTTGGCGGGAATCGCCGCTGTTTAGCGCAAAAGAAAAAGCGGCGCTGGCTCTGGCGGAGGCCTTAACGCGCATTAGCGAGCATGGCGTGGGTGACGAGCTTTATCGCGCAATGCAGGAGCACTTCAGCGAGACGGAGCTCTCTGAACTCACCTTTGCGATTGCACTGATTAATACCTGGAACCGGCTGCAAATTCTCTCGCGCATGACCCCGGGCGCGCTCGATGCCGCGCAAGGCCTGGACCGCGCTAATCTGCATTAAAAGCAAAACGCCCGCCAGCGCAGGCTGGACGGGCGTTTTTATAACGTATCAGGATCAGTTGTTAACCGGGATCACTGCACCTTTGTACTTGGTGCGGATCCAGTCCTGAATTTCTTTAGAGTGCAGCACATCCACCAGCGCAACGATATCTTTTTTCTTCTCGTCGCCTTTATGTACGGTAATGATGTTGGCGTACGGGTTGTTTTCGCCGCTTTCCACCGCAATCGGATCTTTAACCGGGTCCAGGCCCGCGTCGATCGCATAGTTGGCGTTGATCACCACCGCATCCCCTTCGTCATTGTTATACATCTGCGGCAGCAGCGAACCTTCGACGTTGGGCAGGAACTGCAGTTTTTTCGGGTTTTCGACCACATCGCTAATGCGTGCCGACACTTTATCCACGCCCGGTTTCAGCTTAATCACGCCCTCTTTTTCAAAGATAGACAGGATACGGCCCTCTTCGGCAACCGCGTCACGCATGATGACTTTGCCGCCTTCCGGCAGATCTTTCAGGGATTTGTACTTTTTAGAGTAGATACCGATCGGCTCGATATGGATCGCGCCCGCGCTGACGAAATCATAGGTTTTATCGTCGGCATGATCTTTCAGTACGCTGTTCAGGTAAGGAATGTGCTGGAAATAGTTGGCGTCGATGTCGCGGCTGGCCAGCGCCGTGTTCGGCAGGATGTAATCCTGGAACGGGCGAATTTCCAGATCGATGCCCTGCTTCGCCAGAATCGGTTTCGCCTGCTCGAGGATTTCGGCGTGCGGCACGTTGGACGCGCCCACCGTCAGGGTGTCTGCCCAGGCGGAGAAACTCAGGGTGGCCGCGGCTATCAGTGTCAGTACTTTTTTCATGATGTGTGTTCTCTATTGTTATTAACGTTTGTCTAAATACGCGGTGATGGCGTCACCGATAAACTGAATGATGAAAACGATGATCAGGATGGTCACCGTCGCCACCAGGGTGACGTCATTGTGGTTACGCTGGAATCCTTCCAGATAAGCGAGATTTCCTAACCCGCCAGCCCCGATCACCCCGGCCATCGCGCTGTAACTCACCAGGGGCGATTAAGGTGACGGTCATGCCTGATACCAGTGCAGGCGAGGATTCAGGCAGCAGAACGCGAAAAATCAGGGTGCTCATGCGCGCGCCCATGGAGCGGGTGGCTTCAATCACGCCTTTGTCCACTTCACGCAGGGCGATTTCAACCAGCCGCGCATAGAACGGCGCGGCGCCGACAATCAGTGCGGGCAGCGCGGCGTTGGCCCCGAGAATGGTGCCGATCACCGCTTTGGTAAACGGGATCAGCAGCACAATCAGGATGATGAACGGGATCGAGCGGAAGACGTTCACCACAATGGAAATCACGCTATAAATGGCGCGGTTCTGGAATAATCCGCCTTTCGCCGTTAAAAACAGCGCCAGACCGAGCACGATGCCGAGGGCGAAAGTCGCGACGCCGGACAGCGCGGTCATGTACAGGGTTTCCTGCGTCGCCGCCAGCAACTGCGGCCATTTCAGGTGGGGAAACAGTGAATCATCCATGTTTAATTACCTCGCAATGGATCTCGTGCTGGCGCAAATCCGCGAGGATGCTTTCCAGTTGTTCAGAATTCGCGTTGACGTGCAGCCACAGCTGACCAAAGACGCCATGAGCGGTCTGGCTCATCTTGCCGTGCAGAATGTTAAACGGCAGCCCGTAGCGCAGCGTCATTTCGCCCACTACCGGCTGATGGGTGCTGTGCCCGACAAAGGTCAGTTTGATAATCGCGCCGTCCAGGTTGCTAACCAGCTCCTCATCGAAAGTATCGCTTTCCTGGCTTATCTGACGCACAAACTGGCGGGTAATATCCTGCTGCGGATGGGTAAAGACGCTTAACACTTCGCCCTCTTCCACCACGCGGCCATTTTCCATCACCGCCACGCGATCGCAAATTTTGCGCACCACGTGCATTTCATGGGTGATTAACACGATCGTCAGACCAAAGCGGCGATTGATGTCTGCCAGCAAATCGAGGATCTGATCGGTGGTTTGCGGATCTAATGCCGAGGTGGCTTCATCGCAGAGCAGCACATCCGGATTATTCGCCAGTGCACGGGCAATGCCGACGCGCTGTTTCTGACCGCCGCTCAACTTCGACGGATACGCATGTTCACGTCCGGTCAGGCCGACCAGTTCGATCAGCTCCGCCACGCGCTTTTTAATTTCCGGCTTGGGTACGCCGGCAATCTGCATGGAAAACGCAATGTTTTCGCTGACGGTGCGCGACCACAGCAGATTAAAGTGCTGGAACACCATGCTGATTTTCAGCCGCGCCCGGCGCAGGGTTTCTCCACTGGCGGCAGAAATATTTTGCCCGGCGATCGTGACGCTGCCGGAGGTGGGCTTTTCCAGCCCGTTAAGCAGGCGAATCAGGGTACTTTTCCCCGCGCCGCTGTAGCCGATAATGCCGTAAATTTGTCCGCGCCCGATATCGAGGCTGACGTCATCCACCGCGGTCAGCGCATCCTTGCCGTGATGAAAGATTTTCGAAATGTTCCGCAAAACAATCATGATGTGTCGTTGCCCCTGGAATCCTGCCAGTCACGGTGTGCGTCGCGCCCGGAGGTTTCTCATTTTTGGTGATGTGCTTTTCAATGAATATACCCAGCAGTATTGATACACAGAACGAATAAATAAATATGCGTTATAACGAATGGCTATATAGGTGGGCATTGTGGTTACAAGGAGGCCGCAACGGGGGCCGTGGACCAAAACGCTTATGCAAATCAGCACGCAGCGCGCTGCTATATTTTTATTATCCCTGATGAAAAGAGAGCAGCGGCAATGCTAAAAATTCTTGGAAAAAGCACCTCGATTAATGTGCGTAAAGTGCTCTGGACCTGCGAGGAAGTGGGGCTGGATTATCAACTGGAGCAGTACGGCAGCGGCTATAAGCCCACTGATACGCCGGAATTTTTGGCGCTAAACCCGAATGGCCAGGTGCCGGTATTGATTGATGAAGGGTTTGTTCTGTGGGAGTCGAACACCATCTGCCGCTATCTGGTGGGTAAAGCGGGCCGCGAGGATTTACTGTCAGGCACGCCACGCGGTCGCGCGCGGGTGGAGAAATGGATGGACTGGCAGGCTACCGAACTTAACAGCGCCTGGCGGTACGCGTTTAACGCGCTGGTGCGAAGAAACCCGGACTACACCTCGCAAAGTGACATCAACGCCAGCATCGCCGACTGGAATCGCTGCATCCTCATTCTGGAACGCGAACTCGAACAAAGCGGCCTGTGGGTAACAGGCCAGACGTTCACGCTGGCGGATATCGTACTCGGCCTGTCGGTGAACCGCTGGAAAATGACGCCTTTTGAGCGCCCTGACGTGCCTGCCGTTGATGCGTGGTTTGCCCGGCTTGGGCAACGTCCGGCGTTCCGCCGCCACGGCGACAACGGAACGCCTTAGCCGGTTTAGCCGTTAAGTTTATCGCGCAGGGCTTCGCCGACGCCGGTGGCCGACTGCGGGTTCTGCCCGGTAATCAGATTGCCGTCAACCACGGTGAGCGGCTGCCATTCCCCCGCGGCCTGATGATGCGCGCCACGGCTTTTCAGCGTGGTTTCCAGTAAAAAAGGCACCACTTCCGCCAGTTTTACCGCGCGCTCTTCGGCATCGGTAAACGCTGCGACACGTTTGCCCTCTACCAGATAACGACCATCGCTGAGCGTCGCATTGACCAGCGCTGCCGGGCCATGGCACACCGCCGCAACAGGTTTGTTCGCCTCATATAACTCACGGATGATGCGCTGAACATCCGGGCTGTCCGGAAAATCCCACATGGTGCCGTGGCCGCCGACAAACAGCACCGCGCTGTAGTCATCGCTTTTTGCCTCCGACAGTTTCAGAGTGTGGCTGAGTTTGTTCCTGAAAGCGTCGTCGTTCCAGTAGCGGGCATTCACGTCGTCATCCAAATCCACCGCATACACCGGCGGCTCTCCACCCTGAATGGACGCAAAAGCGGCAGGTATACCGGCCTGCTCAATGACGTGTAAGGGATGCGTGAGTTCGGAAAAAAAGAAACCGGAGATGTTGTGCGCCACGTCGCTATAGCTGGTGAGCACAAACAGCACCGGTTTGAGCGTTGTCTGGGTCATTGTCGTGTCTCCCTGTGTGAGTGATGCACACAAGTATAGACACGCGAGACGGGGCGTAACGCCCCGCCATAACGGTTAAATCTTAAAGCCTGCCACCACCAGCTCCAGCTGGTTGGATTGCTCTTCCATGGACTGTGCGGCAGCGGAGACCTGCTCTACCAGCGCGGCGTTTTGTTGGGTGGTGCTGTCGAGCTGGGTGATCGCCAGGTTGATTTGATCGATGCCGCGGCTCTGCTCGCTGCTGGCGGAACTGATTTCCGAGATCAACACCGTGACGCCTTCCACACGCTCCATCAGGCCATCCATGGTCGTGCCCGCTTTGCGTACCAGTTCGCTGCCCTGTTCGATGTTATTTACCGATTCTTCAATCAGCTTTTTGATCTCCTGGGCGGCCTGGGCGCTGCGGCTCGCCAGGTTACGCACTTCACCGGCCACCACAGCGAAACCACGGCCCTGCTCGCCTGCGCGAGCGGCTTCCACGGCGGCGTTCAGCGCCAGGATATTGGTCTGGAATGCGATGCCATCGATCACGCCGATAATATCCACCACTTTACTGGAGGAGGTATTAATTTTATCCATGGTGTTGACGACGCTGTTGACCACCATCGCCCCTTCCCGCGCCACGTCCGATGCCTGAGACGCAAGCTGGTTGGCCTGGACGGCGTTATCGGCATTCTGACGCACCGTACTGGTCAGCTCTTCCATTGACGCCGCCGTTTCAACGATGGACGCAGATTGCTCTTCGGTACGCGAAGAGAGATCCAGGTTGCCGCCAGCAATCTGCCGCGATGCCGAGGAGATGGCCTGTGCGCTCATGCCCACCTGCCCCATCAGCTCCTGCAAATAGGCGATAAAGCTGTTGAAACTGGTGGTCACCGCGTTGAATTCCGGGCTTTTGCTTTCCGGTAAACGCTGGGTTAAGTCGGCACCGCCGCTGGACAACGACTGAATGTTTTTGTTGAGCCTTTCCAGGTTTTTGAAAATGGTGCGAACAAAGCCCAACAGTACCAGCACAAGGATCAAACCAAGCACGATCTGCACCAGGGAGATCTGGGTGATGATACTGGATGACTGGCGTGACAGCAGGCTGGATGGAATATCCACCACCAGATACCACGGGCTGCCGCTGATGGCCTGAACGAGTAAGGTCTGCTCGCCGTTCTCACCGTCATACGTCCCGCTGGCGTGCTCACTGGAGGCGTTTTTGAGCAGTCCCATGATGGTGGCTTCCGCCGGGACTTTAAGATCGCGCAGATATTGCAGATCCGCTTTGCCCTGTTCCGGGTTACCGTTGCCGACCACTTTACCGTCCTGCTCAACAATCAGCACACGGCCATGGGTGGCTTCGCTCATCTGTTTCGCAAGATTGTTAAAAAAGCCGAGGGTCACATCGATGGTGGATACGCCCCAAACTTTGCCGTCGCGCCAGATCGCCATGGCGCAGTTGGTGCGCGGCTGCGGGCTGGCGGCGTCCTGATACGCTTTCGCCCAGGCACACTCGCCTTTCGGCGCGCTCATGCCGTCTTTGTACCACGGCTGCTCCCAGTATTTTTCAGATTCAGGCTGGTTCCATACGGTGTTGACCTGCAAATTGCCGGCGTTGTCGCGGGCAAAAAAGGTACTAAAGCGGTCGCGATCCGGCGCACGGTTGCCCGGCAGCGGCCAAATCCCGCCGCCAAAGACGTTGAGATCGTTGTACTGATTCACCAGATTCGGCAGCAAGGCGTCAATCTGGTCGCTTTGCAGACCGCCAATCACTTCAGTGATCGTGCGCTGTTGCGCTTTGACGCGGTTCATCTGTTCCGTAATTGCATCGCTTTGCGCATCTACCGTGTAGCGGATCAGCTCGCTTTCCGTCGCGATAAGCTGTGGTGCCACGAACTGGCGAATCACCAGAAACGTCACGCCGAGTAAAACAACAAAAAAACCGATAAGCATAAGGATGAAGCGAGAGTGCGTAGTTTTCCACATGATGAATAAGCTTATGCAAGGAGGGATATATCCATTAACGACCTGGACTGGTAATTCTTTAGCCAACAACGGCCTGAAAACGTGAAGTTACACCAGGAAAAAGATAACACCATGAAAAGATTAGCTTTTTAATAAAAAGCAACATAAAAGCAATTATTCTCTTAATAAACAACAAGATAGGAGATTTACTGCCGGAGCGACAACACCTTCAGTGGGGGTATTGGGGGACACAATATCACCCCACGTGACCTTCCACGCTGCCAGCTGGCGAGGGTTCTGCTATTATCCCGACTGGCAGTATGGACTGAATGATGTGTAACGGGAGAATTTTGGAATGAGCACCATGCAACCCTCTGCGAAGGTCCTGTCGGTCTTTGATTTCGACGGAACGCTGACGCACCACGACAGCTTTATTCCCTTTCTCCGCTTCGCCTTTGGCAAGCGTGTATTTGCTGCGCGGATGGTGCGCCTGGCGTTGCCCACTCTGCGCTGCATGCGAAAAAAACTCACCCGTGATGAACTTAAAGAAGTGCTGATCCAAACCTTTCTGACAGGGGTGGATGAGCGCTGGTTACGACAGAAAGCGCAGGCGTTCTGTGAAATTTCCTGGACTCGCCTGATGCGCCCCAGCGGCCTGCTGGCCGTGGCGGCGGAAGTCAACTCCGGCGCGGAAGTCACCATCTGTTCCGCTTCGCCTGCGATGGTGTTGCAGCCTTTCGCCGATCGTCTGGGGATTAAGCTTATCGGCACCCAGCTGGAGGTCAGCGACGGGATTCTGACCGGCCGAATTACCGGTCATAACTGCCGCTGCGAACAGAAAGTGAAACGGCTGGAAAGCGTGTACGGTCATCTGGGTGAATATCATTTGCGCGCCTGGGGCGATACCCGTGGAGACTACGAACTGCTGGCGGCTGCGCAGGATGCCCACTGGCGTCACTTCCATCCCGCCTGGTCGAAGCGCCGTTCACCGGTGCAGCGCGTGCGGGTGACGGAGTTACCGGAGTAATTGCGGAGATTCCGAACGGTGGAATTGTTCCGTTCGCCAGGCGTTTGTGGCACAACGTGACTCCGTAGCACACGAACGGGCAAAGGGGAGTTCCGCACTCCCCTTTGCAATCCCCGCTCCCGGCCAGCAAAATCGCCTCTGCGCGGTTCCCTCGCCTCCCTCTCCTCGCTTCAACGCAAGCCTTATTCAAAAGCGCTCCCGGCGATTTTGATGCCGGACTCAACACCCCCCAACTTTGGGTTTTGTGTTTTTTACTGAGCAGACTTTGTCGCTGTGGCTTTTCAAACTGTTAGCCATTAAGTCGTTTCAGTAATCACCTGAACGTATCGCGGGGGTTTTCACTCCCCATCGAAATCGCCGAGGCGTTCTCGGGAGGCCGGGGCTGGCGGCATGGATGCCGCCAGAGGATGCGAGCTACAGGATGTAGCATCGCGCCCGACCCGAAGCCGGACGCGATAAGCCGAGGACAAATTTGCCGGGAGCAAATTTGAACGCCGCTTGCGGCGACCCCGGAGGGGCGAGGCCCATGGATGGGCCGAGTAATCCGCGAAGCGGCGATTTCGCTCGGGGGAGCCGGGGGTGTCGGGGGCGCGGCGGCGAGCGCCCCTGACACGTTCGCCGACACCTGCGCTTAAGACTGACTTAAAAGTCCAGGCGAACGGAACCATTCCACCGAACAGAACCATTCAACCGAATAACCCCGTGCCCTAAACCCCAGCCAACAAAAAACCCCGGCATGCCGGGGTTTTTTATCGCCAAAGCGCTAACGTTACACGTTAACGCCGTGCTGCGACGCCAGCGCAGACAAGCCGCCGGCAAAGCCCTGGCCTACCGCTTTGAATTTCCACTCTGCGCCGTGGCGATACAGCTCGCCAAAAATCATCGCGGTTTCAGTAGAAGCGTCTTCAGACAGATCGAAACGGGCGATTTCGGTGCCGTTATCGTTGTTGTAGATACGCATATAGCTGTTGCTTACCATACCGAAGTTCTGCTTACGGGCTTCCGCGTCATAAATAGTGACCGCGAAAACCAGCTTTTTCACTTCAGCAGGCACTTTAGCCAGATCGATTTTGATCTGCTCGTCGTCGCCGTCGCCTTCACCGGTACGGTTGTCGCCCCTGGTGCTCAACGGAGCCGCAGGCGCTCAGCTTGTTGTTAAAGAAGATGAAGCTGCTGTCGTTCAGCACTTTACCATCTTCACCAACCATAAATACGGAAGCGTCAAGGTCGAAGCCCTGACCGTCAGTCACACGCGCATCCCAGCCCAGGCCAGCCATGGCGATATTCATGGTCGGTGCTTCTTTAGTGAGGGATACGTTACCGCCTTTTACGAGAGAAACTGCCATTGTTAAGCTCCTGCTTTTAGGGAGAGAAACGGGCAGATAACCTGCCCGCTATAGAGATACATTAAGACGCGTTAATGCCGTACTGGGCACAAACTGAGCCCAGACCGCCCGCATAACCCTGACCCACCGCGCGGAATTTCCACTCGGTGTTGTGGCGATAGAGTTCGCCAAACAGCATTGCGGTTTCCGTGGAGGCATCTTCGGTCAGGTCATAACGCGCCACTTCGGTTTGGTTGTCGTCATTTACCAGACGGATAAATGCGCCTGACACCTGACCGAAGCTTTGACGGCGCACCTGCGCGTCGTGAATAGTGACCACGAAGACAATTTTGTCGACGTCGGCCGGGATTAAATCCAGTTTGATTTTCAATGATTCATCATCGCCGTCGCCTTCACCGGTACGGTTGTCACCGGTATGCGTGACAGAGCCGTCAGCAGATTTCAGATTGTTGTAGAAAATGAAATCGGCGTCGCTGCGTACTTTTCCACTGGCGGAAAGCAGGAAAGCAGAAGCATCAAGGTCAAAGTCCTGACCATCGGTCGCACGGACGTCCCAACCCAGGCCAACCAGAACGTTCTTCATGGTTGGCGCCGCTTTGCTCAGGGAAACATTCCCGCCTTTAGAAAGAGAAACACTCATTGTTAAATCCTCTCTGGTTAATATTTTTCTTCGTCTGAGAAAAAGGAAGATTAGCCCTCCTTCTTCTCCTCAGAATCGGGTTTGCCGGGGAACATAATGCTCGCCACGATACCCAACGCAAGCACACCCAGAACCACAAACAGGCTCGTCGTTGCCGAAATATTAAAACCGTGGTGCCAGATATGGTCCGTTGCGTTCAGCCCCAGTTTAGCGGCGATGAAGAACAGTAACACAATAACGGCTTTTTCCAGGTGAACCAGGTACTGCTTAAGGGCTTCCAGAACAAAGTACAACGTACGCAGGCCGAGGATAGCGAACATCATGGCGCTATAGACAATCAGCGGCTCGCGGCTGACCGCGATAATGGCCGGTACGGAGTCGAAAGCGAACATCACGTCCGACAGCTCCACGACCGCCACACACAGCATCAGCGGTGTCGCGTACAGCGCGGCTTTTTGCCCACGACCAATAGTAATGTCTTTGTTTTCCGGCTTCGCCAGCTCTTCATCCACCTCTTTCTGGTTCAACAGGAAGGCGTGCCCTCTCAGTTTCGGCCAGATTGGGAAGAAGCGCTTCACCATTCGGTAGGCGAGATGCTGGGAGTAATCCTCAATCTCGTCATCATCATCACCGCTTTTCAGCATCATGACGGCCGTCCAGGCCACAATCAGCGCAAAGACGACTTCAACGTATGGACCAAGGCTCAGCAGGCCGGTACCAATCGCAACGAAGATGCCCCTGAACACGATGGCGCCGATAATGCCCCAGTACAACACACGGTGGCGATAACGATCCGGCACGGCGAACCACGAGAAAATCGCCATCATCACGAACAGGTTATCGACCGACAGCACTTTCTCAAGCGCATAACCGGTTACAAACAGGCTGGCGACTTCCGCTCCATGGTGAATATAGAGGAAACCCGCGAACGCCATCGCTACCACGACCCAGAAAACGGACCACAGCGCTGCGCTTTTCAGCGAAATCGGTTTGTCATGGCGGTGCATGAACAGGTCGATAAAAATGGCTCCCACAGCCAGTGCGACGAACACAATGACCGTTTCGGTAGGGAAGCCAATATGCGTAGATACCATAGAAAACCCTTACAAGATTACATCAAAGACCGAATTCGGCCGGTTCAAAACCCAGAGCAATGGCAATTTCACGCGCCGCTTTCTGTTCGTCCGGGTCGAAATTACCGTCGCTTTTCGCGACGGCAATCCCTACGCGTACCGCCAGCTGGGCGGCTTCAGGCTGATCTTTCAGCGCCAGGATGTACTTCATGGTTTCGCCTTTGCCGATTTCCATATCGAAATCGAAGCTGCTCACCAGTTTGTTAAAGAACTCGATGACCTCGGCGGTATCGAAGACTTTCAACTCGTCAGACGCGCGCAGAAAACCGATCATTTTCTGCTTCTCTTCTGAACTGACACCGTCGCTGGATACTGCGATGCGCGCGCAGACGGCTACCGTACCCTGCATAAATTTTTTGTTCTTGAAACGGCCAACCTGCTTGGTTAACTCGTCGCGACTGGCGTTGAACGCCCCTTTTACTTTATTGAAGAAACTCATACGTCACCCTCTGCCAAAGAAATTATTTGGAGCCTGCTTTCCAGCTAAAGCCCCAGCCGAACGCCTTGTCCATATCACTATGTCCATTAAAGAACTGGTTAATTCGTTCTACTTTTATATTGCCGTTTTCGTTGACCAGACGGGCGATGGCACACATGTTGCGGTTGTTCTGCCCTTCGGTCATACGTGTTTCAATCGGCGGTTGGTCAGGAATAAACAGCGTGACCACGCCGTCGGTTTTGTCCCAGCTCGGAACGCCTTCGTAAATAAAAGCGAAAATCAGCACTTCGCGGATGTGTTTCCACTCGCGACCGTTAACGTGCAGCCATTCGCCTGTAGAAAATTCGCCGGTGCGATCGTCGCCCTGCAACTGCACATAAGGCTCGCTGTCCATTGCACCAAAGCGATTGCCCAACGCCTGAATCACGGTTTTGTAGCCGTCGCTCAGTTCGATAAACGCGCCCAGATCCAGGTCGATGCCTTTATTACCGCCGAATACGGCGCGCAGACCGGTGGCCGGATTGCCGCGATGCCAGTTCAGGTTGATGCGGATCTCACCGAAGTTATCCCGCTTGGTCAGGCTGATCGCCGGTTTCTCTTTGGTCAGAGAAACTTTGCTGAGATTGATCTTAGACGGTGCCGGCGTCGGAGCTGGCGCTGAGGTCGGCGCAGGGGCTGCCGTCGGGGCCGGACTGTCCGCCACATCCACGCCGAAATGCTCCGCCAGCGGCTTCAGGCCACCGTTAAAGCCCTGGGCGATAAAACGGAATTTCCATTCGCTATTGCGGCGATACAGTTCACCCAAAATCAGCGCGGCTTCCTGGCGGCCATTCAGATCGACCACGCCGCTGAGCAACACTTCGCCTGCGGCTTCAACCTGAATCGCCAGACGTTGTAATCCCGCCACGGTTTGGTTGCCGTCGCAGGTGACGGTAAACGCCACTTTTTGTACATCCGCTTTAAGACGGTTCAGATCCACGGTAAACGCGGTGTTATTGCCCTCGTTGCTGAGCGCAATGGTGCCGTCATCGTTTTTCGGCTGGCCGTAAAACACCATGTCGGCATCGCCATTAACTTTGCCGGTGGCGAACAGCCGGAACGCAGAGGCGTCCACCGCCGCGCCGGACAGCACGCGTACCGTCAACGTTTGAGAGGGAACGGAGGCATTGCCTCCCGCGGTCATATTCATGAGCGCACCACTGCCGCGACGATGTCGTTGTGCATGTCGTCAATAGTACGGCCGCTACAGGCTTTGCCCAGCGCGGTAAAATCCCATTCGCCGTTGTTGCGGCGCAGCGACGCAATCACAATCCCGGTATGAGAGCCTTGCTCATTCAACTGATAACGCGCCAGCTCTTTGTTGTTTTGATCGACCACGCGGCAGAAGGCATTTTCTACATCGTTAAAGCTCTGACCACGGAAGCTGTTGACGGTAAACGCCAGATATTCCACCTGCGCAGGTAAACGCGTCAGATCGACGCGAATCACTTCATCGTCGCCATCGCCTTCGCCCGTTAAGTTATCGCCACTGTGAATCACAGAGTTGCAGGAAGATTTCAGTTTACGGAACCAGACGGTATCGATTTTCGCACCCGATTTATCCAGCAGAACGCAGCCCGCATCGAGATCGATGGAATCATTACCGCCAAACAGTTTGCCAAACATCCCTTTTTTCTTGATGGGATCCCAGCCCAGGCCGAAATGCAGCTGATTTAACGCCGACGATTGCTTGGAAAGTGAAACAGTTTGGTTTTTGGTTAATGAAACCATGGTCAGATCTCCATAAAGTTGCTCTTGAAAAAAGGCTACGTTTTTACATCAAAATCCATCAGCTAAAAATCATATCATGATGGTGTTAATGAACAAGATCATTTTAGACGCTAATTTTCAAAGAAAAGTAAATTACATAATAATTAATACATTACAAAAAAATTATCACGCATTCCTTTTACAGGAACGCCGTAAAACCATCACTTTTTTCAATGATTTTTGGTGAACACATTTGAAATCATAATATGATTGACATCTTTTCTACCGCTTCCTAGACTTATAAGCTAACTGTAGACACTCCCTTTCGCCCCATCGGTAATAAAAAATGACCCCTACAATCTGGCTTATGGAAAGCTTGTCCTCCCAGCGCGATCTGATCCTGGGCATACGCGCGTTCGCTAAGCGTAAGCAGACCGATGTGACGGTGATTGCGTCGCACCGTAACGATCGCCATGAGATCCTGTCTCAGGCGGATATCGCCCTGATTGAGCCGCAAGACGACAATGACCGGCTGGCGTTTATCCTGAATACGGTTAACGCCTTAGGTGTTAAAGCGATTCATACCGGACGCCACGCCGCCTGGTTCGAAGCCCATCGCGCTGAAATTACGGCGAGTGGCGCAACGCTCACCACCGGCTCCCGACATCCCGCCATGTTTGAACTCGCCGACGATAAAGTTGAATACGCCCATGCGATGGAAAAAGCCGGATTGCCGGTGGTCCCTTCCCTGCGCGTGGATTCGGTAAACGACCTGCGCGCGCTGCTTGCCCGTTCGCCGTTCGCCAGTAAATCGCTGTGTGTGAAGCCGGTAAAAGGTATTTATGGCATGGGATTCTGGCGGTTTGATGAAACGGTTTCGCCCATGGCGCATTTCACCCATCCCGACAGCCGTAAAGTGAATGCACGCTTTTATCTCAGCGCGCTGGAGCAGGCCGGTGAGTTCGAGCCGCTGGTGCTGATGCCGTATCTGCCCGGCCCGGAATATTCAGTGGATATGCTGGTCGAGGACGGCCAGGTCCTGGCGGCGGTGGGCCGTCGTAAAGAGGGCTCGGTGCAATATCTGGAAAACCACGGCGAGGCGTTTGAACTGGCAAAAGCCTGTGCCCGCATTATGAAGGCCGATGGGCTGGTCAATGTGCAAACCCGCAATAACGCCAGCGGCAAACCGTTGCTGCTCGAAATTAATATGCGTCCTTCCGGCGGCATCGGTTATACCCGGGCTGGCGGCGTCAACCTGCCCGGCCTGTTTGCTTTCCGCCAGTTAGGGCTGATGAGCCAGCAGGACGTGCTCGATGAAACGGAGCGCGCTTTTACACCGGCTATCGTCAGGCCAATCACCGAAGCGGTGATCTGGGAACCCACGCTGGCCAATCTGTTTTCTGAAAGGAATGCCCATGAGTGAATTTCAGCCCTGGAGCCGAACGCTGTCCAGCGGCACGTTACGCGTGACGCCCACTGGCGGGATGCGTCATCTGGATGAGCTGTTCGAGATGGCTGAGCGCCGTAATCCTAAACGCGCCTTCTTATTTGTCAGCAAAGTGCTGGGCCGCCATATTCCGGTCGCGCCTGGCATTATGCGATCGGTTTACCGGCAGCTGGCCGAGCAGTTTCCGGTTCCTGATACAGGCCCGGTGTTGTTTATCGGCATGGCGGAAACTGCCGTTGGTCTGGGGGCTGGCGTGTTTGACGAACTGCGTCGCCACGTGGCGGAACCGGTCTATCTAACCTCGACGCGCCACCCTGTCCCCGGCGAACTGCTGTGCGAATTTAAAGAAAACCACAGCCACGCCACCGATCATCTGATCTATTTGCCTGACGACGCCGAACTGCGCCGCCGGGTGCTGAATGCCCGGACGCTGGTCTTAATCGACGATGAAGCCACTACTGGCAATACGTTTATTAATCTGCTTGAAGCGCTACAAAACGCCGGCTTATCGCAGCTGACGAACGTCGTCGCGGTCACGCTTACCGACTGGAGCGGCGACGCGCTGGCACAGCGTTGCGCGCTGCCCCTGCACACCGTCTCGCTGGTGCGGGGTGACTGGCACTGGGAGCCCAATCCCTCGGCCCCAGTTCCGGTGATGCCTGCGGTAAACGTGACGGCCACCGGCAGCGTACCCATCACCGGTCGCCAAAGCTGGGGACGGCTGGGCATGGTGGCCCCGTCAGGCGATCTGGGCACGCACATCACCCCCCGTGCGGGCGAAAAGATCCTGGTGCTGGGCACCGGCGAATTTGTCTGGGAACCGTTTTTACTGGCTGAACGGCTGGAAAAAGCCGGTGCCGCCGTAAAATACAGTTCCACCACCCGCTCGCCGATCGCGACCGGTTTCGCCATCCAGTCCGCCATTGCCTTTACGGATAATTACGGCCTCGGCATTGCCAATTTTGTCTATAACGTCGCGCATCAGCAGTTCGATCGCATTCTGTTGTGCGCGGAAACCCCCGCCGCCAGCATTGATCGCACGTTGCTGGATGCGCTGCGCCTGGTTGCGCCCCGCGTAGAGGTCATTAGCTATGAATAGACCGGTTATTTTTTCCGATCTCGACGACACATTATTCCAGACTCGCCGCAAGATGGTGGATGAACTGGATCTGGCGCCTTTCCGCACGGGCGCGCTGGATCGCAGTCTTGAGCCGCGCAGCTTTATGACCGAAGAACAAGCGATGCTGGTGGACTGGATGCTGGAGCATGCCGAGCTGATCCCGGTGACGGCACGCGGCACCGAAGAGATTGCCCGCGTCACCATTCCGTTCCGCTCATGGGCGGTGACGACCCACGGCGCGGTGATCCTCGACCCGCAAGGTAACCCGGATGAGACATGGCGGGCATTGATGCTGGCGAAACTCCAGCCCTATGCCGACAAGCTGCTGGCGATGCAGAGCGCGATCACGGAAATGATGGCGGCGCGCAATATCAACGGCTGGGCGCGCATCAACTATGAATACGGCGAAGTACCGGTCTATCTGGTGATGAAACACCGTGACAGCACCCGTCTTGACGAGCTGAACGCCATCGCCGATGAAATTGAACGCACATTCCCGACAGAGGGCTACTACATCCATCGCAACAGCAATAACGTCGCCTGGTTGCCAACGGTGGTGGAGAAAGGGCTGGCGGTCACGTATTTGCTGGAAAAACTGCGCCAACAGCGCGGCGTCTTCCCGGTCATCGGTCTCGGCGACAGCTTAAGCGATCACCGGTTTATGCGGCTCTGTACCTGGTTCGGCCTGCCGCGCCAGAGCCAGTTTGCCCGGCACATTACCCAAACGCTTTTCGGAGAACTGTATGACTGACTTTACGCCGTTTTCCGGCTCCTATTTACCGCAGGACGTTCACTTTTTGCTCCAGCCGGTCGAGATAGAAATGACGCCGGTGGATCAGAAAGAGCAGTTGATCCAGTCCGGTGCGCGCCACTATTCCGACATGCTGAGCCAGGAGCCCGCCCCTACGCCGTGGCATCTGGATATTTTCTCCCGGGCGCTGGATCGCGGCGCAGAGCGGTTAGCCAAAGAAGTGGCGATGCTGGCGCAGGCGCTGGCGGAGCGCTTTGGCGATACGCCGATCGTGCTGGCAAGCCTGGTGCGCGCTGGCGTACCGCTGGGCGTGATGCTGCATCAGACCCTGCGTGAGATGGGCAAAACATCCCATCATTACGGTATTAGCATTATTCGCGATCGCGGTATTGATGAAGCAGCACTGGCTTGGATGGAATCGCGTCACGGCACGAAAGGGATTGTGTTTGTCGACGGATGGACCGGTAAAGGCGCCATTTCCGGCGAACTGCGCCGGAGTTTACGTCACCGTCCCGGCTACCCGGAAGAACCCCGGCTGGCCGTACTCGCCGATCCGTGCGGCAAAGCCTGGCTCGCCGCCAGCGATGATGACTGGCTGATCCCGTTCGGCATTATGGGCGCGCCGGTGTCCGGCATGATTTCGCGCTCTATCTGGTCTGGCGACGGTCTGCACGGCTGCGTGGTTTGCGATCACCTGGCGGAGTTCGAATGCAGCCGCATGCTGGTGGATACCGTCGCGCAATACCGTCAGCGACTGGATTTCACGACCCTGCCCCGTGGCGATCTGTCGGACGCAAGAAAAACCCAGCTTCAGCAACGCAGTGAACACGTCATCCATACGCTGGCGGAAACCTGGCAGATCGCCAGTATTAACCGCATTAAACCCGGTATCGCCGAAGCCACCCGCGCGGTGCTGCGCCGGGTGCCGGATCATGTGCTGGTACGCACTGCGGACGATCCCGACGTGGCGCTGCTGGTCCATCTGGCGCGTGAAAAAGGCATCGCGATCACCGAGGTGGGTGACGCGATTGGTCAGTACCGGGCGGTCACAATCATTAAAAAGGTGCTCTGATGGATAAACGGCTTTCCCCCTGGCGGCTGGGCGCAACGCTGTATATGCCCGCAACCCGCACCGATATTGCTGACGCCATCCTGCACAACAAAATCAGCGGGCTGCGCTCGCTGGTGATCTGCCTGGAGGATGCGGTCAGCGAACAGGATATTCCCCAGGCGCTGAATAATCTGCGCGCATTGCTGACCCAACTGGCGCAGGCAAAAACCGCTCAGGGCAACGCGTGCTGGCCGCTGGTCTTTATCCGCCCACGCGATACCGCTATGGGCGAGATGCTGGTGCGGGAGATGGATATCAGCGCCATCGACGGCTTCGTACTGCCGAAATTCACGCTGGCCGCCCTGCCGGTCTGGTGGCGCATCCTGGAGCCGACCGAGCTGTGCATGATGCCGACGCTGGAAACCGAAGAGGTGTTCGACGTGCTGCAGATGCGCGAACTGGCGACCACGTTACTGAATCACCCCTGTCATACACGCATTATCGCCCTGCGCATTGGCGGCAATGATTTGATGAATGTGATTTCCCTGCGTCGTTCGCGCCATTTGACCCTTTACGATGGGCCGATGGGCTATGCGATCAAAATGCTGGTGGCCGTTTTCGCGTCGCGGGATTTCGCCCTTACTGCGCCGGTATGCGAACACATCGACGATCATCAGATTATGGACCGGGAACTGGCGCTGGATATGGCCCACGGGCTGGTAGGCAAAACGGCGATTCATCCTAATCAAATCAGCAAAATAGAAGCGGCGCTGATGGTCTCGCCCGCCGATCATGCCGATGCGTTGCGTATCCTGAATTCGACCCAGGCGGTATTTAAATCTCAGGGCACCATGTGCGAACCGGCAACCCACCGGCGCTGGGCTTCAGCCATTCTGGCCCGCGCTCAGGTTTACGGCATCGCCACTGAACAGACGCCGGACGGGATCCGCCTGGTGACCGCAACGCTCAAAAATTAAGCAAAATGCAATCAATGGACAACGAGGCGCAGATTTTTTCAGGAACAGATTGCCCGTTCCCGCGTCGCTGATGATGATTTTACGCCGCGTCTTTTAAACGCTTAACCTGAACATTGAACGCAGGCCGATACCGATTATGCAACTGAGTACGCGACAAGCCCGAGTTTATAAGCTGGCCACCATTCTGGGGCCTGGCAAACCTGTCACTGCCGCAAAAATTATCACTGCGCTAGCCTGTTCTGAACCGACCCTGACCCGGGCGCTCAAGGATTTACGCGAGTCCTATTCCGCGGATATTAAATACAGCAAAGCGAGCCACGCCTACCAGCTTGTTGATCCGGGCCTGCTGAATAAAAAACAGCTACGCCGCATGAGCGAAGCGCTCACTGCGAATGCGCAGCTTAAACCCGCCCAAACCGTAAACGTCGTTTCGCTGGATAAAGAAAAGAAAAAAGCGGTGTCGCTGTCGTTAAAAATGTCGATCCTGCAAAAAATTGAGCTGATTTCGATGCTTAGCGGTGTGACCCGCAGTGAAGCGGTAGAAATGATTGTCGGGGAATATGCCGACCGGTTAATCCGCGAAATCAAAGCCGAGCAAAAAGCGGGCGAGTAATCGTCCGCATTCAAAAATCCAATATACTTCACATAACCTGGTATGAAAGGTTGCAGCCTGCCGGTACGCTCTTTATCTTCTTTTGGAGCGTAATTTCATATTATTTTTTAAAGTGGAGTGATAATGTCATTGCTCAACCAACTGGAAGACCGCGTTAATCACCTCGGCGGATTGATTGTCTCCTGCCAGCCGGTGCCGGGTAGCCCACTTGATAAGCCAGAGATTGTCGCGGCAATGGCGCAGGCTGCCGAGCAGGTGGGCGCGGCGGGGCTGCGCATCGAAGGTATCCTCAATCTCAAAGCCACGCGCTCTCGGGTTTCTGCGCCGATCATCGGCATCATCAAACGCGATTTACCTGACTTTCCGGTTCGCATTACGCCCTGGCTGGAAGATGTGGATGCCCTCGCCGCCGCAGGCGCAGATATCATTGCCTTTGACGGAACGGCGCGCCCACGCCCGGCAAGCACACAGGCGTTGCTGGCACGCATTCATCATCATGGGCTGTTGGCGATGGCGGACTGTTCATCGCTGGAAGACGGGCTGGCCTGCCATCAACTTGGGGCTGAACTCATCGGCACCACGCTGTCCGGCTATACCTCAGACGTCAGCCCCAAAGAACCGGACCTGGCGCTGGTCTCAGCGCTGGCGGCGAAGGGGTGCCGGGTCATGGCGGAAGGCCGCTACAACACCCCCGATCTGGCGGCGCAGGCACTACGCCACGGCGCATTCGCGGTGACCGTCGGCTCTGCGATCACCCGGCTGGAGCATGTGTGTCAGTGGTTCCGGGATGCCATGCAGGACAGCCAAAAATGACCACACTGGCGATAGACATTGGCGGCACCAAACTGGCAGCGGCGCTGGTCGACGATAATTTCACAATCATCGCGCGTCGTGAACTGCCGACCCCCGCCAGCAAAACGCCGGAGGCGCTGGAAACGGCCCTGCGGGAGCTGGTCGCGCCGCTTTCCGGGCAGGCAACCCGCTTTGCCGTCGCCTCAACCGGCATTATTCAGGATGGCATTCTGACAGCGATCAACCCGTCCAACCTCGGCGGGCTGGAAAACTTCCCGCTGACTCACTACCTGAAGCATCTCACCGGTTTGCCGGGCATTGCCCTGAATGACGCGCAGGCTGCTGCCCTGGCTGAATATCACGCCCTCGCGACCCCGGTGGAACATATGGTGTTCCTGACCGTCTCCACCGGCGTCGGCGGCGGCGTAATCGCGCATGGAAAACTGTTGCAGAGCCCCGGCGGGCTCGCCGGGCATCTGGGCCACACGCTGGCCGATCCGTCCGGACCGCGCTGCGGCTGCGGGCGTACCGGCTGTGTCGAAGCCATCGCCTCCGGACGCGGGATTGCCGCTGCGGCGCGGGATGAGTTAGCCGGACTGGATGCCAGAGCCCTCTTCGCTCAGGCTCAGCAGGGTCATCCGCAGGCGCTGGCGCTGGTCGAACGCTCTGCCCGCACGCTGGCGCGCCTGATTGCCGACACCAAAGCCGCGTTTGACTGCCAGTGCGTGGTGATGGGCGGCAGCGTCGGGCTTGCCGCGGGCTATCTCGATCGCGTGAAGGCCGCCCTGGCGCAAGAGCCGGCCATTTACCATGTTGAACTGTTACCCGCCCGTTACCGCCAGGATGCGGGTTTACTGGGCGCGGCATTATTCGCTAAGGAGTAAAGGATGATTACCGGCCATATTGACCATCTCGCGCAAGCAGGTTTAGCGCAGCCGCTGTATGACGCCATCGTTCAGGCGCTGGCGCACAACCCGGCGCAGAAAGCGCCGGACAGCTATACCCTCGACGGGGAACGGCTGTTTATGAATGTGATGACCCTCACCACCCAGCCGCCCGATGAGAAAAAAGCGGAACTGCATCGTGCGTATATCGATATTCAACTGCTGCTGGAAGGCCAGGAAACGATCCACTACGGCGTCGCTGAAAGCGCCCGCGAACTGGAAGAGTGGCATCCTGAACAGGACTACCAGCTGTGCCGTGCCATCCACAATCCTCAGACCCTTCACCTTGAAGCGGGCATGTTCGCCATCTTTATGCCCGGCGAACCGCACAAGCCGGGTTGCCATGACACTCTGCGCAGTCCGCTGAAAAAAGTGGTGATTAAACTTCACCGGGAAGCACTGTTTCCCGTTTGCTGATCGTCTTGCCTGTTGAGACTTTTGCCGCGTACATCCCCCGTCGCGGCATTTTTTAGTTAATCGCGACATACGCCCGTTTTACAGCGCCTGAATTCTCCTTTTTAATAACATATACTCGCCTGCTGTCTGATAAGGTTTCCCGGAAAGGCAATCCACTGGCAAATAGCAGTGTTGCGCGTTACCGGCTGATGACCACGGATATGCAAAGGCACTGGCGATGAGATTGCCGGGCTGCGCCAATGGGATAATGACATTCGAAACGCGATTAACCCGATGTTGCGGGGGATTTGATGGAGGCCTGTTCAGGATAGCGATGAATAATACACCCGAGGTCTTCACCGTTCCGCCGCTGCAACCCGGCAAAATCCTCGCCACGCTCGGGGCCATGCAAAGCAGCCTGAGCCGCACCAGCCAACGTATCGCCCAGTTTATTTTGCAGCATCCCCAGCGGACGACCACGCTCACCGTGGCGGGTCTGGCGCAGGATGCCCGTGCAGGCGAAGCTTCCATCGTGCGGTTTTGCCGCCTGCTGGGCTATCGCGGCTTTCAGGATTTTAAACGCGACCTGACTATTGAGCTGGCGCGCAGCGATACGATGCTGGACGTGGATATCACGCCGGATGACGACGTGGACGCGGTCAGCGCGAAACTTCAGGAAACCGTGCACAGCGTGCTGTCGCAAACCCGTACGCTGCTGGATGCGCAACAGGTGCGGCACGCGGTAGCCGCGCTGTTAAAGGCCGCGACGGTTTATCTGTTTGGCGTGGGATCGTCGGGGATCAGCGCCCGGGAAATGAAACACAAGCTGATGCGCGTGGGATTACGGGCCGTGGCGTTGCACGATAACCACGAGATGGCCATGCAGGCGGCATTGTTAGGAGCGGGCGATGTCGCTATTGCTATCAGTCATTCCGGCGCGTCGCCTGAAACGGTAAAGGCGCTGCGTCTGGCAAAACAGGCTGGCGCGACCACCATTGCCCTTACCCATCATCTTGGCACCCCGTTGCTGGAACAGGCGGACATTGCGTTGATCAACGGTCACCATCAGGGTGAACTACAGGGCGACTCGCTGGCGACACGGGTGGCGCAGGCATTTGTACTGGACATGATATACAGCTTGCTGGTGCAGGCTCGCCCGGACCAGGCCCGGGCGAATAAGTTAAAAACGATGGCGGCGCTCAAGCCTTAGCTTTTGCTTTTCACCAGTTCACGCGTCTTTACCGGCTTTACCACCGCGCCGCTGAACGGTTTGCCGTCGATGGCGTCGTGGGTACGCAACGCCTCAGGACGCAACCAGCGCTGAACACGGGACGGCATATCCAGGCCAATCAGCAGGATCACCACAAACGTCAGGCTGAATGACAGCGAACCCAGCGCGGTTCCCAAATCAAGACGTTGAGCAATCAGCGCACCGATAATCGGTGCCAGTGCGCCACCCAGCGCGCCGACATTATAGGTAAAGCCCAGCCCGGCGGCCCGCTGATCGGTATCAAAATAGCCGCCGATCAACTTCGGCAGGATGCCGGAAATTCCCTGCCCCAACATCTGCTGGAAAAACAGCAACAAGCCCAGTACCCACACGTTAGTGCCGCCGATAGCGAACACCGGAATAATCAGCAACTGCGAGGCCAGCAGGCTGCATACATAGGCTTTGCGGGTGCCCAGCCAGTCGCCGAGGAAACCGCCCACGCAGCAGCCTACCGCCGCGCCGAATCCGCTAAAAAACAGCACCCGGGCGACCGTGGTCGGATCGTAAGCCAGCTCGGTTTTTAAATAGGTCGGCAGCAGCGCCTGAATCGGCCAGGAGTACAGAAACGCGAACAGCACCACGACCATCAGCGTCACGCCGGTCGGCCAGCGCTTGCCGCTGCTCTGCACCATAAAACTGATAAAAATCCCCGCGCACAACAGTCCGAGCACCGCCACGATAGCCGCATTATTTAACTGGCCAGCGAAGCAGAACCACAGCGCGGTTGCCGCGATAAGGGTCAGCAGTACGTTAAGGACACGATGCTCGCCGCGATAGAGGATATCCACCATGGTGCGTACCGGCGCTTTGCCTGCGTGCTTTTGTTTCCAGTCTTCGGCTTCCGGAATGTTTTTCCTGAGCCACAGGGCAAAAATAATCGGCAAAATGCCGATGAAAAACAGCGCGCGCCATCCCCAAACCGGCACCACCAGGCTGTACACCTGCGCAGCCACGACCGCGCCGACGGAGAAGCCGGAAATCAAAAAGCCGCTGGCTTTATTACGCAAGTGCTTTGGCCAGCTTTCAATCACATAGGTCGCGCTGGAGCCGTATTCGCCAGCCATTCCCATGCCAATCACCAGACGGGCGATAAACATGGTGGTGTAGCCAGGCGCGAGGCCGCAGGCCAGCGTCCCCACGGAGAACAGGACAATACTGGAGACCATCGCCAGGCGGCGTCCGTAACGATCGCCCATGGCGCCCAGCATCAGGCCGCCGAACCAGCGGGAAATAAACGCAGCGGAAATCAGGCTGGCGGCCTGCACCGTGGTTAAACCAAACTCGCCCTGAATTTCAGTCAGGACCAGGGCAATCAGCACAAAATCAAAACCATCAAGCAAATAACCCAACCAGGCGGCGGAAAAAGCGCGCCACTGGTTCCGGTTGAGATGGCGATACCACGGGATATTCTGGGTTGTGATACTCATTGGAGTCTCCCGAAACGCGTCATGTAGGGTGCGGGTAAGGCGATGCCGGATGGCTCCGGCATCCGGTTGTTAGTGCTGGTGTTGTTTTTCTTGTTGCAGCTGTTGCGCTAATGCCTTCAGTTCAGGCAGGTATTTTTCATCCACCGGCGCGAACGGTTTACGGCACAGCGGCGATGCCACGACGTCCATGTAATGCAGAACGGTTTTCAGGCCACGGAACACGCCGGTTTTAATCAGCAGATCGATCACCTCGTTACACTGGGTCTGCAACCGCTGCGCTTTGGCGATGTCGCCTTCTTTCAACGCGTTGACAATCCCCTGATAGCGCCAGCCCATAATGTTATAGGTGCTGCCGATACCGCCGTCTGCCCCCGCCAGCAGGCCAGACGCAAAAATTTCGTCATACCCGTTATAAAGCACCAGATCCGGGTGCGCGCGGCGGATCTGCTCCATCTGATACAGATCGCCGGAGGTCTGCTTCAGCGCGCCCACGCCAGGCAGCGTCACCAGGGTGTTGATCTGATCGAGGCTTAGCTTAACGCCACTCAGCGCGGGAATGTTATACACCACCATCGGCAAACCATTTGCAGAATCAATGATTGCCCGATAGTGATCGCAATGCTCGTCAAAACTGAACGGATAGTAAAACGGCGTAACCGCGGAAACCGCATCGTAGCCGTAACGGCTGGCAGCCTCGGCGAGCTGCTGGCTCTCTCCGGTGCTGACGGTGCCCACATGGGCAATCAGCGTGATTTTTCCTTTGGCTTCTTCAGCCACGATTTCCAGCACTTCCTCACGTTCGGCAATGTTCTGGACAAACGCCTCGCCGGTAGAACCGCCGACATACAACCCGTCGATCCCCTGTTCAATGTTAAATCGCACCAGACGGCGCAGGCTTTCCGTATCCAGTCGCTGTTGGCGATCGAATGGCGTAAGCAGTGCGGGCATAACCCCTTTTAATGTGGCGGACATAGAAACCTCATGAATGATGAATGTGACGTAACTATATACCTTTATACCTGTTATACCAGAACGAAAAAGCACCACTTCTGAGGCAAAAATTCATTATGAGATCGGGGTCACTAAACGATCGTTACGCTTTCTTACGGGATCGCTTCTTTTGCTCATAGGCATGACGGGCAGCGAAAACGCTGTTGAGATGGGCGTGCAGCGCACGATCCGCCGCGTCAGGATCGCGGTTGCGGATCGCCTCGACAATAACGATATGCTGTTGATAGCTCACGTTATTATGCTCATGCAACTCCTCGTCGGGCACCGCCGGGCGCGCCGCGATAAGCCAGTCGAGAAGGGCGACGTGGATCGCCATAAAGATCGGATTGCCGGGAATTTCCGCCAGCACGCGGTGGAATTCGACGTCTGAACGGATAAACGCGGCGTTTGTCATCCAGCGACTGGCTGTTAAGTTCCAGCGCTTTCGCCAGCCGTTCGACCTGCTGATCGGTGGCATGTTCCGCCGCATGACGCACCAGGCTGGATTCAAAGAACAGTCGCAGTTGCTCAAAATGGCCGATGCCTTCGGGATGCGCCAGAAAATCTTTCGCCATGCCGGAAAGTTCGCTGATGATGGTATCTGCGGAAGGGCGTGAAACGCGTGCGCGCTCGCCGTTATTAATTTGCACCAGCCCTTTGCGTTTCAACGCCGCCAGCGCTTCACGCACCGAAGGACGGCCAACGTTGAAAAACGTCATTAATTCGCGTTCGGAAGGCAGTTGCTCCCCTTCGGAAAACTCGCGGCGGCGGATCATCTGCTCCAGCTCTTCTTCCACCATTTCAGACAGTTTCACCCGCGCCAGCGGGCGACGGCGCAATGCGCTGCCAATGGTATGGGAAGTGTCTTTTGAGGATCGATCGCCGGTATCTTTCATAAACGTCGTATTAATGAGCCGTGACAGGGAGTTATGGATAAAAACGCATCATAGCATGGTTTTAAAAGTGTAGCGAAAGGCGGCAGCCCGGCGCTTCAGGCGGCGTTGAAAATTTCTGTGTTATTCTGTTGTCGCTTACACATCACAACCACCGGGACAGTAATGAGTTACACCAAAAAAGGGATACTTTATGTGCTGCTGGCCGCGATATGCTGGGGAAGTTCCGGCGTGGCCGCGCAGTACATCATGGAGCAAAGCCAGATATCCGCGCCGTTTTTAACGATGATCCGTCTGCTGTTTAGCGGGTTCATTCTGTTGACGCTCTCCTTTATGCAGGGCGATAAGATCTTCGCGATGTTTACCGTTCGCCGTGACGCCATCAGCCTGATCATCTTTTCCCTGGTCGGCGCGCTGCTGGTGCAGTTGACCTTTCTGGTGGCTATCGAAAAATCCAACGCCGCGACGGCCACCATTTTGCAATTCCTGTCACCGACCATTATCGTGATGTGGTTCGCCGCCATTCTCAAGAAACGCCCGTCACGCTATGTGATAATGGCGGTTGCGACATCGCTTATCGGTACGTATCTGCTGGTGACCCACGGCAACCCGACGTCGCTGTCGATATCAAAAGCCGCGTTATTCTGGGGCATCGCCTCCGCGTTTGCCGCCGCGTTTTACACCACGTATCCGTCAGCACTGATCGCCAAGTACGGTACGCTGCCCATTGTCGGCTGGAGCATGGTGACTGGCGGCGCGGCGCTGCTGCCGTTTTATTCGGGCGCACACAGTGGCGTTATCATCAATACGCATGTGCTGATGGCGTTTTTCTATCTGGTGGTGGTCGGCACTGCCCTCACCTTCAGTATTTACCTGAAAGGCGCTCAGCTGATTGGCGGCCCGAAGGCGAGTATCCTGAGCTGCGCGGAACCCCTGAGCAGTGCGTTGCTGTCGCTGGCGCTGTTAGGGGTCACCTTTACCTTTCCGGACTGGCTGGGCACGCTGTTGATTGTGTCCTCCGTGGCGCTGATCTCTATGGATTCTCGCAGGAAGGCGCGAGTGGGGTAAAAAAAAGCCCGCTTCGGCGGGCTTTTTAGTAATGCTTTACGGCCTTCTGAATAACACCATGCTGCGGCCTTCCAGTTCAAAATCCTTCTCTTTCGTGATCACCCAGGCCCGGTTTCACCGTCTCGGACGTACTCAGCTCCAGCACCCAACCGCCTTCGCCAAACTGCGGGATGCGGAACGGCACATTGCCTTCGAACGGGTTGAACAGCATCAGGATATCGTGCCAGATGCCCTCTTCTTCCTGAAAATCGGTACGGCCGATGTACACGCCCAGCGTCGAGCCTTCATCCCACTGCTCCGGCTGCTGCGGGCCGCCGCCGGCGTTAAACCATTCGATCACCATGCCGTCGCGCCAGCTATCGCGGCGCAGCAGCGGCTGTTCGGCGCGCAGTTTGATGATATGGCGCGTGAACTCGCGCAGCGCCTCGCTGGACGGAGGCAGGTTTTCCCAGTGAACCCAGGAGATTTCGCTGTCCTGACAGTAGCCGTTGTTGTTGCCCATCTGGCTGCGGCCAAATTCGTCCCCGCCAGCAGCATTGGCGTGCCGTGGGAGAAAAACAGCGTGGCGAGAAAGTTGCGTTTCTGGCGATCGCGCACCGCATTGATGCCTTCGTCCTCGGTGGGGCCTTCCGCGCCGTAGTTGTACGAGCGGTTATCGTTATGCCCGTCGTTATTGTCTTCGCCGTTGGACTCGTTGTGCTTCTCGTTATACGACACCAGATCGTTCAGGGTGAAGCCGTCATGGGCAGTAATGAAGTTGACGCTGGCCCAGGGGCGGCGGCCACGCTGATCGTAGAGATCGCCGGACCCAAGCAGACGCGCGGCGAAATCGGTGGAAACGTTGTCGCCCTTCCAGTATTCACGCACCGTGTCGCGGTACTTATCGTTCCATTCCGCCCAACCCGGCGGGAAACCGCCGACCTGGTAGCCGCCGGGGCCGATATCCCACGGCTCGCCAATCAGTTTCAGGCGGGACAGGGTCGGGTCCTGCGTAATGGCGTCAAAAAAGCCGCCGCGCTGGTCAAAGCCCTCCGGCTCACGCCCCAGGATGGTCCCCAGATCGAAGCGAAAACCGTCGATATGCATCGAATCCACCCAGTAGCGCAGGGAATCCATCACCATCTGCAATACTCTAGGGTGCGAGGTATTCACCGTATTCCCGGTCCCGGTATCGTTGATGTAATACCGGTGCTGATCGGGCATGGTGCGGTAATAAGAGAAGTTATCGATGCCCTTAAACGACAGCGTTGGGCCGAGTTCGTTACCTTCGGCGGTATGGTTGTAAACCACATCCAGGATCACTTCGATCCCGGCATCATGAAAGGTGCGTACCATATCGCGGAAGCCCTGGATACCACGCGGTCCAAAATAGCGCGAAGCCGGGGCGAAAAAGCCCAGTGAGTTATAACCCCAGAAGTTTTTCAGGCCCTTATCGAGCAGGTGCTGATCGTCCGGAAACCAGTGCACCGGCAGCAGTTCCACCGACGTAATGCCCAGGCTTTTGATGTACTCCACGGTGGCCTGATGACTCATGCCCTCATAGGTGCCACGCAGCTCTTTGGGCAACGCGGGGTTGAGCTGGGTAAAACCTTTAACGTGGGTTTCATAGATAACCGTATTCGGCCACGGGATCGTAGGCCGGTTCTGGTCCTGCCAGTCAAACTCCCGCGGATCGATGACCCGGCACTTCGGGGTAAACGGCGCACTGTCACGCTCGTCATACGTGAGATCTTTATCTTCGTGATACAGATCGTAAGCAAAATGAGCGTCGTTCCACGCAATGTCGCCCGCCAGATCGCGGGCATAGGGATCGATCAACAGCTTATTGGGGTTGAAGCGATGGCCGTTCTCCGGATCGTAAGGTCCATGGACACGGAAGCCATACAGCGCGCCCGGCTTAAGGCCTGGCACATAGCCATGCCAGATTTCATGGGTATATTCCGGTAGTTCTAAACGGGCAATTTCGGTCTTGCCTGTCGGGTCAAAAAGGCACAGCTCAACGCGTTCCGCATGGGCAGAGAAAAGCGCAAAATTCACGCCTTCCCCATCGTAGTTCGCGCCGAGCTGGTGACTGCTCCCCGCCAGAATTTCAAAAGGCTGGCCTGTAGACATAAATCCCTCTCTATAAAACAGAAATTTCAGCAATTGCAGCAGTTAACGTTTTAGCTTTGGGAAGAATTAACCCGTT
This sequence comes from Atlantibacter hermannii, assembly GCA_900635495.1. Classification (NCBI taxonomy): domain Bacteria; kingdom Pseudomonadati; phylum Pseudomonadota; class Gammaproteobacteria; order Enterobacterales; family Enterobacteriaceae; genus Atlantibacter; species Atlantibacter hermannii. The sequence goes on along the minus strand of LR134136.1, from coordinate 1,035,190 downwards.
GCAGCAACACGGCAGAACAGGAATCGACTGAATTCAGATCGATTCGGTCAGTCAGTACTATCTCTTTGCCGCTCAGCATGTCGCGATAGCGGCCATGCGCCAGCCGTTCCGGCAACGGTATTTCCGTCGCCGTCCAGAGTTCGGTATGGGGCAGTTCCAGCCCGCCGTGCAGCACGCCAAACACCAGGCGCGGCGCGATAACAATCAGCGCGTCGTCGTCCTGCACGCGGGCAAACGCGATAACGTTATCTGCCCGTTTGCCGGTCGCCGCGAGCGGTACATAGTCGCCACGGCGGAACAGCGCAGGCTTCTGCTGGCGCAAACGCAGGACATAAGCAATAACCCGCTGCTTCACCTGGCCGCTCAGCCAGTTTTCCTCCCGGCTGAAGTTCGGCAGTTCATGCTCTTCCAGCATGCGTTCCAGGGTGTCGAACGCCGGTTCACGGCGGTTGTCCGGGTCCACCAGGCTGAAGTTGAGCGCCTCGCTGCCCTGATAGATATCCGGTACGCCCGGTGCCGCCAGTTTGATAACCGTCTGGGTCAGGCTGTTGACCAGGCCCGCACGGATAAACGGCTGCAACCCGTCGCAGAAATCCTGCAGGAAAGTTTGATTCGCCGGGTCCAGCATATGCCGGGCGTAATCCAGTACGGCGCTCTCATAGGCTTCGTTACTGTCGACCCAGTCGGTACGCAGCTTGGCTTCGCGCAGCGCTTTTTCGACAAACCCCAGGAAGCGCTCTCTCAGTTCGTTGATGCCCGCTTCATCCTGCGGGTGCAGTGTGGCGGGCCATGCGCCTGCCAGCGCCTGGTAGAGCATCCAGGTATCCACACCGCGCGGTGCGGTGCCGTCGTTCAGGAACACCACTTTGGTCTGGTTCATCTGCCGCCAGCGGGCCACACATTCATCCCAGATTTGCGGCGCTTCGGTGAGCGTATACAGTCGGGCGCGGGCGTCTTCGCCGCGCTTGGTGTCGTGGGTCGAGGTGCTGGAAATGGCATCCGGCTGGCGCGCCAGTCGGGTTTTCATCTCGTTATGGAAGCGTTCCAGCGAGAAGGCACGTTGCACCGGCTCAGCGCCCACTTCATTAAGCGCCAGCCCCATGTTCTGGCGGAAGAACAGGGTGTCCTCCACCGATTTCGCCATCAGCGGGCCCGTTAACTGCTGGAAACGGGTACGGAATTCTCCGGCAGTTTTCGATGCGTCCGTATTCACGTCGCCATGCAGGACGCGGGTCAGGAAATCGAGCGCCGCCGGGTCCGGCGCAAACTCGCTGGCTTTCACTTTGTTGACGATCTTCGCCAGCAGTGCCTGCCCTTCTGCAGGCAAGCCCTGAAGCGTGCCGTAGGTGCGATACACCGGGAAGGCGATCAGCAGTTCGCGCAATGCCGCCCGCAGGGTGGGCTCGTCCAGCGCCACGCCTTCAGTCTCGGCAATGTTCACCGCGAGGTTAAGCAGCCGGGTAAATTCCCCTTCGAAATTACGATCCACCATCAACAGTTTAGCGTCACGCAGTTCGGCTTTCATATCCACCGGCTTGCCCACCACGCCTTCATAAACCTGGCGCAGTTGATCGATCTGCTCGTCATCCACCAGCACTTCAGACAGTGAGGCGATAAATTCGTACCCGGTGGTGCCGGAAATCGGCCACTCTTCGGGCAGATGCTCACCCTTGCCGAGGATTTTTTCCACGGTGATATAGCAATCCGGCCCCGCTTCCTGGCGCAGTTTTTCCACGTAGCTTTTCGGATCGGCAAGCCCGTCGACATGGTCGATGCGCAACCCGTCCACCGCGCCGGAGCGCACCAGTTCAAGGATCAGCCGATGCGTATCCTGAAACACCGCCTCGTCTTCGACGCGCATCCCCACCAGCCCGGTGACTTCAAAGAAGCGGCGGAACGATAGCTCACGCGGCGCATCCCGCCAGGACATCAGGCGATACGGCTGGCGTGCATGCAGATCTGCGATGGCCGCCTTATCGGTGAGGTTCAGCACTTCCGCTTCGCGGCCCTGCCAGCTCTCCGGCGTCAGCGGATAATAGTTTTCGAAGTAGGCTAGCGTGGGTTTACCGGTTTTCGGATCAGGCTTAATGCTGATGTCGCCATTCTCCAGGACCGCCTCGAAGGTATCGCCGAGGAACGGCAGGGTCAGACGGCGCGTCCAGTCTATATCGAAATGCCGGGCGTAGCGGCTGTTTTCGCCATGCTCGATCACATCACGCCACCAGCCATTTTCCAGCGAGGTGGCCATGTGATTCGGCACGATATCCAGAATCAGCCCCAGTCCGGCCTCTTTAAGGGTTTTCGCCATGCGGTCGAACCCTTCGCGCCCGCCGATGGACGGATCGATTTCATTGGCGTCGGTGACGTCATAGCCGTGGGTCGATCCTGATGTGGCGGTAAATATCGGCGAGGCATACAGATGGCTGATACCCAGCCGCTTAAGATAAGGAACCAGCGCGGCGGCACGATCGAAGGTCATGCCGTTGCGAAACTGAATACGATAAGTCGAGGTTGGGATCATCAGTGCGCCTCTCCCGAAGCAAGACGGACAATAATAGCGTTCTGCGGCAGGTCAGTTGCCACGTCAGGCCAGGCGCAAATCGTCTCGCCGGGCAGGTCCGGCAACGGCTGTGCGGCCTCGCCAATATTCAGCGCCATCGACAGCGTCCCTGCGTGGAACGGCCAGCTCACTGCCACAAAGCCCGGCGCGGTTTTCACCACTTTCCCGGCGCCCTGAGCGGTCGCCAGCAGCGGCACGATATATTGCTGACGCAGCGCCAGCAGTTCGCGGGTCAGCGCCAGCCACTGTTTGCCCTGCTCGCTGCTTCGCCGGTTCCAGTCGAGCTTCGAACGGGTAAAGGTCTGCTCCGCGTTAGGATCGGGCACGTCCTCGCCGTCATGGCCGTGGTGGCCCTTAAACTCTTTGGCGCGCCCTTCGCGTACCGCTTTGGCGAGATCACCGTGGAAATCGGTAAAGAACAGGAACGGGTTGGTTTCGCCATACTCTTCGCCCATAAACAGCAGCGGGATATGCGGCGAGAGCAACAGCGTGGCGAGCAGCACTTTGGTACGCTCCTCGCCCGCCAGTTCAATCAGGCGATCGCCCTGGGCGCGGTTACCGGTCTGATCGTGGTTCTGAATAAAATCGACAAAGGCGACGGGCGGCTGGCCCGTGCTGTCCACGCCGCGCGTTTTACCCGCGTGGCGGGAGTGTTCGCCCTGGTAAGCAAACCCTTCCGCGAGGGTGCGGGCCACATGTTGCTCTGGCCGGTCGGCGAAATCCTCGTAATAGGCGTGGGTTTCGCCGGTGGCGAAGGCGTGAATGGCATTGTGGAAATCGTCATTCCACTCGGCGGTAAACAGCGGCGTACTGCCATCCTCATTACGCGGGTGGAGTTCGATAATATTGCGGCTGTCTTCGGTGGTCAGATGCACAGGGCGATCGGTAATTTCCGCGCGGATGCGTTCGGCGATCTCCTTCAGCACATGCTTTTGCGCATTGTCATCAATATTGTCGATAGCGTCGAAGCGCAGGCCGTCGAGGTGATACTCCTTCAGCCAGTAGAGCGGCGCTTCAACGATATAACGGCGTACCGCGTCAACGTCATAGGCGATGCCCAGTCCCCAGGGCGTCATGCGCTCTTTGTGGAAGAAATCCGGTGCCAGCAGCGGCAAATAGTTGCCTTCCGGGCCAAAGTGGTTAAGCACGATATCCAGCACCACCGACAGGCCGTAGCCGTGAGCGGCATCGACAAAGGCTTTAAAATCATCGGGCGTGCCGTAGGCGGAATGCGGCGCGTAGAGCAGTACGCCATCATAGCCCCAGCCGCGATTGCCGCCGAACTGCGAGACCGGAAGCACTTCGATCATGGTGATGCCGAGCTCAGCCAGATACGGCAGCTTTTCAATCGCCGAGCGGTAGGTGCCCTCCGGGGTAAAGGTGCCGAAGTGCATCTCGTACACCACGGTTTCTTCCCAGGGACGCCCCTGCCAGCCGGTATTTTGCCAGGCATACTGGTCAGGATTGATCACCAGTGACGGGCCATTGACGTCCGCTTTTTGCGCCCGTGAAGCCGGATCGGGGACTGCCATGCCGTCAGCCAGCACAAACTGGTACTCTGCGCCGGGTGATACGCCGGTCGCTTCAAGTTCAAACCAGCCGTCATCGTCGGCCTTCATCGGTTGATCCTGGCCATTGAGCCGCAGCGTGATGCTGTCCTGCCCCGGTGCCCACAGGCGAAAGCGCACTGCGCTATCCGTTACAAACTCACTGCCCCAGCTTTTAACAAATGTTTTGGATCCCATACTTGCCTCGTTTAACCCGAAAGTGAGCAATGCACGCCCTCGCGCGTTCGTCGCCGGGGCGAGCTCCAGTAGCTTAAACGCGAAAATCAGTCCTGAATGCCACCACGGGCTACGCGTCCTCAGGGGGGCCTGAAGATGTCGACGCCGTAAAGAGAGGGGGATTGAAACGGTCTCCAGTTACCGTGACATCAGGTTCCATACGAAAATCAATCATAGACCATGGGATGAAAAGTGAAGGGTGAGGCGCATAAAGCCGCATCCGGGCGGGCGTGGTAAATCAGGCCGGGAAGTGAATAAGATGAAAGGGTTAATAAGGCGAATATTTTTTTCTAAAAAAATGAACGGCTTCTCGTCTGTGGGGGTTTTGCCTGCCGCACGGCTACCTGACTGGCGGGTTATCCCGGGCGCTGGCAAAGGCCGCCAGACGGGCGAAGTCTTGTTCCGTGTAATAGTGTTGCGGCGGCGGCAGTTGCGCCATATCACCACCCGGCCACAGCTGTAACGCGCCAGCCGAGGAGAAGCGGTAACCCTGCCAGGCGTGCGGCAGCGTCAGGCGAAGCGGCGGCGTCTGCTCTCCCGGAACGGGCGTCGCCACCCGGCTGTCGCCCATTTGATAATTACGCCGCAGCACCAGATATTTTTCCGGCACCCGTCGCTGACTGTTCCACCAGCGGCCATCCAGCATATCGAACTGAAACCTCGTGATACGTGCGGGCCGGGCACCCAGCTCGCGTAATGCCTGCGCCAGCGCGGCGGTCATTGCCACTTCGTACATGCTCCTGTTTTGGGCCTGCCCGTTGAGGATCAGCGCCGCCGCCAGCCTTGCCCCTAACAGATTGGAATAGAGATCTTCCGGCGAAAAGGCCGAGACGGCCTCAGAGAAGCCCGGGACCGATTCGAACCCATATCCCTGGGCGATTTCATGCCACTCCGCCATGTTAAACGCCAGATGTGCCGCCAGCCAGGTCGCAAGCAGATAGCGCGCTTCCGGCCGCGTCGGCGGCGTAAAGCGCCGGAACACCAGGCGGCGCTCCGCCAGTTCAGCGCCGGGTTGCAACGTAAAGGCCTGCCCTAACCGCGCCTGCAAATGGGTGAAAATGTACAGCGTCATATCTGCCGTATCGCGCACATGCGCGGTGTCGATAAATCCGCCCCGTGTGGTATAGACGATGCCGTTATTCTCGCGGCTGAGACCGGTCAGATTCGCCAGCCCTGCCAGCGCGCTGTCGTTATACTGGTGCCATCCCAGTCCGTTTACTTCAACGACATTATTCAACTGATACACCGGCACGGGCAGGCCAAACACGTCGGCACGCAGGTCGTAGCCGAAGGCGCAACAGGGACGCAACCCTTTAGGCTCCGCCAGCGGCGGCATCACCGGCCACGCCCTGACGGGGGGCGCAACGGTGTTCGTCGACAGGTTTAGCGGCAACGGCAACGCCGCATAAAGCGGCGCTGCCGCGCTCAGTATCAGCATGACGATCCCTGCAAACCCTTTCAAAACGCTTCTCCTACCTGAAAATAAAACCCGCTGCTCCCCTTACCGATCCCGTAATCCAGCCGCACATTGATTCGGGGTTTAAAAGCAAAGCGGTATCCGATCCCGGTGGAAGGCAGCCAGCGTCCATTATTCAGTGATGAGAATGACGGCCCCATGGTGCCCGCGCCCAACCAGCCGACCACGCCGTGCCGCCAGCTTAAATCGCGGCGATACTCGATCTGGCCGCTTATGACGTTTTTATCCCGGTAGCGGCCCTCGTAATACCCCCGCATCCGGTGATTACCGCCCAACAGCGGCAGCATATTCCAGGGTACTTCGCCCTGGGTGAACGCTCCCTCCATCTCCCAGGCGAGTACGCTTTTTTCATTAAGGGGCTGGTAACGGCTGTAATGCAGTTGATACTCCTCAAAGCGCGTATCGCTGCCGGTGCCCGGTGAAAAGTGGCTGTAGCGCAGATCGGCGTACTGGCCTGTGCGGGGATTGGGGATGAAATCGCGATCGTCCCAGTTGATTTCCAGGCTGCCGCCTGAGCTGAGGGACGATGAGCCTTGCGGCGTCGAAGCGATCAGCGGTGGATCGTCATCGCTGATGCGGGCGGCATGGTGCGCATCCAGCCACCACCCTATCCCGGCATAGACATTTTGCGCCAGCCTCCGATAGATCATGGGATGGAGATCCAGCAGTTGCGCCGTGTATTTCTGCTTGCGGTCATTGCGATCCCCTGCGGTGAAGCCCTGCCCCCAGTACCAGGTCGGCGTATCGCTCAGGGCGCCGTCGAGATAAAACCGCCAGCGATCGCCCGCAAAGCTGGCGTAATTTTGCACGGTGACGCCAAACGCGCCGGTTGTCGAGACATAGCCGCTTACTGAAAGCGTGGCATTCAGGCCGGTCTTATTATCCACGTCGGGGCGATACTGGCCCACCGCCGCCGCGCCGATCCCTGGCCCCCAGAAGCGGCGTGTAAAACGGCCCCGGCATTACGCCCCAGTCGATTCCGCTCTTTACGCTCGCCGTGTCGCCATCGCCGAGTTTTTGCAAGAGCGCATCGATATCCTGACGGGAAAGCGTAGCCGCCTGCGCCCGGAAGAGCGCCAGGCAGCCTGTTACGGCCAACACCACACGGCACGCTCGGTTCAAAAGCGGTACTCACTGGCGACAAAAAAGCTGTTACGTTGGGCGAAACCGACTTCAGTCAGGATGTTGAAGTTGCGGGTCACTTCATACTGGGTGCCCAGCAGAATGTTCCACGGCGATTGCAGATGCTGATTAACGTCAAAGCGCCCTCGCCCTTCCTGGTTCGCGAGATCAACCAGTTTTTGCAGCTCCGCCGTCGGCATGTTGAGATCGTCGAGGCGGCCTTTAAACTCCTGCTGGACATTCTGATACATGCTGCCCACCCACACATTCAGCTTCCCGGCAGGTAGATGCAGCGCTGGCGCCGCTGGCGTGGAAAAGCGGTATCCCAGACGCGGCGAAACCGTAAAGGCATCAATACTGCCGTCAAGGATATCAAACTCGGTCTGGGTGTAATTTGTATCCACCGCCGCGAACCAGTTGCCGCTGCCGCCAACCAGGGTGGTACCGACGCCATAAGTCGTGCCTTTAAAATCCAGTCTGAAGTTGAGATCCTGCAACGAAGCAGGATGGATAATTTTGCCGCGCCGCGCCCTCAGCCCGACGCCAATTTGTGATACCGAATGCCCTTCGGTATGACCGATCAGCCCATACAGATCCATAAACGGCAGCAGCCAGGAATCCAGCCGGAGGGTTTCGGTTTCGCTACTCTCACGGGTTTTCCCCACCGCAATATCAAACGCGTTATCCAGCGGAAGGTTATTCAATGCCAGACCGGTAAAATTAATCCCGTCGACATCAATGTTTTGCCGCATATTCATGTAGTTAATATTGATGCCCACCGGTGCGGGAAGCTGGTAACCGCGGGCTCTGGCGGCCTCGCCAAAAAAAGGCAGCAACGGCGCGTCCGGCGAGGGAGATTGCGCTGGCGCTGGTGTGGCGGCGGCATCAAAGTGATACGCGTAAACAGGCGACAGATCAGCCGCCATGACGAACGGACCCGCCGCCGCAAACAGCGTCAGCAGTACTACACCGGAAAAAATTTTCATGGTTAACGGGTGCCAAAACTGGCGGGGAACGCCAGTGTCCTGAGAAAGGCGCAGGATAGACAACCGGAACGCGGCGCGAAGAGGTTTTTGTGCGGATTAACACTTCGTCATACTCCTTCACGCCTTTAAAAACAGTGCCATGCGTGGTCCGGCCGCGTTTCGCGGCCAGCAGCGGAGACGTGGTTCAGAAGGAATAGGCCGGTTGAGCAGGTTGCCGAAAGCGGCTTACGGGGAGGGCCTGAGCATAAACACCACGGTACCGCGATACCAGGGCGAAGTGGATAACTGCGCTTCCGCCTGCGGATCGCGCACGCCGTTCTGCACCAGACCCAGCTTAAAAGGGATGCGCAACCGGGTCAGCGCGGGAAGGTAAGCCTGATAATTCGTCACGGTGCGGCGGCCCTGATAACTTTGCACCACCAGCTCATCCACCGGTAACGCATTGAGCGTGGCCACATCACCGGTTTTTGCCCAGTCCAGTAATCCGGTGACCCCCAGCGCGAACTCTGGCGGCAATTGCTGACGCAACTGCCGCAGAAAACGGGCGTAATCCGCCAGTTGATGGGTAGCCGCGTCAAAATCGACCTGCAACCCCACCACCTGGTTTCCGGCGGCCTGCCAACGCTGCATCAGATGAACAATCCGTGACGGGATCGCTGGCGGCACATCAAGCGTGGTAAAACGCACCGTCACCCAGATGGACGGAAACGTCAGACGGCTCACCGGCAGGCCAAGCCGCTGAAACACCGCATCGCCAGGGCGTTTCAGCACTTCGCCCTGATGCAAATAGACCGTCTGCGCGTTTTGTAACGCCGGGCTCGCTTTTACACCGGACCACAGCCAGAAGGCCTGGTGTTCCCGCGCCGTGACGGTTTCCACTGCGCGGGCCTGCCCGGCCAGCAGCGCGATTACCAGTAATATTTGAGTTTTTGCGCCCACGGGCTACCCGGATACTGGCTTTTTAACTGCGTGAACCATGCCTTACGTTGCGACTTATTCACCTCTTCGCCGCCGCACTCGTTCATGCCGGAAGGGGCATAACACAGGATGGCCCGATAAAGCGCATAGCTTTTATCTTCAGGCTCCGCTTTCGGCGAGGCGATGTTTTGCTGGTAATAGCGTTGGCGATCAAACTGGCCCAGGGGTGATTTGCGTGCAATAGCGGCTTCCAGCACATCGTTGCCCGCGCTGTCTGTCCACACATCGACATGGGTGCCGGTGGTACGGAAAAATTCACCCAGACAGTTAAGCGCATGGGCGTCGTCAGCGTTTTGGCTCAGCGTCTTCACGGTGGTACGCAAGTCCTGGCAGACATAACCGGCTTCCGTCGTCTCGCCGTTCCAGTCAAATGCGCTCAGATTGACATCCGCAAACGCCTTCGCGATCACCGGCGGCGCGATGCCGCTGGCAAGCCGGGTGTCGCTCAGCCAGTCGCTGAAGCGATTTTCGGTTAAATCGCGCACCAGCAACGTGTGCAGGGCAATGGTTTTCTCTTCGTTATTGGGCCCTTTCTCGGCCTGCTGGCGCAGTAACGGGAGCGATGCCTGAGTTTTCAGCACCTGTGAACGAAAACGCAAACTGGTGACGGCGCTGTCCGGGGCGAAGATCGCCGCGCTGTCACCGCTGTAGACCAGGGTCGCCGCCAGTTTGGCCTGAACATATTGCCGCTGTTCATCATCACGGGCGATGTTGAGCAGTTGTCGCCAGAAATCACGCGCTGCCGGCCATTGCGTTTGCCCCATCAGCGCTTCGCCGTACAGCACCTGTTCGCTAAACGCGAGAATATCGTGCGCCGGAAGCTGCTGCGCCGGGGCAATATCCTGTACCACGGCGGCGTAATTGCCCGTCGCCATCCATAAATTGCGTTGCAGGTTACGCCACAGCGCGCCTTTTCCGGCCTGTTCAAACACCGCTTTGCTGCTGTCGAGACTGGCCTGGGTCAGCGTCGGTTTTTCGTCGCTGTTGAGGCGCAACGCACGCAGCATTTCGATATAGCTGATCAGCGGCGCCTGAGGGAAAGCCTCGACGATCGCGCGTCCATAGAAGTTCATCCCAAAGACATTATCGTATTCGATGACCTGCTGACGTAGCGCCTGCGCACTGTCCGTCTGCGCCAGTGCCTGCTCGTAAAGCGCCGCCAGTTGCGGCCATTCATGCAGATACCAGTTGATGCGCCGCAGCATACCGTGCGCCGACTCCGCATAGCGCCCTTCGGGCCAGCGTTGCAAATACGCCTGCGCCTCGTTTTGCGCCTGCAGGGCGTCGTCGCGGTTAATCCGCTCGACATCAAAATCGCCGTACTCGCCCACGCTGTTCTGAGTGCTTTTGTTCAGCGCGGTTCGCATCAACATGTATTGCGCCGTTTCGGAAAGCCACGGGCGATCGCTGTTCACCAGCGTACTAAAACCCTGTGACGCGGCGGCATAATCACCCTGATAAAAGTGCGCTGCCGCAAGCAGGTAGGTTTTATACGGCTGGGCCGGGGCGTCCGCCGCCAGCCCGGCGAGAGCGTCGTCGATCCGCTCAGGTTGCGCTTCGGATAACAGCGCGACACGCGCCTGCGCCAGCGTATGGCGTTGCGCGTCGTTCAGCGCGGTGTCGGCCAGCAGCGCGGCAAAGAACTGTCCCGCGCTGTCAGCGTTATTCGAGACAAAACGATTCTCCAGCGCGTCTTCCTGAACCGTGATGCTGGCAGGATCGATACCCAACGCGGTCAACTGCTCCGTCAGTCGCGCATCGGGTTGCGGCGCGGCGGCGGCGGCAGGTGCGGGCGATGCCGCTTCATCCCACTGTGGATGAAAGGCGAAATAAAAGTCCCGGGAGCGGGTGATATCCGCCGGCATGGACTGAACGGGCAGCGCAAATGACTTCGCTTCGCTCAGCAGACGCAGGAGGTTATCGCGGGAATCGTTATCAGGGGTCAGGACGGGAATGCCTTTCAGTAAGCAGCGGTCGTCGCTCCAGTTGCAGTCTTCCATATCAAAAGAGGCGTAGGCGAACGGCGCATTTACCATAAGGGTACATAACATAACGGCAAAAGGTATCTTCCTGATCATCGTGTCTTCCGGGCGAGTTGTTATTGCGATGTTGCTCTTATAACCGCTCGCCAGGGCGGCGGCAACCTCCCTGCGGCCTCTGATGGCTGTGTTTGCGCTTTATCGACGATTTTTTCGGTTCACCCAGGGCGTAACGGCGGTTTGAGTTGCCAAAATGTTAATTGCATCACAAATTTGTTTGCTACACTGCGCGGCTTCACTAAAAGACGACGCCGGGTAATGAGATGAATGAAATACAGCACGGGCAACCTTTCGCTGACGCGGTAAGCCGCCCCAACTGGTCGGCTGTTTTTGCCGTCGCGTTTTGCGTGGCCTGCCTGATTACTGTCGAATTTCTGCCGGTGAGCCTGTTAACGCCCATGGCGCTGGATCTTGGCGTTTCGGAAGGCGTCGCGGGGCAGTCCGTTACGGTCACCGCGTTTATCGCCATGTTCGCCAGTTTGTTTATTACCCACGTCATCGGGAAAACGGACCGCCGCCTGGTGGTGATCGCATTTTCGGTCTTGCTGACGCTCTCCTGCCTGCTGGTCTCTTTTGCGGATAACTTTACCCTGCTGCTGGTCGGACGCGCCTGTCTCGGACTGGCACTTGGCGGTTTCTGGGCGATGTCGGCGTCGTTGACCATGCGGCTGGTGCCTGCCCGCAGTATTCCAAAAGCGCTGTCGGTGATTTTCGGCGCGGTGTCTGTCGCGCTGGTTATCGCTGCGCCGCTGGGCAGTTTTTCTCGGCGGAATTATCGGCTGGCGGCAGGTGTTTAACGCGGCTGCGCTGATGGGCTTTGTGTGTATCGTCTGGGTCTGGAAGGCGCTACCGTCGATGCCGGGTCAGTCAGAGCACCATCAGAATATGTTTGGGCTGCTGAAGCGTCCGGGCGTGCTGGCGGGCATGATCGCGATTTTTATGTCTTTCGCCGGGCAATTTTCATTTTTCACCTATATCCGCCCCATTTATATGAACCTGGCAGGGTTTGATGTTGACGGTCTGACGCTGGTGCTACTGAGCTTTGGTATCGCCAGCTTTGTTGGGACATCGTTGTCGTCGCATATCCTTAAGCGCTCCGTCAAGCTGGCGCTCGCCTGTGCTCCGTTGATCCTGGCGTTAAGCGCGCTGGTGCTGATGCTGTGGGGCAGTCATAAAGCGGTCGCGGCGGGGGTGGCTGTCGTCTGGGGCGTGTCGTTCGCGCTGGTGCCGGTAGGCTGGTCAACGTGGATCACCCGCTCGCTTGCCGACCAGGCAGAAAAGGCCGGGTCGATTCAGGTCGCGGTGATCCAACTGGCGAACACGTGCGGCGCGGCAGTAGGCGGTTATGCGCTGGATAACCTCGGGCTGCTGTCTCCCCTGGCGCTTTCCGGCACGCTGATGCTGTTAACCGCGTTGCTGGTGGCGAGCAAGGTGAAGGTCAGGTAACTGCCCTCGCCCGGCTATGCCTGCTCTCTGCTGAGTGCCGTGCGGTATAGCCTGTCGCGGGCGAGGTTTTTCATTTTCACTTCGCACATGATGTCGAAGTCCTCAAACGACAGCGCCCAGTCATTCAGGGTGGGATTGAAGTAATAATCCGAGTGCGCCCTGAGTTTGGTTTTCGCAACGCTCAGGCAGTGCTGATCCGGAAATCCCTCATCGGGGATCAACCCTTCCTGAGAGACCGAATAATGCATGACCGGCCTGACACCCCGCCACGATGCCTTAACCCGCTCGATGCGTGGGTCGTCTGGCTGGATGAACGCATTCTCTTTCACCCAGTGATGATGAATATCGACCACCACCGGACAGAGCGCCTGCGCCTGGAGAACATCATCCAGCGAGCATGAGATCTCATCATTTTCAACCGTCAGCATATTCCTGGCCTCAGGGGTCAGTTTGCCAAAGGCGCGTTTAAACCCTTCATACCCGGCCTTACCATTCATATGAATATTGATTTTGAAATCCTGGAAGCGTTGACCATAGCCCATCAGCGTGGCGCACAGGGTGTGATATTCCACATCTTCCAGCGCCCGCTCCACCACCTGCGGATTGTCTGAGGCCAGTACGGAGTATTGTCCCGGATGAAAGGAAAGCCGGATGTCGTTGGCGCGGGCGAACTCGCCGCACCGCGTGAACAGTGGATACAGGGTAGGTAAAAATTCGTGATACAGCACCGTGGCTTCAGGCACGGTATAGAGCGGCAACAGATCGCTGCCGATGCGCATCATGCGCAGCGCGGGGGGCAGCCTGGCCAACTCTTCAAACGTCAAATACAGGTTGGCGAGATTGGCGGCAGCAAGCGTATGGATTAAGGCCGCTCGGGCATCGTTATCCAGGCTCAGAAAACGGGTGCGGGTGGTTGCTTTGAAGGGATAGGGTTGTTTAGCGTCTGTGTCCAGGTATTTACAAGCAAAGCCTAATTTCATGCGTCCTCCAGAAGATGCGCACCGATGAGTGTAGCAGCTCATCGGCAGGCGGCGCGGCGGCGCGCTTACGTTATAATGAAGCCGTTTTGCCGCTCTTCGCCGCTTACTCCTTTTTACATTCTGGTGAACCTGACATCTTATGAAAAAAATCACCCCGCTCTTTGTCATCGCATTTCTGACTCTGATCGCGTTACTGGCCCCGGCGCAGGCCTCCGTCACGCCAGATATGACGGACTTTTTACGCCAGCAGGAGCAACGGCTTCACGCCAGAATTGGCATGGCGGTTGTCAACGCGCAAGGCGAAACGGTGTTCGGTTATCGGCAGGACGAGCGTTTCCCGCTGACCAGCACCTTTAAAACCCTGGCCTGCGCCGCGTTGCTTGAGCGGTTGCAGAAAAACGGCGGTTCGCTGGATGAACAGGTGACTATTCCGCCAGACGCCTTGCTGGACTATGCGCCAGTGACTAAAAACTACCTCGCCCCTGCCACCATCTCTTTACGCATGCTGTGCGCGGCGGCGGTGAGCTACAGCGACAACACGGCGGGCAACCGCATTCTGACTTACCTTGGCGGCCCTGATGCCGTCACGCAGTTTATGCGCGGGATCGGCGACCATGTGACCCGTCTGGATCGAACGGAGCCCACGCTGAATGAAGCCACGCCAGGCGATGCGCGCGATACCTCTTCGCCGCAGAAGATGGCGGCAGGGCTGCAAAAAATCCTCACCTCCCCTCCCCTGATATCGGCTAACCGGGCGACGCTGGCGCAGTGGATGCGTGACGATAAAGTGGGAGATGCGCTGCTACGCGCCGCGCTGCCGAAAGGCTGGGCAATTGCCGATAAAACCGGGGCGGGCGGCTACGGCTCGCGGGCGATTATCGCGGCGGTCTATCCGCCGGAACGCCCGCCGTTTTATGTCGCGATTTTTATTACGCAAACGGAAGCCTCGATGAAAATGGCAAATGAAACCATTGCTGAAATCGGCAAGCAGTTGTTTGCCGGGCAGCCCTGAGGTACGTGGTATCGCCTCCCCTGACGGCTTAAACGCGGTGACAGCCATCTGCGTGGCAGGCACCGGGAGGCTACAGGCGTCACACCCGGCGAAAACTAAAGTAATTCCCGATCGCGCCGATCATGATGCGTGTGTATTATTTACGCTGAAATGAACAGTAACTAACTTTTACTCAAGTACTTAAGCGCTGAAGCGAAAAGCATCATGAGCACACCGATCAAACGGCTGGAAATTATTAAAAATGCCATTGAGCTGGAAGATGACGACATCATCCAGAGCCAACTGGTACGGCTGAAAAGCGAAGCGTTTGACGATGAGCTGCTGGTCATCGTCGCGGCGCTTGAAGCCAAAAACTACACCACCGCCATGGCGGCGATTGCCCGGTGGTTGCAAAGCCAGCGAGCGGTCACGCAATGGCGCGATCCGCAAATGGCGGCCAGTAAGCTGGAACTGAAAGCGCTGGAGGAGCGTTTGCGCGATCTGATCGATCGCCGCAATGCGCGGGTACAGCAACTGGATGAGTTTAACGATCTCTATTTCTCGCGTCTGGGACCGCTGATGCAGCAAATCCTCTCGCTGCGGAAAACCCTCGCGGATCTGAATCTGCGTCGCCAGCAGGCGGAAGCGCGTCGGCGCGAAGAGGATTATCGTCGCTGCCAGCTCTATCTGGCCCAGGCGGTGGAAGTCCTGGCTACGCTGACGCAACGCTGGCGCGACCTGCCGGCTGATTCCGTACAGGCTGCCGAGACGCGTAAACATCTGCAACAGCAAAGTAATCTGATCGCCAATTTACTGGCGGAAGCGCTGGAGCTGGAAACGGGTTTGACCCGCGAAGAGGCACCTGCGCGCGAGGCGCGGGATCAGGCGAACGAAGCCTTTGAAAGATACCGCGAACAGCATCACGACGCGGAAATTCGCTTGCGTAAAGGCAAAGCGCTCTCTGAAGAGGATCGCAACGAGCTGAAACGGCTGTGGCGCCAGGCAAGCAAGCTCTGCCATCCGGATTTGGTGGCCGACGATCGCAAAGAAGAAGCCAACGCCATTATGGTGCAGCTTAATCAGGCGAAGCAGCGCGGCGATGTCAAAGCCATTCGCTCACTGGTTGCCCGGCTGCAACAGGGCTTTGAACCGTTGATGGCGAGCGACAGGCTCAACGATCTGGAGCGTATTCGCAAAAGAATCACCCACGTTCGCGAGCAAATCGACACCCTGGTAAACGAGCTGGCGGAACTGGAAAAAGAGGAGTCATGGTTGCTGGTGTCGTCGCTGAGCAATATGGAAACCTACTTTGCCCAGCAGGAAAAAGCCCTGCACGATGTGCGCGCCTCGCTGGAACATCAGGTTACCGAAGCACAGCTGGATTTCGCCGCCTGACGTCATCCCCCGTCCACAGAGAATGCCCGCAGGCGAAAGTCTGCGGGTTTTGCTTTCAAACAAACATCCTCCCCGCAAAAGCAATACGGGCAAAGACGCCGCCAACCTGTTGGGCTGAAGCGCGCCGGTATTCCGTACTCACCAGTGACCCCAGGCCGACCGTCCTGTGCGTTGAACCACAGATATGCCTCGTCAGGCAGTTGCGTCTGAGAACAGGCTTAATAATAAAGAGAGTAACCCTGCTCACGTTGACACACTTTGACACAGGCAGGCAGGTGTTTTGCGGAAAATGATCCGCCTTGGTGATTATCATAATTAAAATTTGGAGGAAAGCAGAGAAATGAAAGAAAGCATTAGAAAACATATCCTTAAGTGGGTAGAGGATAACATTTATTCACTGACCAGTATCGATGTGCTTGTTCAGGAACTGGGCTACAGCAGACGAACAATCGAAACCTAGTTCAGGCACTGGTATCAACAACCTGTGGGTGAATACATCCTCAAGAGAAGAATAAGCCGTGCCGCAATTTTGTTGCGCATGACTTCGCTTCCGGTAACCGAGATAGCGTTTTTATTTCATTATCACAGCAGTCAGGGGTTTTCGCGCTCGTTCAAGAAGTACACCGGGCTGACGCCGTCTGAATACAGAACGTCAGCAGTCTGGGACTTTAATAAACTTCAGCCCTCACTGCTGTTAGAGAATTATTCAATACCCGACGTAAAACTGTGCGAGCTTGATGAACGCCTCACGTATACGGACCTGATTACAGAACATGACCATATCTTTGATCCGGCGGCCAAAGATGTCACAAAGACGATAAGAAAGACGTTACTGAATAGTCGTGGAACGATTAAAGAAATGGCTATTTTGAGTCGTCGCCCGGAAGCACTGGGTAAAAGCAGGGAAAATCTTGCAGAAGTTTTTATTGCATATTATTCAGATGAAACACCCGATTACAGCGAGAGTACGTGTTCATTTTTTGGCAAATATGCAATAGTGAATTTCGACGGTGACTGGGAAACCTACAGCGCCTACAGCAAAATGATTTATGTATGGGTGATGGCACAAAATAAGTTAGTGTTACGTAATGATGCTCATTTGTTTAAATTGCATTCCTATACTGAAGAAAAGATATGTTTTGACATGTATATTCCTGTGGTATAAAGCCGCTGGCCAGTACTAATTTGTGAAAATTTCAGGATGAGGAAGGTTCACAACAGGTTTCGCCACACGATGGTAATCACTCTGTTAATTAAATCCCAGCAATCTCGCTCCCATGGCTGACTTACATTTATTAATCTCAAACGCAACAGCAGGTTTTTATTACTTCACCCTTGCCGTTTTGATTGCTATTGATATTGCAATTTCCCTTGCCTGTTTTATTGCCTATCAGTGCGACACCAGAAAGAAGCATTATTTAATGCTCAGCCTGGCGTTTTTCTCAGGCGTGGCATTTAACATGGGGAACACCATTTGCACTCAAGTACCACTTGCATGGTTGGACGCGGGGAGTACGGTGACCATTGAACAAAGCCATAAAGAATGCATTTTAAATTTCACGCGGCAGTTGTGTTTAATCACGATTATTTTTATTGCGCTTTTAATTAATGCATATAAAAACAAAATCAACCCCAAATTTATATCTGGTGTGATTGTGGTTTTTTCTTCGCTGGCGCTGTTTATGATGGTGATCTACTCCATCGAGTCGGATCTGGATAATGAAATTCTCAAAAGCATTTACATCTATTATTTATCAGGCAAAAAGATTAATTCCGGGGATTTGATCATTACCGCATGGTGCTGCCTGCTGATTATCCTGTCAGTATGCATGTTCTTTTACAAAGCCTTTAAAAAGAAAATTTGGCACTGCATTGCTGCCATGATTTTTGCTGAGATGCTTTTCAACTTCATTATCTATATTTGTACGCATGAACCAAAATTTTCCCTGACGGTGGCCAGCGTATTCACCGCCATCATTAAATTCACAATATGTTTTGTGGTCGTTAATGAAGCCGTAAAAAAAATTGCTGAAATGCGGCGTATCAAAATGTATGACCCGTTGACGATGGCTTATACCAGGAATTATTTTTTTGACGAATTGAAGAGCTTCTCCGATTCTCACGACGACAACAGCGACCTCTGCGTGTTATTGCTTGATGTGGATAAGTTTAAAGAGATAAATGATACCTATGGGCATCAGCAAGGCGATACGGTGCTCAAAACCCTTTCAGAAATTGTGCGCTCGCGTATCGAACCCAAAAATATTTTTGCCCGCCTCGGCGGCGATGAGTTTGCAATCCTCTTACCCGAATGCTCTTTATCTCAGGCGTGTGAGGTTGCTGAAGCGATAAGACAGGATGTTGAGCAGATATCTTACCAAACCGAGGTGGGATCAATAGATAATATTACTGTCAGCATCGGAACCTATAAAGTGAACGGAAGCGACAGCATTAAGCAAATCATCGCATCCGCTGATAATGCTTTATATTGCGCCAAAAGAAACGGGCGTAATAACAACGTGGTCTTCAAAGATGAATTTTGTGCGCCCTGAAACCCGGTCGTGGCTCAGGTCAGGGCGCTCTTAAGATGACATTATTGTTAACAACATTCACTCTGGAGTAATTTACCCATGGCAAAAGAGATGTTTGAGTTTACTGATATTGATATTGAATCAATCGCCTATTCCGTTGCTTTCAGCGAATGGCTTGGGATTGATAATCTGCAGCGTTGCACCCTGGCTCGGTTTACCGATGAGGAAATGCAAAAATATAAACACAAGCTTGAGCATTTCCGCGACTTTTTTAAAAGTGCGTCCGGAGAGGATTACTTCTCACATTATCTGCTGCATAAAAAAGGTGATTAATGTTGTAAAAGAAAACACTATCTCCCCTCAGTCGTTCTGAAATAAAAGAATGCGAGCGTGCGGGCTTGAAAAATTTACCCAGTTAAAAACAATTTAATCAATTGTTTTGCTTTTTTGTTTTATTTAATGAGGCTTTATGTTTTTCCTTAAAAAAAGAGGAAGGGCAACCAGTCGAATTGTTTTCGCTCTCGGTTTATCTTCTGTTTTCACCAACGTTGCTTTTGCAAACGACCAACATTATGACTCGCTTATTCTTCAAGCCAGAAGCGGGAATGTGCAACCTGCACTGCGTTATTTCGATAGCACCAACGATCTTAATAACGAAAAAATCGCCGACTGGATGCAAATAGCCTCGTGGTCACATAACGATGCATTGGTTATCAACCTCTATGATCGTTATAAAATGAATACGCTCCCGTTTACGCGCTTACCAGGCCGTGGCGACAGCGTACCGTAATGAAAAAACGCTTTTCGGAGTCAGCACAGATATGGAAATTCTTAACTGAGAAAGACGCTGCGAATGTTGTTTACCAGGAGGGATATGTTCAGACGCTGGCTGAAAGTGGCGACCACCGTTTAGCCATTAAAAAAATGGACAGCCTGTTAAAACAACACCCCGATAACCGTCACTATCTGATGGCGGCTTACGTTTACAGACTGGCGGGACGTCATGAAGAAGAACTGTTCATGACCACACTCGCCATGAATACCCGGTCCGCCAAAAAAGAGGATGTCGGGTTATATCACCGCGCACTGAAAGATAATCAGCTCGCTTCTGTCGCGCTGAACGATAATACCTCCGGCACCGATCCGGAGGCACGTGCGGATTATGCGGCGGAACTGGTTCGCCTGGCGTTTACCCCGAGCCGCAGCGAGCAGGAGCGCTATGAAATTGCCGATCGCGCTCTCGCGGCCTATGAGGCGATGTTAAACGAGTGGCAAAACAAAAAAGGGTTCGAACCCTATTATAAAAGGGCAGCGGTTGATCAGTTAGGCGCATTGCTGGCGCGCGATAAACATCAGGACGTTATCAGTAAGAAAACCCGCCTGGAACGTGAAGGGATCATGCTTCCTGAATACGCGCAGTACTGGGTGGCCTCTGCGTATTTGCATGAAAAAAAACCGCAAGATGCCTCAGCGCTTTTAAAAGAGATTTTCTATAAAGACGGTAACGTTAAAAGGGATCTTTCCGAGTCGCAGAAATCCGATATGTTTTATAGCTATCTGGAAAAAAGGAGATTTTCGCTCTGCCTATCTGTTAACGGATAACATTTTAAAAAATACACCCGCGCACCGATATATGCCGGGTTCCCCTACTCCATTAGCCAATGAACAATGGTTGCAGGGCCAGCTCTTTTTGGTTGAGCTGTATAAATACAATAATGATTTGCAAACCGCAGACCGCATGCTGAGCAAGCTCTCACAGCAGGCGCCGGGTAATCAGGGTTTAAAAGTTGATTATGCGAGTCTTCTGATGGCCCGTGGCATGCCCCGTCAGGCCGAGGAGGAGTTAAAAAAAGCGGAGCTGCTGGAACCGACCAATATCAATCTTGAAATTGAACAGAGCTACGTGGCGCTGGAGCTTCAGGAGTGGGATGACGCCGAGGCATTATTAGATGACGTGCTCAAACGAGCGCCTCAAAACCCGGCAGTTAAAAACCTGAAGCGAGCGCATGATATTCATCATTCTGCTGAATTGCGCGTAGCCGGGACAAAAAATCTCGACTCGAACAGCCCGGATTCCGGTAAACATGATTCCTCGTTCGAGGCGGTGCTCTACAGCCCGCCTGTCGCCCAAAACTGGCGGGCCTTTGTCGGCTTTGGTCTGATTGACAGCCACTTTCCGGAAGGCGACGGTAAGTTCAATGACGGGTTAACAGGTCTGGAATGGCGCTCACGGGATCTCTGGATGGAAGGCGAAGTGTCATCCCGGAAAATTGAGCACGGCCGTAAAACAGGCGCGCGTTTTTCTGCACGTTACGATATTGATGATCACTTCAGTATCGGAACGAATGTTGAACGGATATCAGGTAAAACCCCTTCCCGCGCCTTAAAACATGGCATTACCGCTAATAGCGGCGAAGTGTTGGTGAACTGGCATAAAAATGAGGGAGCAAACGCCAGCTTTAGCTATTCCTTTGCTGATTTTTCAGATGAAAACAAGCGTTCTGAATTCTCTCTGGGAGGCGCTAAAAAGATTTGGGCAAATCATAGCACGCAGGTGAATGTCACAATGGAGATGTATTACGGCCAGAATAAGCGTCTCGATACGCCCTATTATAATCCGCAAAAAATAATCGATGTATTACCTGCCATCGAAGTCAGTAATACGCTTTATGAAAACTATTCGACGAATTTAACGCAGCAGGTAAGTGCAGGCGTGGGTAATCGCTGGGAGAAAGAATACGGCAATGGCGCAATGACGCAACTGTCTTATGGGCAGCGATTCTCGTGGGACGATAAACATAGCATTGGTGCAAACGTGAGCTGGACAAAACGTCCTTACGACGGCAAGCGTGAGCATAACCTTGCTATTGAACTGGATATGACTGTGAGGTTTTAACGAAGGATGAAGGTGTTAACTAATCCGTTACGTACGTTATTGCTGGTAATGGGCGTGGTATTTCTTATGGCCTGTAAGGATCAAAAGAATGTGACGTTCACTTCGCCGGAAAATCGCGTGAAACTGCATTCTGAATTATCCTGGCCGGACAAAAGTTATCTCGTTATTGCTTATCACGATGTGAAAGATAATACGGCCGACCAACGGTTTATGTCAGTCCGTACCAGCGCATTACGTGAGCAATTCGCCTGGCTGAGAGAGAATGGTTACCAGCCGATCAGCGTTGCTGATATTCGCGCGGCGCATCGCAATGAAAAGACGTTGCCGAAGAAAGCGGTTCTGCTGACATTTGACGACGGCTATCGAAGCTTTTATACCCGTGTTTACCCGCTCCTTCAGGCCTATAACTGGCCTGCATTATGGGCGCCTGTCGGTAAATGGGTAGACACGCCTCTGGACCAAAAAGTGAAATTTGGTGATGAATACGTCGAGCGGGAACACTTCTCAACGTGGGAACAAATTGCGGAACTGGCAAAATCCCCGTTAATTGAGATCGGCGGTCATACCTAGAATTCTCATTATGGCGCCATCGGGAACCCGGCTGGCAGTAAGCTGCCGACGTTTGCTAATCGCCTTTACGATCCCCGCACGGCCACGTATGAAAGCGAAAGCGACTATCGGTTACGCATCCGCACAGATGCGGAAAAGTTTACCCGGGCGTTAAAAAAGTATACCGGACGACAGCCGACCGCCTGGGTTTGGCCTTATGGCGCACAAAATGGTATTGCCCAGGATGAGTTAAAAAAGCTGGGCTACGACGCCTTCTTTACGCTCGACAATGGTCTTGCAACCGTGAATAACATGGAGGCTATCCCGAGAATACTCATTAATAATAATCCTTCGCTGTACAGTTTTGCATTTCAGGTTATTGGCGTTCAGGAACAACCTGTGCAGCGATCAATTAACGTGAGTATTGACTCCGTTTATCACGCAGATAAAAAGGAATTTGAAAAGAAATTAGACGCGCTTATTCAGAATGTGAAAGACATGCAGATCTCGACGGTTTTCCTGCAAACGTATGTGACGCCTGCAGCTAATGAACCTGTAAGAGAAGTGTATTTCCCTAATCGCTGGTTACCGGTAAGAGCCGATCTTTTCAACCGCATTGCCTGGCAATTGCAAACACGAGCTGGGGTAAGGGTGTATGCCTCAATGCCGGTTACCAACTGGGATTTCACGGGTGATAAGCCATCAGCGAAGCGTGCTGGCGCTAATGACTGGCAAAAAATCCATGACGTGTACAAAGACTTATCTGCCAACAATGTATTTCATGGGATTTTATTATTGGCGCAAAAAGATCGCGAAGAACTGGAGCGTAAATATGCTGCGTTAACCTCTTCACTTGTGAAAACCGTCAAAGCCACGCGCGGATATTCCGTGAAAACGGCGTGGCAAATTATCGCAGAACCGGGGTTGAACCCCGGCACGGATGCCACGCTGTCAGAAAAAATAAATGAGGTTGTGGGTGATTATGATTTAACCGTCGTAACGGTAGATCCGCATACCCACAAGCTGTCTAAAAAAGAAAGCGAGGCATGGCTGAAAACCATCAGCAATCAGGTTGCGCATCATCCCGCGAGTCAAAGCAAATTATTAATCCAGCTTGAAATGCCCAACGTCGCTGATGGTGAAAATAACCTTGCTGCTTTTTATGACGTCACTAACTCAATGCGATTGCTGCAATTGAATGGCGTCAGGAATTATGGTTACAGCCCTGGCAGCACGGTTATTGATGCAAGGCAAGTACCTATTATTGCTCCAAATTTTTCTATTAACTGGTATCCAGAGAATGCGTAATCGTATCGTTTCATTAATGATTTTATGCGTGGTACTGTGTATCCCGCTCGCTGTTGCGTCATTTTTTTCCGTTGCAACAATGCTGGGTTTTGTTTTCTTCTGGCCCTTTTTTATGTCCATGCTGTGGATTGCGGGCGGACTATTTTTCTGGTTTTTCCGTGAAAGACACTGGCGCTGGGGAGAGGAAAAAGCGGTACCCGCACTGGAAGGCGATCCGTTAGTGTCGGTGATTATTCCCTGCTATAACGAAGAGAAGAATGTTATTGAAACCATCGAATCCGTACTTAACCAGAGTTATACCAATATCGAGGTTATCGCGGTCAATGATGGTTCGTCAGACGATACCGGACGGGTATTAAATCAGCTCTCTGAACTTCATTCACGTCTTCGCGTTATTCATCTGGCGGAGAATCAGGGTAAAGCCGTAACCCTGAAAACGGGGACGGCAGCGGCAAAAAGTGAATGGTTAGTATGCATAGACGGTGATGCCATCCTCGATACCCATGCCGTCGCCTTTCTGGTTGCCCCGATGCTGGAGAATGCCCGCGTAGGTGCGGTAACGGGCAATCCGCGAATTCGTACCCGTTCAACGCTGGTTGGCAAAGTCCAGGTGGGTGAATTCTCATCCATCATCGGTATGATTAAACGCACCCAGAGAATGTATGGCCAGGTGTTTACTATTTCTGGCTTAGTGGCCGCTTTCCGCCGCAGTGCGCTCGCGCAGGTGGGCTACTGGAGCGATGATATTATTACCGAAGATATCGATATCAGCTGGAAACTCCAGCTCAGACACTGGAGTATTTTTTACGAACCCCGCGCACTGTGCTGGGTGCTAATGCCAGAAACCTTAAAAGGCCTGTGGAAACAACGTTTACGCTGGGCCCAGGGCGGTGCGGAAGTTTTCAGGAAATACCTCACAAGCCTGTGGAATGGTAAAAACCGCCGTATGTGGCCGCTGTTCTCAGAGTATTGTTTCACCACGGCCTGGGCATTTACCTGCGTAATAAGCTTTATTCTCCTTATTTTTAATGCGCATGGTGAGCCAGCGGCTTCGCTCCATAATATTTTCGGCCTGGCGGGGATTCTTCTTTCCTGTGTCTGTATTACGCAATTTGCGGTCAGCGTATTGATTGAAAGAAGATATGAAGGCCATTTACTCTCAGCCTTGTTTTGGGTGATATGGTTCCCCGTTATTTACTGGATATTAAGTCTGTTAACCACACTTGTGGCTTTTACCCGGGTGATGGTGTTATCTAAAAAGAAACGTGCACGTTGGGTAAGCCCCGATCGTGGCATTGCCAGAGGTTAAAATGAAAGCGCCCATTATTTATAGCAACAGACCGCTTCGCAGCGGCATTGAATTTTTACTGACGTTGCTGGTCTGGTTTTTATTTTTGGCCTTGATTTATTCAGGCGTCGTTAATTTCATTAATACGCATCCTCTGGGTGAGGACGCAATTTACAGGATTAAAATTTACTTTTACTTCTCAATCCTTAATGTGTTTTGCCTGGCCCTGTGGATTATGTACAACCGCGTGAGGTTTCGTAAAAACCGCAGAAAGACCAGCCAAATGATTCAGCCTCAAGAGCTTACCGGAAGCTTAGGCATAAACGAGGAGACCTGGGAAATACTTTAGAGACATAAAGAACTGGTGGTATCGCACAATGAGGAAGGCATCATTCAAAAGGCAACGCCGTTGAAGGGAATTCACTCGAGTTAACGTAGACGCGTAAATATTGCGGTAAGAACATTGTAGTAGTACGGCTTGTTTCTTAATTGCAGTGATGTGCAATGGGCGAGTCGAAATAATAAACCGGTAGCGGGGGGCTACCGGTTTATTTTTTTTTGGCATCCGGATTGAACTGTCGATGGAGTCTGTTGGACGACACGATACTGGCTTTGGCTTTGTGTACCCGTGCAGGCGGTGAACTGGAGTGATAATGTCCGTAACCCGCAGCCATCAAGACAAGCGGGAGCTACAAGGTAACGCATGCAGTTAGCATACCCTTGCACTAAGCCACAAATAAACTGACTTTCCCTGCCACAATTTTGCCACACACAACGCGCAAAAATGCACATTCGTGTTTAAAAAAGCAAAACACTGCAACAGTAACCAAATGATTTTATTACAAAAGGTGGTGCGATAATAGGAGTGCAATTAAATTGTCATCTTATTGATTTTTATATTAAAAACTTTATTCCATCTTTTATATATCCCCAAAAGTACCCCCATTAATCTAATTGTCTCATTCACGGGAAATCAACCTGAACTTTAGACTATCGTGAAATCCATATGTCACCATAAGGGAACATATTTGCAAATAGTAACAAATTGGCACTATTTATATTTGTATTATTACCACATTAACCATTAGTTCTCTTGGAAAGAGCAACGTTAATAAAAACATAAGCAATAGTGATGTTCGAGGCAAAATAATATGAAAAGAATTGACATTTTCAATCAAATCAATAAATTGCTATATAAATTAGATTAATATACTTTCATTTTTCTGGTTAGACCACATGACAAGCAATACAGCAAGAACCATACTTATGGAAATGGTTGACACTAAAATAACCACCATCAAATCTAAATGCAGAAGAAATAAGCGTTTTTTCCAATTTTTTACTGCTGGCTCTATCATTTTAAGTGCATCGATTACCGTTATAGTTGGTTTAGAATGGCCTAATCATGCTGCTATTCAAAAGAACATTGCTCTTATAATGGGTGTCTCATTAACTCTCATTAATGGTTGGGTAGCTATTTTTGATTTTAAAAAACTCTGGATGAGACAAAAAAATACACTTTTCGGTTTATATCTTATAGAAAACGAATTAAAAATCCTCACTGATAGTGATGAAGATAAGTTGAGAGTTAAAGAACTTTTCCAAGCTTATCAGGCGGTTTGGGAAAAAGACGGCAGTGAGTGGGCAAATATTTTCAGTTCCGACATTGATTCATCGAAAATAACAGCCAACATCAAAGAGTTGCAATCATGAACTTCGTGCATTTAAAAGTAGATAAAATAGCTATTCATCAAATCTTTCCAAGAGGAGAAGATGGGAAGGAAGTCTTACCGGGCAAAGGCACGGAGTTAATCAATTTTGATGAAGATGCTTTGAGCGATTTTAAACAAAGAATTTATAACTCTCTTGGACATGATTCTTCTGCTGTGGAAATGGTGATAACAAACGAAAAGACAGAAAGCACTCCGTTTTACGTAAACATTCTACATGGTTGTAGTGATGCGGAATTTATAAATAACAGTTATGAAATTGCTAAAAATTTATCACAAGCACAAACACGTAGAGGCATGTCCGGAGGTATACTTGTTGTTTTCAGCGCCACTTATCAATATAACAAGCTTCCTTTTGTCGGCATTATCAAAGCTGACTTATACAGTGGATACGAGAAATGGCAAGATAAAAAAACAGGCATTATTTCTTTAAAGCATGTGAAAGAGCTACTACTTACACCTTCTACCAAGCTTTATAAGTCAGCCGGATTTTTTAAACGTGAAAATGTGAAAAATGATAGCGCATTAAGTGAACAATGGTCCGTACATATTTCTGATTATCAAATTGACAAATCTGATGGTAAAGCTGCTGCTCAGTATTTTTATCAAACTTTCCTCGGTTGTGATTACCCAGCAACCAGTGCCAGAACAACAAAACGCTATTTTGAAATAGCATGTCATTTTATAAATCATATGGATATTGATGAAGAAGAGCGAACCCACTTACATAACGTCTTATACGCAGACTTAAAAGCAGGGAAATCACAAAAAGTTGATCCTATGGCATTTGCTGGCTCATATATGTCAACAGCGGATGTAGATAATTTTAGGAATTTTTTGGATGATTATGACTTTCCGGTTGGTCCATTCATAAAAGATACGCAGTATATCTCTAATAAATTAAAGAATAGGTGTTTAAAATTTAGTAAAAACATTCGAATCAGCGCACCATCAGAAATCTTTGAAGAGTTTGTTTCTATTGAAACTGTAGAAGGTGATGCAGGTCAAGATGGTTATAGACCAACTTGGACAAAAATTCTTGTTAAAGACAGGATAGTAGATCAATAATGACTGAGACTGAATTGACCTGCTCCCCGTTGATTAATACACCCCGATGTTAGTAATGTCTTCATAAGCCACATGAGGACATCCCCATGAAGAAGCGTTTTTCCGACGAACAGATCATCAGTATTCTCCGCGAAGCGGAAGCCGGAGTTTCTGCCCGCGAGCTCTGCCGTAAGCACGCCATTTCAGATGCCACCTTTTACACCTGGCGCAAGAAGTATGGCGGTATGGAGGTGCCCGAGGTTAAGCGGCTTAAATCTCTTGAAGAGGAGAACGCCCGCCTCAAGAAGCTACTTGCCGAAGCCATGCTGGATAAGGAGGCACTTCAGGTGGCTCTGGGGCGAAAGTACTGACGACAGGCCAGAAGCGGGAAGCCGTTGAGTTTATGTGTGATGCGACCGGTCTGTCGCAACGTCGTGCCTGCAGGCTTACAGGTTTGTCTCTGTCGACCTGCCGCTATGAGGCTCAGCGTCCGGCAGCTGATGCGCTTTTATCAGGGCGCATCACTGAGCTGGCACTGGAGCGCAGGCGTTTTGGCTACCGCCGCATCTGGCAGCTGCTGCGTCGGGAGGGCCTTCGCGTCAATCACAAGCGGGTATACCGTATTTACCACCTTAATGGACTGAGCGTAAAACGCAGACGACGCCGTAAAGGGCTGGCAACCGAACGGTTTCCGCTTCTGCGCCCGGATGCGCCGAACCTGACATGGTCGATGGATTTCGTTATGGACGCACTGGCCAACGGCCGGAGGATCAAGTGCCTGACCTGTGTGGATGATTTCACGAAGGAGTGTCTGACGATCACCACTGCTTTCGGTATTTCAGGCGTTCAGGTCACGCGTATTCTGGACAGCATCGCGCTGTTTAGGGGCTATCCGGCGACAATAAGAACCGATCAAGGCCCGGAATTTACCTGCCGCGCGCTCGATCAATGGGCCTTTGAGCATGGTGTGGAACTACGTCTTGTCCAGCCAGGTAAGCCAACGCAGAACGGATTTATTGAGAGTTTTAACGGACGCTTTCGCGATGAGTGTCTGAATCGCCACGGATAATCTAGACACTTCCGAGCCGTTGATAATACTGGTTTTCATATTCTGTCGGTGACATCTGTTCGCTAGAACCATGCCGACGCTTACTGTTATAAAACATTTCGATGTAATCAAAAATATCACTGCGGGCTTCTTCCCGCGTTCCGTAGATCTTTTTCTTTATCCGTTCACGTTTCAACAACTGGAAAAAACTTTCTGCAACCGCATTATCATGGCAGTTACCGCGACGGCTCATGCTACCCTCCAGGCCGTGTGATTTCAGGAACGACTGCCACTCATGGCTTGTGTACTGACTGCCCTGATCCGAATGAACCAGCACCTGTTTTTCGGGATTACGCCGCCATACAGCCATCAGCAGTGCGTTCAGGACAATGTCCTTTGTCATCCGGGATTGCATGGACCAGCCGATAATTTTGCGTGAGAACAGATCAACAACAACGGCAAGATACAGCCAGCCTTCGTGGGTCCTGATGTAGGTTATGTCCGTTACCCAACGCTCATCAGGAGCATCCGGATTGAACTGTCGCTGGAGCCTGTTGGGTGACACGATACTGGCCTCGCCTTTACGTGCCCGCGGGCTTCGGTATCCGACCTGAGCCTTTATTCCGACACGTTTCATCAGTCTCCAGACTCTGTTTACTCCGCACTGTTGCCCGCTGTCACGCAGATCCAGATGGATTTTGCGATAACCATAGACGCATCCCGATTCCAGCCAGAACTGTTTAATCTGTCCTGTCAGTCTCAGGTCTGCCTGATGGCGTTGTGAATGCGGCTGCTGAAGCCAGGCGTAAAAACCACTGGGATGAACATCCAGCACCCGACAGAGCAGGCGAACAGGCCAGCAACAGGAGTTGTCACGGATAAAGGCGTACCTCAGTCGGACAGCTTTGCGAAGTACGCCGCGGCTTTTTTTAATATGTCCCGTTCGTCGGTAACCCGTTTCAGCTCTTTCTGGAGACGGCGGATCTCGGCCTGAGCATCTGACTGTTCTTTATTAGTGGAAGAATCCGGACCGTACTTCTTTATCCAGGCATAAAGGCTGTGGGTGGTGATATCGAGACGTGTTGCAACGCTGGCAACAGAATAACCGCGATCAACAACCTGTTTGACTGCTTCAGTTTTAAACTCTTCGGGATAACGCTTACCGCTCATGGGCACCTCTCTTTAAGCCATCTTAAATGACTCTGAGGTGTCTGTTAAACCCGTGGCGATTCAATTGTAGAGCGCGTAACCTATGCGCTTCACTCACGTTGGCTGCTGGGTGTACCTCTTGCCATAGCAGGAATGGTGATTAGCTTTATGTGGGGACTTGATGGTAAACATATTGCCTACGAAGCTTATTCATTTGATTCAATGAAGTTTATTTTAACCGCTGCATTTGCCAGTGGCCTGCTTGCAGTACCTGTACAAACCAAGGCTATTCTACAAAACGGGCTTATACCAGCCGATATCAATGCCAAACTTAAAGAGTATTATTGCTGTTTTTATGCGTCTTACTTTTTGATGGCCTGCTCTGCGGCTACACCGTTTATAGCCTGGCAATATAATATATCATCTTCACTGATGTGGTGGACAGGATTGCTATACTGGATAGCAGCCTTACTGACACAGTTCTATGCGGCAAACCAAATTCAGGAACTCAAGAAGTTAACTAATGCCATCAATACAGGGTTAAATGAGCAAAAAGCGATCAATAACAAACTTTGGCTGACGGAACTAAAAGAAGGAAGTAACCTCTCAGCAGAATTCGTAGAGACTATCTATCTCAAGTTGGTCTCACAGCATATTTTTCAGGGCGATACTCGAGAGCAGGATCTGGCTGGTGAAAACTGGCTTTTAAATGATGCCTGGTATGAAAGAAAGATGGCTGAATTTAATGAGCAGTTAAACAGTAAAATAGTACACTCATCAGATGAGCTAAGAAGCCTTTTTGGTAATAGGCTGAATTTACCCTCTGCTGCGAATGATGATCTCCTGAACCGTTATCTTGATGGTGGGAACTATTATTCTTTTTCGGATGGTCGAAAATTTGTCTCGTTTCACTATGTCGACGAGCTTTGTACCTGCACTTCATGCGGTTTGAGCGAGATTAAAAACGCAAAACACCAGGGCGGTGGTGGGAGCCAGGAATGGTATTGCTCTGATATTTGCCGGGAAACGGAAAAACTCTGCATTGAAATTCACAAGCGACCACAGGCTGAATTTATTTCCAGTGCAGCAACAAACGGTCTGATTCTCATGACACTCCCGGAGGCCTGGAATACTAACGAAAAAATGTTTGCAGTGGGAGGACAAGGACATGGTTTTGCAGCCGAACGGGGAAATCATCTTACTGACAAAATCCAACTAAAAGATGCACATATTCTCGGTGATGATAATGCGAAAAATGGTGCAGACAGGCTGGTTAACGGTTCAGAGATTCAGACCAAATACTGTGCAACCGCTGCACGTAGCGTCGGTGCTGGTTTTGACGGACAAAACGGTAATTATCGCTATTATGACAGTAACGGAACCCCAATGCAGTTAGAGGTTCCGAAAGACCAGTATTCGAAAGCGCTTGAAACGATGGAGAACAAAATTCGCGATGGCAAAGTCCCCGGCGTTACCGATCCTGCAGAAGCCACAAAACTTGTACGTCAGGGACACCTGACTTATAGCCAGGCACAAAACATTACTAAGTTTGGCACGTTCGAATCTATCACTTACGACATTGCGGAAGGATCTATCATCAGCCTCGCAGCTGGAGGTATCAGCTTCGGTCTGACAGCTTCTATTTTCTACCTCAATACCGGCGATCGTAAGGCTGCGTTGCAAACGGCAGCAATACAGGCAGGTAAAACATTTACCCGCACACTGACAGTTTATGTGACGGTACAGCAATTACACCGTATCAGTGCCGTTCAGGGGTTACTTAAAAATATTGATTTTGCCGCTGCCAGCCCGACAGTTCGTAATGCGCTTCAACAGGGAGTCGGAGCTAACAATCTCAACTCCCTTAACAAGATGATGCGTGGCACACTGGTTACCTCTTTCGCACTGGTCGCCGTGACCACTGGTCCGGATATGATCAAAATGGTGCGAGGTCGTATTTCTGGGGCACAGTTTATAAAAAATCTGGCAGTTACTTCATCTGGTGTGGCTGGGGGTGCAATTGGTTCTATTGCTGGCGGAATGATGCTTAGTCCATTAGGTCCTTTCGGTGCTTTAGCAGGACGCGCAGCTGGTGGCTTGTTAGGCGGTATGATTGCCACAGCTATTTCCAAAAAAATAGCGGGTGCACTGGTTGAAGACGACCGAGTAAAAGTGCTGGCTCTCATCCAGGAACAGGTTACATGGCTTGCAACAAGTTTCATGCTTACAGAACACGAACTTGAAAACCTGAACGCGAATCTGGCAACAGTAATTGACCAAAAAACCCTGGAGGTTATCTTCGCCGCAAAAGAGCAAGACCGAGCAACGGCCAATATGCTGATTAAACCACTTGTAGTAAGTGTGGTTAAGCAACGACCGGTCCTGAGCTATGAACAATCGCAAATCTGCGAATTGGTCGATCAGCTTGATACATCGGTTTCATTATCTGCTGTTGCATAATGAAAGGTATAAATTCATTACCATCGTGATATGGTGCTTCAGACAAAGCAAACTTAAATACCATTAACCCCATGATACTATTGTAAAATCCAAAAAAACAATGGTAATCATCATAATGAACTGGTTCGAACAGACTTGCGGAAGAGTTTGGAGAATTAACAAATAAGGGGGCATTTGCCCCCTTCATCTTTATTTCAGTCGTTTACCTGCATCATCAACAACTTTCTCGCCGTCTTCCTTAGCAAATGCGCCTTTTTGCGCATCCGGAAGAATATCCAGTACTACTTCGGAAGGGCGGCAAAGGCGCGTTCCCAACGGTGTCACCACAATCGGGCGGTTAATCAGGATCGGATGCTGAAGCATAAAATCGATTAACTGATCGTCAGTAAACTTGTCCTCGGCAAGCCCCAGTTCTTCATAAGGCTCGACATTTTTACGCAGCAGCGCCCGTACTGTAATCCCCATATCTGCGATAAGTTTGACCAACTCATCGCGTGACGGTGGATTTTCAAGGTAATGAATAACGGTCGGTTCATTACCGCTGTTGCGGATCATCTCCAGCGTATTACGCGACGTGCCGCAGGCCGGGTTGTGATAGATGGTGATGTTGCTCATATCAGTATCTCATTACAAAGTGAAAGAGAGACGTAGCGCCAGCGCGGCCAGCGTTACAAACAGCACAGGCAGAGTCATGACGATCCCGGTGCGGAAATAATATCCCCAGGTGATGGTCATATTCTTCTGTGAAAGTGCATGCAGCCAGAGCAGCGTTGCCAGGCTACCAATAGGTGTAATTTTCGGGCCCAGATCGCAGCCAATCACGTTGGCGTAGATCATCGCCTCTTTAATAACGCCAGTTGCAGTACTGCCATCAATAGAGAGAGCGCCAACCAGCACGGTAGGCATGTTGTTCATGATGGAAGACAGGAAAGCCGTCAGGAAGCCAGTACCCAGCGTCGCGGCCCAGAGTCCTTTATCCGCCAGTACGTTCAGCACACCTGAAAGGTATTCGGTTAGCCCGGCGTTGCGTAGACCGTAGACCACCAGGTACATCCCCAATGAGAAGATGACGATCTGCCAGGGTGCCCCACGCAGTACTTTACCGGTGTTAATAGCGTGGCCTCGTTTAGCTACTACAAACAGGATCACAGCTCCAACAGCCGCAATCGCGCTAACGGGAATACCGAGCGGCTCGAGGACAAAGAACCCAACCAGCAGAAGAATTAAAACTATCCAGCCGGTCCTGAAGGTTGCCAGATCTTTAATTGCCTTTGCCGGTGCTTTCAGGAGAGCCAGGTCGTAAGTCGGTGGAATATCTTTGCGGAAGAACAGATGCAGCATCACCAGCGTGGCGATAATAGCGGCAATATCCACCGGCACCATTACCGACGCATACTCAGTGAAGCCCAGTCCAAAGAAGTCCGCCGAGACTATATTCACCAGGTTCGACACGATAAGCGGCAGGCTGGCTGTATCGGCAATAAAACCGGCAGCCATGACGAATGCCAGCGTGGTGCCTTTGCTGAACCCTAATGCCAGCAGCATGGCGATGACTATCGGCGTCAGAATAAGTGCCGCACCATCGTTGGCAAACAGTGCCGCCACCGCCGCACCGAGCAGAACGATATACGTAAAGAGCAAACGTCCACGACCGTTACCCCAGCGGGAAACGTGCAGCGCTGCCCATTCGAAAAAGCCGGACTCATCAAGCAGCAGGCTGACAATAATTACGGCAATAAAGGTCGCCGTCGCGTTCCAGACGATATTCCACACCACCGGAATATCGCCCACATGCACAACGCCAGATATCAGAGCCAGTCCCGCGCCCAGCATTGCACTCCAGCCGATCCCTAATCCCTTTGGTTGCCAGATAACCAAAACAATGGTCAGGACAAAAATAGCGCCTGCCAGTAACATAAAACCTCCTGACAGGGCGACTTTGCCGCCCTGTATATGCAACAAAATTAACTCATCAACTCTCTGAGCTTTTCAATACCAGCGGGCTCTGACGCCAGCACCGGAACAAGCGCTATACGGTTAGAGTGCTGATTCTTAACAGCCTCAATCTGAGGCAGTTCCTGACGAGCGCGCTGGCAAAGCAACGGAGAACGCGTATCCGCAATGGAAAGGCTGTTATTGATAATCCAGCCCCACGGATGAATCCCCGCTCTTTCAAGGTCAGCCTGCAGGTTTGCCGCTTCCAGTACCGGTGTGGTTTCAGGCAGAGTGACCAGCAGGACTTTGGTGCGTTCCGGGTCCTGAAGCTGCATCATCGGAGTGGTAAAATGACCTTTATCCCCCATCTTCTTGGCAATCTCACGGTGATAAGCCCCGGTAGCATCAAGCAGTAATAGCGTATGTCCGGTAGGTGCCGTATCCATGACTACAAACCGTTTGCCTGCTTCACGGATTACGCGTGAGAACGCCTGGAACACCGCAATCTCTTCTGTGCAAGGAGAACGTAAATCCTCTTCGAGCAGCCGTTTCCCAGCCTCATCCAGAGCCCTGCCTTTCGTCTCAAGAACATGCTGACGATAGCGTTCAGTTTCATCGTGAGGGTTGATTCGGCTGACCTGCAGATTCTTGAGGCTGCCATTGAGCGTTGTACTCAGGTGCGCAGCAGGATCAGAGGTCGTGAGATGCACGTCAAATCCCATGTCTGCCAGCCTTACGGCGATGGCAGCAGCCATTGTGGTTTTCCCTACGCCACCTTTGCCCATCAGCATAATCAGGCCGTGTTCACTGCGAGCGATATCATTGACCAGGCCAGAGAGCGATAAGTTTTCAGGCGTGTACTGGATGTTCGTTACCGGGAGCGGTAATGCCTCAGAACCGGTATCCAGCAGTCCCTTCAATGCTGAAACACCAACCATATTGACTGGCTGTAGTAATAGGGTATCTGTCGGTAGCCCAGATAAACCGGCAGGAAGATTTGCCAGTGCCTCCTGCTCACGTTGCCATATCGCAGCGGCCAGGGCGTCATGTTCAGCTTCGGCTTTAGGCAGCACACCATTAATCACCAGGTATTGGTTTTTCAGGCCAATTGCGGCGAGTTCTTCATGGGTGCGGGCGACTTCCTGCAGCGTAGATTTTTGCAGTCGTGCAACCAGAACCAGGCGGGTACGTTCAGGATCGGATAACGCCTCTACTGCATGAGCATACTGCTCACGCTGCTTTTCCAGCCCGGCCATTGGGCCAAGACAGGAAGCACCATCTGGATTACTTTCAATGAAGCTACTCCAGGCACCGGGAAGCTGGAGAAGGCGAATCGTGTGGCCCGTCGGCGCTGTATCAAAAATGATGTGATCGAAGCGGGTCAGCAGGGAAGCGTCTGTCAATAAGCCGGTGAACTCATCAAACGCCGCAATCTCAGTGGTACAGGCTCCTGAAAGTTGCTCGCTGATACTATTAACAACGTCATCAGGCAAAAGACCTTTGATAGGATCAACGATTCTGGAGCGGTATTGTTTGGCGGCTTCCTGCGGGTCGATTTCCAGAGCGGAAAGTCCAGGAACTGCTGCCACAGGGCGAATGGTGTTACCGATAGCCTGATCGAATACCTGGCCGACATTGGAGGCTGGATCGGTACTGACAAGCAAAACCCGCTTACCCTGTTCGGCAAGGCGGATTGCCGTCGCGCAGGAAATAGAAGTTTTTCCTACACCTCCCTTACCGGTAAAAAACAGGTAAGGCGGGATATTCTGTAAGAATTTCATATGTCCTCCTGACATACTCAGCAACAGGAAGTATTACCACCACAGCAGCTGGTGGGAGCTAAACCTACCTTCTCCAGCGGTATACCGAACCAGCGAGCCAACTCAGCGCGTTTTGGGTATCGCCCTGCCATCACCGTTTCACCGTCCAACAGCAGTAACGGAAGCCCTTCTGCTCCAGATGCTTCGAGGAATGCTTTCGCTTTCTCATTCTGAACAAAGCTCATGGGCTGCTGCGCCAGGTTGTAACGTTCAACCTGTACACCACGTCCTTTCAGCCACTGCACATCAGCAGAAAAATCAACCAGAACCTGATCGACATCTGAGCCACATACGCCGGTACTGCAGCACATTGCCGGGTCAAACACCGTTAACGTCTTCATTCTGAATACCTCACATTTGGAAAAACATATATGTTCAGGCAAATTTTTAGATGCAAACAGCCTTACCGCTACCAGAGCAGTTTGCCGATGCCAGCTTACGGGCGATGGCCTGTACGTCGTCCTGTTGGCTTAACCAGGCTTGCTCAATCACCTGAGCAGCCCAGGATGGAATATGCGGGGATAAGCGATAATGAACCCATTTCCCCTGCTTGCGATCCAGCAATAGACCGCTTTCCCGGAGCATTGCCAGATGGCGGGAGATCTTGGGCTGCGACTGATCCAGCGCTGTACAGAGATCGCACACGCACAGCTCTCCCATCTCTCTGAGCAGCAGTACGATCCCTAGACGGGTTTCATCGGAGAGGTTTTTGAAGAGATGTAGGGAAGTTAGTGACATTAGGCCTCCTGTTCTATTGAAGTCAGGATACGCCTTAAATGAATAAGATCAATTAACAAATACGAAAAAACATATGTGTTAGAGCATAATTCTTTATCGGGCATGTGTTACGGACAGTTTAGAGTCCTGGAATTCCCTGACGCAAGCGCATTGTACGTCGCGATTACAGATGACAAAACACAACAGAGATGGACTTTAAGTTGATTTCGGTAGACTTGGAAAGAGTTTGAAATGGTGCCGATGGTCAGGGTCATATTGGTGCCAGAGCGATCGATTACGGCGTAGCACGTAATATTTTATGAATTTTCAAGGATACGCCTGTTCGTATCAGCCTGATGACCACGATTGGCGTGACTAAACGGCTCAGCATCTGGAATCAACACACTGAGGTTCATGACTGGAAAAGACGTGCCGAGTGTCTGGTCAGGGCCAGCGGTCATCCCTATACCATCGTCAGGCCCGGCTGGTTTGATTACAACAATGATGATGAACACAGGATCGTTATGCTTCAGGGGGATCGTCGCCACGCGGGAACACCGGAAGATGGTGTGATATCCCGGGAGCAAATCGCAGAGGTTCTGGTCAGTGCCCTGACCAACGACGAGGCAAAAAACAAAACGTTCGAGCTGGTGGCTGAACGAGGTGAAGCACCACAGGATCTTACCCCACTGTTTGCAGACCTGCAGACTGATGATCCACAAAAAAATGATGGGGTTTTAGACATAGACAATATGCCTGACCTGCCCCCAGGATTAGATACAACCTTCAGTTAGTAATGTCGGTTGGTTTTTCTTCATATTTCCCGTTTCGCCAGTTCGCTGCAAATTCAGCTGGCGTCAGGTAATCCAGCGATGAATGTGGACGGCGCTCGTTATAATCCTGCCGCCAGTCATTAATCGTTTTCCTGGCATAAGCAATATCGCTGAACCAGTGTTCGTTCAGGCATTCATCCCTGAATCGTCCGTTAAAACTCTCAATAAACCCGTTCTGAGTCGGCTTGCCCGGCTGGATAAGCCGTAGTTCCACACCATGCTCAAAGGCCCATTGATCGAGCGCGCGGCAGGTAAATTCCGGGCCCTGATCGGTCCTTATTGTCGCCGGATAGCCCCGAAAAAGCGCGATGCTGTCCAGAATCCGCGTGACCTGAACGCCTGAAATCCCAAAAGCAGCGGTGATCGTCAGACACTCCTTCGTGAAATCATCCACACAGGTCAGGCACTTGATCCTGCGACCGTTGGCCAGTGCGTCCATAACGAAATCCATCGACCATGTCAGGTTCGGCGCATCCGGCCGCAGAAGCGGAAACCGTTCTGTTGCCAGCCCTTTACGACGTCGTCTGCGTTTTACGCTCAGTCCATTAAGGTGGTAAATACGGTATACCCGCTTGTGATTGACGTGAAGGCCCTCCCGACGCAGCAGCTGCCAGATGCGCCGATAACCAAAACGTCTTCGTTCAAGCGCCAGCTCAGTAATACGCCCTGATAAATGCACATCAGCCGCCGGACGCTGCGCCTCATAACGGCAGGTCGACAGAGACAAACCAGCCAGCCTGCAGGCTCGACGTTGCGACAGACCCGTCGCTTCACACATCACTACAACAGCTTCCCGCTTCTGGCCTGTCGTCAGTACTTTCGCCCCAGAGCCACCTGAAGTGCCTCCTTATCCAGCATGGCTTCTGCAAGCAGTTTCTTGAGACGGGCGTTCTCTTCTTCAAGTGATTTAAGGCGTTTTACTTCAGGGACTTCCATGCCACCAAACTTCTTACGCCAGGTGTAAAAGGTCGCGTCAGAAATAGCATGCTTACGGCAGAGCTCACAGGCGGAAATACCAGCCTCGCCTCGCGGAGAATACTGATGATCTGTTCATCGGAAAAACGCTTCTTCATGGGGATGTCCTCACGTTGCTGATGAAGACATTACTAACATCGCAGTGTATTAATCAACGGGGAGCAGGTCAGTACAGAGGGGATAGTTTCCCTGATACGAGTCCAGTTTCAAACATAGATTTTAAAAGAGGTATTAGATATGAAATCACTACTTATTACTTCATTGGTCATGAGATTTACTGCAGTGAATGCCGCATCTGCCGCTCAGGAAATTGACCACGCAGATGGGAAAGAAAAGATGGGTGTAGCCTCAGCCAGTAATGCCTATACGCTTGATGATTTATCGAATGCGCTCTCTCGTAAGGCTGATGAGCAAGGAGCAACATCATTCAAAATCCTGTCGACTACGGGGAATAACCGACTGCACGGGGTTGCGGAAATCTATCAATAAAAATTAATTGCGATGCTACATAATTTCCATATGGAATAACAATCTATAGTTAAAGCAAGCACCATCATCATTCACACATTACATTTATTAATATAGCTAGAAGTTTCAAATAATTAGATATTTAACATTAGCCATGTTCAATCAAAAAAATAACACCCTGCCATTTCAAGTAAAAATCACCAATATTTTCAGATAGTAGGGTCGTTAACTTTTACAGTTTTTTTATTTTTTCTTGCAGGAGGTTTAGGCTTATACGCATTAACAAAAAGTTGATATGAATCCTGTAATGATAATCCGGGAAGGGTATCGTTTTTAGCACTAAATATTGCATAATACTTTTCGAATCGACTTATATCTTTTTCAAACACCCATGTCCATTCAGAATCATATAGTCTTTCCCCTCCTTTTTCCTTATTTTTGTTCTCAACTGTACGATTAATTATAAATTTGAAAACGGTGTTATTCAAAGTTCTAATAAAATTCTCTACAATAAATGCGATTTGCTCGAGATCATCATTATTGAGTATTATCGGTTTTTCTAAGTGCTTCATATGTTCAGCCAACCCTAGTCGGATTGCATTTTTCGAACCCAACTTACCAAATCGATGAACACAACAATGCCTTAACTCACAAACTTTCATGAATTCGCTTGAGCATTTCATCATTTCGATTGGTCTTTGTCCTTTCATTCCAATAATGTCCTTTAATGTTTCAAAAACATTATAAGGGCTTGCCAATGAAAAGTCCTCAAGTAAAGCTTCTGGTAATAACTCCTTTTTATGATGTTGTGCCGCTGCATAACTAACGGCCTTATCAGAAACTATAGACTGAATATATTCATCATGATTAATTAGATTCCTGATAAGAGCTCGCAAATAACTTTCGGCTGCCGACACATAGCCTAATAACAACAGATGGCTTAATGTGTTTGAAATATCACCAGATCTTAACAAGTGAAGTTGCTTTGTATTAGCTATAAAAAGATCTAACGGGGATTCCTTGCTATCAACAGGTAACTCATTAAATTTTTTGTGTGTCTCAAACGAAAAAACTAGAGCTGGATTACTACATAGTTCAAAAAACTCTCTTCCATCTAAGTTATCATGAGTTGCAGTAACAACTGAGGACGCCACATTATGATGAGTGGTCTCTTCATAATCCTCTTTTGATTCTAGTTCCATTTTCCCGACTCTTTTTAAATTAAACTTTTCAGATAAGAAAGACACGATTGACAAGTAAATGCCATCAAAATTAAGACAAAAATTCTTCAACATGTAATAACACTTTGTCCATAATTTTATTGGCAATTTTGGGTCCTATTCTGTGAATTTTTCTTAACTCACTCCCTGGGTCTTGTAAAGACAATACATCTCCTATAGTTTTTACTTTTTCCAGCCCAGATAGTTTTTGCATTTGCCAAGATGTTAGATGTGGTACTTTTGAAAGTGGAATAGACATGCACTGATTATAGGCCGACTCATCAATCAATTGGTTCCCACAATGGTGGCAAAATTTTTGATTGTCAGTCAATCGCGGAGTCTTGCAGTTATTGCATGGAGGTAAAGTTAGTTTAAGCCTCGCAAGTTGCTCAGTATTGAATAATGATGAAATGTTTCTTCTGACAGGATGCTTAGCATTCTTTCTTAGTATTTTCTGAATAATCTGAGAGGGAGAAAAACCTCTACTTCCTTCGTTAAACACTCTTTCCTTTATCAATAAAGCATAATGAGGTATATATCTTTCATAAGTACGCCCATCACCATGAGAAATATCAGGAAGATTATAAAAAAGCCCTGTTTCAATTAATAGTTTAGTGAGTCGAGAAAAATAAACATTATCATTTTTCTCTATACCGATTATGACTTGTTTCTCTTCTTTATATTGGGAGTTACTTTCCTTGAGTAATTCGACTACTTTTAATAAAAGTGATTCACCTAATGAAACAATGTCAAACAATCGAGGTAGCTTATCTTTTAGTGAACTGTATTCGCTGAGTCTAAGCTCAACATACTTTTCAATTATTTTATTGAATTTTTGCTGAGTTGTCTGACTTAAAGTTGTTTGACAATCCCTTAACATCATCAAAAAAGAACGTGGAATTCCAAATGCTGAAAATTTAAATAACTCTTTCAAGTCATCCGGAATGCCATCATACCCAGGAAACCTTGCCTGCGCTATAGCATCCATCACTGAGGAATAATTAGGGTGCTGTACCGAAATCCAAGCATCAATTGTTTCAGCATCATGAGCAACATGAAACCTTGGGCCATATTCGGTTGTTCCAGGATAAACCGATGCCTTTAAAGCTATTTTTGAGGTTTTTAGACTACGTACAATATCAAAAAACTCGTAAAGATATTCAGGAGTTAAGCTTATTGCAGCATCGTCTAATAAAATAATGACTCTTTTACGTTCAAGCCAATCGCATAGTGAACTCAACGAGGATATGACAGAAGAAACACTGATCAATTGAACAATGTTTTCTTGTTCTAATGATGGCGAAAGACCCTGCTCAAGCCTTACGATTAAATTAATCAGGAACTCTTTATCCGCTATGAGTATCGTTGACAAATCAAGATCTTCAGAATCTTCAATATCGCAAGCAATTTCATAAGCAGAGAGTAGTATCTTTGCTAATACCCATTTATGAAAGAGATCAATTGCATTAGGTTTAGTTTTTAAAAGTGGCTCTAACTTAAAATATTTATTAAAGGAAACATAGAGTGGTAATGGTGCGTTATCATCATTTTTACATTCAACCCAAGCATAACGCATCAAATGTGTTTTACCACATCCCCTAGGACCAACTATAAGTTTGATTCCTGGGGATATAAGAGCATTATGTATAATATTGAAAAACTCTCCAGATCTGATAGTATTATTTTTTATCGTATCCTCATCAATATAATCAGCTCGTTCCTCGACAAGAAATTTACTATCTAATTCCACATCAGTCATGTTAAATCCTTACAAGATGTATTTTTTTTAATGCATCCATTGTAATATGTTGTGCGGCTACACCACTACTCGCTCGAGATAATTCCTCTTGCCCATCTTGAGAACAAAGAAAATCAAATAGTTTTTTCTGATCTTCACCAGAGGCTCGTATCAGAAAAATACAGTCACTGATATAAGAATACCCGCTCTCAACAAACAATATTTTTTTATGAAATTTTCGCCCAACCCTTGCTATTAATATATCACCAGGCTTAGCAATAACATCTAATTTTGATGGCTTCAATTCTTCTACAGAGTTGCAGTGGAATTTAATAAACTTTTCATCACCACTAAACTTTGTCGTATGAAAAACATGTTCCGTAATTTCCTTTGAATTAAACCTACCTCTAAAAATTGAAATATTTTTAAGCATTCCAATTGTGCTAAACTCTTCATTTTTATTATAATGATAAGAGTAGTCCATTCTCTCAATCGCATCTTCTTTTCTAATTAAAACAGGAGGTGACAATTCCCCATCTTTAGTTATACAATGTAATTGTATTTTCTGATGAGGCACAATTTTTTTATTAAAAATCAAAATATGTGTTTTAGCCTCTGTCCTTTTGAAGATATTCCTAGGTAATTCAATGACTTTTGTAATTGAATGTTCATTCAATAAATATCGTCTTAAACCTATAAATTTTCTTGCTGTAAATATACCATCA
Organism: Atlantibacter hermannii; assembly: GCA_900635495.1. NCBI lineage: Bacteria > Pseudomonadati > Pseudomonadota > Gammaproteobacteria > Enterobacterales > Enterobacteriaceae > Atlantibacter > Atlantibacter hermannii. The sequence continues at coordinate 992,995 of LR134136.1, read as the reverse complement.
GGTAAAATTATCCCAGCCTCACCGCCCTTTTTAAGAAACCTGATGACTTGAGATATAAATATTATCTCTGCTGGGACATATTTTGAGATAGATATATATTTATCTGCCCCAATCTCACTAATGATTTTAAAATAATCATCCCTCCATTCAGGGAGTGTGAATGGAGGATTACATACTGCAACATCAAAATTTCCTTGATGTCGGGCAAGCATTTCAGGAAATGAATGAACAAGGGCATCTGTTACGATATGAGTAAGATTATCACATACTTTTTTTGACATCCGAGATTCTATATCCAAAGAATATGCTTCTGCATTCTTCCATCGGTCTAAAGCGGCATAGGTTAAGCTCCCCTCACCAGAAGCTAAATCAATAATATTATTGACTTTTTCAGCTTTCATCTGAGAAACCAATAATGCACTTATGGATTCTTTTGTATAGTATCTTCCGAGACTATCTCGTTGTGTGAATGGCATATAGTTACTGTTCATTTTTTATACTCGCCTTAAGTACGCTACCGCCCTAGGCGTTACGGCTACCCAAGAACCAACATAACCAAGTAAATTATTGATATTTATAAACTTATTCGCAAACCTTTCAGCCCTAAAACCTAAAAAAGATAGAAGTGTAGGTAACAAAGGGCAATCGGATCTAGGGCTAATGTTTAAACTTAAGTATCAAAATATACGGTTTTAGGTCTTTTTCCTAATCAATCCTATCATCACGTCAAATCTACTTTCTAGCGTTCACCAGCAAAGAAATACATGAATTATGATTAGCGTTTATATGGTCCGCATACCACTGCATCATCTCCCTTCGCCCTTCCAGATACAACGCATGGTTGTATGTCCCGCGAATCGCATTCTTATCGACATGCGCAAGCTGGGTTTCAATCCATGCCGTATTAAACCCTTCCTCATGCAAAATCGTACTCATCGTGTGGCGGAAACCATGCCCCGTTACCTTCCCCGTATATCCAATCCGCTTGAACACCTGATTTATACTCGCTTCGCTCATCGTTTTGCGGGGATCATTCCTCCCAGGAAACACCAGAGGATATTGCCCAGACATCACTTTGAGCTGCTGTACGATCTCTAGTGCTTGGGTAGAGAGGGGGACAAGGTGAGGCCGTTTCATCTTCATACGCTCTGCAGGGATTTCCCACACCGCTTTCTCAAGATCAAATTCACTCCAGAAAGCACCTCGGAGCTCGCCAGTACGAACTCCCGTAAGGATCAGCAGACGAGCGGCAAGAACAACTAACGGGCTTCCTGTGTAGCCTGCGAGAGCTTTAAAGAAGTCTGGTAACTCCTCAACAGTAAGGAAGGGATAATGCTTCGATTCATGCCCTGACATTGCGCTGGTTAGATCCGCTGCAGGATTGTATTCCGCACGACCGGTAACGATGGCGTAACGAAAGACTTCACTGCAACGCTGGCGAACCTTCTTGGCCTTCTCTGTCGCGCCACGACTTTCCATTCGACGCAGCACATTCAGCAGAACCAGCGGTTTGATTTCATTCACCGGCTGCTGGCCGATATAGGGGAAAATATCTTTATTGAAAGCTTCGATAATGTCGGAGGCATAACCTTCTGACCACCGGCTCACCTTCGTTCCGTGCCATTCAAGCGCCACAGCCTGAAACGTGTTGTTGAGCTGCACATCGCGAACCAGCTTTTCTTCTTTCTTAGCGAAAGACGGATCGATGCCCTCGGCCAGCTTTTTCTTGGCTTGATCACGTAGTGCCCTCGCTTGTGCAAGGGACACGGCCGGATAGACACCAAAAGCCATACGCTTCTCTTTTCCATTGAAGCGATACTTCATCCGCCAGTATCTGGAACCAGAGGGAGCAACCTCAAGATACAAACCAGCACCATCTGCCAGCTTGTAGGCTTTCTCTCTGGGTTTAGCAGCATCTACCTGTCGTGCATTAAGCTTCATTGGGGGCATCTCCCTGGACCGAACACAGAATGCCCCCACTTATGCCCCCAACTGCGACTTGATTTTGGTTGAGTCCAGTTGATAACAGGAGATAAAATACGGGCCATAAACCGCAGTATACGGGCTTTTAGTTGATTACGGTAGACTTGGGAAGAGTTTGAAATGGTGCCGATAATAGGAGTCGAACCTACGACCTTCGCATTACGAATGCGACGTTATTATATTTTTACCCCTTTAAAAATCCACTCTTAAAACAAGTAATTTATTATAAAACATTGTGTTATGAAAAACACCTATTGATAAAAATTGATAGGTGTTGATGTTTATTTCCCTAATTTACTTACACCAGCCGTTACATTATGGTGATGTAATATTTCTCATCTGGAGCCCCAAAATGGCACTTCCAAGACAAAAACTCACCTTCGAGCGCATTCGAAAGTTTGCTTTATCTGAAGGAAAAACCCAAGCATTTCTTTGGGATGCGGACGTAACATCCCTAGCATGTCGGGCAACGCGTGGAGCAAAAGCCTTTGTGTTCCAAAGCGTATATGCGGGGAAAACCCTTCGCATGACTATTGGCAACATTAATGACTGGAGGATTGATGATGCCAGGGCCGAAGCCAGACGGTTACAAACGTTGATCGATACCGGGATAGATCCACGTATTGCTAAGGCAGAAAAAATCGCAGAAGCAGAATCGCAGCAAGCTGAATCACGTAAAACAAAAGTGACTTTCTCCGTCGCCTGGGAAGACTACCTACAAGAGTTGAGAACCGGTATCAGCGCAAAAACTAAACGACCATATTCTACTCGATACATTGCCGATCACATTAACTTGTCCAGCCGTGGAGGCGAAAGTAAAAAAAGAGGCCAGGGCCCGACCTCGGCTGGACCATTAGCTAACTTACTCGACCTGCCGTTATCGGAGCTAACCCCGGAGTACATAGCTGCGTGGCTTAGTACAGAAAGACAAAATAGACCTACCGTCACTGCTCACGCGTATCGCCTACTACGAGCTTTCATCAAATGGAGTAATTATCAGAAAAAATATCAAGGGATCATTCCAGGCGATCTGGCACAAGATTACAACGTAAGAAAAATGGTTCCCGTGTCAGCGAGTAAAGCCGATGATTGCTTACAAAAAGAACAGCTTAAAGGCTGGTTCAGTGCCGTACGTAGCCTCAATAATCCCATTGCATCGGCCTATCTCCAAGTACTTTTGCTCACCGGTGCACGGCGTGAAGAAATTGCGTCGCTTCGCTGGTCAGACGTCGATATCAAATGGTCAAGCATGCGAATTAAAGACAAGATCGAAGGCGAACGTATCATACCTCTCACTCCTTATGTTTCTGACCTGTTAAGCGCACTGGTGCAAACCCCAAATTCTGACGTAAATAAGGAAGGTTGGGTTTTCAGAAGTAACAGCAAAAGCGGCAAAATTATTGAACCTCGTTCAGCACACAATCGAGCGTTAAACCGCGCTGAGTTACCACACATCAGTTTGCATGGATTACGTCGTAGTTTTGGTACATTAGCTGAATGGGTAGAAGTACCAACAGGCATTGTTGCGCAGATTATGGGCCATAAGCCCAGTGCTCTTGCTGAAAAGCACTATCGCCGCCGCCCGCTGGACTTGCTCAGAAAATGGCACGAAAAAATTGAGACATGGATCTTAGAACAAGCAGGAATTAAAAACAGCGTTGAATAGCGTTGATTCATTTAAAAATCAGCAAGTTACAAAAAACATCACATGTTGACAGAAAACTTTTTTCAGGTATTTTTAATCACAGTCTAAAGATATTTCACTCACTCAACAGGAGATAAACTACAGTGATTCACACAATAACTGAATTTACAGAAAATCAGCCAGAAGCGATTAGAGCTAAGTGGGGTCTACACCAGCCCCAAAAAAACAGTGCTTTTTTCTGGAAAAAAATAATTCAACGTTTAGGTGTTACTGGTTTTTCCCGAAAACCATCTTCATGGCGTATTGTTGTAAAACTTCCTCTGCTCAGAAGGAATGTGGGGGTTGTTATCGCACATTTCACGCCATTCAAAAGTCAAACGTCTAGATCACATCGGAGTTCGACAAAATCCTCCAAAAGTTCTTCATTGTCATCTTCAGATGGTAGTAATAGTGACCCCGATAGTGTCCAAAAATTTTATTTTTTTATTTCCTATCTTGCCATTTCATCCTCATTAATTTTTGCTATCTCCTCATTTTTCATCATCTCACATATTGAGGTGGCGAAATGAGCGCATTCGAACAACAAGAGTTCTTTCAGCCGCAACTTATCTCCACCAGTGAACTGGCTAAAATCATTAATTACAAATCCCAGACCATTCGAAAATGGCTTTGTCAAGACAAACTGCCTGATGGTTTACCTCGTCCAAAGCAAATTAATGGCCGACATTATTGGTTACGAAATGATATTTCCGATTTTTTGCTAACTTTTTCAGCGAAGGGGAATTTATAGGGAAATAAAAATTATAACTACCAGCTATTCTGATGAACAGTCAGAATAGCTGGGTTGAAGTATTGCACGGATTGGTCATTTTCCGCAACAGAAGCTTGATGAATAAAATACCTGTGGATAGTGGTCAAGTAATTTACGCTATTAGAATAACGGAGAGAAGTAGGGAATATGCAAAAACGTATAACATTTAGCCCCAACAAGCAATCCACTATCGAAGCAATTGATGCATATAGCCATGTAAAAGGATATTCTAGATCAGAGGTGATATCATTTTTGCTAAACATAACTGTTCCTGCATTAAATAAAATAACGCTGCAATACCATATAGCTCATAATTTAGAGTTAACATTAGACAACCTTTTTAAAGAGAAAGAATATATAACAACACGAACCGAACCAAAATTAACTCTGGAAGAGTTCTTTTACTCCGCGTGGAATATACACATTCGCCGCACAGATGAAGTTATTGATCAGGAGTTTTATAAACACAAAATAACCCATGATAAGATGGGCAAGAATGAAAAAAAATCAATCCATGAAAAATTATTAACTCTTATAGAAAAATTTCATGTAAAAAAAGCTATTTTTATATATACAGACCGACGCGTAAATAACAACTATCTTATCGCCGGAGGATTATCAAATACTATCCTGATAAAGGAAACAACTTATGATGGTTATTTTTTTGATTTTAGCAGCATTGTGATCATGCCAATCTTTGAACTTATTACATTCGGAGTTGAAGCAGTGTTGAAACGAAATAAAATCTGCCCTGAACAATCATGCTATTGTTGGATACCAATCTATTACACAAATGATCTGGCTGTAATGGTTCCTGTCATTGATGAAGGCGATGCATCACAAAAAGCTTTGACAGGAGGAAATGCCATCATCATTAATCCTTTTACCAGTGAAGTTAACCATAATTTCTGACACCAATGTTAAGCACAACCATACTGGTTGCATACAGGTTATCAACTTATTGATGGTGACTAACAACTGAATGATAATTACTTGCTAATAAGGGCCCCCAAAATGCAATCTAATAGAATAAATTCAAAGAAAACCCCTGGGAGGCCAGAGGGAAGTAAATACTTTGTTCTAATTCAAAATGAGAAGAAAAAGCGACTTTCTCAATCTAAGGTAGCAAAGAATTTAGGAATAAGCCTTTCCACAGTAAAAAGATACTGGGCTAATGGTATCTTTGGTTAATTTTAATTGCAGAGCAATATCGTGCTGATTTTCCCGCATAGATATTGGCTTGATGATGAATATGCTTGTTGGAAAGGTAATATATACTACATCTAAATCATAAGGGTTACACTACTCATGTAATAATTAACAGTTAGTTATATAAACCAACAACAGACATCTTACTAGCTGGTTATGTTAATAGATACGGTTTTAGTTTACTGTAGGACTAACTACAAGGGTATAAATATGGAGTTATATCATGGTTCCCATGGTGAGCATTTACTCGCCTATAAAAAGCATATTGAACGAGTCATCCATGATGCTGTCAGTGAATTCCCTAGAACAATGGCATTGCGTGTTGATGTACATTATCCACCCATTTTAGACAGAGGTGATACTGTTTGCTGTTTTCCTAATCTGGAACCTGGTGCGATATCCCGTTTCCGTAATGCGTTAAATGCCATGCTGGAGGCCAATGAGAAAGCCAGAGCAGCTAACGGCAAAAGAATATATCCAAACCGTGTTCGTCATGTTTGGGTGCGAGAATTTTCTGAAGAGGGAAAATGTCATTTTCATCTTGGTCTTTTTTTTAACAAAGATTCTTATTACCATTTAGGTGATTATGAGGCTGAAAGTAATTTACGGATGATGATTGTAAGGGCATGGTACAGTGCTCTGGGGTTGGAACTGGATGATTATCCGGGATTAGTTCATTATCCTGAAAACTGTCGTTATATATTAGATGTCAATGATCTTAACTTTAAAGGGGAGTTTAACAACTTGCTAAATCGTTTGGATTACTTAGCCAAGCTTGATACTAAGATATTTGGCGATGGAGATCGGAACTTCGGTTGTAGTCGAGGGTGATTTATTTTTTACGGTAATGGCCTTTCTTATGTATGGAAAGGCCTGATTTGTTTGTTTTCAGATATAGGTAATCTTTTAATGGTTGGAAGCCCGTCCTGGTAGACGCCCTGGCGCGAGTTATTCAAAAATGTCGCTACGGACTTCTTCCCAAGTTCTATAGACAAACGTACCTTAATCAATGTTGTTCAATGCTGAGTGCTCGCCTGATGAACGGCCGATCTACGTACCCAATCGATCGACTCCAAAGATGCGTCGAAAAAATGGAATATATCGCTTCAAAACCGACGGCTGGCGAAGAGTCATTTTATTATCGAGTTCGGTGATCACCTTTAATACGATGGCAGTTACACAGAATTATGGATACTCTCTAACCCACCAGCTTTTCGTGACTGGCGGGTTTGTATTATAAAAGAATAATGCGTCAGTTTTTATGACTCAACGTCAAAGATGATACGCAGCAGAAAGGCTTCCAGTTTCTCCTCACTAGTTTCTACTACTCCGTTAATCATCGACCAGGTGAGAATTTTGTGCTGCCGATTATCATAAAGGTAATAGTAGCCATCACCAATATCACAAAGCGGTACAGCCTGCGGCGGATAGTCTTTACCCTCACGAAGCGGCTCTATCGCGCTCAGAATATTCAGATGTGACGTCGCAGGAACCCCAAGACCGTTAATCTCAGTCGCCCCAAAGGCAATCAAACCGAACTCAGATAAATAGGCTTTATACTCTGGGGAAAATTGCATCCGTAACACCTTTTCCGCAGTAGTAATTTCATTCTCTTTGGCAGGGCGTATATCGGCACCTTGTGCCGCAACCTGTTGCGCTAACTTCTTCATGCTGCCTCCTCCTGACGTTGTTTAATCTCTTCGGCTCGTGCTTTCCAGTGCGCCTCACGCTCTTTGGCAAACGCGCCACGATCGATTTCAGACTCTTTTGTCGTATCGTGCAGAATGGTGTTATTACCATTTTCCATATGCTGCGCGTGCGTCAACTCCGCCAGCGGGGAATCAGCCTTCTGCCCAACGTGATGTAACTCAATCGGTTTACCATTGACATCCAATGGCGACTTGCCTTTACCCATACGTTCGAGGTTGGTATCACCTAACGCATCAGTTTGATCCAGGTCGATTTCAGTATTAATTAATGCGTCATTACCGTTAACAGTCTGACATTCCAGACCTGCATCCCGATAAATCGCTGCCTCTTCTTCGCTGTTGATACTTTCGAGCACCTCATCAGAGTAACCTTCCTCGCTTAAGACCTCTTTGGTTTCTTCGGAAAGCGGAGTCAACTCATTACGCGGCAGTTCCAGATCAACAGGCTTGTCGAGCTCTTCGATATTAATGTCTTCAATGCGTATCTCCTTCACGCTTTCCAACAGCTCCCCCAGCGATTCCGCCACCAGCTCTTTTAAAATGGTCATTTCAATCATGCTACAGTCTCCGGGGTGACGTGTTTACGCCATGCGGCATAGACCTTCAGGTATTCATCATTTCTGTCAGCCAGCTCACGCATGAAGCACTGCTGTACCGCCAATTCAAGCCCCGCAGGCAATTCACCGGTTTGCTTAACAATAAGCTGACGGAACGACTGCGCCAGTTCATCAAAGCCCGGCGTAGTACGAACACATCGTTCAATAGCGGAGTTGCAATCCAGCAGGTTAACGACCAGCTTTGCCAGGCGGGCAAAATGTTGTTCGTTTTGTAGGCTAATTTCTCCAGTTGTGCGGAACTCTTCAAATAGCGTTTTCAGCACAATTTTTTGCCCGGTTGCCAGCGGGCTACCTTCCAGCCCAACCTCCAGAGTTTCCAGCGAGATCGTCTGTGGCTGTCGCAGGCGCGAAGCCATCAGCCAGGCAATCAGTTGCTGGTTAAAAAATTGGGCGTTGCCCGAACTCACTGCGGTGGCTACATAACGGTAGGTCTCTTCTTTCCCGGCAAACTTATTAATCCGGCACAGCACAGGCTCAAGCCAGTCATTCTGGTAAACCAGCGCAACTCCTTTTGGCAGACGCGCAAGCTCATCAAGCTGATCGTCGTTTAATCCAGCGGATTTCCCCGCGATACGTCGGTCGGCTTCGTCCGGTAGACGCATAATAATTTTCGTATTGGTATTACGAATCGCTGAAATATCAACGGCGTAAGGTGACTGATCAGCAATGATAAATCCTTCTCCCCACGTACGCATCTCGGCAATCGCGTTGGAGAGCATCTCCACCGATTTTCCCGTAATGTCATTCCCTTCTCCACCACCGCCGGAGGTGCTGCGCTTGAGGATATTGTGTGCCTCTTCCAGCACGGTGACGTGTTTTAGCGGCTGATTCATGCCTGAAAACGCAGCACGATGTTCACTCAGGCGGATGACCAGGATCCCCATAATCAGGGATTTCGTTTCCTGAGAACCAATACGGCTGAGATCGACAATCACGTTACTGTCGAACAGCTCTGCGTTATCAATTTCTTCACCGCAGAAAATCAGCCCATTTAGTCCGTTGGTCAATGATTTCACTCGCGTCACCAACGAGCCGGTATAATTGCTTTTAAGCTCTTGGGAGTAGGCAGAATCATCGATCACGGCTTTCAACTGCACCAGCAGATCGTTGAACGTCGGGAACAAAGCCGGGGTGAAACGGTTAACAGAACTGACCATATCCCAACCACATTCGCTGTAGCTTTGCAGAATGGCCTCTTTCAGGATGGCAGGCATTGCGGCATACATCGGCCAGCACATGGTGAAAATCTCCACCAGCCGATCGATGTGTTCAAGAACGTGAGTCTCATCCGGGAAACGGAAGGGATTGATTCGCAGCAGCTCGCTGTACTTCACATTGCTACCTAGCACCCGGACGTCGCTATGGTGACCAAACATATGCTTGTACTCACCTTTCGCCGGTTCAATCACCATAAACGGCACCTGATGACGGCCTAGCTGGGAAAGAAGCTCATAAATGGTATTGCTTTTCCCGGCCCCGGTTGAGCCCGTAACAAATAGATGGCTCGCCAGTTGGTTGACATCCAGATTGATGGTTTGCGGCAAATCATTCCACAAGTGGCGTATAGAACCGAGGCTGATTTCACGATCGGCACGCGTTCTCTCCCCATTGCTGTCAAGACGCTGAACTTTACGTCCGAAAGCCTGAGTTTGAAGTACCGCCACAGTGGAGGTTGAGCGGCGCGGCAGACTAAGCTGAATCGCCATTTCTTTACCTGACACCAGCGTAGCGGGTGTCAGGTAATCAATATTGATTCCTTCAGAGAAGGCTGGAGTAAGACGCGGGTGCGTAAGCGTAGCTAGCCAATCGAGAACCACCCTTTTGTTTTGAGACTGCCAGGTCGTCAGAGCAAAGTCTTCAGTACTGGAGCGACTGCCGCGCATTAGCCCGAGGAAAATGCTCGCTAAGGATTCAGACGAGGCGGCGCTGTCACCGATAAAGTAGGCTGCGGTTTGCCAGCCGCCGTAGGTACGAGCTTCGTTAACGCGCTCCAGATGATGGTCAACTTTTTCCAGCATCTTTTCGATGGTCTTGTCGCTTACTTCCAGCGAGATTTGTTGGCTACTGCCCTGGGTTTTGTTTAGCGAATGACTGTCGGTGCGACTAGTAGTATCGGTTTTGCTTGTCGTTGTGCTACTGGCTTGCGACAGATTGTCGGTATGGCTTTCAGAAAGACTTTCCGATCCTCCGCTATTGACGCTGCCAGAAATATTTCTTGGTAGTACCGCATTTTTCAGCAGGTTGCCGATACCGCGAGCTATCCCCATGCTATCACCCTTAGTACGCGCTTGGTGATATTCATCATAGGTGCGTGTGAAAGCATCGGATGTGCTGATGGTTTGCGACTCTCCCCAACTTTTACTGGTCGATTTACTGGTAGTGTCCGAGGTGCCTTTAGTTTCGGTCATTCCCAGACTTTCGCCCAGCGACTGGCTTAACCCCTCGCTGATGCTCAAACCTACGCTTTCACTGTCCTGAACGCCAAACGAGTACTGCCTTTTTGCCAGACTGGAAAGCTGGGTCGCCACCTGCTCATAACCTGTACGAATCACATCCAGATTTTGTGGCGAAACCGGCTCCGCGAGGATCAGAGCCTGATAAACCCGGCTTTCCGCAGCGTCGATAAAATGTTCCAGCCCCTGCATGAAATGTTCATGATTATCCGTGGACAAGGACGGCACACCGGTAACGGCGGTGATGGTTGCCGAAGGCTCATCCTGCTGCGCCAGAGCCCCCTCAAGGAGTTCGTCCGTTTCATCTGCCGCCAGCGGCACCAGGCTACTACCGGAAAAATGCCCTTTAAAGGTTTCTTTGAGCAGCTCGCCAGAATTATGCCCCAGCATTTTGCCCGGAATACCACGCGTACCAATGTACAAATTGGTTTCGCGTCCATCGGACTTCAGGAACAGAAACACGGCGTAACCGGCTGCTCCCAGCGCGGTATAGGCAGCTGTGGTGCTTTCAAGCACCGATTGTTTGTTTTCCTGCACGATGCGCTCAATGCGGAATATACGGATATCCCCGGCACGGTTGACGGGCAGCCCTGTCTGGGTAGAAACGGACTGCAAAGGGTAATTTTTCATCTCCGCCAGATAACTGCGGTTGATAAGCACTCTTGCCGATTGCAAAGTCACATCTGTGCGCTGCTCAAGCTCTTTGAGGCGTGACGGTGTCATCATTTTTTGCGACATAAATCCACCTTTAGAGTAAAGAAATCACCAGCGCCGCCAGCACCGCAAGCGCCCCACCCGCCATCAGCGCAACGCGCAAGAAGCCCGGCTGAGCGGGAGCAGAAGAGGAATCATGGCGCGGGTGAGGAGTTGTCTGCGCCTGTTGGGGTTGTGGTTGAGCTTTGGGCTTGATGATAATGCGCTCAAAGCCTTTCACTCCACGCTGGCGCAGCGTATTGCGCACTGTAATCAAATGTTCAAAACGAACTTTGGCAAAGTTGACATTGATATTGGAAGTTTGCTGGTAGTAGTAATTTTCATCCCATTGTTCAGGATCGTTATTCATCTTCCCAGCCAACGTATTTTCTTCATAATCGACAAACAAATCGGCGACCCGTGCCTGAGCCCATACGACAGCTCGTTCGATTTCAGCATCATCAAGTCGATTATCTTCAAGTTCATTAATAAGCGCTGAACGAGCCTGACTGGTAGTGCCGTGTTCAACCATTTTCGCTAATGTTGCACCAGGTGTGTAACCTTGCATATTCATTGTTTTCGCTTCCTCAGTGCGCCTTGCAAGCGGGGCTTTTGCAAATCCAGCAATCCCATTACGAATAAGATACTCACGGACATCAATAAGATGGCTGACCCGCTTCTCGGCGAAGTTGTGCTGCGCCAGTTTGCGCTGGCGGTCGAAATAACCTGCGTTCCAGTCAAGTTCATCTGTCTCAATGGCAGCGAAGATCTCGTTAACCTGGTAGTCATCAAAAAAATCGGCAATAGCGACACTGGAAGCGACAATCTGACGTATTTCATCGCCTTCCAGCTCATTACGGGTTAGCTGCTCCAGTAGATTCTGGCGCAGGGTTTGCCGATTTTTGGCTTTATCGTCCATCATGATTCCCTTTATTAAATGGCCAGCGTGTTATCAAGCTTCGCTTTGAAATCAATAATCCAGCGCTGCTGCTCTCTCGCCTCTGCGATGGTCTGCTCTCGAACTGCTTTATTATTTAGCTGCTCTTGCATAGTGCCGATTAAAGCGTCAAACTTTTCATTGAATTCACGCTCAATAAAGGCTAGATAGCTTTCCACCAGCTTGTCTTTATCGGATTCCACTTTTTTCAGCGCGCTCGCCCGGAAGTCATTAAACTCACTTTCGATAATGGTTCGTTTCTCTTTCCAGGTTTCATTCATATCGACATATTCAACGGTGCGATAATCGTACACGATACGGGTGCGCCCCAAGAGAAAGGGTTATACCAGCTGGAATCACTGACCTCGCGGCCGTTATAGCGTTCCTCTTTGGTCTTAACATTGCGCTCATTGAGACTCAGGTTAAGCGACATATCCTGCATACTCTCTTTGAGTCCCTGCAGCATAGGCAAAGCCAGCGTGCGGGCTCCATCGAATATCTCAGCGATAAAATTCAGATACTCTTTTTGCAATTCATCTTTGATATGCTGTTGGGCATCCGAGAAGGCGATTTCAAGATTACCGATCACATCATTACTGGCAAAGGTCAGTTTCCGCTCGGCATTTTCTAATTCAATTTTTGCTCGGTTTATATCCACCTCGCCCAGAGGGGAAATGTCATTAGTCAATGCCTTTATTAGGCTTCGGAACTTGTTATCCTCATGAGTGAATTTATCAGCAACGAATGGTGGTAACCCTTTCCCTTCACGGTGAATCTGTTCTTTATACGCTTCAGTATCCAGCCCTTTTTTATGCCGTTCTTGCAGAAGATTAATTTCATCATTAATCATCATCAGCTCTTTCTCATCTTTCTTAAGCTGTTCAGCAAGCTGAGTTTCTTTCATCCCCAGCTCGATTGCACGACGCAGAGCGGCATAAGCACGATTCAAACGCGTGGGAACGTTATATTTATCGATATATTCATCAATCATTACCTCTACGGCTGGCAGACCGCTGCGTTTGAGAACGTTGGTAAGGCCACGTTCTTCAAGGCTCCGGCGCACACGCGAGGTGAGCGGCATGTATTCAGGGAAGTTCATAGTAGACTCTTCAAGGAACAGGTCCGTCATGCCGTTTAAATCTCCGCGTTCTTTACGAGTCAGGCTATCAGGATGTTTCCGCAACAGGTAAGTCAACTGTGCAGAGACAGGGTAAATTTGCGGATTATTGATACCATTATTCTCAAGATATTCTTTAACCCGCTCAAGTGCGGCACCGACATACTCGCCTTTTTCCGGGTCAAAGGCATCCATCTTATTCACCACAAAAATAAAGCGGTCCTTACTTTGCTTACCGCCTTTTTGCATAGTTTCCGAAACCAGGCTCAGTAATCGTTTATCATCGTCGGTGCTTAACTGAGTGCCATTTAACACATAGAGGATCAGCGGGTTACGCCTGGAGTCCTTGATGAAGCTCATCGTTTTCAGCGCGTGATCTGCATCCTGGCTGTTGTTTGGCCCCGGTGTGTCAGTTAGCACCAGGCGAACATGATCACGTGGCTGCATCGCCACGATATTGCCGCGTAGCTCAATTTCCTGGGTATCTGGCAGTTGGTTCCACTCTTTGAGTGTATCGGCATTGATTTCGGGCCGTGATTCTTCCTCGCCACTGCTGGAAAAACGGCGCGCGGCAAAACTATTCCCCGTCGTTTTATCATCAATGATTTGTGCAATAGTCGCCGTGGTGGCTTCGTTCGCCGCTGGTAGTAGATCCTGTCCGAGCATGGCATTGATTAACGTGGATTTACCCGAAGACATGGTCGCAACCACATACACGTTAAAATCGTTGTTGAACGCCTCATGAAAATCGTTACGCACCTGTTCGTTGTTAACGATGTAGTCATTGAACTGCGGGTTGAGCTTAGCCTCCTCCATCAGCGCGTTAATCTCGTCCAGGCGATCTTCTGTTGCCCGCACTGGCTGCCAGCGTAGATTGATTTCCATACCGTTATCACGGGCTACAGCAGCAGCATCCTGCACATCCATAAAGTCGGATTCAACGCCTTTGAACTCCACGTCAAGCTGCGTTTCGCCGTTTAGCAGTGCCTGCAACTCGGCAAACAATGACTCTACCCAAAGCTGCAAACGTGCTTCTTTATAACTGGAGAGTTTACAGCCTGACGCAGGCTCTACACCGTTAACCAGAAATATTGTTTCAACGGTAAAGGGGTTATGTTCCAGATAAATACTGTTCATAGTTTTCCGAATAATTAATTATGCTGTGAAAGAAAAATTTCCAGGGTACGAATACCGCTGTAGGCAATAAATTGTGTCAACTCAGTTTTATCAAAAATGTCAGACTGCTCATTTACAGGCTGACTTCTTTTTAATTCAGCACGAACCTGACGCTTAATAGCGAGAGGTACATGCGACGCTTCATTGAGGTTAAATTTATTCTCCCTAAATCGTTGAAGCTCAGCCTGCAGACGGTGTTTTTGATTACGGGTAATGTTTTGTCTACCGAGCACTTTTTTTGCAATTAAGGATGTTTGCACCATCGCTGGGATAATCACTGGACGTGAATATCCCGTTTGCTCCAGGTAGCTCCGGGTTTTTTCAAGGAAAAGCTCGATCGTCTCGCCGCGTTCGTCATCAAGCTGATCTACCTTATTAAGGATAAAAATAATCTGGTTACCTGAAGCCAAGGCCGGACTATCTTTAATCTCCTGTAGCAGTTGTTTGTCGTCTTGAGTCGCCAGTTGGGTTGCATTGAGCACGTAGACCAGCAGTTTTTTCCCCGGTAGTGTCAGTGCCTCTTCTAGCAGAGTTTTATGGCTGGCATCTTGGCTGTTGTTCGGCCCTGGGGTATCGTAAATAACCAGCGGCTTAGCCGTTTTACGCAGGCCCTCAATACGGCAATCCAGCTCTATGTACTTCACCTCCTGATTGTCGTTCCACTGCCTGAGGGTAGCACTTTGCAGATTTTTACTACGTTCATGGCATTCGCCCTGTTGGGTGTAGCTCACCCCTTCGATTCGCTTGCGTAAATTTCGATTATGGGTAATTCGCGTCAACGTCGCAGTTGCGGCTTCATTGGCTGAGTAAAGAACTTCATTACCCAATAGCGCGTTAATAAGGGAGGATTTTCCCGCACTCATCGTGGCCGCGACAATCACATTGTAATGTTCAGCCACCTTTAGTATTTTTCTAGCAAATTCTTGTTTACCATTTTTCTTTCCTGCCATGTCCTTCCCTTATATACCCAGATAATTTTTCATCTCTGTTTCCATTTCCTGCTGCAAACTTTCAGGCGAAATAATTCTCAAATGAGGGAGCCAATATTGCACCACAGGCAAAACCTCATTTTTATGCGAAACATTACTTGAGATAATTAATCCACCATCGTTAAGCTCTTTTTCGATAACCTGTCCGACTACAAGATCACGGCGCTGAAAATATTCAGCCACGGCGGGGGCAACTTTGATTACCACTTCAAATTTCTGTTCATTGCTCCACACGCTTTCTTCGTTTTCCAACTCTTTAAGCAACGAAGGTGAGCGTTCAAAGAGGTCAAAGGTGCAATTGAGGGCTGATATTTTACCGAGCGTAAATTTCTTAATTTTTTGTTGATGCTTGGCGGCGAGATACCAGACTCCGTTATGGTTGATCAGTTGATAAGGCTCTACGGTGTAGCTTCTCTGCTCAGCGCACTTATAAAAGCTAAATGATACGCGTCGGCGCTCATCAATCGCCCGCTGCAGACGCACGAAATTCTCGGTTTGTTGATCATTCTTAATATAGTGATGGCCCCTAACCAGAATATTCGGTGCTGTTACCGGGCAAAACATGGACTGGAGGATTTTTCTGTCCATCACGGGAAACAGCCCTTTGACTCCAGCTACTTTAGCAAAGGTATTAATGCTTGACGCATCAAACTTGCCGAGATATTCAGGCCGCAGAGTGTAGCCATTTAGCTCTGAGTCTTTTTCTATGCCAGCAACGGCGAGTCGTTCCTCTATATCTCGGCGGATGGTGCGCTGATGTACGCCATATTCTTCCGCCAGACCGCTAAGCGTTAACGTCTCACCACGGTTTAAACGTAGCAAGATATCTGCAAGCCGCGTGGCCAATAAGAGATTCTTTTTACTCATTTTCACTTCCGTGTTGTTCATCATGTTTACGATCTTACATGAGCGGGTTGACAGGTTATGTCACGGTTTAAAAATTACTGGTTAGCGTAACTAAGAGTTTATGAGACGACAATAACTTATTTCGCCTAGTGCTGATTACTCTGACTGAGTTTGTACCTTGGACTGACCCCACGCCCGCAGACAAATTCTGTCCTCACGATAAGGCCTGTTCGAAGGCCTCCGGACTGACGCCGCCGAGGTGACTGTGGCGCCGGGCCCGGTTGTAGAAGACTTCAATGTAATCGAAGATATCGGCCCGGGCCAGAGCCCGGGTTTTATAGATACGTTTTCTGATCCGTTCTTTTTTCAGCGAACTGAAGAACGATTCGGCCACCGCATTATCCCAGCAGTTGCCGCCCCGGCTCATGCTCGGGGCCAGGTTATTGGCCCGGCAGAAGCGCTGCCAGTCGTCGCTGCCGTACTGGCTGCCCTGGTCTGAGTGTACGATGACGTCGCCAGACCGCCATCATCAGCGCGTCGAGTGCCAGTTCGCGTGAAAGAGTGGGCTTCATCGACCAGCCAACCACATTACGGGCAAAGAGATCGATAACCACCGCCAGATACAGCCAGCCCTGCCAGGTGCGGATATAAGTAATATCGGTGACCCAGACCTGGTTGGCCCGGACAACGGTGAACTGCCGCTGCACGCGATTAGGAGCAACGACTGAAGGCCTGCCAGCGATACGACGCGGAGCTTTATAGCCGCGCACAGCTTTAATCCGGTTCAGTTGCATGATCCGACCCACCCGGTTTTTACCGCAGGTTTCCCCGATTTCGTTCAGATCTCCATGAACCCGCCGGTAACCGTATACGCCTCCGCTCAGGGAATATGAATCGCGGATGAGCGTCAGCAGACGCTGGTTGTCTTTATCCCGCGCAGAGACCGGATTATGCAGCCACGCATAAAACCCGGCCCGGGCAACGCATAACACCCGACACATCGTCATGACACCCCATACAGTGCGGTGCTCATTGATAAAGCGGTACTTCAGTCGGGCTCCCTTGCAAAGTACCGCGCGGCCTTTTTCAGAATATCCCGCTCTTCCTCAGTGCGCTTCAGCTGCGCCCGTAGTTTCAGGATCTCGCTTTTGGCTTCCAGTAGATCCCGGGCATGCTGTTCGCTGTTATCAGGCTTGATAGCCCGTAGCCACTTGTAGAGGCTGTGCGCAGAAACGCTCAGACGGTCGGATACTTCAGCAACAGAATAACCGCGCTCCGTTATCTGACGGACGACTTCTTCCTTAAATTCAGGTGTAAATCGTGGTGTGCCCATACGCTCCTCCTATGCTCAAACTATAGGGCAGGATCGTCTACCGGGGGTGGGGTCAGTCCACCTTGTAACTGAAGGTTGTATCTAATCTTGGGGGCAGGTCACCTACATTCTAAAATTTTTCAGTCATATATCATTTTCCTGAACTTAACATCATTACGGCGAATCCATAAAGGTTCGCCGTTTTTGTTTTCATTATCTCAGGAGATATCATGAGAAATCAGAAAGGTATGCATTCGTTGCAGAGCTCACTCATAAGCTTACCAGAATGGGTATCAGAACGAGTCATGCAGAAAGTTCATCAACTGACAAACTACGAACCGGTGATCGGCATTATGGGCAAAACCGGTGCCGGAAAATCGTCGCTGTGCAATGCCTTGTTCGCCGGGGAAGTCTCACCGGTCAGCGACGTAGCGGCCTGCACCCGTGAGCTGCTGCGTTTTCGGCTGCAACTGGGCGAGCGTTTTATGACGTTGGTTGATTTGCCGGGTGTCGGTGAAAGTGAACGCAGGGATGCGGAATACGCCGCACTGTACCGTGAACAGCTTCCCCGACTGGACCTGGTGCTGTGGCTTATTAAGGCTGAGGATCGGGCTCTGGCGGTGGATGAGCACTTTTACCGTCAGGTGATTGGTGAAGCGTACTGGCATAAGGTGCTGTTTGTTATCAGCCAGTCGGACAAGGCCGAACCCACCAGCGGTAGTGGTCAATTATCCACAGAGCAGAAGCAGAATATCAGCCGCAAAATCTGCCTGCTGCATGAACTGTTCCAGCCTGTACATCCGGTGAGCGCCATTTCTGTCCGAGCTAAGTGGGGACTACGGATGATGGCTGAGCGGATGATTAAGTGCCTGCCGCGCGAGGCCAGCAGCCCGGTGGTCGCGCAACTGCAACATCCCTTTCGTACACCAACAGTTCAGAAAAAAAGCGCGTGACGATTTTGGTGAAACCGTCGGCGCGGCGCTGGATACGGTAAGCGCCCTGCCGTTGATACCGGCTCCGGTGCGGGCCGTAATACAGGCTATCCGTAACACCGTGGTGTCCGTTGCCCGGGCTGTCTGGAATTTCTTCTTCTGAACGCTAAACGCCTGCCTGTTCTTTCCCGAGCCCTGTCGCCTGTGCGACGGGCTTTCTTTTATTTGTTTTCCCCATTATTAGGAATCTGCTTATGACCCGTCTGGCTTCGCGCTTTGGCGCATCAAACCTTATCCGTCGCGACCGTCCGTTAACCCGTGAGGAGCTGTTTCGCGTGGTACCCAGCGTATTCAGTGAAAACAAACACGAGTCCCGTAGTGAACGTTACACGCATATACCCACCATCTCCCTGCTGGACAGTCTGCAGCGGGAAGGCTTCCAGCCGTTCTTTGCCTGTCAGACCCGCGTGCGAGACCCGGGTCGTCGTGAACATACGAAGCATATGTTGCGCCTGCGTCGGGAGGGACAGATTACCGGTAAACAGGTCCCGGAAATCATTCTGCTCAACTCGCATGACGGCACAAGTTCGTATCAGATGCTGCCGGGATTATTTCGTGCGGTTTGTCAGAACGGCCTTGTCTGCGGTGAGTCGTTTGGCGAGGTGCGGGTGCCACACAAAGGAGATGTGGTGAGTCAGGTGATTGAGGGAGCGTATGAAGTACTGGGGATTTTTGACCATGTGGAAGAAAAGCGGGATGCCATGCAGTCGTTGCTGTTACCGCCACCTGCGCAGCAGGCACTGGCGAAAGCCGCGTTGACGTACCGCTTTGGTGAGGACCACCAGCCTGTTACTGAATCGCAGATACTCTCCCCGCGCCGCTGGCAGGATGAGAGCAATGACCTGTGGACTACCTATCAGCGGATTCAGGAAAACCTGATTAAAGGTGGGCTCAGTGGTTGTAATGCCAAAGGCGGACGGTCGCATACCCGTGCTGTGCGTGGCATTGACGGGGACGTGAAGCTTAACCGGGCACTGTGGGTAATGGCGGAAACGCTGCTCACGCAGCTGCAGTAGCCGCTTGATGTTACCACGTTGTTAATATCGGACATCACCTGTCCGCAGTGCGACGTAATCGCTGCCCTCACTCCCCCGGGGATGGTCTGTAACCCCCGCCACAACTGACATTTGCAGAAATGAAAAATAGTTACTGCGGTGTCCATACCCTGACCGCGCCCCTCTTTAAGATAATCACATCATTTTCAGTCAGTTAACTTTCATGGAGAACCTCTCATGACACAGGCAGAACGTCGCCATGACCGGCTGGCTGTCAGGCTGTCACTGATAATTAGCCGCCTGGTTGCCGGGGAAACGCTGAGCGTGCGTAAGCTGGCGGCAGAGTTTGGCGTATCTGTTCGCACGCTGCGGCGTGATTTTCGTGAGCGACTGATGTATCTGGACCTTGAGTATCAGTCCGGCTATTGCCGCCTGCGCACCGCTGGCAGTGAGATGCAGATGGTGCCTGATGTGCTTATCTTTGCCCACCGCAGCGGGCTGGCCGGGCTTTTTCCGGGTCTTGACCGCCGACTGGTCAATGCGTTGTTGATGTGTGATGAAGCACCCTGCGTTATACCACCTGCCAGGTCGGCGTCCTCACCGTCAGGGCCTTTGTCATTCTGGCGACTGGTTCAGGCGATTACTGACCGCAGAAAAGTCACGCTGCTTGCTGACGGGCAGCGCTGCGAGCGACTGGCTCCATGCCGGTTACTCATCCACCAGCAGACCTGGTATCTGATTGCCGAGCATAACGGACATATTGCCGTGTTCAGGGGAATCGAAACCGTTCAGTGCCCGTGGTCTTCACGATGCGCTGAAAGATATCACCTGGCAGGATTGTCTCGATCAACCCTGACGGATTTTCACCTAAGTCATTCGACCAGCCCTGTTGCCCATGTGCAACAGGGCTTTTTGCTTTTTGAGGTCATCATCATGCCTGAATTCCCATTACTACCGCCCGGTTCTTTCACCCGGCAGCAGGCCGAAGCCATTATCAGTCGTTACCACAACGTCACCATCGAAGATGACCAGACCACGCATTTTCGTCTGGTTGTGCGCGACGATGATGGCAGCATGGTCTGGCGTGCCTGGAATTTTGAGCCCGATGCCGGTGCAGGACTTACCCCATATATCCGGCGCTATGGCATCCGCAGGTCGTGACTCACCGACTGACAAACCCCATTCCCGACAACCATCTCCCGGACCATCCTTTATTACCCCACACGCCAGCCATCGCGGCTGGCACCTTTTATTGACGGAGACATTTACATGACAACAGCGACACAGTGCGACCTCATACCCGCTAACGAATCTGAATTTGAACTAACTGTAATGCAGGTACCCGACGAACAGCGTATTCGCTTCTGGCCGCAGCACTTTGGCTTCGTCCCGCAGTGGATAACGCTGGAACCCCGCATTTTTGCCTGGATGGACCGCTTCTGTGATGAGTACAGCGGTGGTGTCTGGTCCTTTTACACGCTCAGCAATGGCGGTGCGTTTATGGCTCCCGATGCTGACAGTGACGATAAATGGCGTCTGTTCAACAGTATGAACGGTAATGATGCGGATATGAGTGCAGAAGCTGCCGGTATCGCTGTCAGCCTGATTGAATACAGCCATCACGCCTGTCGTAACGAATGCGATGCTATGACGGAGCACTATTACCGCCTGCGGGACTATGCCCTGCAGCATCCAGAAGCCCACGCCATTCTGCGTATCATCGACTGACCGGAGGAACAACGGATGAAACAGCTTTCCTTTTTACCAGGCGAGATGACGCCACAGGACCGGCGTCTCATCCAGCGGGCGCTCAGGGTTCTGGACCGGCATCTGCATGAGCCCGGGGTGGCCTTCACCTCCACCCACGCCGTACGTGAATGGCTGCGACTGCATATGGCCGCGCTTGAGCGGGAAGAGTTCCGGGTGTTGTATCTGGACAACCAGAATCAGCTTATTGCCCATGAGACGCTCTTTAGCGGCACGATTAACCGTACCGAGGTGTATCCCCGGGAGGTCGTTAAGCGCGCCCTTTATTTCAATGCCGCAGCGGTGATACTGGCGCATAACCATCCTTCCGGCGAGACGACGCCCAGCCAGGCTGATAAAGCTCTCACGCAGCGCCTGATACAGACACTTCAGCTGGTGGATATCCGCGTCCCTGACCATCTGATTGTCGTCGGCAGGCAAATCTATTCGTTTGCAGAACACGGTCTGCTGTGAGGAATTACATGAAAATTATCAGTAAGCGTCGGGCAATGACGATATACCGCCAGCATCCGGAGTCCCGAATCTTTCGCTACTGCACCGGAAAATATCAGTGGCACGGTAGCGTCTGCCATTACACCGGCAGGGACGTTCCGGATATCACAGGAGTCCTGGCTGTGTACGCCGAACGCCGCCAGGACCGCAACGGGCCTTACGCCTGCCTGATGAGTATCACCCTGAACTGACAGTAAAGGAGGTTATCAATGAGCAACATCACATGGGGCCTGCAGCGGGATATTACGCCACGCCTGGGAGCTCGCCTTGTGCAGGAGGGGAACCGGCTGCATTATCTGGCTGACCGGGCCAGCATCACCGGTAAATTCAGTGACGCCGAATGCCAGAAGCTGGATGAAACATTCCCGCACTTTATCAGCCAGATCGAGTCGATGCTGACCACCTATGAACTGAATCCCCGCCATGCCCACTGCGTCATCCTGTATCACAATGGTTTCACCTGCGAAGCCGATACTCTTGGCAGTTGCGGCTACGTATACGTCGCCGTTTATCCCACTCAGCGCTAACGAATTTCACGAGAACAAACATGAAAACTTTACCTGCAACAACTCCGCAGGCAGCGAAGCTATGTCTGCCGCCCGTGGCTGTTTGGCAAATGTTACTGGCACGCCTGCTGGAACAGCACTATGGCCTGACACTGAACGATACATCGTTCAGTGATGAAACTGTTATTCAGGAACATATTGATGCCGGGATTACCCTGGCCGATGCAGTCAACTTTCTGGTGGATAAGTACGAACTGGTTCGCATTGATCGCAGAGGGTTGAGTTGGCAGGCGCAATCATCCTATCTTCGGGCTGTAGATATCCTACGAGCTCGACAGGCAACTGGGTTGTTGTGACGCGACATAATTTTTCGGCACGCTGAATATTGCGTGCCGCTTTCCTGATTTACATTCCCAAACTTACTTCCTCTTTTACTCATTGCATCATGCGCCTGCCACTCCCGACAGGCGTGTTTGCTTTTTACGGACAAAATGCATGCAAACAGAAGCTGAAGACTTAACTGACCACTATGAGCTAATTTGTTCGACCACCATTGAACGCATTGTTACTGGTCGTGAGACCGCACTTAAGGAGATTGAAGCTCTGATCCTTCAACTTGACGAAGCCTCCCGACTGACTTCCATGATTAGCGGCAATACTGCGGATCATTGTGCGATGCGACAGAGCCGTTTCTTCAACTACTGGCTGATGCGACCTGTGGACAAAGCGATGCTAGTCGAATTACGGAATGTTGATTCTGATGGATACCAACCCGCACTTAGTGGGCGTCACATGTCTGGGGATGTTATCAGCAAGATAAACGCTATACACATAATGGATAGCGTCTGAAAGAGATGATAAGCTGTACAATTATACAGTGAGGATAAAATGGCAAGAGATTCGGTTTTGGCGATGAAATTCAATGCACTTGATATACTTCTTGAGTCTGTTGATGCCCAGCGAGTAAAGGTAAATAGCCAATTAGATGAAGCCACTCGTGGTCAAAAAGGCCAATTTATGACGCCAGCAGCCGCTGCTCGAATTTTGGCCAGTAAGTTTTGCGATTTGAATGGTGAGCTAAGCATTCTCGACGCTGGTGCTGGTGTGGGTTCTTTAACCACGGCGTTGGTTGAAAGAGCGTTGAGAGATTTTTCGCCAAATTCTATCCATGCTAATGCATGGGAACTTGAAAGCGTTCTTGTTGAAGAATTAAAGGGGTCTTTGACATTATGTGAACAAGCTGCCATTGAATCAGGTGTTACCTGGCATTCAAACCTTAATTGTGTTGATTTCATTAGTCATGCAGTAAGTTTAATACACCAAAAAAATAGCGGACAAAAAACAGCTCCATTTAATAAAGCTATTTTGAACCCTCCTTACTTAAAAATCTCTGCATCAAGTGAAGAGCGTAAGCTTTTGCGTAGTGTCGGCGTAGAAACTGGAAATTTATATTCCTGCTTTGTAGCATTAGCTTTAATGCTCTTAGATGATAAGGGAGAATTAGTCGCGATTACTCCACGTAGTTTCTGTAATGGGCCATACTTTAATGATTTTCGTAGAGTTCTACTTGATGGAAATAATTTAAATAAGCTACATGTATTTGAAAGTCGGACAAGCGCATTCAAAGGAGATAAAGTCCTTCAAGAAAACGTAATATTTCATATCATAAAAGGTGATGTTCAAGGCTCAGTAGAGATTATATCAAGTACTTGTGCCAATGATCCAGAACCTATTATTCGCATGGCTAATTTTGAGGAAGTAGTTAACCCCAATAACCCTGACCATTTTATTCACATTATTACAAGTGATGAGCAAGCCGATATCGCTAGCCGTATTGGAGGGATGCCCTGTTCACTGCAAGATCTTGGCATTGGGGTGAGCACAGGTAAAGTTGTTGATTTTAGAACAAAACCTAATCTTCGCCATAATCCAGAAGAATATACTGTTCCACTCATATACCCAATGCATTTCAATAATGGATTGATTGAATACCCTGTAGAAAGCAAGAAAAAGCCCAACGCCATCGTTCTAAATGAAGAAACAGAAAAATTGATGGTTCCGAACGGAACATACATTTTAATTAAGCGCTTGACTTCAAAAGAAGAAAAACGTCGCATCGTAGCTGGATTATATACGGCAAATGTAGCAGATGTCTCAGTCGTTGGTTTTGAGAATAAAACAAACTACTTTCATGCAAATGGTCAGCCTTTGGACATGGATTTTGCTAAAGGGCTATGGGCTTATTTGAATAGCCATATTGTTGACCAATATTTTCGCCAATTTAACGGTCACACCCAAGTTAATGCTACTGATTTATATACTCTTCGCTACCCAAACCATGAGCAATTAGTTAGTATGGGAAAAAAAGTTCAACAGTTTGACCAAGATTTTTTTGATAAACTTGTCGCACAATTATAAATAATCACGAAGAAAGTCGGGTATTATCACTCGACTTTCTTTAGCCTGTTTATTGATGAATTTGGATATTTCTGGACGGATCTTCTAATATCCACATGTATGAGTTACCGGCAAGATTTTTCAAGGCTGATTGACGTTCCGCAGCTTTTTTCCATGTAGGGTAAGCCGTAGTAAAACCAATACTCTCTTTTCCATTTCTTATAGCAAATGCCTGCAAGCTCCGCATTTTATGGATATCTACTTCGCCGTCACTTGTAACAGCTTCTATAACCCAAAGGCTATTGTTTTGACGATTCCATAACAACACATCGGGCATAGAGTCGTGAATAGTAATTGTAATACCTGCATCTGCTAGCACACTTTGCTGTTCTGGTGTAACGCGGTCACCGTCGCCATCATCAACATAGATAACTTGATAGCCTGGCAGAAAACGGGTGGCGTATACCTCATGGCTTGCACGAATCAATTGGGAATGAGCGCTTACAATAGAATTAGCTGTTGCCTGAGCTTGGGCCGCTTGTAACGCAAGCCGCTCACGTTGCGTGTCAACTTGTGCCCAACCTAATGCAAGCTCCTGCCACTGATCCTCAGGGGCCTGAAGAATAACCATAAAGTCAGTTGAAAGGCGATAAGCTGAATTTGAGGATTTTGCTATTGGATGGCCTGGTTTAAACTCTCCATCAGCGGAATCAAGGTACACTTTTTCAATTGCACCAATTTCCCAAAGTGGTTTCAGCCAGTAGTCACGTCCTTCACGATCTAGTTTAAGATTACCGCCGCGCTGAAGAATACCAACATGAGTACCTATATGCGCCACAGAAGCACCATCACAGAACCTGTAACCATTACGAGCCGCTTTCTTGTACCAGCTAGGCTCATCGCATAAGAGAGAGTACACAACATCAACCATGTTATCTGTATGTCTATCTATTATTGCCAAAACACCAGTTACTCGTTGTTTAGTTACACCTTGATAGCTATCAGGAACAACGTTGCGCCCTTCTTTTTGAGCTTCTAAACGGCGAGAAATCGCATCATCCTCAATCCCCATGATATTTACTCCCTATAAAAACTAAAGAAGCCACATGTTACAGGCTTGCTAAGCCGCACATCTATCACAAAAAAACGTTCTGAGCACTAGTAAACATCTTCTCATCAACGCGGAAGATCGACAAGAACGCGCCAACTCGATATTCCAAGTATCTGTTGTTGATTTATATTGAAGTAAATTACTTACACATGCAGTTACATGGTAAAGGTCAGTGATGCAAAGATGAGTTATTTCTATCGTAACCACTTGATTTTGATGGTGCCGATAAGAGGAGTCGAACCTCCGACCTTCGCATTACGAATGCGCTGCTCTACCAACTGAGCTATATCGGCCCTGAGGGGATGTGACCGCGATTGCGAACACGGTGTAAAAGGGTAAGGAAAAGTAGCGGGGGCGTCAATGCCCTTATGGTTTAAGTGGTGAGTTTTAAGCCAATTGCACGGTTATTCCGCCCTGCTCTACCCGTTACTATTGGCCGTCCATGAATCCCCCCTCAGCGCGGCGCGGCTCCGGGCTGGCGAAGCAGGCCTATCTCTGGCGGAAATATCGGATAAAGAGTGGAATATAAAAAAGGTGATGCGCTGGCATCACCTTTTATCATCAGGCGCGAATGGTGTCGTCGCCGTAGCCTATCCACTTATAGGTGGTAAGCGCTTCAAGGCCCATCGGCCCGCGCGCATGCAGTTTTTGCGTGCTCACCGCCACCTCCGCGCCCAGGCCAAACTGGCCGCCGTCGGTGAAACGCGTTGACGCGTTAACGTAAACCGCGGACGAATCCACTTCATTCACGAAACGATCGGCGTTGCGCAGGGTTCGCGTCAGAATGGCGTCGGAGTGCTGAGTGCCATGCTCGCGGATATGCGCGATCGCATCGTCGATGTCCGCCACCAGCTTGACGTTAATATCCAAAGACAGGAACTCATCGTCATACTCTTCCGGCTTCACCGCCACCAGCTGCGCCGGGCCCGTTTTTCAGCTGCTCAAAGGCACGGCTGTCTGCATGCAGCGTTACGCCGCTGGCGGCCATTCTTTCACTCAGCACAGGCAGAAAACGCGCCGCGATCCCTTCATGCACCAGCAGCGTTTCCACGGTATTGCAGGTGCTGGGGCGCTGGGTTTTGGCGTTGACGATAACGTTCAGCGCCGCATCAATTTCCGCACTTTCATCGACAAAAATATGGCAGACGCCAATCCCGCCGGTGATCACCGGGATGGTCGATTGTTCACGGCACAGCTTATGCAGCCCCGCGCCGCCGCGAGGGATTAGCATGTCGATGTATTTATCCATGCGCAGCATTTCGGAAACCAGCGCACGGTCCGGGCTTTCAATGGCCTGAACGGCACCAGCCGGAAGCCCGCACTCTTCCAGCGCCTGCTGGATC
Source organism: Atlantibacter hermannii (assembly GCA_900635495.1). Classification (NCBI taxonomy): domain Bacteria; kingdom Pseudomonadati; phylum Pseudomonadota; class Gammaproteobacteria; order Enterobacterales; family Enterobacteriaceae; genus Atlantibacter; species Atlantibacter hermannii. The sequence goes on along the minus strand of LR134136.1, from coordinate 965,895 downwards.
ACCTTCACCGTGGCGGCGTTCGTGCGCCAGGTTTCTTTACCGCCGCGCAGAATCGCCGCGTTGCCGGTTTTCAGGCACAGCGAGGCGACATCTACCGTCACGTTCGGACGCGCTTCATAAATCACGCCAATCACGCCGAGCGGTACGCGGCGACGTTCCAGCCGCAGACCGCTATCGAGCACGCCGCCGTCAATCACCTGCCCTACCGGATCAGCCAGATTGCATACCTGCCGCACATCGTTGGCGATGGCGTGCAGGCGCTGTGGCGTTAATGCCAGACGATCCTGCATCGCGTCGCTCAGGCCGTTGGCTTTCGCCTCGGCCAAATCCTGCTGATTGGCGCTCAGGATCGCGTCGGACTGGGCTTCGAGATAATCCGCAATTTTCTCCAGCACGCGATTTTTTTCACGGCTCGACAACAGCGCCAGTTGGTAAGAAGCCGCTTTCGCCGCTTTACCCATTTGTTCAAGCATTGCAGGCTCCTTAAATGAGGATCAGATCGTCACGGTGTACCGCGACCGGGCCATATTCATAACCAAGAATGGCATCGATTTGTTGGGAGTGATGCCCGGCGATGCGCCGCAAAGCGTCGCTGTTATAACGGCTGACGCCGTGTGCGATATCGCGGCCTTCCTGGTTGCGGATGCGGATCACTTCGCCACGGGAGAAGTTGCCGGTGACGGTTTTGATCCCTTTCGGCAACAGTGAACTGCCACGCGCCAGAATCGCGTTTTGCGCGCCTTCGTCGACGCTGATTTCACCGGCTGGCGGGGCACCAAAAATCCAGCGCTTACGATTTTCCAGCGGTGATTGCTGTGGATGGAAACGGGTGCCGACCGGCAGCCCCTCAATCACATCGCTGATGACGCCAGGCTTGCTGCCTGCGGCAATCACGGTTTCGATTCCGGCGCGGGCCGCGACATCTGCCGCCTGCAATTTTGTGCCCATGCCGCCGGTGCCGAGACCGGACACGCTATCACCGGCAATGGCGCGTAATGCGTCGTCAATCCCGTGGACATCCGCAATCAGCTCCGCCTGCGGATTACTACGCGGATCGGCGGTGAATAAACCTTGCTGATCGGTCAGTAACAGCAGCTTATCGGCACCCGCCAGGATAGCGGCCAGCGCGGAGAGGTTATCATTATCGCCGACTTTAATTTCCGCCGTTGCGACCGCGTCGTTTTCATTAATCACCGGAACGATATGGTTATCCAGCAGCGCACGTAACGTGTCGCGGGCATTCAGAAAGCGCTCGCGATCTTCCATATCGGCGCGGGTCAGCAGCATCTGGCCGACGTGAATGCCGTAAATGGAGAAAAGCTGCTCCCAAAGCTGGATTAAGCGGCTTTGTCCAACTGCGGCGAGAAGCTGTTTTGAGGCGATGGTTGCGGGAAGTTCCGGATAACCGAGGTGTTCACGCCCGGCAGCAATCGCACCGGACGTCACGATAACAATGCGATGGCCTGCGGCGTGTTGCTGAGCGCACTGGCGCACTAATTCCACAATGTGGGCGCGATTCAGGCGGCGCGATCCGCCCGTTAAGACGCTGGTCCCCAGTTTTACGACCAGGGTCTGGCTATCACTCATGATTCTCTGCCGTTTCAACAAAAATTAGAAAAAGAACAATCAGAAAGACGTTGTAACAGGAGTGAGGCGACTTGCCAACTACAGGGTTTTAAAACCCCATGCTTTACGCGGGGAAAGGGGAAAGATGATACCAGTTATTTTGCCAATTACAATTTTAGAAACACCGTTTCATTCTTTTTTATATTTTTTCTTACTATGTCACAGATCTTTAATACAGCCCCGTTATGATTCATCCCGCTTTTCAATGGGCAGATGTCCGAAACTTAGCGCGTATTCAAAATTGGGATCGAAAATGAAAAAAAGCACGTTGGCATTAGTGGTGATGGGTGTTGTAGCAGCGTCTGCAGCACAGGCAGCTGAAGTTTATAATAAAAACAGCAACAAACTTGATGTGTACGGCCGCGTTAAAGCAATGCATTACATGAGTGATAACGCTGCGAAAGATGGCGATATGACTTATGCACGTTTTGGTTTCAAAGGTGAAACGCAAATCACCGACACCATCACTGGCTTTGGCCGCTGGGAAGCAGAATTTGCCGGTAACAAAGAAGAAGGTGCAGCTAACGCACAGAAAACCCGCCTGGCTTTTGCCGGTATTAAATTCAAAGACTTCGGTTCTATCGACTACGGTCGTAACCTGGGCGCGCTGTATGACGTTGAAGCCTGGACTGATATGTTCCCGGAATTTGGCGGCGACTCATCGGGTCAGACCGATAACTTCATGACCAAACGCTCCAGCAGCCTGGCAACTTACCGTAACACCGATTTCTTCGGCGCTATCGACGGTCTGAACACCACACTGCAATACCAGGCCAAGAACGAAGGCCGTGCCGCCAGCAAAGAAAACGGCGACGGTTTCGGTACTGCGGTAACGTATGACTTCGGCGGTAGCGCATTCAGCATCGGCGGTGCATACACCAACTCCGATCGCACCAACCTGCAACAGCTGCAGGTTCGTGGCCAGGGTGAAAAAGCGGAAGCCTGGGCGACCGGCGCGAAATACGACGCTAACAACATTTACCTGGCGGCAATGTATTCAGAAACCCGCAACATGACCCCGATTAGCGGCGGCTTTGCTAACAAAGCGCAGAACTTCGAAGCGGTTGTGCAGTATCAGTTTGATTTCGGTCTGCGTCCGTCTCTGGGCTACGTGCAGTCTGAAGGTAAGAATGTTGAAGGGATTGGCAGCGTTGACTTAGTGAAATACGTGGACGTAGGCGCGGTTTACTACTTCAACAAAAATATGTCCGCGTTCGTGGACTACAAAATCAACCAGCTTGATGACGACAATGCGCTCGGCATCAACAGCGACGACATCGTTGCGGTTGGTATGACTTACCAGTTCTAACGTGCAGTTGCTTTACCCCGTATGGCTACCAAACCCCCCGCGCAAGCGGGGGTTTTGCATTGGGGCCTGGTCCATCAGGCACCCACCGCGCGTTTGATCAGGCTGTCAGTTTCAGATTCACCGGGTGTCCACTTGGTAACGTCATTACGATCTCCTTTGGTGAAGTAACTGTTTTACCAAATCAATGGAATTTAGCAATCTATTAACCGAATCGATTGTTAATCCATCCGGCAATTTCTGTTAACGCTTTATCGAAATTGCGGTAAACCGGATTGAACGGTATCTCAAGCAGTTTGCTATCTGCGGATGACGACGTGATGAAACGCGACTCTTCAGGCGGGCTAAAGGGATCGTTTTTCCAGAAACCCGACAACATCGGCGTTGGGCAGCGACGCCCCAACAAGCCCTGGGTTTTCAGCGAGTAACGGTTAAGCTCGGTTCGGAATGCGCTGTCTGCCGCATCAAACATGCCGAGACGGCTGGCGAACACGTCCATATACATTTCCGGCACTTTATCCTGGAGGGCGGTGTCGGTAAGCAACTGGTGAACGATCGGACCAAGACAGGCCACGGCGCGCAGACGCGGCGACTCCAGATAGGCTAAACGCACCGCCACATTCGCCCCAAAGCGGAAGCCGAAAAGCGCGACCCGCGTGTGGTCAATCCAGGGAAGGTTCGGTAAGGATTTCAATACATGCTGGTGAATCAGGCTGGAATCCTGAGTCAGTTTCCATTTGGAAGAGAAACCGACTGACGGCATATCCAGCGTCAGCATCGCGATGCCGAGCGGGGCAAAATATCGCTCGAACAGATTGAAATAGTCGCTTTGCAGCGCATCCAGACCGCCGCACATTAAAACGGTGGGAAACGGCCCGTCGCCTTTTGGCTGGTGTAAAAAACCACTGACGGCGCTGCCGCCGGGCACTGAAAATTCCAGCTCACGGATGTGGTACGGCAAACGCTGCGCCGCCTCTTCATAGGCGCGATTTGCTAATGCCTGAGCCTGTTCGGCCAGTTCATCGCCTTTGATATGTGGATAAGCGGCAATGCTGTAAAGATTGGAGGCTTTCAACCAGTGACGTCCGGCAGTCGCTTCATCTTCTTCCTGACCTGCCTTCTGCTGCCAGAGCATGGCCTGTTTTGACCATTCGTAGATCCAGTTACCGCCGCGATAGCCTTTTACCGTGTCGTACAGGGCGGGATCGGTGCGCTCGGCGTCGCTCATTACAATACGCGCCTGCACCTCAAGGATTTCGCGTGGATCGATGCCGCGCCACACCCACATCAGGCGATTGATCATCCGGTACCAGTGCGGAATATTTTTACCATCAAGAGTCGATTGAATGGCAGGATGGCCCGTGTGATGCACACGCCGGACTAACGTTGACGTTTCCGGATGCTTAAAACGGGGTTTAAACAGAGTTTCACTCAGGTTTGCCTTTACCATGACATTCAGCCTCCATAATGCGCATTGGCCCTATTGTAGCGCGTGCAGGCTCATTAAAACAAAACGCCCGACAAGCGGGCGTTGAGATAAACGGGTAAAGCGTGACGCGGGATTAACGGCCAGACAATGGCGGGACGAATACCACGCCCATATCCCACGGCTGTTCAATCCAGGTATCCTGCGGGATATCGACAACATAATCGTCCACCAGCGGCTTACCGGCCGGTTTCGCGAAAATGGTCACAAAGTGAGCTTTCGGATACATTTCACGGATTGCCACAGCTGTACCGCCGGTATCCACTAAATCGTCGATCACGATAAATCCTTCGCCATCCCCTTCTGCGCGCTTGAGCACTTTCAGCTCGCGCTGGTTATCGTGGTCATAGCTGGAGATGCAAACGGTATCAACATAGCGAATGCCCAGTTCACGAGCCAGCAGCCCGCCAGGAACCAAACCGCCACGGCTTACGGCAATAATGCCTTTCCATTGTTCGGCAGGCATTAAACGGCTTGCCAGTTTGCGGGCGTGAATCTGCAACATGTCCCAGGTGACGATGTATTTTTCGCTCATGTGAAGTGTCCCGGCCTGTTTTTAACGGCTTAAAAGTATTCAGGGGAAAATAGGTTGCGCGAGATTATAGAGATCTGACGCGCTAAAAACCAGTGCTGTGCGGCATCCGCCGCGGTTTTTACGTGAGGCGGTCTACATGTCCTTTGAGAAAGTGGTATGCTCACGGCATCACGCAAGCCATGCTTGTGGTACATCGTAATCAGGTAAACCTGTGACCGGCAGCACCTTTTGCCGGGTCAACGTCAAGGAGACTTAACGTGTCTGAACTGTCTCAACTGTCCCCGCAACCGCTGTGGGATATTTTCGCCAAAATCTGCTCCATTCCGCACCCGTCTTATCACGAAGAACAACTCGCCGAACACATTTTAAGCTGGGCCAGTGAGAAAGGACTGCACGCAGAGCGCGACAGCGTCGGCAATATTCTGATCCGTAAACCAGCTACCGCGGGTATGGAAAATCGCAAAGCGGTGGTTCTGCAGGCGCACCTGGATATGGTGCCGCAGAAAAACAACGATACCGAACACGACTTTACCAAAGACCCGATTCAGCCGTGGATTGACGGCGAATGGGTGAAAGCGCGTGGCACCACGCTGGGCGCGGATAACGGTATTGGTATGGCATCCGCACTGGCGGTGCTGGCAGATGACTCCGTGGCTCACGGCCCGCTGGAAGTGCTGCTGACCATGACGGAAGAAGCGGGAATGGACGGCGCGTTTGGCCTCCAGCCAGGCTGGTTAAAAGCCGATATTCTGATTAACACCGACTCAGAAGAAGAAGGTGAAATCTATATGGGCTGCGCGGGTGGGATTGACTTCATCACCACCCTTAAACTGGATCGCGAAGCGATTCCTGCCGGTTTCGACACCTTCAAGCTGACCCTGAAAGGCCTGAAAGGCGGCCACTCCGGCGGCGATATCCATCTGGGCCTGGGCAATGCCAACAAATTGCTGGCGCGCTTCCTGGCCGGACACGCCAGCGCGCTGGATCTGCGCCTGGTCGATTTCAACGGCGGCACCCTGCGTAACGCCATTCCGCGCGAAGCCTTCGCCACCGTTGCCGTTCCGGCAGATAAAGCGGATGAGCTGAAATCGCTGGCCAGCCACTATCAGGACATCCTGAAAAACGAACTGTCCATGGTTGAAAAAAACCTGGTCGTACTGCTGGATAGCGTAACCACAGATAAAGCTGCGCTGACTGCGAAAAGCCGTGATGCGTTTGTCAGCCTGCTGAACGCGACCCCGAACGGCGTTATTCGTAACTCCGACGTGGCGAAAGGCGTGGTGGAAACGTCACTGAACGTTGGCGTGGTCACCATGGCGCAGGACAGCGCGCAGATTATCTGCCTGATCCGTTCGCTTATCGACAGCGGTAAAGATTATGTGGTGGGGATGCTGGAATCGCTGGGCAGCCTGGTGGGCGCGCAAACCGAAGCCAAAGGCAGCTATCCTGGCTGGCAGCCGGACGCCAGCTCGCCGGTGATGGCGCTGGTTCGCGAAACGTACCAGAAGCTGTTTAACAAAACCCCGAATATCCAGGTGATCCACGCGGGTCTGGAATGTGGTCTGTTCAAAAAACCGTATCCGGACATGGATATGGTATCCATTGGGCCGACCATCACCGGGCCGCACTCCCCGGATGAGCAGGTTCATATTGAAAGCGTCGGCCATTACTGGACGCTTCTCACGGAACTGCTGAAAGCCATTCCGGCAAAATAAGCATCAAACTAAGGGCAACGTAAAGTTGCCCTTTTTTATTCGCTCAGTTCACGGTATTCCAACAAAGTCAGGGCGTCGTCCAGCCATTTCTGCATCCGGTAATTCACAAAATGCTCGCCGCGCAACGCGACGGTCTGTTTCGCCATGACGGTAAACCCGTGCCGTTCAAAGAAAGGCCGGGCGGTGATGCTGGCTTCGGTATACAGCGTGGAAATATTTTGGGCGCGCGCCTGACTTTCAAGACGATCCAGCAGCGCTGTGGCCGTTTTCTGGCGCTGGTAAGCGGGATGCACAAACAATAAATCGATGTGACCATCGTGTTCCAGGGTAATAAACCCGGCGAGCTCGTTTTGATAACAGGCGACGAAGGTCCAGGCATGTGACAGGCGAACCATCCAGCATTGCTCGTCTATCTGCGCCCAGGCGCGGGTTTGCGCCTCGTTGTAATCACTGGACGCCACTTCCCCTACCGAACGCAGAAATACCTCCACCACATCAGGAAAATCGCGCGGATGGTAGCGGCGAATAACAGGCACATCTTTTGCCATTACTGCCTCCTGTTGAAATAAGCTTACAGCCCCAACACCAGCTGACGTTCCAGTTGGGGATCGAGTAAGGTGACATGCAGGCCCACCAGCCGGACACCACGCCCGCCGCGACGTTCATCCCAGGTTTTACGCGCCGTAGCAAGCAAGTCGTCTTTATTCAGACGGGGCCAGACGTGCTCCTGGGTCGTAAGCTGGAAATCATTAAATTTCAGCTTGACCCCCTGACGGGCAATGAGCAGATCAGGCTTGACGCTGGCGAGCCGCCGCTCAAGCTCCGGATAGAGGCGATCAATGATTGCCTCGCATTCGGACCACTCATGAATATCCTCCGCCAGCGTCCGCTCCACGCCAATGGATTTGCGCTGCCGGTCATTGCTGACCTCGCGCTCATCAATACCCTGGCTGCGCTCCCAGAGCACTCGCCCAAATTTACCAAAACGTTTAAGCAGTGACGCCAGATCGCATTTTTGCACATCTTCACAGGTCACCAGCCCCAGGCTTTCAAGCTTACCTGCCGTGACTTTCCCGACGCCGGGAATTTTAGACAGCGGCAGCGTTTTTAAAAATGCCGGCATCTCTTCAGGAGTAATCACGCACTGGCCATTGGGCTTATTAAGATCAGAGGCGATTTTAGCAATGAACTTAACCGGGGCGATGCCCGCCGAGGCGGTGAGCTGGAGTTCGTCGAAAATAGTCTGACGGATTTCCCTTGCCATTAAGGTTGCCGAACCGTGGCAATGAGGACTGTGGGTGACATCAAGATAGGCTTCATCCAGCGACAGCGGTTCAATCAATGGCGTATAGCGCAGGAAGATTTCCCGGATATGGTTTGACGCTTCTTTGTATGCGTCAAAGCGGCCAGGCAAAAGTGTCAGGTGGGGGCAAAGTTTGAGCGCCATTCCCGTCGGCATGGCGCTGCGCACGCCAAATTTGCGCGCCGGATAGTTTGCCGTGCTGATCACCCCGCGCCGCTCCCGGCTGCCGCCGATGGCAAGGGGAATATCGCGTAACGCCGGGTTGTCGCGCATCTCTACAGCTGCGAAAAAGCAGTCCATATCGACGTGAATAATTTTGCGCATAGCCCACCTCAGGAATAACACTGGATAAGTATACAGCCTGATTTGGGAAGTTGAGAAGAGCCGATAAAACATCGCCTCCATGAAGGAGGCGATTCAGATTAAAGAATGCGGTTTTGCTGCCGGGCCTCGCGCGCGAGACGCTTTTTTACGTGCGTCGCACGGCTCGGGACAGTCGCACACCTTTTCCATCCCCAGCGAGGAAATCCCCCCGCAGCTACCCTGAAGGGCTTTGCGCTTCATCAGCACGCCGAGAGACATGCCAAAAATCACCAGCAAAAAAATCGCGAAGCTGGCGATAAAGATGGTCAGCATCATTAACCTCCGAAATCATCCAGCAGGATGTTTTCATCTTCCACACCCAGATTCTTGAGCATGGCGATAACCGCAGCGTTCATCATTGGCGGCCCGCACATGTAAAATTCACAGTCTTCCGGGGCCGGATGGTCGCGCAGGTAGTTTTCATACAGGACATTATGGATAAAGCCGGTATAACCGGTCCAGTTATCCTCGGGCAGCGGATCGGACAACGCGACATGGAACGTGAAGTTCGGGTTGTCACGCGCCAGCTGCTCAAACTCTTCCTGATAGAACATTTCTCGCAGCGAACGTGCGCCGTACCAGAAACTGATTTTGCGCTTTGTTTTCAGGCGCCCCAGTTGATCGAAAATATGCGAGCGCATTGGTGCCATCCCTGCCCCGCCACCGATAAACACCATTTCGGCGTCGGTATCTTTGGCGAAGAACTCCCCGAACGGACCGGAAATCGTCACGCTGTCGCCCGCTTTAAGCGACCAGATATACGATGACATAATGCCCGGCGGCGCATCCGGAACGCCTGGCGGCGGCGTGGCGATACGCACGTTAAGCATGATGATACCCTTCTCATCCGGGTAGTTCGCCATGGAATAGGCGCGTACGCAGGGCTCGCTGACGTTCGACTGAAAACGGAACAGATTGAATTTTTCCCAGTCGCCGCGATACTCCAGCGGTACGTCAAAGTCGGCATAGTTTACCGAGTGCGGCGGACATTCTATCTGAATATACCCTCCCGCCCGGAACGGCACGTCTTCGCCATCGGGAATACGCAGTTTCAGCTCTTTAATAAATGTCGCTTTATTGTCATTCGAGATGACTTCGCACTGCCATTTTTTGATGCCGAAAATCTCTTCCGGCAGGACGATTTTCATATCCTGCCGTACCGCTACCTGACAGGCCAGACGACAGCCCTCTTTGGCTTCGCGTTTGGTAATATGCGTCCGCTCGGTAGGCAGAATGTCTCCGCCACCCGATTTCACCGTGACGCGGCACTGCCCGCAGGAGCCGCCGCCGCCGCAGGCGGAAGACACAAAAATCCCATGGTTTGATAACGTATTCAGCAGCTTATCGCCTGCCGGGGCGCGGAATTGTTTGTCAGCGTCGTCGTTAATTTCGATCACCACATCGCTGGAATTCACCAGCAACGATTTAGCGAACAAAATCAGCACCGAAAGCATCAGAACGATCAGCGTGAACATCCCCACGCCAAGAAGTATTTCTGTCATAGCAGTCCCTTAAAGCTGCACACCGGAGAAGGACATAAAGCCCAACGCCATCAGCCCGGTGGTAATAAAGGTGATCCCCAGGCCGCGCAGGCCCGCTGGCACATTGGCATATTTCAGCTTTTCACGGATCCCCGCCAACGCGACAATCGCCAGCATCCAGCCAATGCCGGAACCGAAGCCGTAAACGATAGATTCGCTGAAGTTATAGTCGCGCTGCACCATAACGAAACGCCGCCGAAAATGGCGCAGTTCACCGCGATCAACGGCAGGAAAATCCCCAGCGCGTTGTACAGTGTGGGGAAGTATTTATCGAGGGTCATCTCAAGAATCTGCACCAGCGCGGCGATGACGCCGATGAAGGTGATGAAGTTCAGGAAGCTGAGATCGATACCTTCCACAAGTGCGCTGTCACGCAGTACCAGGTTGAAAATCAGGTTGTTGACGGGGACCGAGATGCCCAGCACCACGGTGACCGCCACCCCCAGACCAAACGCGGTGGAAACCTTTTTGGAGACCGCCAGGAAGGTACACATCCCCAGAAAGAAGGCCAGCGCCATGTTTTCCACAAAAACCGCGCGCACGAACAGGCTTATGTAATGAGCCATGGGTTACTCCTTCTCCTGCTGTTCCGGCTTCAGGGTACGCAGCCCCCAAATGAGCAGCCCGATAATAAAGAACGCGCTGGGCGCCAGCAGGAAGAGTCCATTCGGCAGATAGTCCCCACCGTTTTGCACCGTTTCCAGCACCGTCACGCCAAACAGTTTGCCGCTACCGATCAGTTCGCGCAGGAACCCGACGATGAGCAGGATGACGCCATAGCCCAGCCCGTTGCCGATACCGTCCATAAAACTCGCCAGCGGCGCGATTTCATGGCATAGGCTTCGGCGCGGCCCATTACGATACAGTTAGTGATGATGAGCCCCACGAAAACTGACAGCTGTTTTGAGATCTCGTAAGCGAAAGCGCGCAACACCTGATCCACCACAATCACCAGCGACGCGATAATCGCCATCTGGACGATGATGCGCACGCTGTTGGGGATGTAGTTGCGGATCATTGAGATAAACATGCTGGAAAAGGCGGTGACCAGCGTCACCGCCAGGGTCATAACGAAGGCGGTTTCCAGTTTTGTTGTTACCGCCAGAGCCGAGCACACCCCCAGCACCTGCAATGAAATCGGGTTGTTATCCACCAGCGGGCCGACAAGCACCCGCTTAATCTCTTTCATGTTGCTGATTTCAGCCATTGTTAAGCGCTCCTTCACGAAGGCGTTTTAAGAACGGGCCAAAACCGAGTTCGCCCATCCAAAAATCAAAACTGTGCTGCACGCCGTTAGAGGTCAGTGTCGCGCCAGAGAGACCGTCCACGCCATACTCATCGCCGGGCCGGGCACCGCCTTTGACGATTTTTAACGCCGGCTTGCCGTTCTCATCCAGCAGCTTTTTGCCCACCCACTGCTGTTGCCAGTTTGGGTTTTCAATTTCGCCGCCCAGGCCGGGGTTTCGCCCTGATCATAATAGGTAATGCCTTTGACCGTGCGGCCATCGGTATCCAGCGCCACGAAGGCATACATCACCGACCAGAGGCCATTGCCGTAGACCGGCAGAACCAGCTCCTGGGTGCGCTGCTGCTCATCACGCACCAGATAGATTTCGGCAATATTACTGCGACGCTTAATGCCTGCTGGATCGCGATCGGTCGGAAGGCTGATGCTGAGGTTGGGATCTTTTAAGGCCAGCGCCTGATTAAATTGCGCCGGGTCTTTATTGATGAACTCCCCGGTTTTCAGGTCCACCAGCCGCGCGGTGATCCGCGTATCGAAGATGGCTTTTACCTCATCATCTTTCATCTGCGGGGTCATCAATCCGGCTACCTGCAAAATGTTGCGCTGCTTATCGAGCAGTTTCTGCTCCTGCTGGCGCGATTTCAGGCCAACGGCGGAACCTGCCACAATCACGGAACACACCAGGCACAGCACCAGGACCGCCAGCAGGGTTCTGCCCGGCGTGTCGAAACTTTTAACTTCAGCCACGGGACGCCCTCCGCTTGATATTGGCCTTCACCACCAGATAGTCGAACAACGGCGCGAACAGGTTGGCGAACAGGATCGCCAGCATCATCCCTTCCGGATAGGCCGGGTTAGCCACGCGTATCAGTACGCACATCGAGCCAATCAACGCGCCGTAGCACCATTTACCTTTTTCGGTAAAGGAGGCGGAAACCGGGTCGGTAGCCATAAACATCATCCCGAAGGCAAAACCGCCGAGCACCAGGTGCCAGTACCAGGGCATAGAGAACAGCGGATTGGTGTCGGAACCAATCAGGTTAAACAGCGTTGCCGTGACGATCATGCCGAGCATCACGCCCGAGACGATCCGCCAGGAAGCGACCCGGCCAAATAAAATAATGGCACCGCCAATCAGGATCATCAGCGTGGAAACCTCGCCAATCGATCCGGGGATATAGCCCAGGAAGGCGTCCATCCAGCTGACCGGCAGACCGGTGGTCACATCCACCAGCGACTCGCCGCCGCCAGATGCCCACTGTGAGAGCGGTGTCGCGCCGGAAAAGCCGTCCGCCGCAGTCCACACCAAATCGCCGGAAATTTGCGCCGGATAAGCGAAGAACAAAAAGGCGCGTCCTGCCAGCGCCGGGTTTAAGAAGTTACGCCCGGTGCCGCCGAACAGCTCTTTAGCCATGACCACACCGAAGGTGATCCCGAGCGCAGCCTGCCAGAGCGGCAGCGTCGGCGGAACGATCAGCGCGAACAGGATCGACGTGACAAAGAAGCCTTCGTTGATTTCGTGTTTGCGCACGACGGCAAACAGCACTTCCCAAAAACCGCCTACCACAAATACCGTCAGGTAGATGGGCAGGAAATACACCGCGCCCAGGCCCATCATACTGATCCAGCCCGCATCCGGGGCGAAACTGACGCCCAGCCATTGCGCTGTCTGGTAATGCCAGTTATTGGCGATGACCTGTGCCAGTTGCGCGGGCTCGTAGAGCTTATTCAGTGCCGGAATGGTATGCAGCCCGACGTTATACATCCCCCAGAACATGGCCGGAAATACCGAGAACCAGACCAGGATCATCATACGCTTCAGGTCGATGGCGTCGCGCACATGCGAGGCACCACGGGTCACCAGGCCTGGCGTGTAGAAGATGGTCACGGTCGCTTCATACAAGGGGTAATACTTCGCCAGCTTGCCGCCTTCAGTAAAATGCGGCTCCAGCTTTTCAAAAAAGTGCTTCAAACCCATTGCTTATCCTTCCTGCTCAATACGGGTTAACACGTCGCGCAACACCGGACCATATTCATATTTTCCGGGGCAAACATAGGTACAGAGCGCTAAATCTTCTTCATCCAGTTCAAGGCAACCCAGCGCCTGGGCACTGTCGGTATCTCCCGCCAGTAAATCGCGCAGCAACAGCGTGGGTAAGATATCTAACGGCATGACGCGCTCGTAATTGCCAATCGGCACCATGGCGCGTTCACCACCGTTGGTATCCGTCGAGAAGTTGAACAGTTTCTTTTTGAAGAAATGGCCCAGCGTGGTACGGGTAATCGAGTATTTCTCTTTACCGGGCATCACCCAGCCGAACAGCTCTTTTTCGCCCCCTTCAGGCAATACGCTCACCTGAAGGTGGAAACGTCCCAGAAAGGCGCGCGCGCCACGCACATGGGTGCCATTGAGCACGGAGCCGGAAATTATCCGGTTTTCACCTGCGAGTAATTCACCCGCCGTTAGCTCCTCCAGCGAGGCGCCAAGCCGGGTGCGAAGCAGACGTGGATTTTTCACCTGCGGGCCGCCGAGAGCGACAATGCGATCGGTCCACAGTACGCCGTCAATAAACAGGGCGCCGATAGCGATAACATCCTGGTAATTCAGGTGCCACACGTGTTTATTCAGGCTGACCGGCTCCAGGAAATGGATGTGCGTACCAGGCAACCCCGCCGGATGCGGGCCGGAAAATTCGTTGAAAGTGACCTGCCCGCTGGCGTGGCCGCCTAATTTGCCGCCGCTGGCCTGGCAAACGTGCACGTTACCCGGCGTTAAGCGCGTCAGCACGCTGAGCCCGGCATCAAACATACTGCGATGGCTCAGAATAATAGGTTCAGGATCCGCGCAGAGCGGATTCGTATCCATCGCCGTAACGAAAATCGCTGCGGGCACGCTGCCCGGTGCCGGCGTTTTACTGAAGGGCCGCGTACGGAATGCTGTCCACAGCCCGGATTCCAACAGTTGCTGTTCCACCGTTTGGCGTGGTAACGAAGCGAGGGACGCACGCTCATGGCGCGGGAAGGTACGTTGTTCATCACCTTCGACACGGATAATGATCGACTGCAACACGCGTCGTTCACCACGATGGATCGCCACGATTTCGCCACTGGCCGGTGCGGTAAACAGCACGCCTGGCGTCTTTTTATCTTCGAACAACGCCTGCCCTTTTATGACCCGATCGCCTTCTTTGACCAGCATTGAGGGGCGCATGCCTATGTACTCCTCGCCATGCAAGGCGACGTGCTCAATCACGGGGCCATCAGATACCTGCTGCTCCGGCAGGCCCGCGATGGGAAGATTCAGCCCTTTTTTAATTTTAATCATATAGTTAGCACGGAATAGTTAACGTAAATCCCGGCAGAGTATGCCGAAACCAGAGTTGAACATCGCTGCATTAGTGGAAGAAAAGAAGGATGGGACATTCACGACTGCGCTAACGACAGAGAAGCCCGTTAGTGCAGAGTTCGGGTAGCGATCGTCAGGAGAATTTCCTTTCTTCTGTGCAGGTCATCTTACGGCGTGAATGGTATCATCAATCGTTTAATTAGCGCCAAAAATAGATGAAAAGGAATCATAACTGCGAGGAAGTGCGCAAAGTTTTAATGAAGGGAAAGCGGTTCGAGGGATCGTTTCAGGAAAACTAAATTGTAAACTCCATTCGACGCGCTTGCGAAAAATAATAGCGGTGCTAATGTGAGCGCACTCAATCCAGAATCGTCCGATTTAGGGTTTCTTTTTGTTGTGCCGTTCCGGCATTTGTTATCGGTTTATCAAGGAAATATGCAGTATGCGTAAAATCGCAGTCATTATTGCGATGCTTCTGATGCCATGCCTGGCGTTTGCCAGCCTAATCAGCAATGACAGCGCCACTCCCATCAAAAAAGAATTAAGGCAGCAGTTGATGGGCTCGCCGGTTTATATTCAGATCTTCAAGGAAGAACGCACACTCGATCTGTATGTGAAGATGGGCGAGCAGTATCAGCTGTTAGACTCATACCGCATCTGTAGCTACTCCGGCGGGCTTGGCCCGAAACAGCGCCAGGGCGATTTTAAAAGCCCCGAAGGGTTTTATTCGGTACAGCGCAGCCAGTTAAAGCCGGACAGCCGCTTTTATAAAGCGATTAATATCGGTTTCCCGAATGCCTATGACCGTGCTCATGGCTATGAAGGTAAATACCTGATGATTCACGGTGCCTGTGTATCGGTGGGCTGCTATGCCATGACCGACCAGGGCATTGACGAGATTTTCCAGTTCGTTACCGGCGCGCTGGTGTTTGGTCAGCCTAATGTGCAGGTCAGCATCTATCCGTTCCGCATGACCGACGCGAATATGCAGCGCCATAAATACTCGTATCACATCGATTTCTGGAAACAGCTGAAACCGGGTTATGACTATTTCGCTGCCACCCACCAGCCGCCAGTCGTTTCAGTGGTGGATGGCCGCTATGTAGTGAGCAAGCCGATGACCAGCAAGCCGGTTCAGCCGCAGCTCGCCTCAAACTACGCGCTCCCCGAGACAAAATAATGCCCACTCGCCTGGCAGGATTTTCTGCCAGGTTTCATTGCCCGTCAGCGGCTGAGTGGCAATCACCGTGACCACATCATTAGGTGTGGTCTCGCGCTGAAAGTCGATTTCCACATCCTGATCCAGCAGTTTCGCTACACCGAACGGCGCTCGCCGGGTGATCCAGGATAAGTTCGTCGAACAAAACGCCATAACGTAGCGCCCGTCAGATAACAGCATATTAAACACACCCTTCTCACGCAGCTCACCCGCCAGCGTGGCGATATAACGAAATACCGCTTCCATATTGCCCGGCGTACGCGGATAGCGCGTCGCGAGTTTATGCAGCAGCCAGCAAAAGGCTTTTTCGCTGTCGGTTTCGCCTACCGGACGAAAGTTACCGGTTTCGAGCCCGTGATAGCCTTTCAATTGCCCGTTATGCGCATAGGTCCAGTTGCGGCCCCACAGCTCACGGGTAAACGGATGGGTGTTTTCCAGCGCCACTTTTCCCCGGTTGGCCTGGCGGATATGCGCCACCACCGAGCAGGATTTAATGGGATACTCCTGAACCAGACGGGCTATGGGCGAGTTAAAGCTGGGTTGCGGATCTTTAAAGGTACGACAGCCTTTACCCTCATAGAAGGTGATACCCCAGCCATCTTTATGCGGGCCGGTACCGCCGCCGCGTTGAACAAGGCCGCTAAAACTAAAGCAGATATCGGTTGGCACATTGGCGCTCATCCCGAGCAATTCGCACATCACCCACCTCCCGTTAAAAAAGGGGCTTACGCCCCTGTCATGCTATCAGGCTTTCACCATCTCTTTTTCGATCAGCTGAATCAGGATATGGATCACTTTGATGTGGATCTCCTGAATACGGTCGGCATAACCGAAGTGCGGCACGCGGATTTCAACGTCTGCGCTGCCTGCCATTTTGCCGCCGTCTTTGCCGGTCAGGGTAATGACTTTCATCCCTTTTGCGCGAGCGGCTTCGATCGCTTTGATGACGTTAGCGGAATTGCCGGAGGTGGAAATGCCCAGCAGTACATCGCCGTCACGGCCTACCGCTTCCACATAGCGGGAGAAAATGGAGTCGTAACCGAAGTCGTTACCCACGCAGGAGATGTGGCTCACGTCGGAAATCGCAATCGCCGGATAGCCGGGGCGGTTTTCACGGTAGCGACCCGTCAACTCTTCAGCGAAATGCATGGCATCGCAGTGAGAACCACCGTTGCCGCAGGAGAGCACTTTGCCGCCCGCTTTGAAGCTGTCAGCCAGCAGTACGGCCGCACGCTGGATAGCGTGAATATTCGCGTCGTCCTTGAGGAAGTTAGCCAGCGTTTCTGCGGCTTCGTTCAGCTCGCTTCGAATCAGATCCTGGTACATGAGGATTTCCTTAAGCATGAATGAAATTAACCCTCGCAGTGTACCGGATAGGTATGAAGGCGAGAAGCATCCCTCCACTGCCTTTAATCAGGATTTCAGCCAATCGGCGGGAACAATGTGAACCAGGTTGTAATTATATTGTAAATACATTGCTAAAAATCTGCGCTTCCACTACAACCTAATCATCACAAGTGGTCAGACCTCCTACAAGACAGGGAGCTTTTAGCTATGATGATGTTGAGTATTGTTGCCACCGTTATTCTGCTCGGCGTGCTGTTTTATCACCGGGTCAATCTGCTGGCCAGCAGCCTGATCCTGCTTGCCTGGACCGCTGCATTAGGCGCGACGGGCCTGTGGTCTATCTGGGTGCTGGTGCCTCTCGCCATTATTCTTGTTCCGTTCAACTTTATCCCGATGCGTAAATCGCTGATTTCCGCGCCGGTGTTCAAAGGCTTCCGTAAAGTGATGCCGCCTATGTCGCGCACCGAAAAAGAAGCTATCGACGCCGGGACCACATGGTGGGAAGGTGAACTGTTCCAGGGTAATCCGGACTGGCAGAAGCTGCATAACTATCCGAAGCCGCAGTTAACTGCAGAAGAACAGGCCTTTATCGACGGCCCGGTGGAAGAAGCCTGCCGTATGGCGAACGATTTCCAGATTACCCACGAGCTGGCCGATTTGCCGCCGGAACTGTGGGACTATCTGAAAGAACATCGCTTCTTCGCGATGATCATCAAAAAAGAGTACGGCGGTCTGGAATTTTCGGCATACGCCCAGTCTCGCGTACTGCAAAAACTCTCCGGCGTGTCGGGCATTCTGGCGATTACCGTCGGGGTACCGAACTCATTAGGCCCGGGCGAGCTGCTGCAACATTACGGTACTGACGAGCAAAAAAATCACTATCTGCCGCGTCTGGCGCGTGGCCAGGAGATCCCCTGCTTTGCATTAACCAGCCCGGAAGCGGGTTCCGATGCTGGTGCCATCCCGGATACCGGCGTGGTCTGCATGGGTGACTGGAAAGGCGAGCAGGTGCTCGGTATGCGTCTGACCTGGAACAAGCGCTACATTACGCTGGCACCTATCGCGACGGTGCTCGGCCTGGCGTTTAAACTCTCTGACCCGGATCGTTTACTGGGTGGTGAACAGGAGCTTGGCATCACCTGTGCGCTGATCCCGACCAATACCCCAGGGGTTGAAATCGGTAAACGTCACTTCCCGCTGAACGTGCCTTTCCAGAACGGTCCTACTCGCGGCCAGGATATTTTCGTCCCCATTGATTACATCATCGGCGGCCCGGCGATGGCGGGTCAGGGCTGGCGTATGCTGGTGGAATGCCTGTCGGTCGGCCGTGGTATTACCCTGCCGTCTAACTCAACCGGTGGCGTGAAGTCCGTGGCGCTGGCGACCGGTGCTTATGCCCATATTCGCCGTCAGTTCAAAATCTCTATCGGTAAGATGGAAGGGATCGAAGAGCCGCTGGCACGCATTGCCGGTAACGCGTATGTGATGGATGCAGCGGCATCGCTGATCACTTACGGCATTATGCTGGGCGAGAAACCGGCAGTCCTGTCGGCGATTGTGAAATATCACTGCACCCATCGCGGTCAGCAATCCATTATTGATGCGATGGATATCACCGGCGGTAAAGGCATTATGCTGGGCGAAGGCAACTTCCTGGCGCGTGCTTATCAGGGCGCACCTATCGCCATCACAGTTGAAGGCGCAAACATTCTTACCCGTAGCATGATGATCTTCGGTCAGGGCGCAATTCGCTGCCATCCGTATGTGCTCGAAGAGATGGCGGCGGCACAGAATAATGATGTGGATGCGTTCGATAAACTGCTGTTTAAACATATCGGTCACGTTGGCAGCAACAAAGTACGCAGCTTCTGGCTGGGCCTGACTAACGGCTTAACCAGCCGCTCGCCGACCCACGATGCGACCAAACGTTACTACCAGCATCTGAACCGCCTGAGCGCCAACCTGGCCCTGCTGTCGGATGTTTCCATGGCGGTCCTGGGCGGCAGCCTGAAGCGTCGCGAACGTATTTCGGCGCGCCTGGGCGATGTGCTGAGCCAGCTCTATCTGGCCTCGGCGGTGCTGAAACGCTATGACGACGAAGGCCGCAACGAAGCCGATCTGCCGCTGCTGCACTGGGGTGTCCAGGATGCGCTACATCAGGCTGAGCAAGCGATTGACGACCTGCTGCGCAACTTCCCGAACGCTGCGGTGGCTGGACTGCTGCGCGTGGTGATCTTCCCGCTGGGACGCCGTTACGATGCGCCGTCGGACAGACTGGACCACAAAGTGGCGCAGATCCTGCAAACGCCGTCGGCAACCCGTTCTCGCATTGGCCGTGGTCAGTACCTGACGCCGAGCGAACACAACCCGGTTGGCCTGCTTGAAGAGGCGCTTCAGGATGTGATTGCCGCTGAGCCGATTCACGAGCGTATCTGTAAAGCGCTGGGCAAAAATCTTTCTTTCACCCGTCTCGACCTCCTGGCGAAACAGGCGCTGGAAAAAGGCCAGATTACTCAGGAAGAAGCAGACATTCTTGTTAAAGCAGAAGAAAGCCGCCTGCGCAGCATTAATGTGGATGAGTTCGAACCGGATGAACTGGCAACGCAGCCGGTAAAGATGCAAGAGAAAGTGCGTAAGCCCGAAGCGGCATAACCCTCATCGCTTCGTTGTTAAAGACCGGCTCTTTTGCCGGTCTTTTTTTTGCCTGTCGCGCAGGCGGAATGACGCGCCTGGATTTGCGACGCTGGTCTGAAATCTCCCGGCATTTTTTTCGACGGTCATGCTAGAGTGAAAAACCCGTTAACGAGGAGACGCGATTGTGCCTGGGTTAAAAGTATCGTTGTTACAACAACCGCTGGTGTGGATGGATGGCGCTGCCAATCTACGCCACTTTGATGTGTTGCTGGATGAGCTAACCGGGCGGGACCTGATCCTGTTACCTGAAATGTTCACGACAGGCTTTGCTATGGAGGCCGCCCGGCAGTCCATGCCTGAAGAAGAAGTGATCAACTGGATGCAGATAAAAGCCAGCCAACTGGACGCCATGGTGGCCGGAAGCGCCGCTCTGCAAACCGAGCGCGGGCCGGTTAACCGTTTCCTTCTGGTGGAGCCACAAGGTGAAGTGCACTACTACGATAAGCGCCATCTGTTCCGCATGGCCGATGAGCATCATCACTATGTGGCGGGTGAGCAGCGGTTGATTATCGAGTGGCGCGGCTGGCGCATCCTGCCGCTGGTCTGCTATGACCTGCGCTTTCCGGTGTGGTCACGCAACGCCAATGATTACGATCTGGCGTTGTATGTAGCGAACTGGCCCGCGCCGCGCTCTCTGCACTGGCAGGCGCTACTGACAGCGCGCGCCATCGAAAACCAGTGCTACGTCGCCGGATGCAATCGCGTGGGAACCGACGGCAACGGCCATCATTACCGGGGCGATAGCCGCATCATCAATCCGCAAGGCGAAATTATTGCCAGTGCCGATCCCCATCAGGCAACGCGGCTGGATGCCGAGCTGTCGATGAACGCGCTCAGGGAATACCGCGAGAAATTCCCGGCCTGGCGCGATTCGGACGGTTTTACGCTTAATCCTTAACGCTGTACCGGCGCGGTCGTCGATTGCGCCGGTTCATAGACATTCCATGCCGCCTGCATAGCTTCTCCCTGAACGGTGCGATAACCCTGCCGGTTCAGAACGGCTTCAAGCGCCGTGAGGGTTTGCAGGACGCAATCTTTACGCGCGTTATACCCCATCGTACCAATACGCCAGATTTTTCCCTGTAACGGTCCAAATGACGTACCGATTTCGATGTGGAAATCATCCAGCAACTGTTTGCGTATCGCTTCGCCGTTGATCCCTTGTGGAATGACCACGCCCAACACGTTGTTCATTTTGTGTTTCAGGTCGCCGAAGGTTTCCAGGCCCATTCCCAGAATTCCCGCCAGCATGGCATTGCCGTGCAGGGCATGACGCGCAATGCGCTTTTCCATCCCCTCTTCCAGCATAATGCGGGCGCACTCCCGTGCGGCGAAAAGCATACTGGTGGCTTCGGTATGGTGGTTCAGGCGTTCCGGCCCCCAGTAATCCATGATCATGCCGAGATCGAAATAATTGGAGTAGATCATCTCGTCATCGCCATCATGATGATGTTCAGTGCGGATCCCGGCCTCAACGCGCTTTCTCATGCGGATCACCGCTTCCAGTTGCGCACTCAGGGTGATGGGCGCGCTTCCTGATGGGCCGCCAAGGCATTTTTGTAATCCCGCCGAGACGGCGTCCAGCCCCCACTCATCAGTTTTAAGGGGATTGCCGCCCAGCGAGGCGGTGGCGTCGGTGTAAAACAATACGCCGTGACGACGGCAAATATCACCCAGCTCAGCCAGCGGCTGCAGCATGGTGGTCGAGGTGTCGCCGTGCACCGTCAACAACATGCGCGGCCTGACACGTTGAATGGCGTCTTCAATGCGATCCGGCGTAAATACCTCGCCCCACGGCACTTCAAGGGTATGCACTTCCGCCCGACAGCGGTGAGCGATTTCACACAACAAATGACCAAAACGCCCAAATACCGGCACCAGCACCCGATCGCCTGGCCGGATGGTCGATACCAGAATCGCTTCAATACCCGCACGCGACGTGCCGTCAATTAACATTGTCCAGCGGTTTTGCGTTGCGAATACCTGACGATAAAGCGCCATCGTTTCGTTCATGTAATCCGTCATTATCGGGTCGTACTGGCCGATAAGCTGACTCGCCATCGCACGTAATACCCGCGGATCGGCGTTTATCGGGCCCGGTCCCATTAATAAACGATGGGGTGGATTGATTTGAGCTGAGTGAACGCAATCGGTCATGGGGTCGCTCCGGACGCGGCGAAAGGTAATGTGAAGGAAATCAATGTGCCAGATAGAGGCCGGTTTGACCACCGGGCCGTTACGCCAGAAGAAAATTGATGCCAGTAAAAAGCCCGGCAACGGTGGCCGGGCTTTTTACTGGTGACGGGAAACTAACGTTCGCGTAGCGCTTCGTTGACCTTATTCAACGGTTTAATCAGGTAATCAAGCACGGTGCGGCTGCCGGTTTTGATATCGACAGTGGCGACCATGCCAGGAAAAATCGGGAAGCGCTGTTTCTGCTTGTTTTCCAGATAGTTAGTTTTGGTCCGTATATATACGCGATAGTAATAGATATCGCGTTTTACATCGTCCTGAATACTGTCCGGCGAGATCATCGTCACTTCACCCGGCAAGCCGCCATAGATGGCATAGTCATAGGCAGTGATCTTCACCAGCG
This sequence comes from Atlantibacter hermannii, assembly GCA_900635495.1. Classification (NCBI taxonomy): domain Bacteria; kingdom Pseudomonadati; phylum Pseudomonadota; class Gammaproteobacteria; order Enterobacterales; family Enterobacteriaceae; genus Atlantibacter; species Atlantibacter hermannii. The sequence goes on along the minus strand of LR134136.1, from coordinate 943,572 downwards.
CAGGCTGGCCTGGATGGATAAACGCCACATCACGCGGCGAAATGCGCGCTTCAATGAGCATGTCATCGTTCATCGGCACCAGCGTGAGGAGTTTGCCGTTTGGCGGGATCACGCCGCCCACCGTAGTAACTTCAATGTTTTTCACAATGCCGCGCACCGGCGAATACATTTTAAGGCGCGTCAACGAGTCTTCACGTCCGCGCATGACCGAACGTAGCGCTTCAACTTCCTCATTGGTACGGTTGAGTTCTTCACGCGCCCTTACGTAGTACTGTGATTTCAGATCGGTGATCTTGTTATTGAGATCGTTTAGCTGCGTTTTCAGGCGCAGCACTTCCACACCGCTGGCCGCCCCCTGTTTCACTAGCGGCTCCGTCATATTTAACTGCTGCCGCACCAGGCTAATCCCCTGTTGCAAGCCAATTAACCCCTGATCCAGACTGGTTTTGCGCGAGATATAAAGCTCCGTTTCCGTTTTGACCAGCTCTTTTTCATTGATGACTTCACCGGGGAATTTAATGGTACGATCGTTCACTTCCGCTTCCAGCCGGGCGGCGCGCGCCAGGGCTGCTCTTAACCGTGAAGCGCTCTCCTGAACGCTGGATTGCGTTTTCGTTCTGTCCAGTTCAGCGAGGAGTTGGCCACGTTCGACGATATCGCCTTCGCGCACCCGGAGATCGTAAATGATCCCGCCTTCCAGCGACTGCACCACCTGTTCGCGGGACGAGGGAATGACTTTTCCGCCGCCGGTACTGACTTCATCCAGCGAGAAATATTTCGCCCACACCAGAAATCCCGCCAGCAGTAGAAATATCATCCATACCAGCAGAGAGGAACGTCCCAGTTTTGGCTGCGACATCAAATCCTGAGTAACTAACGAGGGAGCCGCCATTATTTCACCTCCGCAACACTGCCTTTAGAGGCCGTGCTTAGCTGCTGTTGGTTAAGGACCTTTTCTTTGACGTCGTCAATCACCACCCGGCCGTTATCCACCACAATAATGCGATCCACCAGGCGCAGTATCGCCAGGCGATGCGTGGCGATCACCAGCGTACGGTGGTGCAGCCATGAGCTGAGCTGATCGATCACGTACTGCTCTGTGACCTCATCCATTGACGCGGTAGGCTCATCAAGCAGCAGGACTTCGGGTTGGCACAGCAATGTTCGCGCAAGCAGCAGTGCCTGGCGCTGCCCCCCGGATAAGCCAAAACCGCCTTCCATGATCGTATAGTTGAGACCATTTTTTTTGTTGCTGGACGAAACTCAGCGCACCGCTCGCTTTCAGGGCGGTGTGAATTTCTTCATCCGTCGCCTGAGGGCGCCCCATCGTCAGATTTTCATAGACCGTACCGAAAAAGAGCCGGGAGTTCTGGCTGAGGAGCGCGACATCACGGCGCACATCTGCCGGATCAAGATGGCGCATGGAAATGTTATCCATCAACATCTCGCCTTGCTGGATGGTTTGCATTCCCGCGAGGATCTGAAGCAGGGTCGACTTACCCGCGCCGTTACGCCCTAAAATCGCCACGCGCTCCCCGGCATTGATATTCAGTTTGCCAATGGCGATATCCGGGATTTTGGTTTCTTCATCGTAATAAAATACGGCGTTTTGCAACTGATACTGGCCCGTTAACAGCGGCTTGTGAACGAACTTACTCCCCTCCTCCTGATCAACGGGACGGCGCATCAATTCATCCAGACCTTTACGGGCCACTTTAGCGGATTGCCAGCGCGCCATAACGGCGGAGATTTGCGACAGCGGCGCGATTGCACGCGACGCCAGAATAGAGGTACCCACCAGCGCGCCGGTAGTAAGGTCGCCGCGCATGACCAGAAAGCTGCCCACCAGCAACACCACGGCATATACGATCGACTGCACTTCCTGAGTCCAGGTCATTAATAATCCCGTCAGGAAGCGCTGCTTCATACCAATGGACGAGGAAACATTATTCGAGTGATTCCACTGATTCTGGAAACGCTGTTCTGCGCGTAACAGTTTGATATCTTCAACGCACTGAATAGACTCAACCAGCACGGCATTCCGAATAGCGGCTTCGCGCATTCCTTCCCTTGAGAGCTTCGCCAGCGGAAACTGGATCACAATGCCGGGTATCACCAGCAGGGGTAAGGCAATCAGTACGACATAAGCAAGCGGGCCGCCGATATTCCATAAGATGATAAAAAAGATAAAGAAAAACGGCAGGTCGGAAACCACGCTGACGGTAGTCGATGTCATCAACTCCCGCACCGACTCAAGTTCGCGTATTTGAGAAATAAATGAGCCTGTCGATTTCGAGCGCGCATTGTTTTTAATGCGCAGCGCGTGACCGAATACCCGGTCAGAGATTCGCAGGTCGGCGCGTTTACCGATCACATCAGCAATGTGTACCCGGATCATGCGCATGATGAATTCAAAACACAGCGCCAGCATGACACCACCGAACAACACCCAGAGTGTCGGCTCAGATTGCGCGGGCACCACGCGATCATAAATTTGCATGGAGAACAGCGTGCCGGCCAGCGCCAAAATATTGGCGACACCCGCAGCAAGAATGATATCGAAATACCGCGGCCAGTCCCGTAGCACCAGTTGCCAGAACCAGTTGCGCTTAAAAGGCTGGATATAATTGTCGACGCGCGCATCCGGGATTGAAGTCAAAGGGCGCAGGATGGCGACGCGCTCAATTCGGGCGGCTAATTCGTCTTTAGTAAAGACGCTTTCCGATGCCGTTATCATCATGAAAGACGACGCTGATATTATTTTGCGCATCCATCCGGGTTAATACCCCGATCTGGCCGCCGGTCAACTCTACGACCAGCGGCATCCGCCACGGGTCAAGCATTTTCACAGTGAACTTTTTGACCTGAATGGCAAGGCTAAGCTGGCGAGCCATACTTTGTAATGTGGCGTTGAGGGCGTTGTTTTTTTCCCACTGCATCGCAACACGCACATTTTCTTCTGAGTAATCGAGACGATAGTGCCTGGCGACAAAGACCATCGCTGAAAGCCAGGATTCGATAACCTCGCCGTTTTGATTCATTTTCGAACCTTTGTTGTTTTGAATGTGAATAAGCCATTAATCGCTATGTCAGCGAAATAAAACCGGTGAGTATTCCGTCATCAGCGCTTTGTCTGCGCAAATAACATCTCGATAATGGAATGGTTATTAACATTCATCGTGTTTATATTAAAAAGCCAAATGTCTGATTTAACGGCCCGTAATTATTGGCTGATTAATTCGCGTCATAATTAACTGGCGTTTTACAGCGAAACCCTCTGTAAGCGAGAGGGGGCGACAATCATGTGTATTCGCGTCTGATTAAATACGCTATGAAACGGATTCCAGTATCAGGGCGCTGGCCGGGGCATGATATCCAGCTTTTTCATCAGTGAGTTCGTGCTGGCGGCATAGGATAATGCGGCCTGGAGAATGTCATATTCTGCCATAGTCTGCGCCTGCTGCGCCTGGAAGACATCCTGCTCAACGCTTAATAAGTCATTCAGGCTACGAGTGTTTAACGTGTATTCATTACGATAAACTTCCCGCGTTGTGCGGGCTGCGTGAAGTTGCGCATCACTGTTAGCTTTACGCGCCTTCGCGCCACGCCAGTCTTCAGAAAAACTTTTAATGCGTTGCTCTGCGTCCATTTTGGCCTTTTTTATCCGTGCTTCTGCGCTCAGAACCTGGCCCTGTGCCTGACTAACTTGCGAAGAGACGATTCCCCCCTGGTACAACGGTACGCTGACATTAACCGTCAAATGATTATCCCAGCTGAGACTGGAGGACGATCCGTTGTTTTCACCATAAGCCCGCTCAGCACGTAAAGAGAGCGTCGGCATATGCCCGGCTTTCGCGATGCTGACCTCATGTTCAGCCGAGTGTTTATCAGAATATGCAGCCTGGACGCCCGGCAGGGTGTCGTAATCAGTTTGTTTAAATGGCACGAGAGGCTCGTTAAACCCTTCCGGCAACGCGCTTAGTGAGGACGCATTGATGCCTGTCAGCACAGCAAGTTGCTTTAACGCCAGTGCGTGTTGATAGCGAAAATCTTCTAAGGTCGTTTTCATCGCAATCAAACGCGTCTGCGCCTGTAAAACATCGGATGAGGTGCTGAGCCCTGCGCCGGAACGGAGCTGCGCTAATTTTTCAACTTTCTGCAGGGAAACAATATTATCCTGCGCGACGTCGATAAGGGTTTGATAGCGTTTCACCCGCACGTAAAGCATCACCACATTTTCTGCAATGTCGTTTAAAGAGGCCTGGATCCTGTACTCATCCGCCTCAACCGCGCTTTTTGCTTGTTTAATCGCGTAGGTGGTTTTACCAAAATCATACAGGAGCTGTGAGACACTTACGCCATAACGCTCTGATGTGTTGTCACCCTTTGATGCCATATCATGCGTGGTGCCGTTCACAAATACCTGCGGCATCCATGCGCCTTTTTTTTCGTCAATCCGCGCGTTGTCTACGTTTAACACGGCCTGAATTTCAGCCAGTTGCGGACTTTGACTAATCGCCGCGATGATTAATGTTTTCAACGACGCGTTTTTTGTCAGCGATGCATTATCCGCGCAGTCCGGGATGCAGGCATCCGACGCGCCACCTCCCGCCAAAACATCACGGCTGACACCAGAGAAAGCAAACATACACAGCATGAGCGTAGTTAATTTTTTTAAGCGCATAATAATCCGTACTCAACATCCAGGAAGACCTAGTTTATCTTTTAAGTCAGGGTCCGATATTTAGAATTTATAATTTAAAAAATAACATTCATTAAATTGATATAAGCGGGAGGTTTTTGTAGGGTGTTTTACTACAAAGTAAACATTCAGAAAACTTTTCACACATAAAAAGCGCGATATCTGGTTATTAATCAGAATAACAACCAGTAACCAAACGGAAATGACCTTCTGATAAATGTCTAAACAGGATTTAAAGCGCAATAACGTCATGACAGCCTTATCAGAATACCGCTTAGGGCCGTCTCCTGATGACTCAGGTAAGATCAACAGAGTGGGCGGTCAGAAAGCGCTTAAACTGGAATAAGTATCATGCGCCAGTGAGGGAACAACGACTGGCCGCACAGGATGTGCTTTGTCGGCAGGTTATGTCTTTTTAGATTTCTGCTGAAAAACAAGGAATTTCAATAAACAAAGGATGTTGTATGGAAAAGAGTAATAGTCTTATGAAAGCGTTCTGCTTTTTATCAATTATTGCCGTAGCCTCATCACTGACGGGTTGCACAGCGATATTATGGTCAGCCAATAATCCCATTGAACACGGTAATGATTATCGTACGGAGATAAAAGATAGCGTTTCGGGAGCGGTTGAGTATAAAAATCTTCAACTTTCAACGCTACAATCCAGTAAAAAGACGCCAATTGACGTTCCATCCGAAGGCGTTGCTTTTATAGGTCATGATTATATCTATTTTCTGACGAAAGGCGCGGATCAATTACTGGAGTTAAACGATAACGTCAATAATCTTCCCTATTATGATCAGAGTGGCGATGGAATCTTACGATTCGATCTTAAAGATCACATTAAAAATAATGTATTAACACCCTTCTCTAAAACATTCACTGTTATTGTTAGAAATGAAAAACTCACAACTGAACAGATAACGTTACTTAAAAAACTTGGGTTTATCTACACAAACTCTCGTTATGAGAAGGAGGTTTACATTGGGGGTGTGATCGTTCCACGTAAGAATTTAAATTATAATTTCGGCACGGAGAATAAACTCGCCAAAGCATATCAAGTTGAATTCTACACCTCAAAATACAAAACTAAATTAAACCCAGGCAATATCGTAGAAAATATTGTTATAACGCCCGTGGCCTTAGCAGCAGATATTATCTTTTTCCCGATATCATTAAAGGTGTTACATAGCATAAGCCATTAAAAATAAAGGCTCCGATAATTGCCGGGCAGGATCGAAGACAACACCCTGCCCGATCACAATAGTGATGTTCATGGGAGCAAGATTGAACCGGCGCGCTGTTTCTGTGGCGTCGAGACGGCATACGGTACGGGCAGTGTGCGCCATGCCGTAAAATTCAGATATGAAAAAGGCCCATGTTAATGAATAACATGGGCCTGAATATTGGCGGAACGGACGGGACTCGAACCCGCGACCCCCTGCGTGACAGGCAGGTATTCTAACCGACTGAACTACCGCTCCGCGTTGTTCCCTTGGGAACGAGCCGAATATTACGGGGAGCCTCTCAAGGCGTCAACGGTTTTTCACTCGTTTGTGATCGTTTGCTGTTATTTTCACCCGGATGATGACAAATCATGCAAATATCAGAGAATTACGCACGCCAAAGGCAGCTGCCGCCCTTCTTTTGCACCAAATCAAGACGGGACTCATGGGCCGCACACTCTTCATCGGTAGCGGTAATGACTTTCAAACGGGAAGCCTGACGCACAAGACGCTGAATGCCTGTGGTGTCCTGCACGTTTTGTGACTCCCCTTCCATGGCGAACGTCATGGATGTTTGGCCGCCAGTCATGGTCAGCCAAACATCGGCCAGGATTTGGGAGTCGAGTAACGCCCCGTGCAGGGTTCGTTTACTGTTGTCGATCTCATAGCGCGAACAAAGCGCATCAAGACTGTTGCGCTTGCCCGGGAATAGTCTTCGCGCCAGCGCCAGGCTATCGGTTACTTTACAAAACGTGTCGGTTTTTGGAATACCACGGTTCAGCTTAGCGAACTCGTAATCCATAAAACCGATATCAAACGAAGCGTTATGGATAATGAGCTCAGCGCCGCGAATGTACTCAATGAAATCATCCACGACGTCGCCAAACACCGGCTTGTCACGCAAAAACTCATCCGCAATACCGTGCACCATAAACGCATCCGGATCGACAAGCCGATCGGGTTTGATGTAGACGTGGAAGTTATTGCCCGTCAGGCGACGGTTGATGACCTCGACGGCACCAATTTCAATGATGCAGTGGCCCTCATAATGGGCACCGATCTGATTCATACCGGTGGTTTCAGTATCGAGGACGATCTGTCGTGTAATAGGTGTGCTCATAGGCTCGTTTATGTCAGACTTGGTTTTTTGATCACAGGAAGTCTACCAGAGATGCGCAAACAGGTAGAAATTTTCACCGATGGCTCATGCCTGGGAAATCCCGGCCCGGGCGGATATGGTGCGATTTTACGTTATAAACAGCACGAAAGAACCTTCAGTGAAGGTTACTTGCTTACTACTAATAACCGTATGGAATTGATGGCGGCAATTGTCGCGCTGGAAGCGTTGCGCGAGGATTGCGATGTCACCCTCAGTACCGATAGCCAGTACGTCAGGCAAGGCATTACACAGTGGATACACAACTGGAAAAAACGCGGCTGGAAAACCGCAGACAAAAAACCGGTTAAGAATGTCGATTTATGGCAGCGTCTGGATAAAGCGCTTAGTCAGCATAAAATCAACTGGGAATGGGTCAAAGGCCATGCGGGTCATCCTGAAAATGAACGCTGCGATGAATTGGCCCGTGCCGCGGCCAGCAATCCGGTACACGTCGATGTAGGCTATCAGGCGGAAAACAGCGTTAATTAAGGCTTACGATACTGCCGTGTCGCCCCAACTGCGGGGCGTAGCTGCGTTTTCGCGCGGTGTTGCTTTTGCGGGTTGAGCGTTAACGGGAGGGTTCGCTTACGTGCCACAATCACCTGCATACATCCCAATGCTGGTAAGTGAGTACTTAGTAACTTGCCGCCCTGCTTATTCCATGGAAGCACCTGAAAATTCGTATGATGAAGCACCTCAAAATTGAGCAGCGCCAGCCAGTCCATCTGGCGCGCCAGCGTAAACATACGGCTATTATAAGGCACACATTTGCGCCGGCACGGCATGAGCTTTCCCAAACCTATTAAACTAAAGGGATTGAAACTACTCATTATCAACCAGCCATCGTCCACCAGAACGCGGTCAACTTCGCGCAACAGGCCATGAGGATCTGAGCTCCATGAGATAGTGTGTGCTAACAAACATGCATCAATCGCTCGCGGCGCGAAAGGAAGAGCCAGTGGATTGGCTCTCACCTGCACGTGCTCGCCCTTCTCGGCGACATTCACCTGATGCGAAATAGCACAACTCTCGGTATTGATTTCCGCGCTGAGGTTGCCAATCTTAAGCAAGTGAAAACCAAACATTTTTGCAAGCCAGGGACGGATCTGGTATTCAAGCGAATCGCGATAGTACTCGCCCCAGGGCAGTTCAGCCCAGTGGCCTGGCATGCTATATGTCCTGGGTATCCTTGCCGGTTTCATCGCTACCTTCCGTTACGCATTGAGAGGTGTTTTATGAATCTTATCAGTATTCCCGCTTATCAGGATAACTACATCTGGGTGCTGAGTCAGAACGACGGGAAATGTTTAATCGTCGATCCTGGTGAAGCCGCGCCGGTTTTAACGGCAATTGCGCAGTTTGGCTGGCAGCCCGAGGCGATTTTATTAACCCATCATCACAATGATCATGTCGGCGGCGTCAAAGAACTGCTGCAAAAGTACCCTGCTCTCCCTGTTTACGGCCCGCAGGAAACAGCAAATAAAGGTGCAAATCACGTAGTCAACGAAGGCGATAAAATCAAACTACTTGGGTATGAATTCACCGTAATTGCCACGCCAGGTCACACTTTAGGACATATCTGTTACTTTAGTCACCCTTATTTATTTTGCGGCGATACGATGTTTTCGGGAGGCTGTGGTCGGTTATTTGAAGGAACAGCAGACCAAATGTATCAATCATTTAGCAAACTTAATGCCTTACCAGAAGACACTCTCATCTGTTGCGCCCATGAATATACATTAAGTAATTTAACATTTTCTTTAAGCATCCTCCCCCATGACCCCGATTTAAACGAATACTATCGAAAAGTTAAGGAGTTACGCGCAAAAAATCACATTACTTTGCCAACAACGCTGGCGGAAGAGCGCAAAATCAATGTTTTTTTAAGAACGCAAGATATTGATATTATTAAAGCAATAAGCAAAGAAACAACTTTGCAACAACCAGAGCAGCGTTTTGCCTGGTTAAGGGCGATGAAAGATAAATTCTAATAATTCATGCTTGTCATTGCCGCCATTCGTCGTTATCATCGCTCGTCTTTTAAGCAACTATTGACACACACATGAAGGCAAAAGCGATATTACTCGCCTCTGTCCTGCTTGTGGGATGCCAGGCATCGAAGCATGATGCCACCGTCCAACAGCACGCACAGAGCCTTTCTGCAGCTGGTCAAGGGGAAGCAGGGAAGTTTACAAGTTCAGAGCGCTGGATGGACGATGGGACGTCATTCGCTCAGGATCAAAACTTGTGGGCTTTCATTGGCGACGAGCTAAAGATGGGAATTCCGGAAAACAGCCGGATTCGCGATCAGAAACAGAAGTATTTGAGCAACAAGAGCTATCTCCACGATGTAACTTTACGGGCAGAGCCGTATATGTACTGGATAGCAGGGCAAGTTAAGAAACGTAACATGCCCATGGAACTGGTACTACTACCCATAGTGGAGAGCGCTTTTGACCCGCACGCGACGAGTGGTGCTAATGCCGCAGGCATCTGGCAAATCATTCCGAGCACAGGGCGGAATTATGGTCTTAAACAGACCCGGAGTTACGATGCACGTCGTGATGTAGTGGCTTCCACCACTGCGGCTCTCGACATGATGCAGCGCTTAAACCGTATGTTTGACGGCGACTGGTTATTAACAGTTGCAGCCTATAACAGCGGCGAAGGTCGTGTAATGAAGGCAATGAAAGCGAATAAAGCACGGGGTAAACCCACGGATTTTTGGTCGCTTTCACTGCCACAGGAAACCAAAATCTACGTACCTAAGATGCTGGCTTTGAGCGATATTCTCAAAAACAGTAAAAAGTACGGCGTACGGTTACCGACCCCGGATGAAAGCCGCGCACTGGCACGCGTCAAACTCAACAATCCAGTTGAGGTGGCGCAATTAGCGCAAATGGCAGGTATTTCAGTAAGTAAGCTGAAAACCTTCAACGCTGGTGTTAAAGGCTCAACTTTAGGCGCAAGCGGCCCGCAATATGTTATGGTGCCGCAGAAGCACGCGGATAAACTGCGTAGCTCACTTGCTGCAGGCGAAATCGCCGCTGTTCAGCCGACGCTGGTTGCTGATAACGGCAGTGCAGCCCGTTCGTATAAAGTTCGTTCCGGCGATTCTTTATCGAGCATTGCTGCGCGGTTAAACGTGACGACTAAAGATCTGCAACGCTGGAACAAACTGAAAGGTGCGCAGATTAAAGTAGGTCAGACGTTAAGCGTAGGCACCGTTGAAAGCAGTTCGCTGCAGTTGGCCCGAAATGACGACAGCATTACCTATAAGGTACGCAAAGGGGATTCACTCTCCAGCATTGCTAAGCGTCATGGCGTAAACATCAAAGATGTTATGCGCTGGAACAACGGCACGGATAACCTTCAACCGGGCGATCAGCTGACACTCTTTGTGAACAACAGCATCAACAGCGATTCGTAACCCTGTCTAGCAAAAAAGGCACCGATTCCCCCGGTGCCTTTTTATTTTTATGGTTTATACACTTCGATCATAATCGTATCGGTAGTAAACGAGCCTTCCTCCCGCAGTTCATAATATTGCTGCACTGACTGAGAAGCGCTTACCTGATACTGGCGGATAGCTTTAGCCAACGCCTCTGGCGTCCGCATCCGGGCAATCCAGCTGGTATAATCCAGTTCCAGTCGATCAGTCACTACCGATGCTGTCAATAAGCCTGCCTCACTGAACATCGCGGCCCACTCACCACTTGAATAATTCCTCACGTGTGAAGTGTCACGCAGAGCCTCAATGGTTTGTAACCATATATCCAGTACCGCATTGCCTGGGGACATCACATCCATCATGATCGCTTTCCCGCCGGGCCGTAACACGCGTTTGATTTCACGCAGCGCCAGTCCAACGTCCTGCCAGTGATGGGCAGAATAACGACTGATAACAATATCAAACCTCTCATCCTCAAAGGGCAAAGACTCCGCGAAACCCTGACGCGTCTGAAGATTGCCGAAGCCCCTTTCGCGAGCGGCCTGGTTCACTGTCTCCAGCATTTTTTCTGATAAATCGTAAGCAATGACCTCTTTGACCCGGGAAGCCGCAACGAAGCTCGCGTGGCCTGCGCCGCAGCCGACATCCAGTACCGTTGCTTCAGTAAAGGGTGTGAGACGGTCTTTCAGGTGCTCCAAATCCCGTCCGCTGGCATGAACCTGACTGGTTAAATAGGCTGAAGCCTGAGAATCGAACTGCTTATTGATATTGTCGTGATGAGAGTGTGTTGTCATTAAATTGCCCTTATGAGAGTGAATGAAGGGCAGAACTTCAGATCTGCCCTACGGCAGACCTGACATACCTTAACGCTTAGCAGGTTTGCCGGGTGTGAATTCAACGAGTAGCGGATTATGGTCAGAGGCACGCGTGACCAGGACGGAAGCTTCGTGAACAGCTAAACCACGATAGAAAACAAAATCAAGCGGTCGCCCAAAGGCGCGGCGGCGATTGTCATCTGTAAAACGGACTTCACGCAACGACATCTCACGAGCGAAGCGGTAGAGCGCATTCATACGTGGACGGCTCCAGGCGTTAAAATCTCCAGCCATAATGATGGGGCCGCTATGGTGCGCTATCTGATCGCCTATCGGTCCTAATTGTTTACTGTATACGTCGACGCCAAGACTGAAGTTGACAGCATGGATGTTTATCACCATCAGCATGCGCATATCCGGCAACGGGTAAACTGTGACTAAAGCAGATTTTGAGAGGCGTAAAATCGGCTCTCTCTCACGTAACGGGCAGCAATACACCGGATGTGCCGCCGACAGTGTCATCACCCCGGAAGGGTGTTGCGGCAGCACAAATGCGGGAACCTGATCCGCAGCCAGATAATTGGTGGTCGCAAAATTAATCAACTCCGGCGTAGTTTGCGCTTCCTGAAGCAACACAAGATGTGCGTCTTTGCCGAAATTCTTTAATACCGACAGCCATTCAGCCCGCTGCTGTTTAAAAATATTCCAGACCAACACACGCAGCCGATCGTGACCGGGAAGCGGCTCTCCAGCAGGTAACGCCTGACCTATGGTCGCAAAAGAGCCTGGAGCCAGGATTCGCTCCGCAGGCTGACCAGCGACATACCGCATTGCATAGGTTGATTTACGCACTTAGACGTGATTCCTCTCAGGTGAAGGCCGCAAAAATACAGAGGCGGCTTCTCTGTTATAGGGATTTTAGCTCACACTTTCAACGTGCACAGTGAGAAACACTTATCTTACCGGCAGGGGGCACCTGCCAATTCAACGTTAGTGGATGTCAGCAAATACAGGCTGACGGATGGATAGCACCATGATTAAATTACAAATATTAAAGTAATCTGTTTAGAATTTTGCAGCCGGAGCAATAATGAAAGCTACAACCGAAGAACTCGCGATTTTTGTTGCTGTGGTGGAAAGCGGCAGCTTTAGCCGTGCGGCGGAGCAGCTTACCCTTGCGAATTCCGCTGTAAGTCGTGCGGTAAAGAAGCTTGAGATGAAACTGGGTGTAAGTTTACTCAATCGTACGACTCGCCAGTTGAGCCTTACAGAAGAAGGAGAGCGCTATTTCCGGCGTGTTCAACAGATCCTTCAGGATCTTGTGGCGGCTGAGACGGAAATTATTGAAACAAAATCTACACCACGTGGGTTGCTCAGAATAGATGCCGCTACGCCAGTTATCCTTCATTATCTCATGCCGTTAATAAAACCTTTCCGGGAACACTATCCTGAGATAACGCTTTCTCTCGTATCTTCAGAGACATTTATCAATCTGATTGAGCGGAAAGTTGACGTGGCAATACGTGTAGGGACGCTTAGTGATTCCAGCTTACGGGCCAGGCCTTTGTTTAGCAGTTATCGCAAGATGATTGCAGCACCGGAGTATCTTGAAAAATATGGCGCTCCTCGATCGGTTGATGATTTAGCTAATCATGTTTGCCTCGGCTTTACCGAGCCGGCTTCGTTAAATATCTGGCCTGTCGCGCAATCGGACGGACAACTTTACGAAGTGACAGCGGAGTTAACTTCCAATAGCGGTGAGACGTTGAAGCAACTTTGTCTGATGGGTAATGGAATCGCTTGCCTGTCGGATTATATGATCAACAAGGAGCTTGAAAAGGGAGAGTTAGTGGAGGTATTAGCAGACATTCGTTTGCCTGTGTCGATGCCTTTTAATGCTGTTTATTACAGCGATCGTGCAGTCAGTACGCGAATCCGGGCATTCATAGATTTTCTGAGCGAGCGGATCCCCGCTCATGCCGTTCCAAAGTCGCTGTAAACCTGATAGCTCAGGGTTATAAACGAAAAAAAGCCCGAGTCAGAGACTCAGGGCTTAATAAGTGGCGGAACGGACGGGACTCGAACCGCGACCCCCTGCGTGACAGGCAGGTATTCTAACCGACTGAACTACCGCTCCACCGAATTTTTCTACAACCACCGGTTTGTTGCCCCCGGTTTACTGCTTAATTTGATGCCTGGCAGTTCCCTACTCTCGCATGGGGAGACCCCACACTACCATCGGCGCTACGGCGTTTCACTTCTGAGTTCGGCATGGGGTCAGGTGGGACCACCGCGCTCTTGCCGCCAGGCAAATTCTGTTTCACCTGCCGCGTGCTTGCGCGCCGCCACAGATGTTTATCCGGTCAAGCTGAAAATCGTCTCTCACACCGCAACACCAAAACCACTCTGGCGTTGTAAGGTTAAGCCTCACGGCTCATTAGTACCGGTTAGCTCAACGCATCGCTGCGCTTACACACCCGGCCTATCAACGTCGTCGTCTTCAACGTTCCTTCAGGAGACTTAAAGTCTCAGGGAGAACTCATCTCGGGGCAAGTTTCGTGCTTAGATGCTTTCAGCACTTATCTCTTCCGCATGTAGCTACCGGGCAGTGCCATTGGCATGACAACCCGAACACCAGTGATGCGTCCACTCCGGTCCTCTCGTACTAGGAGCAGCCCCCCTCAATTCTCCAGCGCCCACGGCAGATAGGGACCGAACTGTCTCACGACGTTCTAAACCCAGCTCGCGTACCACTTTAAATGGCGAACAGCCATACCCTTGGGACCTACTTCAGCCCCAGGATGTGATGAGCCGACATCGAGGTGCCAAACACCGCCGTCGATATGAACTCTTGGGCGGTATCAGCCTGTTATCCCCGGAGTACCTTTTATCCGTTGAGCGATGGCCCTTCCATTCAGAACCACCGGATCACTATGACCTGCTTTCGCACCTGCTCGCGCCGTCACGCTCGCAGTCAAGCTGGCTTATGCCATTGCACTAACCTCCTGATGTCCGACCAGGATTAGCCAACCTTCGTGCTCCTCCGTTACGCTTTAGGAGGAGACCGCCCCAGTCAAACTACCCACCAGACACTGTCCGCAACCCGGATTACGGGTCCACGTTAGAACACCAGCCATTAAAGGGTGGTATTTCAAGGACGGCTCCACGCAGACTGGCGTCCACGCTTCGAAGCCTCCCACCTATCCTACACATCAAGGACCAGTGTTCAGTGTCAAGCTATAGTAAAGGTTCACGGGGTCTTTCCGTCTTGCCGCGGGTACACTGCATCTTCACAGCGATTTCAATTTCACTGAGTCTCGGGTGGAGACAGCCTGGCCATCATTACGCCATTCGTGCAGGTCGGAACTTACCCGACAAGGAATTTCGCTACCTTAGGACCGTTATAGTTACGGCCGCCGTTTACCGGGGCTTCGATCAAGAGCTTCGCGTTGCCGCTAACCCCATCAATTAACCTTCCGGCACCGGGCAGGCGTCACACCGTATACGTCCACTTTCGTGTTTGCACAGTGCTGTGTTTTTAATAAACAGTTGCAGCCAGCTGGTATCTTCGACTGGCTTCAGCTCCACGGGTAAACCGCTTCACCTACATGCCAGCGTGCCTTCTCCCCGAAGTTACGGCACCATTTTGCCTAGTTCCTTCACCCGAGTTCTCTCAAGCGCCTTGGTATTCTCTACCTGACCACCTGTGTCGGTTTGGGGTACGATTTCGTGTTACCTGATGCTTAGAGGCTTTTCCTGGAAGCAGGGCATTTGTTACTTCAGCACCGTAGTGCCTCGTCATCACACCTCAGCGTTAAAAGGTACCGGATTTACCTGGAACCTCCGCCTACATGCTTAAACCGGGACAACCGTCGCCCGGCCAACATAGCCTTCTCCGTCCCCCCTTCGCAGTAACACCAAGTACAGGAATATTAACCTGTTTCCCATCGACTACGCCTTTCGGCCTCGCCTTAGGGGTCGACTCACCCTGCCCCGATTAACGTTGGACAGGAACCCTTGGTCTTCCGGCGAGCGGGCTTTTCACCCGCTTTATCGTTACTTATGTCAGCATTCGCACTTCTGATACCTCCAGCAGACCTCACAGTCCACCTTCAACGGCTTACAGAACGCTCCCCTACCCAACAACACCTAAGTGTCGCTGCCGCAGCTTCGGTGCATGGTTTAGCCCCGTTACATCTTCCGCGCAGGCCGACTCGACCAGTGAGCTATTACGCTTTCTTTAAATGATGGCTGCTTCTAAGCCAACATCCTGGCTGTCTGGGCCTTCCCACATCGTTTCCCACTTAACCATGACTTTGGGACCTTAGCTGGCGGTCTGGGTTGTTTCCCTCTTCACGACGGACGTTAGCACCCGCCGTGTGTCTCCCGTGATAACATTCTGTGGTATTCGTAGTTTGCATCGGGTTGGTAAGCCGGGATGGCCCCCTAGCCGAAACAGTGCTCTACCCCCACAGATGAATTCACGAGGCGCTACCTAAATAGCTTTCGGGGAGAACCAGCTATCTCCCGGTTTGATTGGCCTTTCACCCCCAGCCACAGGTCATCCGCTAATTTTTCAACATTAGTCGGTTCGGTCCTCCAGTTAGTGTTACCCAACCTTCAACCTGCCCATGGCTAGATCACCGGGTTTCGGGTCTATACCCTGCAACTTAACGCCCAGTTAAGACTCGGTTTCCCTGCGGCTCCCCTATACGGTTAACCTTGCTACAGAATATAAGTCGCTGACCCATTATACAAAAGGTACGCAGTCACACCCCGAAGGATGCTCCCACTGCTTGTACGTACACGGTTTCAGGTTCTTTTTTCACTCCCCTCGCCGGGGTTCTTTTCGCCTTTCCCTCACGGTACTGGTTCACTATCGGTCAGTCAGGAGTATTTAGCCTTGGAGGATGGTCCCCCCATATTCAGACAGGATGTCACGTGTCCCGCCCTACTCATCGAGCTCACAGCATGTGTACTTTCGTGTACGGGAGTATCACCCTGTACCCTGCGACTTTCCAGACGCTTCCACTAACACACATGCTGATTCAGACTCTGGGCTGCTCCCCGTTCGCTCGCCGCTACTGGGGGAATCTCGGTTGATTTCTTTTCCTCGGGGTACTTAGATGTTTCAGTTCCCCCGGTTCGCCTCGTTAACCTATGTATTCAGTTAACGATAGTGCAACGAATTGCACTGGGTTTCCCCATTCGGACATCGTCGGTTATAGCGGTTCATATCACCTTACCGACGCTTTTCGCAGATTAGCACGTCCTTCATCGCCTCTGACTGCCAGGGCATCCACCGTGTACGCTTGGTCGCTTAACCTCACAACCCGGAGCAGTTTCGCTCTGTGTTGCAAGTGTTTGAGAGACTCTGGCATGACATCATCATTTCCTGTTTCGGAGAAATGCGACGGCATGCCGTTTCAATTTTCAGCTTGTTCCGGATTGTTAAAGAGCAAATATCTCAAACGTGACTGATTCAGTCAGTTTTGAGATATCATCGGTAACGCCTTTCACTCATTACCAAGCAGGTGGCGTCCCTTAGGGGATTCGAACCCCTGTTACCGCCGTGAAAGGGCGGTGTCCTGGGCCTCTAGACGAAAGGGACATATCTTTCGCAGACACCCTGCTTCTTACATCTATCAGACAATCTGTGTGAGCACTGCGCGGGCTGTATCTTTAAGGTAAGGAGGTGATCCAACCGCAGGTTCCCCTACGGTTACCTTGTTACGACTTCACCCCAGTCATGAATCACAAAGTGGTAAGCGCCCTCCCGAAGGTTAAGCTACCTACTTCTTTTGCAACCCACTCCCATGGTGTGACGGGCGGTGTGTACAAGGCCCGGGAACGTATTCACCGTGGCATTCTGATCCACGATTACTAGCGATTCCGACTTCATGGAGTCGAGTTGCAGACTCCAATCCGGACTACGACGCACTTTATGAGGTCCGCTTGCTCTCGCGAGTTCGCTTCTCTTTGTATGCGCCATTGTAGCACGTGTGTAGCCCTGGTCGTAAGGGCCATGATGACTTGACGTCATCCCCACCTTCCTCCAGTTTATCACTGGCAGTCTCCTTTGAGTTCCCGGCCGGACCGCTGGCAACAAAGGATAAGGGTTGCGCTCGTTGCGGGACTTAACCCAACATTTCACAACACGAGCTGACGACAGCCATGCAGCACCTGTCTCACAGTTCCCGAAGGCACCAATCCATCTCTGGAAAGTTCTGTGGATGTCAAGACCAGGTAAGGTTCTTCGCGTTGCATCGAATTAAACCACATGCTCCACCGCTTGTGCGGGCCCCCGTCAATTCATTTGAGTTTTAACCTTGCGGCCGTACTCCCCAGGCGGTCGACTTAACGCGTTAGCTCCGGAAGCCACGCCTCAAGGGCACAACCTCCAAGTCGACATCGTTTACGGCGTGGACTACCAGGGTATCTAATCCTGTTTGCTCCCCACGCTTTCGCACCTGAGCGTCAGTCTTTGTCCAGGGGGCCGCCTTCGCCACCGGTATTCCTCCAGATCTCTACGCATTTCACCGCTACACCTGGAATTCTACCCCCCTCTACAAGACTCAAGCCTGCCAGTTTCGGATGCAGTTCCCAGGTTGAGCCCGGGGATTTCACATCCGACTTGACAGACCGCCTGCGTGCGCTTTACGCCCAGTAATTCCGATTAACGCTTGCACCCTCCGTATTACCGCGGCTGCTGGCACGGAGTTAGCCGGTGCTTCTTCTGCGGGTAACGTCAATCGACGCGGTTATTAACCGCATCGCCTTCCTCCCCGCTGAAAGTACTTTACAACCCGAAGGCCTTCTTCATACACGCGGCATGGCTGCATCAGGCTTGCGCCCATTGTGCAATATTCCCCACTGCTGCCTCCCGTAGGAGTCTGGACCGTGTCTCAGTTCCAGTGTGGCTGGTCATCCTCTCAGACCAGCTAGGGATCGTCGCCTAGGTGAGCCGTTACCCCACCTACTAGCTAATCCCATCTGGGTTCATCTGATGGCAAGAGGCCCGAAGGTCCCCCTCTTTGGTCTTGCGACGTTATGCGGTATTAGCTACCGTTTCCAGTAGTTATCCCCCTCCATCAGGCAGATCCCCAGACATTACTCACCCGTCCGCCACTCGTCAGCGAAGCAGCAAGCTGCTTCCTGTTACCGTTCGACTTGCATGTGTTAGGCCTGCCGCCAGCGTTCAATCTGAGCCATGATCAAACTCTTCAATTTAAAGTTTGATGCTCGTGAATTAAACTTCGTAATGAATTACGTGTTCACTCAGAGACTTGATAATTCTATTTGTACCCGGAGGTACTGAGATATCAATCCTGCGAGTGCCCACACAGATTGTCTGATAAATTGTTAAAGAGCAGTGCCGCTTCGCTTTTTCTCAGCGGCGCGGGGTGCGTATATTACGACTTCCCGCTTCAGAGTCAAGCGATTATTTTCGCTTTTCTCCGTGAAGCTCCCGGAGGAACTTCGCTGACCGGCCGGCTCATTCGCCGTTGTTCCGTGTCAGTGGTGGCGCATTATAGGGAGTAATCAGAATCTGACAACCCCTGTTTTTAAAAAAGTTAACCAACCGCTCATATTTTAATCGAAACGCTGTTTATTAGCGCGTTTTGATGGCTTCCGGCAGCTTCGCAAGGCTATCAATCACCCAATCTGCCGCTTTTTCCGCCTCTTCCGTTACAGGCTTGCCGGAACGCACCAGCACTTTTGTACCAATACCTGCTGCCTTCGCCGCCTGCATATCTTCAAGCTTATCGCCAATCATATAAGAAGCAGCCATATCAATGTGCAGGAAGTCCCGCGCAGAAATCAGCATACCCGGCTGCGGCTTGCGGCAATCACAACTCTGACGGAACTCTTCCACCGAGCCTTCCGGATGGTGCGGGCAATAATAGATGCCATCAAGGTCCACGCCGCGATCGGCGAGCGACCAGTCCATCCACTCGGTCAGAGTTTCAAACTGTGCTTCGGTGAACTTACCGCGTGCGATGCCCGACTGGTTGGTTACCAGCACCAGCGCAAAGCCCATCTCTTTTAATTCACGCATGGCATCAATGACGCCATCAATAAATTCGAACTGATCAATTTCATGTACATAGCCATGATCGACATTAATTGTGCCGTCACGGTCAAGAAAAATAGCGGGCAAGGATTTAGCCACCGGTAGAACTCCTGCATGAATGTATTACGCCTAGTATCGCATGTTTCACTGCTGGATAAAGAACTCATCCAACTCCGCTGATTGATTTAGACGTCTGGATGCCTTAACATCCATTTCATGTACGGTCATCCGCCGTATCTGGCAAAACAAAACGCCACGGCTCACTCTCATACGATAATAAATAGCTAATGATCAAACTTTCGAATATCACCAAAGTGTTCCAGCAAGGGAACCGCACCATTCAGGCGTTGAATAACGTCAGTCTGGAGGTTCCTGCCGGGCAAATTTATGGCGTGATTGGCGCATCCGGCGCAGGCAAAAGTACGCTGATTCGCTGTGTGAATTTACTGGAGCGGCCTACCCAGGGTAGCGTTCTGGTTGATGGACAAGAGCTCACCGCGCTTTCAGAATCGCAGCTGACCAAAGCACGCCGCCAGATTGGCATGATTTTCCAGCACTTTAACTTACTCTCTTCCCGCACTGTTTTTGGCAACGTTGCGCTGCCCTTAGAACTGGATAATGTTCCGCGTGAGGAAATTAAACGTCGCGTGACCGAATTACTGGATTTAGTCGGCCTGGGGGAGAAACACGACGCCTATCCCGCCAATCTGTCCGGCGGTCAGAAACAGCGTGTTGCGATTGCACGCGCCCTGGCAAGCAATCCCAAGGTATTGCTGTGTGATGAAGCCACCAGCGCGCTCGATCCAGCAACCACCCGTTCTATTCTCGAATTATTGAAAGATATTAACCGCCGACTGGGGTTAACCATTTTGTTAATTACGCATGAAATGGATGTGGTCAAGCGCATCTGCGATTGCGTTGCGGTGATCAGCAACGGCGAACTCATCGAACAGGATACGGTGAGTGAAGTGTTTTCTCATCCGAAGACGCCGCTGGCTCAGCAGTTCATTCAGTCCACGCTGCATCTCGATATCCCTGAGGATTACGCCCAGCGTCTGCAGGCCACCGCGCAGGCAGATTCGGTGCCGCTGTTGCGTCTGGAATTCACTGGTCAGTCGGTTGATGCGCCGCTGCTGTCCGAGACCGCGCGTCGTTACAATGTGAATAACAATATTATTAGCGCCCAGATGGACTACGCCGGCGGCGTGAAGTTCGGGATTATGCTCGCTGAAATGCACGGCACGTCGGACGAGACACAATCCGCTATCGCGTATTTGCAACAACATCATGTAAAAGTAGAGGTTCTGGGTTATGTCTGAAGCAATGATGTGGTTGCTGGTTCGCGGCGTCTGGGAAACGCTGGCGATGACCTTTGTTTCCGGTTTCTTCGGTTTCGTGCTTGGCCTGCCGGCAGGCGTACTTTTATATGTCACCCGTCCGGGCCAGATTAATGAGAATGCCAGCGTTTATCGCGTGCTTTCTGCGCTGGTCAATATCTTCCGTTCCATTCCCTTCATTATCTTACTGGTATGGATGATCCCCTTTACCCGCGCCATCGTCGGTACGTCTATTGGCCTGCAAGCCGCCATTGTGCCGTTGACCGTCGGCGCTGCACCCTTTATTGCACGTATGGTGGAAAACGCGCTTCTGGAGATCCCGTCAGGTCTGATTGAAGCATCCCGCGCCATGGGCGCCACGCCAATGCAGATCGTTCGTAAAGTGTTACTACCCGAAGCGCTGCCAGGCCTGGTCAATGCCGCCACGATTACACTTATCACCCTGGTCGGTTACTCCGCTATGGGCGGCGCAGTAGGCGCAGGCGGCCTGGGGCAGATCGGTTATCAATACGGCTATATTGGTTATAACGCTACCGTAATGAATACAGTATTAGTATTACTGGTCGTTCTGGTGTATCTCATTCAAATCTCCGGCGATCGTATTGTCCGGGCTGTCACGCACAAGTAACAAACACAACATCAAAAGAGTAAGGAATCGCTATGTCTTTCAAATTAAAAACGTTCGCAGCAGTCGGTGCGTTAATTGGTTCTCTGGCGCTGGTTGGTTGTGGTCAGGAAGAAAAAGACCCTAACCATATTAAAGTGGGCGTGATTGTGGGTGCGGAACAGCAGGTCGCTGAAGTCGCCCAGAAAGTAGCCAAAGAGAAATACGGTCTGGATGTTGAACTGGTGACCTTCAACGACTATGTGTTGCCGAACGAAGCGCTGAACAAAGGCGATATCGATGCCAACGCCTTCCAGCACAAACCGTACCTCGATCAGCAGATTAAAGACCGTGGTTATAAGCTGGTTTCCGTGGGCAACACCTTCGTTTACCCCATCGCTGGCTACTCCAAAAAAATCAAATCGCTGGATGAACTGCAGGAAGGCGCGCAAATCGCTGTCCCGAACGATCCGACCAACCTGGGCCGTTCTCTGCTGCTGTTGCAGAAAGTGGGTCTGATCAAACTGAAAGACGGCGTGGGTCTGCTGCCGACCGTTCTCGATGTGACTGAAAACCCGAAAAAACTGAAAATTGTTGAGCTGGAAGCGCCGCAGCTGCCGCGTTCACTGGATGATGCGCAGATTGCTCTAGCAGTGATCAATACCACCTACGCCAGCCAGATCAACCTGACGCCGGCAAAAGACGGCATCTTCGTGGAAGACAAAGATTCCCCGTACGTAAACCTGATCGTGTCTCGTGAAGATAATAAAGACGCTGAAAACGTGAAGAAATTCGTGCAGGCTTACCAGTCTGACGAAGTGAACGACGCAGCGAACAAAACCTTCAACGGCGGTGCAGTTAAAGGCTGGTAATTTTCCCCTGCGGGCGAGTACAACATAAATATTCAGGACGGGCGCATGCCCGTCTTGTTATTTGTGCAAGCACCTGATTCAATAACCCACGTTTTGATCATAATTGAGGATAAATTATGCGTGCTTTACCGATCTGTTTGCTGGCACTGATGGCGAGCGGCTGTTCAATGATAAGCAGATCCCCTGTTGAACCTGTCAAAAGCACGGCAGCGCCGGCAAAAGTCGAGCCTGCGAAACCGCAAGCGCCTCGCCCTGCCCCCGTCAGAATTTACACCAATGCGGAAGATCTGGTTGGCAAACCATTCCGTGATTTAGGGGAAGTGAGCGGCGAATCTTGCCAGGCCTCGAATCAGGACTCACCGCCGAATATTCCTACCGCACGCAAACGCATGCAGATTAACGCCTCCAAAATGAAAGCCAACGCCGTCTTACTGCACAGCTGCGAAGTAACCAGCGGT
Source organism: Atlantibacter hermannii (assembly GCA_900635495.1). Taxonomy (NCBI): domain Bacteria; kingdom Pseudomonadati; phylum Pseudomonadota; class Gammaproteobacteria; order Enterobacterales; family Enterobacteriaceae; genus Atlantibacter; species Atlantibacter hermannii. Next base: position 920,874 of record LR134136.1, on the reverse strand, counting down.
ACCCCGGGTTGCTACCGCCAGGCCGTGTGCGTAGGTTCTGCGTTAAAAGTCTCTGCCAAATGAGTCAGTTCTGCCTCGAGCAGATAGGCGTTATTCGTTCGCCCTATAAAGAGAAGTTCGCGGTCCCCCGTCAGCCTGGCCTTGTGACCAGCGGGGGCGGCGAACTTCATCTTATCCCGCCTTACAATAACCCCGATGCGGTGCGTGGCCTCGAAGGCTTCAGCCACATCTGGGTGATATTTATTTTCCATCAAACGATGGAAGGCGGCTGGCACCCTACCGTGCGTCCTCCCCGGCTGGGCGGCAATGCGCGGATGGGCGTCTTCGCGACCCGCTCCACCTTTCGACCTAACCCGGTCGGCATGTCGCTGGTGTCGCTAGACGGGATCCGCTGCCATAAAGAGGAAGTCGTACTGAAACTGGGCGGACTGGACCTGGTTGACGGTACGCCGGTTATTGATATCAAACCCTACTTGCCGTTCGCGGAAGCGCTGCCGGAAGCCCGCGCAGGTTATGCGCAACAGGCACCCGATGCGGCGATGCCTGTCTTTTTTGCTCCCGACGTGCAACAACAACTGCGCCAGCTTCAGCCGCGTTACCCGCACCTTGAACAGTTTATTCGGGAAGTCTTAGCCCAGGATCCGCGCCCGGCTTACCGTAAAACGGAAGATCCCGGGAAAACCTATGCGGTGTGGCTGCTGGATTTTAATGTCCGCTGGCGAGTCACTGATACCGGTTGCGAAGTGTTTGCCCTCGAAGCACGTTAATTTCGCGCCCTCTCTTTTTGCAACCCGGCCTCGCTGGTAAACTAATTCACTTTACTTAAGTCAGGCCATTTGCCTGTATCTGAACCATCTAATGGAATCGTAATAATGCGTACTAGCCAATATATGCTCTCCACTCTGAAGGAGACACCCGCCGACGCCGAGGTCATCAGCCACCAGCTGATGCTGCGCGCCGGGATGATCCGCAAGCTCGCCTCCGGGTTATACACCTGGCTGCCGACTGGCCTGCGCGTCCTGAAAAAAGTCGAAAATATCGTGCGTGAAGAGATGAATAACGCCGGTGCTATCGAGGTGTCGATGCCAGTGGTTCAGCCGGCAGACCTGTGGCAGGAGAGCGGGCGCTGGGAGCAGTACGGCCCGGAATTATTACGTTTTGTCGATCGCGGCGAGCGTCCGTTTGTCCTCGGCCCGACGCATGAAGAAGTGATTACCGATCTGATCCGTAATGAACTGAGCTCGTATAAACAATTGCCGCTCAACTTCTTCCAGATCCAGACCAAGTTCCGCGACGAAGTTCGCCCGCGTTTCGGCGTAATGCGCTCGCGCGAATTCCTGATGAAAGATGCGTACTCTTTCCACACATCTCAGGAATCTCTGCAGGCGACCTATGACGCCATGTACGAAGCGTACAGCAAAATTTTCACCCGTATGGGATTGGATTTCCGTCCGGTTCAGGCAGATACCGGTTCTATCGGCGGCAGCGCATCGCATGAATTCCAGGTGCTGGCACAGAGCGGCGAAGACGACATCATTTTCTCCGACAGCTCCGACTATGCCGCCAATATCGAACTGGCTGAAGCCGTTGCGCCAGCAACGCCGCGCGCTGCTGCAACGCAGGACATGCATCTGGTGGATACGCCGAATGCTAAAACCATCGCCGAGCTGGTTGAGCAACATAACCTGCCGATTGAAAAAACCGTTAAAACCCTGCTGGTTAAAGCGGTTGAAGGCAGCGCTTACCCTCTGGTCGCACTGCTGGTACGTGGCGATCACGAACTGAATGAAGTGAAAGCCGAGAAGCTGGCCCAGGTCGCAAGTCCGCTGACCTTCGCCACCGAAGCGGAAATTCGCGCCATCCTGAACGCAGGCCCGGGATCGCTTGGTCCGGTGAACATGCCGATTCCGGTAGTGATTGACCGTTCCGTTGCAACGATGAGCGATTTCGCCGCCGGTGCGAATATCGACGGCAAACACTACTTCGGCATTAACTGGGATCGCGATGTGGCGACGCCGGAAGTGGCGGATATCCGCAATGTGGTGGCAGGCGATCCAAGCCCGGACGGTCAGGGTACGCTGCTGATCAAACGTGGTATTGAAGTGGGCCACATTTTCCAGTTGGGTACCAAGTATTCTGAAGCGCTGAAAGCGTCCGTTCAGGGCGAAGATGGCCGCAACCAGACCCTGACTATGGGCTGCTACGGTATCGGCGTCACCCGCGTGGTGGCTGCCGCTATCGAACAGCATCACGACGAGCGCGGAATCGTGTGGCCGGACGCTATCGCGCCGTTCCAGGTCGCGATCCTGCCGATGAACATGCACAAATCTTTCCGCGTTCAGGAACTGGCGGAAAAACTGTATAGCGAACTACGTGCGCAGGGTATTGAAGTCCTGATGGATGACCGCAAAGAGCGCCCGGGCGTGATGTTTGCCGATATGGAACTGATCGGCATTCCGCATACCGTGGTGATCGGCGATCGTAACCTCGATAGCGACGAGATCGAATATAAGTATCGTCGTGAAGGCGAGAAGAAAATGATTAAGACCGGGGAGATTGTGAATTACCTGGTCAGCCAGATTAAGAAGTAATCCTCACGCCCTGCTGATGCAGGGCGTTTTTTTATGATGTGATCAATCGTCGCAATCGGCACCCGGTTTGAATGCGCCCGGGTTATCCGCTACCAGTGTTTTCTGCATCGCCCCGCTATCCGGATTCGCCTGCAATATAAAATGCCCTTCGACGTGCAATAACACCGGTTTGGTTTCGCCTTGCTGCGCCGCGGCAAAGCCACGCTCCAGCTGCGCGTTATTCATCACCGGGAAACGCTTGCCGGTGGCGCAATCTGTAAACACCGCGGCATCTGCCATATAAAAATAGAGGCCTTTCATCGCCATAGGGGTAACGGGTAAGGCGGCCCTGGAGGGTGTCAGGGTGTAATTAAGGGTGGACTCAATCGGGTTGCCGTCACGATCGAGCATCTCAAGATTTTCGCCCTTCACGCGGAAATAGTACTTTTCACCATTCGTATCGGTAAGCACCAGTTTGTCTGCGGTTCGCGCCCATTTTCCCCAGGAGGCAAACTGAGTCGGCTGCGGCGCGCCCTGATAGCGCTGATTCATTACCCACGAACCATCTTTTTCCAGAAACAACGCGGTATCGATCCCTTCGCAATCCGCACAGGGCAACAGCCCCCGGAAGTTTTGTTGCATTGCTTTGGCTTCGAGCGGTTGCACCGCCTGCAAAGACCGGACCTCGTTTCGGTTATTACATCCCATCAATAAAAACATCCCGCAGGCAACGGCTGCGGTTAAAAGTGGAGTGTTTGCCATCATGTCCCTGATTTTCACTATTCGTAGCCTCAGTTAATCGGGCGAGCGTCGAATTTTTGCACGTAGCGCTTTTGTTGTGGATTTTTGCGCTTTTGACGTTAAACGCCGTTCTTTTGACGCACGCGTCGGTCTTGTTGCTTTTCGATGCTTTTGAACAGCGGTAAGTTCCCGAATGAGCGCAATAAAGCGTGAAAGCGCCGCTTCGCGGTTCATCTCCTGGCTGCGATATTCCTGCGCCTTAATCACCACGGAGCCTTCAGCGGTGATCAGATGGTGGCTCGCCGTCAGAAGCCGCGCTTTAACAGACTCAGGCAGGCTCGATGCGGCGATATCAAAACGCAAATGAATGGCCGTCGATGTTTTATTAACGTGTTGTCCGCCCGCGCCCTGCGCACGGATCGCGGTTAACGTTACTTCATCATCGGGAATGGAAAGCGTGTGTGAAATTACAATCATTCAGGCTGGTGCCAGTTTTCCAGAGTGATTTCCAGATTATTCTCACCTTCCGATAACCAGATTAACCCGTCCTGTAACGTGGCCTGAATGGACATGCTGCGGGAAGCCAGCGCGCTGAGCTTTGCCAGTTGGCCATCATCGAGATACCAGACGGTGAGATTTGCATACTGACGGAATTTGCTTTGGTTTTGCTGCCGCCAAATCTCCGCCGCACGACTATTGTAGGTAAACAGCGCCACCTGTGCCGCCTGACTACAGGCCTTTTTCAGGCGACGCTCATCCGGCAGGCCAAGCTCTACCCACAAATCGATGCCCAAATAATCATTGCGCAGCCACACTTCCGGCTCGTCTTCGGCGCTGAGCCCGCGGGTAAATTGCAGCCGCTCATCCGCGTACTTTATCCACGCCAGTAAGCGCAGCATCAGACGTTCTTCAGTTTCTGAAGGATGGCGGGCCAGCGTCAGGTTGGCATCCAGAAACTGGTTTCTGTCCATGTCAGCAACATTCACGGTTGCTTTATAAATTGTTGCTTTTAATGCCATAGATCCCCCGGAAAATCAATCGGCGGCTATTGTAGCGAAAATAGCGGCGCGGCGCCCGCACCGCCTTAGGCTGCCAACAGAATTCCCTGCTATCAGTGTTAATCACGCCAGGATGAGTGTGGTATAGTCACCTTGCTAAACAGAGTTAATATTCGTAGGCTTAGACTTGCATCCCACGATTCAGTCTGTAGTCAGGACGCTGACAGGAGGGCATGTGGAAAAGTATTGTGAGTTAATTCGCAAGCGTTATGCCGAAATAGCGAGCGGCGATTTGGGATACGTCCCCGACGCGCTGGGTTGCGTACTAAAAGTTTTGAATGAAATGGCCTCAGATGACGCCCTTTCTGAGTCGGTCAGGGAAAAGGCGGCGTATGCTGCCGCGAACTTACTGGTGAGCGATTATGTCAATGAATGAAACTTATCAACCCATCAATTGTGATGATTATGACAATCTCGAACTCGCCTGCCAGCATCACCTGGTTTTGACGCTGGAATTGAAGAGTGGGGAAGTATTGAAGGCGCAAGCCAACGATCTGGTTTCTCGTAAAAACGTCGAATACCTGATAATCGATGAAGCCGGTGCCTCACGCGAAGTTCGCCTCGATAAAATTGCCAGCTTCAGTCACCCGGACATTGGAACCGTGGTAGTCAGCGAAGGCTAGTCAAACGCCGAAAAAACATGGGCAGCCCAATGGCTGCCCTTTTTTATGGCTTCTGGCTGGCGTAATACGCCGCCAGGTTATCGATATCTTCGTCAGACAAGCCGCTCACATAGGCTTTCATCACTTCCGCCTGCCCGCCGCTGCGCTCGCCTTTTTTATAGGCATGGAGCGCGTGCGCCAGATACTCTTCATGCTGGCCAGCCAGATTCGGGTAAAGCGGGACAGAAACATTACCCGTCGCGCCATGGCAGGCAACACACATCATCGCTTTTTGTTCGCCCGCTTTCGGATCGCCTTTGGCCAGCACCGGCAGGCTACACGCCAGTAATCCTATTAATACTGCAGTACGCATCGTCATCCTTATTCTCCTTTCTGCCAGTCGATATGCCAGCATGCATGATCTTCAGCCTGCCCCTGGCGCGTCACGAAAATGCCCGGAGCGGCGATTAATTGCTCACCGTAAAACAATAGCGGCGTGGTATCCCGTTGCCAGGGCGGCACGGACAGTTCCTGCCACAGCTTCTTAAGGCTTCGGCCATGCTGACGACCAACAATGTGCCAGTTGCCTGGCGCATGAAAACGGACCGAAACCTGTTCATTATGATGCGGAGCCCGCACAGCATAGCCTGTCTGCGCCACGCGTAATATCCCTAATTCGAGTGGGAGTTTTAATGGCGCATAGGGAGGATGCCAGGACAGAACTTGCTTGCCCGGCGGTGTAATCCGTTTAACCCACCAGAGCTGCCCCTGATAACGCCGCACGTCGTACGCGCCAATTTGCAGGCGCGGCATCGCATCCTCCCGGCTTAGCGCCACTTCCTGCCAGATGCGTTCTAACATGCTTCGTGATGGCGGCGGCGCATTCAGCAGGAGTAACCAGCGGCGCAATAGCGCGTTACGGCGCACGGTGCTGACGCTGTGTAAAGGCGTGAGCGTCAGGCTGCCGTCCGGCGTGACTAACGAGGCCAGTTCATCGGCCAGCAGTTCATCCAGCAAGGCTTCCTGCTCGCCACACAGCGCCGCACTACGCGCCACGCTGCGAGAAAAATGCGGCCAACGCGCTTTCAGCAACGGCAGAATACGCAGACGCAAAAAATTGCGATCGTAGCGATCGTCCTCGTTACTGTCGTCGTCGATCCAGTGAAGTTGATGCCTGCGGGCATAGTCTTCAAGTGTGCCCCGCGATACCGACAAAAGCGGACGCAGCAGGAGATTATCGCCAAATGCCAGCGTCTCCGGCATCGCTGCCAACCCGGCCGGACCGCTGCCGCGCTTCAGCGCCAGAAGCAAGGTTTCGCATTGATCGTCAAGATGCTGGGCGGTGACCAGCGCTTCTCCCGGTCTGATAATTTGCCTGAAAGCGTCATAGCGGGCTTTGCGCGCCTGTGCCTCGACCCCTGACCCATCGTCGCACAACGTGATGCGAATCACGTCAAGCGGCACTCCCCATTGCGTACACAGCGCCTGGCAGTGCGCCGCCCAGTCATCAGCAAACGCGCTAATGCCGTGATGAATATGCACTGCACGCAGTTGCAAGCCGTGCTGCTGACGCAACATCACCAGCTGGTGAAGCAGAACGGTGGAGTCCAGCCCGCCGCTAAAGGCAACCAGCAGTGTGCGATATTCCTTCAACAACGGCGGTAAAAGTAAATCCGGTGATTGCATACTCATCGTCAGGGATGGTTTCAGAAAGATAGCGGCACGTTAATCGCTGCGACGCAGTCAATCAAGTAGTAACGCCACGTAAACCGGGTTTCACGAGCTCTGTCGCACGATCGTTGCAACAACGAGACAAAAAAGGAGGCAATTTCTGCCTCCTTACTGTTATTTGTCTTTTAACACCTTAACGACATAGCGACCGTCCGGTTGGCGATATGCGCCGTGAATATCCGTCTCGAAGCCGGGATAATGCGCGCCGGTCTCACAGAGCAGTTGCAGGAACTCAAGGATCGGCCGGCTTTCTTCGGTGATCATTTCCCCCGGCATGACCAGAGGAACACCCGGAGGATACGGCAAAATCATATTGGCGTTTACGCGGCCAATACACTCATCCAGCAATACCTCTTCGACATTGCCGCGCAGTTCCTGCTGGAATGCGTGGTAAGGCGTCATGATCATCGTGGGTAACACATCAAATGCGCGATACATGAGATCAGGCAAATTATGGCGCTCCACTAATCGATGAATATTTTCGGCCAGCTCCTGAATGCGCATTGTTTCATAAAATTCCGGCGCTTCCTGATAGAGGGAAGGCAGCATGTTTTTCACCCGAAGGTTCAAATCAAACGCCCGTTTAAACTCGGTTAACGCCCGCAGCAAACTGAGTGCTTTCGTTTTATCTATCCCAATACTGAACAGGAAAAGCAGGTTATACGGCCCGGTTTTTTCAACAATGATCCCGTGTTCATCAAGGTATTTGGCGACAAGACTGGCCGGAATGCCAAACGGTTCCATCCTGCCATCTTTACCCATCCCCGGCGTCAAAATCGTCACCTTAATGGGGTCAAGATACATATGATCGTTATCGATATTATGAAAGCCATGCCAGGCGCTGTCTGAACGTAACGGCCAGCATTCCGCCTGATCGATATGATCGGGTTGCCAGATATCGAAGAACCAGCCATCGCATTCATTACGCAGCCGCTTTATCTCTTTGCGAAACTTAATCGCACGCTGGATGGAGGCGTCGATGAGGCGTTTACCGGCGTTGCCTTTCATCATTGCCGCGGCGGTTTCTGTGGAGGCGACAATGCCGTAATGCGGCGATGTGGTGGTATGCATCATGTAATTTTCATTGAAGGTCGCTTCATTAATGTCGCCCTTCACATGAATCATCGAGGCCTGGGAAAACGCAGCCAGTAATTTATGCGTGGACTGGGTTTCGAAGATCACCTTCCCGTCGATACGCTTACCGCTCATTCCGCACTTACCCTGATAAACAGGATGGAAGTTGGTATAAGGTACCCAGGCTGAATCAAAATGGATGGATTTAACGTCCAGCGTTTCCTTAATAAAGTCGGTGTTATAAAGCAGGCCATCGTAGGTGGAATTAGTAATGACCGCATGTGATGGCCAGGTTGCGCCAGGCGTAGCGTTAACCCGTCTGGCGAGGGTTTCGCGCTGAAATTCATCCTGCGGGATCCCCCCAAGAATGCCGTAAGCATTGCGGGTGGGGCGTAAATAGATCGGGGTAATGTCCGTCATCATCATCAGATGCGTCAGCGATTTATGACAGTTTCTGTCGATAAGCACCGTGCTTCCCGCATGCGCGGCGTACATGCCGACGATCTTATTCGCCGTCGAGGTCCCATTGGTCACCATATAGCTTCGGTCAGCATTAAATACCCGCGCAATGTACTCTTCTGCTTCTTTATGAGGGCCGCTGTGATCCAGTAATGAGCCTAATTCGGATACCGAAATAGAAATGTCGGATTTCATGGTGTTCGGTCCGAAAAAGTCATAGAAAAGGCAACCTACCGGGCTTTTCTGAAATGCGGTGCCGCCCATATGTCCCGGGGTGCAAAAGGTATACTTCCCTTCCCGGGCGTATTTAAACAGCGCACGCGTTAACGGCGGCAAAATTGTATCGATATACTCATCCGTACTTTGCTTAATTTTCGCCGCAATTTCTTCCGCAGCACCCAGCGCATACTCGAAAAAGCGTACCTGCATACGTAAATCATTAAGGCTTACATCAAGCGTGGAATAGGTATTCGCGAAAGCATAAACCGGCATGTATTCGTTGAACTTGCTTATCTCTTTACACAATTCGAGGTTATATTTATCCCAGTCAAAAATTACGCCGCAAAGTCTGGCGTTATTTTCGATAAGTTTTAATAAATCTTCCCGATCATTGGGGTAAACCAGACGAAAGCCTTGTTTTTCCAGGGCCTTGTGTAATTCAGCAACAGGCGCCTCTTTAAAATAAACGCCCATATGATTCATAATAGCAATGCAATTCATGATTAAACTCCAGATATAATTATCCCTTCCCGTCAGGCATATGCAGGGAAAGAAAGAATTCGGTGCGGTGTGCGAAATAAAGCGTTAATAGTTCAGAAAGAGGTAAGCTGGCTTTGATGCATTTTGCGGCCATAAAACATCAGAATAATCAGGCTGACCACGAATGTGCCTGCCAGTTCTGCGGTTTCGGCACCGATAAGAGCAATAAAGCAAAAACAGCATCCCAGAAATGAAGCAATAAGACTGGCGGTATTACGGAAATTCATGCCTTCATAACGAATTAAATCAACGCAGGAATAAAAGTAAGGAAGCATGGTTAACAGAACCGCAATACCGGTTAACTCACCAAATAAATCTGATGCTTTCCCGCCGCTGGAATCCAGGACCATTATCAGCAGCATCAGCACTGTCATTTGAATACCGGCGAGGAAAAGCCCCTTTTTCGGTATACCGTTGCTGTCCAGCTCGCCATAAATTTTCGGGAAGTTACCATCGTCTGCCGCGCGCTGTCCGGCCTGCCCCACTAACATCATCCATGAGCCGAGCGAAGTCAGGCACGCAAATGCGGTGAAAGCGGATACCACCGGTGCGGCCCAGGTGCCGAACATTGTCGATGCGCTTACCGCAAACGGCGCGCCGGAACTGGCCATCTGGGATGCCGGATACATGCCCGCTATGACCTGCGTTGCCGCGATATAAACCAACCCTGCGAGGCAGGTGCCTGTCATGGTCGCCAGCGGAACCGTGCGTCTGGGGTTCTCCACGATCCCCGTACTGACGGCTGCAGACTCCACACCCACAAAAGCCCACAGGCAGAGCAGAATACTTTTAAATACTGCATGGACATCAGTGGCGTGCGAGGTATTCCAGTTTGCTTTATAGATGGCGACATCAAACCAGTGCCACCCCACGACGGCGGTCAGCACTACGGGGATGAGCACTAACACTAAACCTATTGTGGTCAGTCGGCTTACCCAACTTCCGCCCAGCATATTGATGAAAGTGAATACCCAGACAATAGCAATACAGGCAACACCTGCCGGTATCGGCTGACTTAATACCGGGAAAAACGTAGAAAGGTATGACACCGCAGTAATGCCGATGGCCAGGTTGCCAATCCAGTTGGCATGGTAATAAAGCACGCCGGTCTGAAAACCAAACGCCGGAGATATTTCTCCGGCATAGGCAATAGGCCCGCCCTGCTGGGGGTTCCTGATTGCAAGACGCGCATAAACATAAGCCAGCGATACCGCGCCCAGGAGTGATATGCCCCATCCCCATAAGGCGATACTCCCGATACTTGCAAGGTTAGCGGGTAATAACGCGATACCGCTCCCCATCATGTTTCCGGCCACGACTCCCGTACAGGCAAACAGCCCAATCTTTTTGACTGAACTCATTGTTCTCTCCAGATGGAACAAATAAACGATGCATCAACGTTAATAACCTTGCGCATCAACCGTGAGCCGGAACAGTAAGCAATATCGGACGTAAATACCTCAGGGTTAGATAAAATAAATATCCCTGCCGAAAAAATGACATCTTTAGCATTACCGGATGGTATAAATAAAGGTGGACCTACCCTTCAGCACTCTCAATAAAGCGTGCCAAATAAGGGGTGATATTTTCAGGGGACGTTTGAAAAATACTGTTTTTTATCCAGTACAACGTATTATTACCAGGCCGCAAATTGAAAGCGGTAATATAAGCATCGGCGGCCAGACGATTAGCGCCCTCCATTTCATAAACCTTGCCAAGAAAGATATAATTCATCCATGACATTTCCAGGCTGATAGCTTTATTTATTGCTATCCCGGCTTGATCCACTTTCCCTTTGTCGAGCAGATCAATTGTCTTGATTTGATAATAAATTGCACTATCGGTAATGGCTGGCAGCGAATCGACCCGTGCGATATTCTGATTGAGTTCCGTTAATTTTTGACCATCAAAGGGTTGTAATAAATGGCGCAATAAATCAATCAAGGTTTTTTCTGCGAACGCATACGTGTAATCAGGCCAACGTTGAACAACCTCACCCAGCATGGCGCTTGCGGCGTTCAATGAGTCGATATCGCCATTAAGCATCGCATGATAAGCGAGATAATACTGCTGCATCGCTTTGCCCTGAGTGGGCAAACTCATCGTCAGCGCCTGCGTCATTTGTGCGGGCCAGGTCTGTTTGAGCGCGCCGGAAAGCGTACTGAGCAGGTCGGCTACAATAATTAGCTGATTATCGTTGGTAATAAAATACCGCTTTTCAAACATCATGGCCTGTTGGGCGTTATCAAAGAGCCGAACAGACATAAAACACTGCTGGGCGCGGTAATGCCGTTTATTAACAAAAGAGACGGTTAACGTTTTGCCGGAACTGCTGAGATCGTTAAAAGGATAATTGGTTTTATCATGGACAAAAAATGTCGAAAAGGTATTTAACAAGGTAGTCATCAGGTTACTTACGCCTGCCACATACGCTTTCTGTGAGGCCCAGTTGCTGCATGCGCTGCCATTTTCAACGCGAATATCGATATCCCGTGGGTTTAACATTAACTGCCGGTTGGTCAGTGGCGCACCAGGGCGTAGCGTCGCTAAGCCAATCATCGTGACACAAGAGCCTAGCGCCAGAAAGAACAGCAGCCATACCCACAGGCTACGACGTAATAATTTTTGGCATAATGATGGCGCAAACCGTTGCGGTGACGCGTTAAGTAAACCCGGCGTAATCTCAACCACGACAGGTTCTGGAAGTGTATGTTCGGTAACGGCCCCCTTTTTTTCCTCATCGGTTAACCATTTCACTGCCGCAGTGAGTTTATAGCCCCGTTTAGGCACCGTAATAATGTATTCCGGGCTGGCCTCTTCCCCATCCTTTAATGATTTGCGTAATTCAGAGACACACTGCGTGACAACATGATTGGTAACAATATTGCGCGTCCAGACATTCTCAATTAATTCATCCCGACTGAGCACCACATCAGGATGGTGCGTAAAATAGAGCAGCAGGTCGATTAATCTGGGTTCAAGGATAAGCTGTCGACCATCACGTGCAATTTGATTGACAGAGGGCGTGACCAACCAGTCTCCAACTTTCACCACCGCTTGCTGCATGACAACCACTCCCAACGAATTAAAGAAATCGTGCGTTTCATAAAGCGAATCTCTAAGAAAAGTATTACGAATGTTAAATTCCCTGCGTTTTGCGTGTTATGCCGCCCTGGTGTGATGCAATATTGTTTTCCTTCCTCTGATTACAGTCTGCTTATTAATTGCCGCGATGATTACAATTGCGGGACACCGAAAATCGTTAATATCGGGAAAAAATCAAACTGGATGAATCAATCACTGATTTCAAATTTACATATTCGCGCTATAAATTCAAAGATAATTGATAAAAATGAGAAACAAATGATGATGTCATTAAACGAATACATTCAATTTACCATGTCAATTTATTGTCAACATCATAGATTTCAGAGGGTTAAAGAGGGAAGGACTGGTGGAAAACAGCAGAAGAAAGGCGATTAGGTTAATCAAACAGGCATAAAGGCATTTTAAATACTCATAGAATCTTATAAATACATTCACAATAAAAATGAACCGAAACGGTGCGTTCCTGTTCACTTATTATGATTGCCTTTCTGGTCTTTATTGCACCGGGTATTGAGATTTTATTTTGACTCTCTTATTTCGCGCTCGGAACGAAAGTATTCATTGAAACTGGATATCTGGTTTAAGGCATTATTCGGAGATCGCTTACTGCTATTTTCCGAATAACGGCAGGCGGTAATGATTACCTTTTTCAGATAATCATTACCCTGATTGCAGTAATTCACTCCGGCGTCGAAGTTATTCCTCATACAGCTCCAGCGGCAACCCATCCGGATCGTTAAAGAAGGTAAAGCGCTTATCAGTGAAGGGATCGACGCGGATGGGTTCACAGGCAACGCCCCGGGACTCGAGATGCGCCACCGCCTTATCGAGATTAGCGACGCTGAAGGCTAAATGACGCAGGCCACAGGCTTCCGGGCGACTCGGGCGCGCCGGTGGAAAGGGGAACGAAAACAGTTCGATAACGTACTGGCCGTTAAGCGCCAGATCGCCCTTCCAGGAATCACGCTCCTCCCGATAGGTTTCAAACTGCAGCGTGAAACCCAGAATATCGCAGTAAAAGGCCTTACTGCGCGCATAGTCCGTTGCGATAATCGCGATGTGATGAACCTTACTTAAACCCAGCATAATCTCTCCTTTTATGAGGTGCTGACTGGCGCACCCTCGCTACTGTTTTAAAACCCTGACCCGATAAATGCCATCTTCACCGCGTTTCGCGCCGTGAATATCCGTTTCAAAGCCAGGATAGTGGCGGCCTATTGAGCAGAGCATTAACAGGAAATCGAGCACCGCACGGCTTTCAGCGGTAACCCGTTCGCCCGGCATCACCAGCGGTACGCCCGGAGGATACGGCAGGATCATATTCGCGGAAACCCGATTAATCAGATTATCCAGTTCTACGGTTTCGATATTGCCTTTGACCTGTTGTTGATACATCTGGTGTGGCGTCATCTCCATTTCCGGTAGCACATCGAAAGCCTTGAGCATCAGTTGCGGCAGGTTGTGCTGTTTGATCAGGTTATGGATCCCCTGGGCAAGCGTCTGGATCCGCATGTTGCGATAAAAATCCGGATCTTCTGCGTACAGATCGGGCAGCATATTTTTAACGCGCAGGTTTAGATCGTAGGCGCGTTTAAACTCCATCAAACCGCGCAGCAATCCCATGGCCCGGGTTTTGTCGATCCCGATACTGAACAGAAACAGCAAATTATACGGGCCCGTTTTCTCCACCACGACGCCACGTTCATCCAGGAATTTTGCCACCAGCGCGGCCGGGATCCCCTCCTCTGCCATATTGCCCAGCTCATCCATACCCGGGGTGAGGATGGTCACTTTCACCGGATCGAGGAACATGTGATTTTCATCGGTTCGGGTAAATCCGTGCCAGTCTTCACCGGGCGCGATCGGCCAACATTCGGCGTCTTCAATCGCTTCCGGTTGCCAGATATCGTAAAACCAGCCGTCAGCCTCCTGACGCAGTCGCTGTATCTCTTTACGGAAATGAAGCGCACGCTCAACGGAGCGGTTGATCAGCCGTTTACCCGGATTACCGCGCAGCATCGCTGCCGCCGTCTCGATGGAGGCCACCAACGGATAGCTCGGTGATGTGGTGGTGTGCATCATATAGGCTTCGTTAAACGTTTCTTCGTCGTAGTCGCCTTTAATATGGATTAGCGAGGCCTGAGAAAACGCCGCCAGCATTTTGTGCGTCGACTGGGTTTCAAAAATGACTTTACCCGGCGTACGCTCGCCGCTCATACCGCTCTTGCCGTTATAGATAGGATGAAAATGGGTGTACGGCACCCAGGCGGAGTCAAAATGGATCGACGGCACATCCAGGGTCTGCTTAATCCAGTCGGTGTTATACAGCAATCCGTCATACGTTGAATTGGTGATGACCGCGTGAACGGGCCACTGCGCATCAGGGATATCGCGCACTTTTCGGGCGATGGATTCACTGGAAAATTCCTGCTTCGGGATGCCGCCCAGAATGCCCAGCGCGTTACGGGTCGGCTTCATCCACAGCGGGATGATGTCGCTCATCATCAGCAGATGGGTCAGTGATTTGTGGCAGTTACGATCCACCAGCATAGTGCTGCCCGCAGGGGCGGCGTACATGCCGACAATTTTGTTCGACGTTGACGTGCCATTGGTGACCATATAGCTCTGTTCAGCGCCAAAGGTGCGGGCCACGTACTCTTCCGCTTCAAGATGCGGCCCGGTATGGTCAAGCAACGATCCCAGTTCGGTCACTGAAATCGATACATCGGATTTAAGCGTATTGGCGCCAAAGAAATCGTAAAACAGGCAGCCCACCGGGCTTTTCTGGTATGCCGTGCCCGCCATATGGCCCGGTGTGCAGAATGTATATTTACCTTCGCGCACATAGTTAAATAGCGCACGGGTAAACGGCGGCGTAATCGCCTCTACATATTCATCCGTATACTGGCGAATACGCTGGCCGATTTCGTCTGCTGCGCCCAGGCCGTATTCAAAAAACCAAATCGCCATGCGCATCTCATGAGCGCTGACGTCCATTGTTGAGTGGGTATTGATAAAGGCATACAGCGGCAGGTATTCATTCAGATCGTTGATGTCGCTACATAACTCAATGCCGTGTTCATCCCAGTCAAAAATCACGCCGCAAATACGTGGGTTATGCTCAATCAGTTTAAGGAGATCAAGATTGTTTTTTGGCCAGATTATCTGAAAGCCCTGCCCTCGCAGCGCCTGCTCCAGCTCCTGTAGCGGTTCGTCTTTGTAGTAAACCCCTTGCGGTCCCATAATGGCTATAATATTCAACGCTCACCTCCTGGCAAAATACATCCCTAAGCATAGTTGACGCAGCCCACGCACCGTACCGGGAATAAAAAAAGGGCCGCTTTCGCGACCCCTTTTCGGAATAACTGCCCGCTGATTAAGCGTAGCCGTAGCTCATCAGACGCTGATAACGACGATCCAGCAATTCCTCTTTGCTCAGCACATCCAGATCGGCCAAATCCGCCAGCAACTGCGCTTTCAGCGATTCCGCCATCGCTTCCGGATTACGGTGCGCGCCGCCAAGCGGTTCCGGGATCACGGTATCGATCAGTTTCAGTTCTTTCAGACGCGGCGCAATGATGCCCATCGCATCTGCGGCGATAGGCGCTTTATCGGCGCTTTTCCACAGAATCGACGCACACCCTTCCGGCGAAATAACCGAATAGGTGCTGTACTGCAACATGTTGACCTTGTCACCCACGCCAATCGCCAGCGCGCCGCCGGAGCCGCCTTCACCGATAACGGTGCAGATGACCGGGACTTTCAGGCGAGACATTTCACGCAGGTTACGGGCGATGGCTTCCGACTGTCCGCGCTCTTCCGCGCCGACGCCCGGATAAGCGCCCGGGGTGTCGATAAAGGTAATGATCGGCATATTAAAACGCTCGGCCATCTCCATCAGGCGCAGGGCTTTGCGATAGCCTTCCGGCGCAGGCATACCAAAGTTACGACGAATCTTCTCTTTGGTTTCACGGCCTTTCTGATGGCCAATAACCATCACCGGACGATCGCCCAGACGCGCAATCCCACCCACAATCGCTTTATCATCTGCAAAGGCACGGTCGCCTGCCAGCTCATCGAAATCATCGAAAGCCAGACGCAGATAATCGAGGGTATACGGGCGCTGTGGATGGCGCGCCAGTTGCGCAACCTGCCATGCTCCCAGGTCGGCGAAGATTTTACGCGTCAGTTCTACGCTTTTTTCACGCAGACGATGCACTTCTTCGTCGATGTTAATATCCAGTTTTTCATCCTGACGGCTCACTGCGGTCAGGGAATCGATTTTCGCTTCCAGCTCGGCAATCGGCTGTTCGAAATCAAGGAAATTCAGACTCATAATATTCCTGTATTAGTCAAACTCCAGTTCCACCTGCTCCGAACCAATCAGGCCACGCAAATCGTTCAGTAAACGATCGCTCGGAGAGACACGCCACGTTGCGCCAAAACGCAATCTCGCGCGTGCATCCGCCCTCTGATAGTAGAGATGTACTGGAATGGTTCCCGAACGATGGGGTTCCAGAGACTGACGGAGTCGGTTTAAAAGCTGGTCATCAATTTGCCTGTCCGTCAGCGAGATAGCAAGCCCGCGCGCATACTTTTCGCGGGCATCTGCAATGTCCATCACTTCGCGAGCGGTCATTTTAAGGCCTCCGCTAAAGTCATCAAAGCTGACCTGTCCGCTGACGATTAGGATCCGGTCTTGTTCCAGCAGATGCTGGTATTTTTCCAGCGCATCGGTGAATAACATCACCTCAAGCCGCCCGGAACGGTCATCTAACGTACAGATGCCGATACGATTGCCTCGCTTGGTGACCATAACCCGCGACGCAATCACAAGCCCCGCAGCCGTGATAACTTTACCACGCTCTGTCGGATGCATATCTTTCAGACGCATGCCACCGACATAGCGTTCAATTTCTTTCAGGTACTGGTTGATCGGGTGCCCGGTCAGATAAAGCCCCAGGGTTTCCCGTTCACCATCCAGTACCGTTTGTTCTGGCCATGGCTGGCAGTTGGCGTAGGATTTTTCAACCTGCTCCGGCTCTTCCGCCAGTACGCCGAACATATCCGCCTGCCCAATGGCTTCCGCTTTTGCGTGCTGGTCTGCCGCTTTTAACGCGTCGCCGAGTGAATTCATCAATGCGGCGCGATGCGGGCCAAGGCGGTCAAACGCCCCGGACATGATCAGTTTTTCAAGCACCCGGCGGTTGAGCTTTTTGGTATCGGTGCGTGCGCACAGATCAAACAGCTCGCGGAAATAACCACCCTGATTACGCGCTTCGATAATGGCCTCAATCGGCCCTTCGCCTACACCTTTGATTGCGCCGATGCCGTAAACAATCTCCCCGTCATCGTTAACGTGGAAATGATACAACCCGGAGTTAATGTCGGGCGGCAGGATCTTCAGCCCCATTCGCCAACATTCATCGACCAGGCCCACGACCTTATCGGTGTTATCCATATCCGCCGTCATGACCGCTGCCATAAACTCCGCCGGATAGTGCGCCTTCAACCAAAGCGTTTGGTAGGATACCAGAGCATAGGCCGCCGAGTGCGATTTGTTAAATCCATAACCTGCGAATTTCTCCACAAGGTCGAAGATTTTCATCGCCAGTTCGCCGTCAACGCCGTTATTCTTCGCGCCCTCTTCAAATACCGAGCGCTGCTTCGCCATTTCTTCCGGTTTCTTTTTACCCATGGCACGACGCAGCATGTCCGCGCCGCCAAGGGTATAGCCGGAAAGCACCTGGGCAATCTGCATTACCTGTTCCTGGTACAGGATAATGCCGTAGGTGGGCTCCAGAACGGGTTTCAGGCTTTCATGCTGCCATTGAATATCCGGATAGGAGATCGCTTCACGGCCATGCTTACGGTCGATAAAGTTATCCACCATGCCCGACTGCAACGGCCCCGGACGGAACAGGGCCACCAGTGCGATCATGTCTTCGAAACAGTCCGGCTGCAGGCGTTTGATCAGGTCCTTCATGCCGCGTGATTCAAGCTGGAATACCGCAGTCGTTTCCGAGCGTTGCAGCATATCGAAGCTTTTCTTGTCGTCCAGCGGGATCGCGGCGATATCAATCGGCTCCAGACCCTGCTTCGCCCGACGCGGGTTGATCATCTTCAGCGCCCAGTCGATGATCGTTAGCGTACGCAGCCCCAGGAAGTCGAACTTCACCAGGCCCGCGTATTCGACGTCGTTTTTATCGAACTGCGTCACCGGATGCTGGCCCATTTCGTCGCAGTAAAGCGGCGCGAAATCGGTAATTTTCGTTGGCGCGATCACCACACCGCCCGCATGTTTACCGGCGTTACGGGTCACCCCTTCCAGCTTGCGCGCCATATCGATCAGCGCTCTGACTTCTTCATCCGCCTCGTAAATTTCCGGCAATTGCGGCTCGGCTTCAAACGCCTTTGCCAGCGTCATGCCCGGGTCTGGCGGCACCAGTTTAGATATACGATCGACAAAACCGTACGGATGGCCCAGAACACGGCCAACGTCGCGAATCACTGCTTTCGCCGCCATGGTTCCGAAGGTGATGATCTGCGATACCGCTTCGCGGCCATACATCTCAGCAACGTGATCGATAACCTGGTCGCGTTTTTCCATACAGAAATCGACATCGAAGTCAGGCATGGAAACACGTTCGGGGTTGAGGAAGCGTTCGAACAGCAGGTCGAATTCCAGCGGATCGAGATCGGTGATCTTCAGCGCGTAAGCCACCAGCGACCCTGCGCCCGATCCACGGCCTGGCCCTACCGGCACGCCGTTGTCTTTCGACCACTGGATAAATTCCATTACGATCAGGAAGTAACCCGGAAAGCCCATCTGGTTGATCACCTGGAGCTCAATATCCAGACGCTCATCGTACTCAGGCCGACGTTTGGCGCGCTCCTCCGGGTCCGGGAATAAAAACTCCAGACGCTCTTCCAGCCCCTCTTTTGACTTCGCGACCAGGAAATCTTCCGTGGTCATATCCCCGGTTGGGAACTGCGGCAGGAAATATTCGCCGAGGCGCACCGTGACGTTACAGCGCCGGGCAATTTCGACGCTGTTTGCCAGCGCTTCCGGGATATCCGCGAACAGCTCGCACATTTCATCTTCGCTGCGCATATATTGCTGCGTCGAATAGTTGCGCGGGCGTTTGGGATCGTCGAGGGTGAAACCGTCATGAATGGCGACGCGAATCTCATGGGCGTCGAAATCGTCGGTATTAATAAAGCGCACATCGTTAGTGGCGACAACCGGCAGACCTTTCTCTTCCGCAAGGGCAACGGCGGCATGCAGATACCGCTCTTCGTCAGTACGTCCGGTGCGGATGAGTTCCAGGTAAAACCGATCGGCAAAGTGCTGCTGATAAAAGCTCAGGCATTGATCAACCAGCGCCATATTGCCACGTAGCAAACTCTTGCCCACATCGCCCTTACGCGCGCCGGAAAGCAGGATTAACCCGTCCCGGTGCTCAGCCAGCCAGTCGAGATCGATAAACGGTCCGGCAGCGCCGTACCCACGCTGATATGCGCGAGAAATAAGCAGGGTAAGGTTTTGGTAGCCGGTATTATCGGCGGCCAGCACCGTAAGCTCATTCAGTTCATCGCCCATGATCGGATTATGAACATTAAAATCAGCGCCGATAATCGGCTTCATACCTGCGCCGTGGGCACCCCCGTAAAACTTAACCAGACCGCACAGGTTGGTGAAGTCGGTGATCGCCAGCGCAGGCATACCCAAAGAGGCCGCCTTTTTTACCAGCGGTCCCGTCTTGGCAAGCCCATCGATCATGGAATAGTCACTGTGCACCCGCAGGTGTACAAAACGAGGTTCAGCCATCTCAGTATCCGATTAACTCTGTGCGCGGTGCTTATGACACCAGATTGAGGGCGCGTTTTACCGGCGCAAAACTGCGGCGGTGATGTTCGGTCGCGCCGTACTCGGCCAGCCGTTCCAGATGGAAGGCGGTAGGATAGCCCTTATGCTGAGCGAAACCGTACTGGGGAAAACTGCTGTCCAGCACGGCCATTTCCGCGTCGCGCGTCACTTTGGCAAGTATTGATGCTGCGCTAATTTCCGCCACCCGACTGTCGCCTTTAACCACTGCCATCGAGGGCATTGGGAGCGAAGGGCAACGGTTGCCGTCGATCAGCACATATTCCGGCGTAATTGCGAGTCCGGCAACGGCACGCTGCATTGCCAGCATGGTGGCATGAAGAATATTAAGTTCGTCGATTTCATGGGGTTCAGCCCGGCCAAGGCTCCAGCACAGCGCTTTTTCGGTGATTTCAGCGAACAGCGCCAGTCGGCGTTTTTCCGACAGCTTTTTGGAATCAGCAAGGCCAGTAACAGGACGGGCAGGATCCAGGATCACCGCCGCCGTGACCACTGCGCCAACTAACGGGCCGCGCCCCACTTCATCAACACCCGCAACCAGATGGGTATGCGGATAGGTAAATTCGATCATCGAGCCAACTCCAGTACTGCTTCCGCCGCCTGTTCATCAGCATTACAGCGAATTTGCTCATGCAACTGGCGGAAGGTTTCATGCATCTCTTCGCTTTTCGCGCCGCCATCCAACAAAGGCAGCAACGCAGCGCACAGGTTATCGGGAGTGCATTCATCCTGAAGCAGTTCTTTAACCAGCTCACGCCGCGCCAGTAGATTGGGCAGCGAAACATAATCCGTTTTAACCAGGCGCTTAGCCAGCCAGAAAGTGAAGGGTTTCATGCGATACCCCACCACCATCGGACATTTCGCCAGCATACATTCCAGCGCGGCGGTGCCGGAGGCCAGAAGCGCCGCATCGCTGGCGATCATCGCTTCACGCCCCATGCCATCCAACAGATGGACATGCATATCCGGCGCGACGTCCTGCTTAATTTTTTCAAATTGTTCGCGACGCTTCGGATTAACCAGCGGCACCACGACCTGTAAATCCGGGAAACGCTCGCGCAACAGTTGGGCCGTCTTCAGAAAGTCGGCGCTCAACATTTCCACTTCTGCTCCACGGCTACCGGGCAGTAGCGCCAGACAACGCGCATCGGCAGCAATGCCTAACGCGGCACGCGCCGCTTGTTTATCCGGATCAAGCGGCATCGCATCGGCCATGGTATGCCCGATAAAACGACAGGGAACATTAAATTTGTCGTAAAACGCTTTTTCGAAAGGCAGAAACGCAAGCACCAGGTCGGTTGCTCTGCCAATTTTGAAAACGCGTTTCTGTCGCCATGCCCAGACCGACGGGCTGACGTAATGAATGGTACGGATCCCGCGTTTTTTCAAATTCCCTTCAAGCGTGATATTGAAATCCGGGGCATCAATGCCGACGAAAACATCTGGCTTAAGCTCGGTGAAGCGGCGGGTAAGATCGGCTCGAATGTGCAACAGGCGGCGCAACCGGCCAAGCACTTCGACAACGCCCATGACGGCCAGCTCTTCCATTTCATACCAGGCTTCACATCCTTCAGCCTGCATACGTGGGCCTGCGACGCCGACGAAGCGGGCATCGGGAATACGCGCTTTTAACGCGCGGATCAACCCTGCACCAAGGATATCGCCGGAGGTTTCTCCGGCGACAAGGGCAATCGTTAAGGGACGCTTTTCAGCCATTAACGAATCAAACCACGGGTTGAGCGCTCAAAGAAATCCGTGAACGCTTTAACTTCGGGATATTGATTAGCCAGTTCGGCGATTTCCGGCTTCGCTTCATCCAGCGTTTTGCCGCTACGGTACAGTAATTTGTACGCGTTGCGGATCGCGGTGATCGCTTCACGGCTAAAGCCACGGCGTTTAAGCCCTTCGATGTTGACGCCAAATGGCGTCGCATGGTTACCCTGGGCAATCACATACGGCGGGACATCCTGCGCCACGCCGGAGCAGCCGCCAACCATAACGTGCGCACCAATAATGCAGAACTGGTGCACGGCGGTCATACCGCCAATAATCGCGAAATCGCCTAACGATACGTGCCCGGCCAACGTTGCGTTGTTCGCCAGGATGCAACGATCACCCACAGTACAATCATGCGCTACATGCGCGTTGATCATCAGCAGGTTGTCGCTGCCTACCTTCGTCAGACCACCGCCTTGCTCGGTTCCACGATGGATCGTTACGCTTTCGCGGATGCGGTTACGGTCGCCGATTTCCACTCGGGTAGGTTCGCCAGCATATTTGAGATCCTGGTTTACTTCTCCAATGGATGCGAACTGATAGATCTCATTATCACGGCCAATTTTGGTGTGGCCGTTAATGACGACATGAGACTTCAGTACTGTACCTTCACCGATCTCAACGTGTGGACCGACGATACAAAACGGGCCAATGTGAACATTCGCGCCGAGAACAGCGCCATCTTCGACAATGGCTGAGGGGTGAACAAAGGCAGTTTTATCAATCACGTATCAGGACTCCCTGCTGCGCGCACACATCATGGTAGCTTCGCAGACAACTTTGCCATCGACCAGTGCCACGCCTTTAAAGCGCGTCAGGCCACGGCGGGTTTTCTCAAAAGTGACTTCCATAATCATTTGGTCGCCCGGTACTACCGGACGCTTGAAGCGTGCTTCATCGATGCCTGCAAAATAGTAAAGCTCACCCGGTTCCAGTTTACCCACGCTTTTGAACGCCAGAATACCGGTGGCCTGCGCCATCGCTTCCAGAATCAGCACCCCTGGGAAAATCGGTTTACCAGGGAAGTGGCCCTGGAAAAACGGTTCGTTTACCGTAACGTTTTTTACTGCTCGCAGGAAGCGACCCTCTTCAAAGTCCAGCACGCGGTCCACCAGTAAGAAGGGGAAACGGTGCGGCAGAAGTTCTAAGATCTCTTCGATGTGCAGCGTATGAGTGTCAGTAGTCAAGATACTCGTCCTGTCTAAATATACTAAAGGGCAATAATAACACGGCCTGCGGCAATCCGGAGATAGCCGACAGGCCGCTAAACTTTTTCGTATGCAGGCGTTGGCCGTTGCGTATCAGTCTTCTTTAATGACTTTACGCTCAACAGCTTTCAGGCGTTTATTCATTTCATCAATGTTCATCACCAACGCGGCTGTCTTACGCCACACCTTATTAGGCTGTAGCGGAATACCTGAAGAGTAAACCCCAGGTTCAGAAATAGGACGCATCACCATGCCCATACCGGTCACAGTGACTTTATCGCATATTTCCATATGACCGTTAATTACGCTGGCACCGCCAATCATGCAGTAACGACCAATTTTCAGGCTGCCCGCCATAATGACGCCACCCGCAACTGCGGTATTGTCGCCAATCACGACGTTATGCGCAATCTGACACTGATTATCAATGATCACGCCATTGCCGATAATGGTGTCATCCAGCGCGCCGCGGTCAATCGTCGTACAAGCGCCGATCTCAACGCGATCGCCAATAATGACCCGACCGAGCTGCGGGATCTTGATCCAGTTGCCGCGATCGTTGGCATAACCAAATCCATCCGCGCCGATCACGGTGCTGGACTGGATCAGGCAGTGTTCGCCGATTTGGATCTCGTGGTATACCGTCACGTTTGCCCACAAACGTGAGCCTGCGCCGATACGCGTGTTTTTACCTACGAAGCATCCTGCACCGATAATCACGTTATCGCCCAGCTCTACGCCAGATTCGATAACCGCGTTAGCGCCAACAGAGACGTTGTTACCCAGCCGGGCGCTGGCGTCGATTACCGCACTGGGTGCAATATTCTGTGCCGGTTGCGGCGTGGTATCTAAAATTTGAGCCATGCGCGCGTAAGTCAGGTAGGGATTTTTTACTACCAGCGCGGCGCTTTTGGCAAAAGGCAGATCGTCAGCGGTCATCACGACAGCAGACGCCTGGCAGGCAGCCAGATGTTCACGGTAACGAGGATTTACCATGAAGGTGATTTGCCCCTCACCCGCAGATTGCATTGAAGCAACGCCGGTGATGACGATATCGCCATCACCGTGCAGTTCTGCATCCAACTGTTGGGCTAAATCAGCCAGTCGAATTGAAGGCATTAATTATTTGACCTGTTTCAGTACATCAGCAGTGATGTCTTTTACATCGCTACCGTTATAAACAACGGTGTTAGCATCCAGCACCAGATCAACATTCTGATCGGCTGCAACTTTCTTCACTGCCGCCTGAATGCGGGAAACCAGCTTGCCACGCTCTTCGTTTGAACGACGTGCGCGGTCCTGCTCAAATTGCTGAGCTTTGGTACCGAAAGCCTGGCGCTGAGCCATGATGTCTTTTTCCAGCTTAGTGCGCTCGCTCGCTTTCATCGTTGAGCCGTCACGTTGTAAACGCTGCATTTTCGCTTGCAGGTCGCCTTCCTGACGTTGCAGTTCGCTACCGCGGCTTTTGAACTCATTTTCCAGCGTTTTGGTCACGCCAGTAGTTTGAGCAACTTGCTGAAACAGACTTTGCATGTTTACCAGCGCAACTTTATCTGCTGCCTGAGCAGACGCCGCCATAACTAAACCGAGACCTGCAGCACATAACAACTTTTTCACAATAAACTCCTTACCATCCCATTAGTACCCGAAGGTACCGTTCTTTGCGTGGCCAGACGGGCATTACACCCGTCTCAAGTCATCGCTACACTGCTATTGCATTCCTTCGCAACAAACAATTACCAGGTTTTACCGATGTTAAACTGGAATTGTTCTGCTTTGTCTCCCTCGTACTTTTTAAACGGCTGAGCGTATGAGAATACCAACGGCCCTAAAGGGGACATCCATTGTAATGCCAGACCCGCAGACATGCGGATATTGCTTGGATCGCTGTAATCCGGTACGCCAGCGGCTTGCATCTGCGCGGTGTTATCCCAGTTGGTATCCCACACGGTACCGGCATCAACAAACAGCGAAGTCCGTACTGAATTCGCGTATTTTTCACTCAGGAACGGCGTTGGGGTGATAAATTCGAGGCTTGCAACCGCCATCGCGTTCCCGCCGACCGCATCATCAGAGTCACAGATGGAACCCTGAATGGTGTTATTACAGTTATTCTGGTTGTTGCCGCCGTAGTACACCGCTTTAGGACCGATGTTGTTCGACTGGAAACCACGTACGGTGCTTGAACCACCCGCATAGAAGTTTTCATAGAACGGCATTTCTTTACCGCCCAGCCCGTCACCATAGCCCCAGCGCGTACGTCCCAGCACCACCCACTTATGGTCTTCGTCAACCGGCACGTAGGTCGCCGTATCGACAGTCACTTTATAGAACTCGTTGTCTGAACCCGGAATGGTCACTTTACCATTCAGGTTGACGCGCGAACCTTCCGTCGGGAAGAAGCCACGGTCAAGCCTGTTATAGGTCCAGCCGTAGTTAAACGTGAAATCATCCGCGCTAAAGCCATTGTCGTCAGATGCGGTATTCATCGTTTGACCGATGGAATCCAGGTAACGCTTCATCGCAACCTGCGGCTGCATATTGGACAAGTCGTTATGAACATAGCCCAAACCCGCACGCAGCGTGTTGTATTCGTTAATCGGGAAACCAAGCGTGCCATCTACCCCATAACTTTTGTTGGTGTAGGAAGACAGATCCGCATCGTCCGCTTTAAAGTCATTGTAGAAAATACGCCCGCCAAGGCTAACACCATCTACGGTGAGGTACGGGTTAGTGACGGAGAATTCGGAATAGGTTTGGTAATCGTTCTTGGTACCGTTGATACCCACAGAATAGCCGGTGCCTAACCAGTTATCCTGCTGAACGCCAACCTGGAAGCTTACGCCGCTTTCAGTACCGTAGCCGACACCGAAGTTGAAGCTACCGGTGTTACGCTCTTTCACTTTATAGACGACGTCCACCTGATCAGGCTGACCCGGCACGCGTTGGGTATCGGTATCCACCGTTTCAAAATAACCCAGGCGGTTCAGACGTTCCTTGCCCTGATCAACCAGATCGCTGCCCAGCCATGCGCCTTCCATCTGACGCATTTCGCGGCGTAGCACTTCGTCTTTAGAGGTATCGTTGCCTTCGAAACGGATTTTACGCACATAGAAGCGATTGCCCGAATCAACGTTGACGTGCAGCTTAACCGTTTTGTCATTCTCGTTAATTTCAGGCTGTGTTTGCACACGCGGGTAGGCGTAACCATAGCGACCCAGAAGCTTTTTAATGTCATCTTCCATTTTGGTCACTTTTGGCGCCGTTATACAGCTCACCCGGCTGCATTTTGGTCAGCGTCTCGATTTCAGCTGAATGCCCGGCCAGGTTGCCGCTGACTTCAACGCCTGAAATTTTGTACTGGTCGCCTTCCGTCACGTTGACCGTCACGTAAATGCTTTTCTTATCCGGCGTGAGGCTCACCTGCGTGGAGTCGATATTGAAGCGCGCATAACCACGGTCGAGATAGTAGCTGCGCAGCGTTTCCAGGTCGCCCTGAAGCTTTTGCTTCTGGTATTTACGATCGCCCACCACGTTCCACCACGGCACTTCGTCACGCAGTTGGAAGTGAGAGATCAGCTCTTCCGTAGAAAACGCATGGTTACCGACAATGTTGATTTGCTGGATGGTGGCGGAAACGCCCTCCTGGAACACCAGTTTTAAATCAACGCGGTTACGCGGCAGCGGGGTGACCACGGCTTTTACGCTCGCGCTGTATTTACCGACGCTGTAGTAGAAATCTTCAAGGCCTTTTTCGATGTCGGACAGCGTGGTGCGATCGAGGGATTCACCTACGCGGACGCCAGAGGCTTCCAGATTCTGTTTAAGCATATCGTCTTTAACCGACTTGTTGCCGGAAAAGGTAATGCTGGCAATGGTTGGCCGCTCTTTCACCTGCACCAGAAGCGTGTCGCCATCGCGCAGGACGCGGACATCTTCAAAGTTGCCGGTGGCAAAAAGTGAACGGATGGTATTACTGATATCTTCATCATTAACCGTATCACCGACGCGAACCGGCATGCTGAGGAGGGCCGCACCAACGGCGACTCGCTGCAGTCCTTCGAAATGAATATCTCTCACCACGAAACCGTCTGCACCGTATACAGTAGCGCTGCTGAACAGCAGCGACGCTATGAGCAACTTTTTAATCGCCATCGTTGTAATGCGCTCTTCCTAACCTGGCTCTCTATAACCGAGAGAAATCATTGAAAAGTGCAAGCCCCATTAACAGCACCAGCAATATTGAGCCAATGCGATAACTAAAGTCTTGAACTCGCTCGGAAACCGGCCCGCCCTTCAGCTTTTCTATGGCTAAAAAGAGCAAATGCCCACCGTCCAAAACGGGTAACGGGAACAGATTGATTATCCCTAAGTTCACGCTGATAAGCGCCAGGAACATCAGGTAATAGATCAACCCATACTCCGCTGACATCCCTGCCCCCTGAGCAATCGAAATTGGCCCACTGAGGTTGTTCAGTTTGACATCACCGGTTATCAATTTCCCCAGCATATTGACCGTTAGCTTCATCAACTGCCAGGTTTTATCCGTGGCTTCGATGATAGCGGCAAACGGCCCATACTGGCGCACTGTTTTATACTCTTCTGGCAGAGGGATCACTTTTGGCACTACGCCAGCGAAGCCTTCCGCCTTCCCATTATCGGTTTTTGTATCCGGAATCAGGGTTAATGACAAGGGACTCCCCTGCCGTTCTACTTCAACCTTCAGCGGCTGAGCCGGATTGTCACGAACCTGAGTGACAAACGCCATCCAGTTCGCTAACGGCTGACCATCGACTTTAACGATCCTGTCGCCGGCTTGCAAACCCGCTTTGCTGGCCGCAGATTCTGGCTGAACTTCCGCCAGCACCGGTTCGACTTTCGGCCCACGCGGACGGATGCCCAGTGAAGTCACGGGATCTTCTTTATCGGGTTCGAAATGCCAGTTCTTAAGATCCAGCGTCCGGGTATTCTGCTGCTGGCTACCGAAAGGACCCACGCCCACCGTTACGCTGTCATCGCCGATCTTTGCGACAAGCGCCAGACGAACACTATCCCAGTCAGGCGTTTCGATACCCTCAACGGATTTAAGTTCCGTCCCAGGCGCAATTTGTGCCTGCGCGGCGATAGAGTTGGGTGTTATTTCATCAATGACAGGTTTGACACTGGGCACGCCCAGCATGAAAACCAACCAGTAAGCCACAATCGCGAACAGGAAATTGGCAACGGGCCCTGCTGCGATGATAGCGGCGCGCTGACCGACGGTTTTATTGTTGAAGGCCTGGTGGCGCATCTCCGGGAGCACCGGTTCAACGCGCTCGTCCAGCATTTTGACATATCCCCCTAAAGGGATAGCGGCGATGACAAATTCAGTGCCATGGCGATCGTTACGTCGCCATAGCGCTTTACCGAAACCGATAGAAAAACGCTCAACGCGAACGCCGGCTTTGCGAGCTACCCAGAAATGGCCGAATTCATGCACGGTAATAAGCACACCCAGTGCGATGATAAAAGCAGCCAAATTCCAGAGTATGCTCAGCATAGTTTATTCCATTAAATCGTTCTGAATACTAACAGCATCAGGCATGCGAATACCGGCACGGCAGCCGTCAGGCTGTCAATGCGATCGAGTATACCGCCATGACCCGGGATCAGATTTCCGCTGTCTTTAATTCCCGCTTCGCGTTTAAACATACTTTCCGTTAAATCGCCCAGCACAGAGGCGAGCGCGGCAACCACCGAGCAGATCAGCAGCGTTGACGGCGCGACCTCCAGATTCACGACTTCACCGTAAATCCAGGAGATGATCGCTGCGGTAAACAACCCGCCGATAAAGCCCTGCCAGGTTTTACCAGGCGAGACTTTAGGTGCCAGTTTATGTTTGCCAAAGAGTTTGCCAAACATATAGGCGCCCGAATCCGCGCCCCATACCAGAATCATCACGTACAGCAGCCAAACCGCGCCATAATAGTGATTGGTATCATAATGCCAGCCACGTAGCGCCACCATGCCCCAAAAGAATGGCACGATGGTCATCAGACCGAAAGCCAGACGTAATCCTTTAGAACGTCGCCAGAATGCTGCGGAAGCAGGATAAAGCAATACCAACACCAGTGCGGCGAGCCACCAGAACATGGAAAGCCATAACGAGCCCTGCACGACAGCAATATCGGTACTGTGATAATACTCCGGCAGCGTGAATAGCATCAGTGAAAGCAGCAGGCCACAAAGGACCGCCAACCATACCCGTTGCGAACGGTTAACAAACCCGCTCAGTTGCCCCCCATTCCCATGCCGCGAGCATACACACCACCAGAGTGGTGATGGCGAAGCCAATCAGCGGCAATAAAAACAGTGCGGCAATGACAACCGGAATTAAAATGAAAGCAGAAATCAGGCGATACTTCAGCAAAAGCTACCCCCATCAGGCTTCATTGTCACCGGACACAGTCCCACCAAATCGACGCTCACGATTGGCAAAGGCATTCAATGCACCTTCAAAGTCTTGTTCATCAAAATCAGGCCAAAGAACATCGGTGAAATAAAGTTCCGCATAGGCAATCTGCCATATCAGAAAGTTACTGATACGATGCTCTCCCCCTGTCCTAATCACTAAATCAACGGGAGCCAGCTCATGCATGCAGATCTGCTCGCTGAGCACATCTTCATTAATCTGGTCAGGGCGTAAAAGCCCTTCCTGCACTTGCTCAGCTAAACGCCGCACTCCCTGAATAATATCCCAACGTCCGCCATAATTCGCGGCGATGTTGAGCGTAAGGCCGGTATTTTTACTGGTTAACGCTTCGGCTTTATGAATACGCTCTTGCAGACGAGAGTTGAATCGACTGATGTCACCGATGATGCGCAAGCGGACATTATGACGATGCAAGTTCTTGACTTCACTATCTAATGCCCAGACAAAAAGCTCCATCAGGGCCGTCACTTCCTGAGCCGGTCGATTCCAGTTTTCACTGCTGAACGCATAAAGAGTCAGCGCATCGATACCATGATTCGCAGCAAACGAAACAGCACGGCGAACCGACTTCGCCCCCGCTTTGTGGCCGAAGGCGCGGATTTTTCCTTGCCTTTTAGCCCAGCGCCCGTTGCCATCCATAATAATAGCGACGTGGCGCGCCCCTGAAGCAGGCAGACTTTCGTTTACTGGTTGATTCGCAGACAACATAACGCGTTCTTTTTCCCCGATAAGGAGTAAACGGTACTCAGAAATACTGAAGCCTCTACACAAAAACGCCGTGTTGACCACGGCGAACCCGGCTTTTACAGCCTTTTACCCCCAGTTAGGGTGGCGCAGACTATATCACTGAAGCCAGACGCTAACAAATAACATGGCCCTCACGGGATGAATAATCATCAGCTTGCGAAGCGCATCACTTCCTGATGCGCAACCCTGCGCGCTTCCTCATCAACCCCTAAAACGTCGTCAACGCTGGTCGGCTCCGTCAAGGCTATCATGCTCAATACCCGGGCATTCAGCGCGGCGATATCCGTAAACCGGATACGCTGATCGAGGAAGGCCTGCACGGTCACTTCATTCGCGGCGTTGAGCGTCGTGGTTGACGCCTGGCCCTGTTCAAACGCGTCCATGGCCAGTTTGAGGCAGGGATAACGCTGGTAGTCTGGCTCGATAAAACTCAGCGGACCCGCCTTACAAAAATCCAGGTGTTTTACACCGG
This sequence comes from Atlantibacter hermannii, assembly GCA_900635495.1. NCBI lineage: Bacteria > Pseudomonadati > Pseudomonadota > Gammaproteobacteria > Enterobacterales > Enterobacteriaceae > Atlantibacter > Atlantibacter hermannii. The sequence continues at coordinate 890,209 of LR134136.1, read as the reverse complement.
ATTTAACCCGCGCCGGCCATGCCATGGTATGCGCGATGGGCGTACGCATGTCAGGCTCGCCTAATTGCGCGAGCACACTGCCATCCATATAGCGCACCATCGAATGAATCACAGATTGTGGATGAATCAGCACTTCCATACGGCTGGCTGGCGCATTGAACAACCAGCGGGCTTCAATATATTCGAGACCTTTGTTCATCATCGTGGCGGAATCAACGGAGATTTTGCGCCCCATTGACCAGTTCGGATGCCGACAGGCTTGATCCGGCGTCATAGCCGCCAGTTCAGCCAGTGCGGTTTCACGAAACGGTCCGCCCGACCCGGTAAGAATAATGGACGAGATGCCATTTTCTTCGAGGTCAGCGTAACCCAGCTGACGTTGGATTGTTTCCGGTAAACTCTGAAAAATGGCGTTGTGTTCGCTGTCCACCGGCAACAGACGGGCGCCGCTCTGCTTCACCGCATCCATAAACAGCCGTCCGCAAGTCACCAGCGACTCTTTGTTCGCCAGTAAAATCGCTTTTCCGGCGCGGATGGCCGCAAGGGTGGGTAATAAACCGGCCGCGCCGACAATGGCCGCCATCACCTGATCGACCTCATCCAGCGCAGCCATATCACACGCAGCTTCACGCCCGGAAAGCACCTCGGTCTCGCTCCCCTTATCACGTAACAGTGATTTCAACGCCTGAGCGCTGGCTTCGTCATCCATTACCGCAAAACGGGGGGAGAATTCCAGGCACTGTTCAGCCATACGCGTTACGTTTTTGCCAGCCACCAGCGCGGTGACGACAAACTGTTGGGGATTGTGGCGAACAACGTCAAGAGTGCTGCAACCGATAGATCCGGTAGAGCCAAGAATGGTCAAATGCTTCATCAGGCGCTCGGTGAGGGAAAAGGAAAAGTCATCACGCAAGTAACACGTGGTCTAAATGCAAAACGCCGTAAGAAAATACCGCTATGCGGCTTTCCTGTACGGCGTTCACATTCGCAAAGCGAGAATCAGAACTGCATTAATTCAGTTTCTTTCTCTGCCAGTGCGGCATCTACTTTCTTGATAGCGGCATCAGTAGCTTTCTGAACGTCGTCCTGAGAGCGGCGGTCATCATCTTCGCTGATTTCTTTATCTTTCAGCAGCGCTTTCACTTTATCGTTGGCATCGCGACGTACGTTACGTACCGCAACACGCGCCTGCTCGGCTTCACCGCGCACGACTTTAATCAGATCTTTACGGCGTTCTTCCGTCAGCGGCGGCAGCGGAACGCGAATGTCAGAACCTGCAGAACTTGGATTCAGACCAAGATCAGAGGCCATGATCGCTTTCTCAACCGCCGGGCCCATTGAACGATCAAATACGTTGATCTTCAGGGTACGGGTGTCTTCCACAGTGACGCTCGCCAGCTGACGCAGTGGCGTTGGCGTGCCATAGTATTCAACGATAATACCATCCAGCAGGCTTGGGGAAGCACGGCCAGTACGGATTTTGCTGATTTGGTTTTTGAATGCTTCGACGCATTTTTCCATACGCACTTCAGCATCTTTTTTGATTTCGCTAATCACGTTACGAGTCCTTGAAAACTGATTGTTGGGCAGGCCACACATGCTTGCCTGACGACGTGAAACGCAGTGTGATAAGTATAGCCCGATTAATTCATGGCACCCGGCAGATAATCCGCCAACTGAACCGACAATGAAATGGAATTTTACCCGGAATTGTCGCTTACGGAAATTATTCCGTGATTAATGTGCCTTCTTTTTCACCCATTACAACCCGACGCAGGGCGCCCGGCTTGTTCATATTGAACACGCGAATCGGCATTTTATGGTCACGGGCCAGCGTAAAGGCCGCTAAGTCCATCACTTTCAATTCTCTTTCCAGCACTTCCTGATAGCTTAATTGCTCGTACAGGGTGGCAGCCGGATCTTTCATCGGGTCGGCGGAAAATACGCCGTCCACTTTCGTGGCTTTCAGAACCACATCAGCTTCGATTTCGATACCGCGCAGGCAGGCTGCGGAATCAGTGGTAAAGAAAGGATTGCCGGTGCCCGCAGAGAGGATCACCACACGGTTGTTACGCAGCAGGCTGATCGCTTCCGCCCAGCTATAGTTATCGCACACGCCGTTCAGCGGGATCGCCGACATCAGGCGGGCGTTCACATACGCACGGTGCAGTGCATCACGCATCGCCAGACCATTCATTACTGTCGCCAGCATACCCATATGGTCGCCGACCACACGGTTCATGCCCGCTTTCGCCAGACCTGCGCCACGGAACAGGTTACCTCCACCGATCACCACACCGACCTGAACGCCGAGCTCAACCAGCTCTTTAATTTCCTGCGCCATGCGGTCCAGTATGCTCGCATCAATACCGAAGCCTTCTGCACCTTGCAGCGCTTCGCCACTCAGTTTGAGCAGAATGCGTTTATAGACGGGTTTTGCATTGGTAGCCATGTTTCTTTCCTGGAACAGTCAACGAATGGGATAATTTGAAGGCGGCATAATACGCCGCTTTTCAGTTCGCACGCACTGGGAGCAAACTGAATGTCTAACTGATAAAACAGAGCCGCCCTCAGGCGGCTCCTTACTGCATTAAGACTGCTTGGACATTGCAGCAACTTCTGCTGCGAAGTCAGTCTCAACTTTTTCGATGCCTTCGCCCACTTCGAAGCGGATGAAGCCAGTTACGTCAGCGTTGTGCTCTTTCAGCAGCTGAGCAACAGATTTGCTCGGATCCATAACGAACGGCTGGCCAGTCAGAGAAACTTCGCCGGTGAATTTCTTCATGCGGCCTTCAACCATTTTCTCTGCGATTTCTTTCGGCTTGCCAGACTGCATAGCGATGTCCAGCTGTACCTGGTACTCTTTTTCTACCACTTCAGCAGACACATCTTCCGGCTTAACGAATTCCGGCTTGCTTGCAGCGATGTGCATAGCCAGCTGTTTAACCAGCTCTTCGTCAGCGCCTTTAGCAGCAACCAGAACGCCGATACGCGCGCCGTGCTGGTAAGAACCCAGAACGTCGCCTTCCAGGGAAGCTACGCGACGGATGTTGATGTTCTCACCGATTTTAGCAACCAGCGCAACACGCTCTTCTTCGAACTGAGTTTTCAGTACTTCAACATCAGTGATTTTGCCTGCAACCGCAGCGTCCAGCACTTTGTTAGCAAATGCCTGGAAACCACCGTCTTTAGCAACGAAGTCAGTCTGGCAGTTAACTTCCAGAATGATGCCGTAGTTGCCGTCGATCTTGGTGATGATCACGCCGTCAGCTGCAACGTTGCCTGCTTTTTTCGCCGCTTTGATCGCGCCGGATTTACGCATGTTTTCGATTGCCAGCTCGATGTCGCCGTTAGCTTCAGTCAGCGCTTTTTTGCAATCCATCATGCCTGCGCCAGTACGCTCACGCAGCTCTTTTACCAGGGATGCGGTAATTTCAGCCATTCTAAAATCCTCGGGAGATTTGATCTGCCCGGTGGGTGAGACCAGGCAAATATAAAAGAGAAAAAGGGGCCATAAAAAGGCCCCTATCTATACACGTTCAAATAAGGGCTAAAACCTTATTATTCAGCTTCTACAAAGCTTTCTTCAGCCTGAGAAGCCAGGTCCTGAGAGCGTGCTTCGCGAACGGTAGTCGCTACAGCGTTCAGGTACAGAGTAACAGCACGGATCGCATCGTCGTTACCCGGGATAACGAAATCAACGCCATCCGGATCGGAGTTGGTATCAACGATAGCAAATACCGGGATACCCAGGTTGTTTGCTTCTTTGATAGCGATGTGCTCGTGGTCGGCATCGATTACAAACAGAGCGTCCGGCAGGCCACCCATGTCTTTAATACCGCCCAGGCTGTTTTCCAGTTTTTCCAGCTCACGGGTGCGCATCAGCGCTTCTTTCTTGGTCAGCTTGTCGAAAGTACCGTCCTGAGACTGAGTTTCCAGATCTTTCAGGCGTTTGATGGACTGACGAACGGTTTTCCAGTTAGTCAGCATGCCACCCAACCAGCGGTGGTTTACGAAGAACTGGTCGCAGCTTTCGGCAGCTTCTTTCACCGCTTCGCTTGCAGCGCGTTTGGTACCAACGAACAGGATTTTGCCTTTGCGAGCAGCAATTTTGTTCAGCTCAGCCAGGGCGTCGTTGAACATCGGTACAGTTTGCTCGAGGTTGATGATGTGAACTTTGTTACGCGCACCGAAGATGAACGGCTTCATTTTCGGGTTCCAGTAACGGGTCTGGTGACCGAAGTGAACACCAGCCTTGAGCATGTCGCGCATGGAAACAGTAGCCATGTTTAAAACCTCTATATAAAAGTTGGGGTTATGCCTCCACGTATCCCATATTACCGACCCCAAAGGGCACCCCGGAATATGTGCCGATACGTGTGTGTTGTTACACATAGTGAGAATGTCGCTTCTGCGCCGCAGCGTGTATTAAATGCGGAACAGAAGTCCGGCGCGCTTTATACCACAAAACCCATAAAGACACCAACAGTAGTTCGCGCTGCGTTGGCGAAATCAAATCTCAATTTGGTTCTGTCCAGCCGCCCTGTTAACATTACTATTACTTGCAAAATTATTGTCGAACTCACGACAACAGCGGATCTTATTCATGGCTATATCAATTAAAACCCCTGACGAAATCGAAAAAATGCGCGTCGCCGGCCGCCTCGCCGCTGATGTGCTGGAGATGATTGAACCTCACGTTAAACCTGGGATCAGTACCGGCGAACTCGACCGGATCTGCAACGATTACATTGTCAATACGCAGCATGCGGTGTCTGCGTGCCTCAATTACCACGGTTTTCCGAAATCGGTCTGCATCTCGATTAATGAAGTGGTCTGCCACGGTATTCCTGACGATGAAAAACTGTTGAAAGATGGCGATATCGTTAACATCGACGTCACCGTCATCAAAGACGAATATCACGGCGATACGTCTAAAATGTTTATCGTCGGCAAACCGACCATCCTGGGCGAGCGCCTGTGCCGCGTCACTCAGGACAGCCTTTATCTGGCGTTGCGCATGGTTAAACCGGGGATCCGCCTGCGTACGCTGGGGGCGGCGATTCAGAAATTCGTCGAAGCGGAAGGTTTTTCAGTGGTGCGTGAATATTGCGGCCACGGTATTGGCCGCGTGTTCCATGAAGAACCGCAGGTACTGCACTATGACGCTGATGACGGCGGCGTGGTGTTGCAGCCAGGCATGACATTCACCATTGAGCCGATGGTCAATGCTGGCGATTACCGCATTCGCACCATGAAAGACGGCTGGACGGTGAAGACCAAAGACCGCAGCCTGTCCGCGCAGTATGAGCACACCATCGTGGTGACCGAAAATGGCTGTGAAATTCTGACGCTGCGCAAAGATGATACCATCCCGGCAGTGCTGACTGCCGACGCGTAATCCCCTTCAAAAGGCCCTGTTCAGGGCCTTTCTTATTCTTATGGTCGTTGCCCGCCATCACAAAATGATCCTTTCTATTTTCGCGTAACTTTTTTACTTTGTTGTCACAGACCCGGGATCTCTGAATCGTTGGGCAAATTTATTTTTCTTTAGGGTGGCGCCATGAGTAATACCTTACCTGAACCTTTCGTCAGCACCATTATCCCCACCCTGCCCGGCCAGCCTGATAACCCAGGTGTCTGGCCGCAGGCGGACCTGCACTGCCAGGCCATCAAAGCGCATATCGACCAGTTTCAGCAGTGGCTGGCCAGCGCCTTCGACAGTGGGCTGTCCGCCGAAACGCTGATTGAAGCGCGCACCGAATTTATCGACCAGTTACTTCAGCGGCTGTGGATTGAATACGGCTTCGGCGAATTGAGTGAAGCAGCGCTGGTGGCGGTAGGTGGCTACGGGCGCGGCGAGCTGCATCCGTTATCCGATATCGATTTGCTGATCCTCAGCCGCAAACGCCTGAGCGAGGCGCAATCTCAGAAAGTCGGCGAACTGTTAACGCTGCTGTGGGATGTGAAGCTGGAAGTTGGCCACAGCGTACGTACTCTGGAAGAGTGCCTGCTGGAAGGATTATCCGATCTGACTGTCGCCACCAATCTGATTGAATCGCGGCTGTTGACCGGCGACGTGGCGCTGTTTCTCGAACTCCATAAGCACATTTTTTCGGAGGGTTTCTGGCCTTCGGAGCGTTTTTTCGCTGCCAAAGTCACTGAACAGCAGGAGCGCCATCAACGCTACCACGGCACCAGTTATAACCTCGAACCCGATATTAAAAGCAGCCCCGGCGGCCTGCGGGATATCCATACCCTGCAATGGGTGGCACGACGCCACTTCGGCGCAACATCCCTGAGCGAAATGGTAGGTTTCGGTTTTCTCACCGAAGCCGAGCGCAACGAACTGGATGAGTGCCAGCATGTGCTGTGGCGAATTCGCTTTGCGCTGCATCTTGAACTTAACCGCTACGACAACCGCCTGTTGTTTGATCGCCAGCTCAGCGTCGCCCAGCGCCTGCATTACCAGGGTGAAGGCAACGAGCCCGTAGAGCAAATGATGAAAGATTTTTACCGGGTGACGCGCCGGGTCGGCGAGCTGAATCACATGCTGTTGCAGCTGTTTGACGAGGCGATTCTGGCGCTGCCTGCCGATGAAAAACCGCGTCCTCTGGATGATGATTTCCAGTTGCGCGGCGGACTTATCGATCTGCGTGATGAAACCCTGTTTATCCGCGAGCCGCAGGCGATTCTGCGCATGTTCTACGCCATGGTGCGCAACCGCGATATCACCGGCATCTACTCCACCACGCTGCGCCATTTACGCCATGCGCGACGCCATTTAGCTGAACCGTTGTGCTACATCCCTGAAGCCCGCAGCCTGTTTTTATCGATGCTGCGTCATCCCGGTGCGGTCAGCCGCGGCCTCCTGCCCATGCACCGTCACAGCGTGCTCGGCGCCTATATGCCGCAGTGGTCGCACATTGTCGGCCAGATGCAGTTCGACCTGTTCCATGCCTATACGGTGGATGAGCACACTATTCGGGTTATGCAGAAGCTGGAAAGCTTCGCCCGTGAAGAGACACGCCAGAAGCATCCGCTGTGCGTGGAGCTGTGGCCGCGCCTGACGCATCCGGAACTGATCCTTATCGCCGCGCTTTTTCACGATATCGCCAAAGGGCGAGGCGGCGATCATTCAGTACTGGGCGCACAGGACGTGCTCAAGTTTGCAGAACTTCACGGCCTGAACTCGCGGGAGACGCAGTTAGTAGCCTGGCTGGTGCGCCATCATCTGCTGATGTCGGTCACCGCTCAGCGCCGCGATATTCAGGATCCCGAAGTGATTAAACAGTTTGCCGAACAGGTGCAAACCGAAAACCGGCTGCGTTTCCTGGTGTGTCTGACCGTGGCCGATATTTGCGCCACCAACGAAACCCTGTGGAACAGCTGGAAGCAGAGCCTGTTGCGAGAACTCTACTTCGCGACGGAAAAGCAACTGCGCCGCGGTATGCAAAACACGCCGGATATGCGCGAGCGCGTGCGCCACCATCAGGTGCAGGCGCTGGCACTGCTGCGTATGGATAATATTGATGAAGAGGCATTACACCGGATCTGGGCGCGCTGTCGGGCGAACTATTTCGTCCGGCATAGCCCAAATCAGCTTGCCTGGCATGCGCGGCATCTGTTGCAGCACGATCTCAGCAAGCCGTTAATTTTGCTGAGCCCGCAGGCCACGCGCGGCGGTACCGAAATCTTTATCTGGAGCCCGGACCGACCTTACCTGTTTGCCGCCGTGTGCGCTGAACTGGACCGACGTAACCTGAGCGTTCATGACGCGCAAATTTTTACCACCCGCGACGGTATGGCGATGGACACGTTTATCGTGCTTGAACCCGATGGCAAACCGCTCGCTCCGGATCGCCATGAAGCGATCCGTTTCGGTCTTGAACAGGCGATCACACAACGGACCTGGCATCCGCCGCAGCCGCGTCGTCAGCCTGCCAAACTGCGACCTTTCACCGTGGAGACCGAGGTAAACTTTCTGCCCACCCATACCGACCGGAAATCGTTTATGGAGCTAATAGCCCTCGATCAGCCAGGACTCTTAGCGCGGGTCGGCCAGGTGTTCGCTGACCTGGGAATTTCACTCCATGGGGCGAGAATTTCGACAATTGGCGAGCGAGTAGAAGATTTATTTATAATCGCGAATGCGGACCGGCGTGGCCTTAATAATGCGCTGCAACTGGAGGTACAACAACGGTTGACAGCCGCCCTCAATCCAAACGATAAAGGGTAACGAATTTTTATACGCAATATGGAAAGAGACAATGCAGCAGTTACAAAACGTTATTGAGGCCGTTTTCGAGCGTCGCGCCGACATCACTCCCGCGAATGTGGATACCGTAACCCGTGAAGCGGTGAACCAGGTTCTCTCTCTTCTTGATTCTGGCGCGCTGCGCGTGGCTGAGAAGATCGACGGCCAGTGGGTGACGCATCAGTGGCTGAAAAAAGCGGTGCTGCTTTCATTCCGCATCAATGACAACCAGGTTATCGACGGCGCGGAAAGTCGCTACTTCGATAAAGTGCCGATGAAATTCGCCGATTACGATCAGGCGCGTTTCCAGAAGGAAGGTTTCCGCGTGGTACCGCCAGCGGCAGTGCGCCAGGGCGCGTTTATCGCCCGCAATACCGTGCTGATGCCGTCTTACGTCAACATCGGTGCCTATGTGGATGAAGGCACCATGGTTGATACCTGGGCGACCGTAGGCTCCTGCGCGCAGATCGGTAAAAACGTTCACCTGTCCGGCGGCGTCGGCATTGGCGGCGTTCTGGAACCGCTGCAGGCGAACCCAACTATCATTGAAGACAACTGCTTCATCGGTGCGCGTTCTGAAGTGGTGGAAGGCGTGATCGTGGAAGAAGGTTCGGTAATCTCGATGGGCGTCTACATCGGCCAGAGCACCCGCATTTACGATCGCGAAACCGGCGAAGTGCATTATGGCCGCGTTCCGGCAGGCTCGGTGGTGGTCTCCGGCAACCTGCCTTCGAAAGACGGCAAATACAGCCTATACTGTGCGGTAATCGTGAAAAAAGTCGATGCCAAAACCCGTGGCAAAGTCGGCATTAATGAGCTGCTTCGCACTATCGACTAAAGATGAATGAAAAAGGCGGGATAACCCGCCTTTTTTGTACACGGTTGTGGCATTAACGAATTATTTCATTAATTATTTCTGGGTTAATGTTTCGCTAAGGATACCGCTATGTACGATAATCTTAAGAGTCTGGGCATAACCAATCCTGAAGAGATTGACCGGTACAGCCTCCGGCAGGAAGCCAACAATGACATCCTGAAAATCTACTTTCGTAAGGATAAAGGCGAGTTTTTTGCCAAGAGCGTGAAATTTAAGTATCCACGCCAGCGCAAAACCGTGGTGGCTGATGGCGTAGGGCAAGGTTACAAAGAAGTTCAGGAGATTAGCCCGAATCTGCGTTACGTGATTGATGAACTGGATCAGATCTGTTTACGCGATCGTACCGAAGTCGATTTGAAACGTAAGATCCTCGACGATCTGCGCCATCTCGAAAGCGTCGTTGCCAACAAGATCACTGAAATCGAAGCCGATCTGGAAAAGCTGACCCGCAAATAATTCTCTCAGGGCGGGAGTTCCCCCGCCCTGCTTTACCTGCTAACGCTGTTCGTCGAGCTGCAACGCGATATACAACAGCAGCCTGTCGTCGAAATTCCCCAAATCCAGCCCGGTCAGTTCTGAAATCCGGTTCAGTCGGTACTCAAGCGTATTACGGTGAATAAACAGCGCTTTTGAGGTAGCCAGCGGCTGGACGTTGTGACGGAACCATGCGGCCAGGGTGCGACGCAACAAGCCGTTATTATCCATGGCCTTCAGTTTTATCAACGGACGCGCCAGCTCGTTGGCCTGCCAGCCGCCGCGCAGGCTGTCCAGCAGCACCGGCAACATTAAATCCTGATAAAAATAGCTGCGCACATCAGGCATGCGCTGCTTACCTACCATCATGGTGGTGCGTGCGGTTCGCCATGAACGTGCAATGCTGCCTGGCCCGGTAAAATAGTTGCCGAGCGCCACGCGAAAGCGCAAATGTCCACTCTCTCTCATTCGGGCGATGAGCTGTTCAACCCGTCGGCGATGATCTTCCGCGTCCCAGCGGCCAAACGCATTAAGCGCGGGCTTCAGCACCACCATTTCGGTGAGCGAAACAATGGCCACCAGATTGTTGCGCTCAGGAGTCGTCAAGGCGGTTTGCAGCTGTTGCAGCTCCGCCATGGCGCTATCCACGCCAAGCTGGCCGCTATCCACTTCCACCACGGCAACCACGCGCGGCTGGTTCAGATCGATGCCCAACCGCTGCGCCCATTCCATTAGCGCCGGGGTATGCTCTTCCGCCTGAATGAGGTTCATCACCAGTTCTTCACGCAGACGGGTATCCTGCGCCAACATATGCATCAGGCGAGACTGCTCAAGCATCATCTCCGCCGTCATGCACACCAGCTCGCCGTATTTGCGTAAATGCGCCGGGTCGCCCGTCAGGCCTATCACCCCAACGATTTCCCCTTCAATACGCAGCGGCAGGTTAATCCCCTCGCGAACACCATGAAGGCTGCGCGCTACGGCGTTATCAATATCCACAACGCGACCCTGAGAAAGCACCAGCAGCGCACCTTCGTGCAATTCCCCAATGCGTTCCTGATCGCCACTACCGATAATACGTCCACGGGCATCCATGACGTTGATATTGGTATCAATGATCCGCATCGTACGTGACACGATATCCTGTGCCATTTTGGTATCAAGATGCCAGCCAGCCATTCTGCCCCTCCACTCAGTCGATGATTCAGAATAAAGCACAAAAAAACCCCGCGCATTGTGCATTTGCACAAAGGGCGGGGTCAGACTATGGAGTTGTGGAAAGGGTCACAAAAAACCCTTTCAGGCTTACTGCATCAGCAGGTAAAGCGTGCTATCGCCGCGTTTCACATTCAGCGCCAGCACAGACGGCTTACTGTCGAGAATTTTGCGCAGTTCAGCGATGTTTTTCACCGGCTGCTGGTTAGCCCCCAGAATGATATCGCCTTTTTTCAGGCCAATGCGTGCCGCCGGGGAACCGGCTTTAACGCTGTTTACCACCACACCTGGGGTGTTACCCGTCTGGTTGCTCATCTCCGCGCCTTCAATCCCGTTGAAGATGGAAGAAGAGTCGACCTGATTCTGGCTGCTCTGCTGCAATTCCAGCTCAACGGAGGTAGGCTTGCCGTCGCGTAACAGACCCAGCGTCAGCTTACTGCCGACCGGCATTGAACCGACCTGCGCACGCAGCGCCGCGAAACTGTTAATCGGCTTGTTATTCAACGAGACGATGACATCGCCCGCCTTCACGCCCGCTTTAGCGGCGGAAGAGTTCGGCATCACCTGGCTGACAAACGCCCCGCGCTGGGCATCGACTTTCATCGCTTTCGCCAGCTCAGAGCTGAGCTCGGTGCCCATAATGCCCAGTTCGCCACGGCGGACCTGCCCGTATTCCACCATCTGGCTGGTCAGGTTTTTCACCATGTTACTCGGGATGGCAAAACCAATACCGATGTTGCCGCCATCCGGCGCCAGGATCGCGGTGTTAATCCCGATCAGCTCGCCGTTCAGATTCACCAGCGCGCCGCCGGAGTTACCCCGGTTAATCGCCGCATCGGTCTGGATAAAGTTTTCGTAGTTCTCCGCGTTCAGGCCGCTGCGGCCCAGCGCCGAAACAATCCCGGAAGTTACGGTTTCGCCGAGACCGAACGGGTTACCAATAGCTACGGTGTAATCACCTACGCGCAGGGCGTCGGAGTCGGCGAGCTTAATCGCCGTGAGGTTTTTCGGATCCTGAATCTGGATCAGGGCGATATCGGAGCGCGGATCTTTACCCACCATTTTTGCATCAAGCTTACGGCCATCGCTCAGCTGTACTTTAATGCTGGTGGCGTTGTCCACAACGTGGTTATTGGTGACCACATAACCTTTAGCGGCGTCAATGATGACCCCGGAACCCAGCGCCATAAACTTCTGCTGCTGGCCCCCTTGCGGACCGGCTCCCCCGCCCTGGCAGAACGGAGAACTCTGGAAAGGCGAGCCATCCTGGCAGAAAGGAGAATCATCCCCGAAGAACTGCTGGAAATTACGCGGCAGACGCTGGTTGTTTACCGCCGTGGTGCCTTCCACATTAATGCTGACCACTGAAGGCATCACCTTTTCAAGCATCGGCGCCAGGCTTGGCATCGGTTGAGCAACCGATGCCGACGAGGCGGTTTCAGCTGCGACAGCGGAGAGAGGGCTCAGCGCCAGACCCATACTCAGAGCCAGCGCACTTAATGCTAACGTGGTTTTTTTCATGTGTTTCATTCTCAATTAATTTAGTCATGCAAAATTGCTGTGATCGTGACTATCAGAGTGAATTTTTAGCGCGAAGTTCCACCCGTGAATTTCTTGAAAAGTAAAAATTTATTGGCCGTCTTTACAAAACTTTCGGATATTATTCTACCGCCATCAGCTTGCGGTATTCGTCCCATGCATAAAGATCGGTCATGCCACTAATATAGTCCTGAATCAGTCGGCAGCGATAATAATACTCCCAAACAGCAAAATCCGGGTTATTTTGGTCAACATGACTCATCGCTTCGATATAAGCCAGACGGTGCCGTCCGGAGAGCTTATGAAATAACCGGGTTTCAATAGGTAAGCTGCGGCCGCTTTTTTCATCAACCAGACGCTGAAAATCATCCATGCTTAATAACAGCAGCGGTTGATATATATCCAGCAGCCCTTTAATCACCCGGTAACCTTGTAATTCGAGCTGTTCAACGTCAGGGTGACTAAATACGTGGCGAACCGCGACAGTCTTATAAAGTTTAAGAAGACGACTGGAAGGACTCTCATCTTCCAGCAATGCCTGATTAAAGCAGCCGTGGAAAATGGTAGGTAAATTCTCAATAAAACGCTGGGCGGCATAGGGCACGAGTTTATTAAGCGTGTTTACCCGCAAATACATAAAGAACTGGTCTTCGGCGCTGCGCTGCATGGAATTAGTCAGGGATTTATCCCAGGCGTTTTGCACCACCTGAGCAAACAGATCGCTCTGCTGATGCGTCCCCCATGCCTCGCGCAAATGGGAATAAAGCTGCTCAACGCTAAATATGCGTTTCTCCACCGCGTCTTCTAAATCCGCGACGCAGTAAGAAATATCATCGGCGGCCTCCATAATCCAGGTTAACGGGAACCGGCAGTATTCATCGAGCACAAGTTCTTTACGCAACCGTACAATATATTCCTCTTCAGACAGGTAAAAGCCGGGTTTTTTCATCAGGTAACTGTGGCTGTCCGGCACCGGCCCAACGAACCAGGCCGGACGCGTATATTTCAGAATCCCCCCCCACCTGCGCCCAGGTGAGATTCATCCGCAACAGCGTATGCACCAGGCGAATGCCCTGGGCATTCCCTTCAAACTGGCAAAGATCGTTGCGTATCTTGCGGCGCAGATCGTTGAGCGCCTCTTCACCTTCGCGCAATTTGAGCACGGCGACCTGGCACCGATCGTCGCTGAGAGGTTGAGTAGTGGCGTCGGCAGGCATTAACCGCTGACGGAACCAGTCGTTGATGGCCGCTTCGCCAAAATGACCGAACGGCGGGTTGCCGATGTCATGCATCAGGCAGGACATTTCCACAATGCTTTCAAACGGCCCGGTCAGCTCATCAAGCCCGTATTCCGCCAGTAATTTACGCTCCTTGAGGCGGCTTAATACCTCCTTTGCGATATAACGGCCTACCTGCTGGACCTCCATAGAGTGAGTAAGCCGGGTGCGTACGGCGGCATTACGTTCAAGCGGGAAGACCTGGGTTTTTTGCTGGAGGCGGCGGATAGCAGGAGAATTAATGATGCGTCCACGATCGCTTTCAAAAATACGCAGAATTTCGTGTTCGCTTTTCACGCCCTGGGGAGAACGGTAGCGACGATGCCAGTTAATCTTATTGCGAAAGTCGAACGCAGCCATAAGCCCTCCGGGTCGATTAGCCAATTATTTCCCTGCTCCTGCCATGATAGACTATGCCCCCGAATCTAACATTTAGCGAGTATCTCTATGAAAGCAGGCATCATTGGCGCAATGGAAGAAGAAGTCACCCTTCTGCGCGACAAAATCGAAAACCGTCAAACGCTCAACATTGCCGGATGTGAAATCTATACCGGGACGCTAAACGGCACCGAGGTGGCGCTGCTGAAATCAGGGATTGGCAAAGTCGCGGCGGCCATGGGCGCGACGCTGCTGCTGGAACATTGCAAACCGGATGTGATCATTAATACCGGTTCCGCGGGTGGCCTCGCGCCAACGCTGAAAGTGGGCGATATCGTGGTGTCTGACGATGTGCGCTATCACGATGCCGATGTGACCGCGTTTGGCTATGAATATGGTCAGTTGCCGGGTTGCCCGGCCGGTTTCAAGGCTGATGAGAAACTGATCGCCGCCGCCGAAGCGTGTTTTAAAAAGCTGGATCTTCACGCGGTGCGCGGCCTGGTGGTGAGTGGTGATGCCTTTATCAACGGCGCGGAAAACCTGGCGAAGATCCGCCAGCATTTCCCGAATGCGATTGCCGTAGAGATGGAAGCCACGGCCGTTGCTCACGTCTGTCATAACTTCGGGGTGCCATTTGTGGTGGTGCGCGCGATTTCCGATGTGGCGGATAAAGAATCCCATTTGAGCTTTGACGAATTCCTCGCGGTGGCGGCGAAGCAGTCCAGCCTGATGGTCGAAACGCTGCTTCAACAGCTGCAACATGGCTAAGTTCATCCGATTCGGGGCGCTGTGCGCCCTTTTTCTTCTCCCCGTCGCGCTTTATGCCGCGCCGCGTGTTATCACCCTTTCGCCTGGCAATACCGAACTGGCTTTTGCCGCCGGTATTACCCCCGTTGCGGTCAGCAACTATTCTGATTATCCCGAGGCCGCTAAAAAAATTGAGCAGGTGGCGAACTGGCAGGGCATGAATTTCGAACGCATCGTGGCGTTGAAACCCGATTTAGTGGTGGCCTGGCGCGGAGGTAACGCCGAACGGCAGGTCAATCAACTCAAGGCGCTGGGCATTTCCGTGCTGTGGGCTCGACCCCATGACGGTTGACGATATTGTGGGTGCATTGCGTCAGTTGGCTAAATGGAGCCCGAATCCCGATCAGGCCAACGCCGCCGCCGACAAACTGGCGCAGGAGTATGCCGCGCTGCAAAAACAGTATGCCGATCGGCCTAAGATCCGCGTATTTTTGCAGTTCGGCGGACAGCCGCTGTTCACTTCCGGGAAATCCTCGCTGCAAAATCAGATTCTGGAGGTGTGCGGCGGAGAAAATATCTTTGCCGACAGCCGCGTACCCTGGCCGCAGGTCAGCCGCGAGCAGGTTCTGATGCGCAAGCCGCAGGCAATTGTGGTTGCAGGAGAACAGCGCAATATTCCAAAAACAAGCCAATTTTGGCATGACCAGCTCAATGTTCCGGTTATTGCCCTTCATGACGACTGGTTTGAACGTGCCGGGCCGCGTATTATCCTCGCCGCAAAACAGCTCTGCCAGTCACTGGCGGAAATAACGAAATCATGAGGGTGAGCAATGCTGGTCTATTGGCTGGATATCATTGGTACTGCCGTTTTTGCTATTTCAGGCGTTTTATTGGCCGGTAAACTGCGTATGGACCCATTTGGCGTGCTGGTGCTGGGTGTGGTGACGGCAGTGGGCGGAGGAACCATTCGCGATATGGCGCTCGCTAACGGGCCGGTATTTTGGGTCAAAGATCCTACCGACCTGGTGGTCGCAATGGTGACCTGTATGCTGACCATTGTGCTGGTGCGTCAGCCGCGCCGTCTGCCGAAATGGATATTGCCCGTGCTGGATGCCGTCGGGCTGGCGGTATTTGTCGGCATCGGGGTTAACAAAGCTTTTATGGCCGGGACCGGCCCGCTGGTCGCGGTGTGTATGGGCGTACTGACCGGCGTCGGCGGCGGGATCATCCGCGATGTCCTCGCCCGTGAAGTGCCGATGATTTTGCGCACCGAAATTTACGCCACCGCCTGTATTATCGGCGGCATTGTTCACGCCAACGCCTTTTATGTCTTCGGCATAGGGCTTGAGCAGGCGAGCATGGTGGGCATGGTCGTGACGTTGGGGATCCGGCTGGCGGCGATCCGTTGGCACCTCAAACTGCCGACCTTCGCGCTGGACGACCGGCCGTGAAAACAAAAAAGCCGTGATGCAATCACGGCTTTTTTTATGGGCATTACGGTTTAAATACTAAATGAAGAACCGCAGCCGCAGGTGCTGGTCGCGTTCGGGTTGGTTACCACAAAACGGGAACCTTCCAGCCCTTCAGTGTAATCCACCGAGCCGCCGACCAGGTATTGCAGGCTCATCGGGTCAACCACCAGCGCGACACCCTGTTTCTCAATGGTCATGTCGCCTTCGTTAATCTGGTCGTCAAAGGTGAAGCCGTACTGGAAACCGCTGCAACCACCACCGGTGATATAAACGCGCAGTTTCAGGTTCGGGTTTTCTTCATCGGCAACCAGGCTTTTTACTTTGTTGGCTGCTGCATCGGTAAATTGCAGAGGCAGCGCTACGTCATCACTCATTATTTGCTCCCATTGATACGGCGATTCGGGTAATTAACCGAATCCTGGAGGCGGTCCCGGAACAGAAACGGCCAGAAGTATGACGGATATCACCCAAACTATTTGGTCATTATCTAATACCCTGGTAAATCGTTCAAGTATTCTCCGGTTGGGCGGCTTTTGACTGCTTCTCCGCTTCCTGTTTCGCCAGCGTCTGCGCGAGAATGGTTGAATACAGCGGTTTTCCGCCCAGCAGCTGCGCCAGCAGTGTGGCACCCAGGCAGGTTATGATCATTGGCAAAATGAGCTGATAATTGTCAGTCATTTCCAGTACCAGCACGATGCCGGTGAGCGGCGCGCGTACCGACGCGGCAAACAGCGCGCCCATACCCGCAATAGCAAAGGTTCCGGGCTCCAGTTGCCAGGCCGGGAACCACACAACACACGCCATACCAAACGCCGTGCCCAGTAAGGTGCCCAGTGCCAGCATCGGCGCGAAAATACCGCCCGGCGCCCCGGAGGAGAAACACAGCACCGTGGTAATAACACGGGCGATAAAAATAAACAGCAGCATACCGATGGTAAAATTGCCTGCCGCCGCAACAGGGATAAGTGCAAATCCACCGCCCGCCGCGGTGGGTTCAATCAGCCCAAGCACGCCGCACAAGCCGCCTATAAGCCCGCCGATCAGCACCCATTTGGTGATATTCCCGCCGTGGATTTTCGCAAAAATATCCTGTGCCTTTAGCACCAGCGTATTAAACAGCGGGCCCACAATGCCGAAAATCATCCCTAACAGCAGATACAGCCACAGCGTATGAACCGGTGCGTTGGTGAGTTGCCCCACATCGATAAGGGCCGTCTCGCCATTGAGCAAACGAAACACGATGCTCGACATGATCACGCCGGTAAACACCGCTTTAATAGAAATGAGGCTATAGCGGAACTGAGGGCGCATCTCTTCAATGACAAACAGAATACCCGCCAGCGGCGCGTTAAAGGCCGCAGAGATCCCCGCCGCCGCGCCGGTCGCCAACAGGGTATGGCCCGCTTCCGCGCTGCGCATCCGGAAAATATCCCGAATCATCCCGCCGAGGTTACCGCCGATTTGCACCGTCGGCCCTTCGCGTCCCAGCACCATGCCGGCACCCAGTGTGCCCATACCGCCAAAGAATTTGACCGGCAGGACGCGCCACCAGCGCACCGGCCTTAACCCTTCCAGCGCGCCTTCGATCTCCGGAATACCGGAACCGCCCGCTTCAGGCGCGAAGCGTCGCACCAGCCAGTAACCAAACATCGCCAGCGCCGCCGAGGCGATGAAGGCCAGCGGCCACACCACCAGGGCATGGTCGGCATTGCCCGCCAGCAGGGCTATGCGGTTGAGTTGTACCCATTCCACCGCTTTATCAAAGGCGACGCCCGCCAGGCCGGTTAACGTTCCGACGACGGCGGCCATTAACAGAGTCACCGCCGGGGTTTTATCGCGGTTAAGAAGTTGCCGAATGCGTTCTCGCCGTGTCAGGCGAATGATTTGCTGTGCTTCAAACGAGGAGTTTTTAGAATTCATACACCATCATTTACAGTAGTTTTTAAACGCACGGCATTCTACTCGCCTGAAGGGGCAACGTCGCGAGGAAAATCCCTGCAAAATATAATGATTCAATCGGGCAAAACTTTCATTAACGTCGGCGAATAACTTAGAATAGCCCGTTGTTACCCATTCCACGAATCAGGAGCCGATTCATGAGTAAGTCTGAACATCTCTACGCTGCCGCTCGCGAGCTTATCCCTGGCGGGGTTAATTCACCGGTACGCGCCTTTACCGGCGTAGGGGGCACGCCGCTTTTCATTGAACGCGCAGATGGGGCTTACCTTTATGACGCCGACGGCAAAGCCTATATCGACTACGTGGGCTCCTGGGGGCCGATGGTGCTGGGTCATAACCACCCCGCTATCCGCAACGCCGTGATCGAAGCGGCCCAGCGCGGATTAAGCTTTGGCGCGCCGACCGAGATGGAAGTCAAAATGGCGCAGCTGGTCACCGAGCTGGTGCCCACCATGGATATGGTGCGGATGGTTAACTCCGGCACCGAAGCCACCATGAGCGCCATCCGTCTGGCACGCGGCTATACCCATCGCGACAAAATCATCAAATTCGAAGGCTGCTATCACGGTCACGCCGACTGTCTGCTGGTGAAAGCAGGCTCCGGCGCGTTGACCCTGGGCCAGCCCAATTCGCCAGGCGTACCCGCGGATTTCGCTAAGCACACCCTGACCTGCACTTATAACGATTTGGCCTCCGTGCGCGAGGCTTTCGAGCTGTATCCGCAGGATATCGCCTGCATCATCGTAGAGCCGGTCGCCGGCAATATGAACTGCATCCCGCCGCAGCCAGACTTCCTGCCTGGCTTGCGCGCATTGTGTGATGAGTTCGGCGCGCTGCTGATTATCGATGAAGTGATGACCGGTTTCCGCGTGGCGCTGGCGGGCGCGCAGTCTTATTACGATGTAGAACCGGATTTAACCTGCCTGGGCAAAATCATCGGCGGTGGTATGCCGGTGGGCGCATTCGGCGGACGTCGGGAAATCATGGAAGCGCTGGCCCCGACCGGCCCGGTTTATCAGGCGGGAACGCTGTCCGGTAACCCCATCGCGATGGCGGCGGGTTATGCCTGCCTGACCGAGGTGGCGCAACCGGGCATTCATGCCACGCTGACCAATCTGACCACGCGTCTGGCGGAAGGCTTGCGTGAAGCAGCCCAGCAAGCCGGTATCCCGCTGGTGGTTAACCACGTCGGCGGCATGTTCGGCCTGTTCTTCACCGATGCACCGACCGTCACCTGCTATCAGGATGTGCTGGGCTGCGACGTGGAGCGCTTTAAGCGTTTCTTCCACCTGATGCTGGAAGAAGGGGTCTATCTGGCGCCGTCCGCGTTTGAAGCGGGCTTTATGTCCGTGGCGCACAGCGAAGAAGATATCGACAATACCATCGATGCCGCGCGTCAGGTGTTTGCGAAGCTGTAACCCTTTCTGGCCCGCGTTATCCGGCGCGGGCCGCTTTTCCTTTCAGCGTTGCAAATGGACGCCAAATCCGCTCTCCCCTTCCGCCAGCTCCGGCTTCAGAATTAACGACGGGATCGCGTAATCGCCGAAGTTTTGACGACGAAACGGCAGCGGTGCTGTCTGTTCAAGGGTTTTCATCCGCGCCTCCAGCTTCTCGCACTCCATCTGAAAACGCGCCTGATCCATCTTGCGGGCACGGTAAATCAGGTGCGGCGGCAGAACGTCAAACCCCGGATACCACAGCATACCGTGATGGATGGGGAACAGAATGTCATCAATACCGCCGTTGATACCGCGCGGGTGGTAATGACTCTCCCAGCCGCCTGCCGTCACCACCAGCATGGCGCGCTTGCCAGCCATGTTGCCTTCGCCGTAGCGATCGCCCCAGTGGCTGTCTGAGTGCTCCCCTACGCCATAGGCGAAACCATAGGCATACACCCGCTCAAACCAGCCTTTCATAATGGCAGGCATGGTGAACCACCACAGCGGGAACTGGAAAATCACCGTATCCGCCCGGCACAGTTTTTCCTGCTCGCGGGTGATATCAGGAGTCTGTAATCCCTGCTGATAACCCAGTTTTGAATCCTCTGCGGGATCGAACGGCTTGCCCTGATGATCAAGGGTAAAATCCGCCGCATCCAGCGAGGCTTTCCAGTTCATGGCATACAGATCCGATACCTGAACCTGGTGGCCCAGCGCGGTAAGCTGGCCGACCATCGCGTTTTTAAGTGCGCCATTGAGCGATTGGGGTTCCGGGTGGGCATAGACAATCAATACATTCATGACCATGTCTCCTGATGAAAAGTGACGTCAGCATCACTCATCGTCAGGTATAGTTAAAATGAATAGCGTTAATATCAGGTATTGTGATGAACAATCTCAGCAGGCTGGATTTGAATTTATTGCTGACGCTGGATGCGCTACTGACTGAGCAAAACGTCACCCGCGCGGCGGCGCGTCTGCACCTCTCCCAACCCTCGGTCAGCGTACAGTTGGCCAAACTCCGCGAAGCGTTAGGCGACCCGCTGCTGCTGCCCGGACCACGCGGTATGCGCCCCACCGCACGGGCGGAGGCGCTGCGCGAACCGTTGCGTCAGGCGCTTCAGGCACTGGACAATGCCATCGCCTCGCCGCTGCCCTTCGAGCCTGCACAAGCACACATTACCTGGCGCATTGCCGCGTCGGATTACAGTGAGCATTCGGTATTGCTCCCCGCGCTGGCTGAATTACGCCATGCCGCACCACATTGCCGTCTGGCACTGATGGAAGTCCCCTCAACCCGGCTCGGGGCCGCAATGGAGCATGACAAACTCGATCTGGCGATTTTCACCCGCAGCGGCGCGCCCCTGGACTTGCGTAGTCGCCTGCTGTTTAAGGAAAACTATCGGCTGGTGTGCCGCCGCGATCACCCTGAATTGCAACAGTCACCGGATCTGGCACAATTTTGCCAGCTTGAGCATGTGATTGTGTCGCCGGACGGCGGCGGATTTGTCGGCAGCACCGATGAAGCGCTGGCGGCATTAGGGCTGACGCGTAAGGTCGTGATGTCCGTGCCGCACTTCAGCTTTGTCAGCGCCGTGCTGAGCCGCACCAATATGGTGGCGTTATTACCGGAAAGACTGGTGCGTGACGATCCGGCGCTCAAAATACTGGACGCGCCGATTGAGATTACCGGGTTTGATAAGGTGATGCTGTGGCCGGAACGCGTGCATCGGGATCCGGCGCATCAGTGGCTGCGCGAGCTTATCGCCCGCGCGGTTGCAGCAGAATAAGCCGCTTTCCGGGCGAAAGCGGCCCAACGTCTTAACGGCTCTGCTTACGCAGCAGATACACGAAGTACGGCGCACCGATAAAGGTCGACAACAGGCCTGCCGGGATCTGATACGGGAACATCACCATTCTGCCGCACCAGTCCGCGACAATCAGCAACATCCCGCCCAACAGCGCGGAAATCACCAACTGCGGCAGCGCTCGTCGAAAGCCCATCATCCGGGTTATATGCGGCGCCATCAGCCCGACAAAACTCAGCGGCCCAATGGTCAGCGTCGCCGCGGCCGTCAGGCTTGCCGCCAGCATCAACAGAGCCACACGCGATGGTGTTAGCGCCACGCCTACCGCCCGGGCCGTATCTCCGCCCAGGGGCAGGACCGTCAACCAACGACGGCATAGCGGGGTAAGCGCCAGCAGCACCGCCATAATGACAAAGCTGTATACCGCATGATGGCCGGTCACGCTGTAGGTGGAACCAGAAATCCAGGTGATCACCTTCGCCATTCGCGGATCGCCACTGGCCTGCAACATCATTAACAGCATGGTGAACGCGGTGCTCAGCGCCATCCCGGCCAGCAACATACGGTGCGGTGAGAACCCTCCGCGCCCGGCGGTTACCATGATGATCAGCAGCGTGGCGGCGGCCCCCAGACTGCCGGCGGGCAACAGCCAGCCGAAGACGTCACCCGGCACCAGAAACAGCATAAGTACCACACCGAATGCCGCGCCGGAACTGATGCCAAGCACTTCCGGGCTTGCCATGGGGTTGCCGGTAAGACGCTGGATAATACAGCCTGCCACCGCCAGCATACAGCCAGCGGTCATCGCCGCCAGTACGCGTGGCCAGCGCCACGGCAGTAACTGCTGCAACAGATCGCCGCTGGCCCAGGTCCAGCCGTGAGCGTCACGCCCAAACGTCAGCGCCACGCCCGCCATCAGCACCAATATGCCGACACCCACCATGGCAAACCACAGCACATGCTGACGTTCAACGGGGATGGTGTCGCCCGCATTCAGGGACGGCGCGCTCTGCGTGCGTAAACGTGGCAGCAGCCAGAGCAGCAGCGGCGCGCCAATCAAAGCGGTAACCGCGCCGGTGGATATCTCCATCCATACCCGCGTCAGCCAGACGATGACCTGATCGGACAACCAGAGGATAAGCGCGCCGATGACTGGCGCGAGGATCAACCGGGCCAACAGACGACGTGCGCCAAGCATTTTCGCCAGCAACGGCGCGAACAGGCCGATAAAACCGATGATCCCCACGGCGTTGACCAGCAAGGCGCTGATCGCAATCGCCAACACCAGCGCCGCCAGGCGCGCAAGGGAAAGCGCCAGCCCAAGGTTTCGCGCCACGCCATCGTCGATCCCCATCAACGTAAGCGGGCGCAACAGCAGCAGGGTCAGCATCACGCCGCCCAGTAACTGCGGCCACAGACGGGAAACAATGCTCCAGTCGGTCTGGTTGAGCGCGCCGGTACTCCACAGGAACACGCTTTGTAATTGATCGTGATGGAAGATGATGATGAGCTGGTTAACCGCGCCGCAATACAGGCTCACCACCAGACCCGCCAGAATCAGGGTGACTGGCGACAAACGCTTATTCCAGGCAACGCCGAACACGATAAGCCCGACCAGCGCCGAGCCCGCCAGTGCGGCGAACTGCGTGGTAAGGTAGCCGCCGGGCAGCGCCCACAGCGTGGCGACGGCGACACCCAGTTGCGCGCCCGTTGCCACGCCGAGCGTGGTCGGTTCCGCCAGCGGATTACGCAGCACCTGTTGAAAAAGCACCCCGACCAGCCCCAGGCCTGCGCCCACCAGCAGTGAGATCGCCAGGCGCGGCAATGCGCTGTAATGGAACAGCATCTGGTCGATAGCGTCCTGGCTGGGATGCCATAACGCTGCGCTCCACTGATCGCGTGGCAGTTGATGATTAAGGTTGAACCAGGTAAGCCAGAGCCCGGTCAGAAACATCGCCGACAGCAGGATCGGCGCAAAATAATGGCCTCTCGCCTTCATGCTTTGCCTCCCAGCGCCGCATCCAGTACCCGGCAAAAGTGCATCGCAGAAAGGGTTGCGCCATAGAACCATACGGCAGGAACGCGCTGGAAACGCTGTTGGCGAATGAACGGCATCGCGTTCCACAACGGCGTAGTGGCGATGCGTGCCAGCAGAGCATCATCGCCGTGCTCAAAGCACAGTACATCCGCGTCTTTGATCGCCGCGAGGCGTTCAATCCCCACCACGGCGCTGCCCCAGAAATTGGTTTCGCCATGCCAGGCGTTCGCCATACCCATCACATTCATGACCTGCTGGAACAGACTGTTTTCGCCGATCACCAGCACATGCCGCTCGTCCATCAGGGTCATCATCAGAACCGGGCGGTTTCCCCGCCGGGCGAAGCGCGGTTTCATCTGCGCCAGATACGCATCAAAGCGATCAAGATGATCGCGCGCGGCCTGCTGGAGGCCCAGCAACTCGCCCATATCCAGCAGCGAGTTACGCGCTTTAGCGAGGGGCTGTTTACCGTCGCTAAAACTGAAGCCGCGCCCCGGCGCGATAGGCCGTAGCGTCTCTTCCGACGGGCCATACCCCGTCGACCAGACCAGCAATGAGGGCTTCATTTGGGCCAGCAACTCAAGATTGGGCTCGGTACGCAGCCCCACATCAATCACCGACTCCGGCAACCGGGGTTCATTGACCCACAGTCGGTAATTAACAATATCCGCGACGCCGTAAGGCTGCACGCCGAGCGCCATCAGCAGTTCCACCGGTAACCACTCCAGCGCCACAACGCGATGCGGATCGACGGTCGCAGCCCGGGCGGTGCCCATTTGCCACAGCAGCGGTGACAGCGCCATCGCCGTAACCAGCCGACGACGGGAAATTGACGATAACAGAGCATCAGACATCAGTAGACAAAACTCACAGGCGCCGCGCCAGCGGGATGGGCCAGGATCCCCATCGGGATACCGTAAATACGCTCCAGGGTATCGCTCTGCATCATGGATGCCGGAGAGCCCTGGGCAATCATTTCGCCGCCGCGCAATGCCACCAGATAATCGCAGTAGCGCGCCGCCATATTGATGTCGTGGAGCACCGCAATCACCGTTAAGCCTTTTTGCTGGCTCAGACGGTGGATCAACGCCAGCACGTCCACCTGGTGCGCGATGTCCAGCGCCGAGGTCGGCTCATCAAGCAATAAACAGCGGCTGTCCTGGGCCACCAGCATCGCAATCCATACGCGCTGGCGCTCGCCGCCGGACAAACTGTCCACCAGCCGGTTCGCGAACGGCTTGAGCCCCACCAGTTCAATGGCTTCTTCCACTTTGTCACGATCGGCCACGCCGAAACGGCCTAATGCGCCGTGCCACGGATAACGACCAATTGCCACCAGCTCACGCACCGTCATGCCTTCAGCGGGCGGCAACTGTTGCGGCAGATACGCCACCTCGCGGGCAAAGGCTTTACTGCTCCACTGATCGAGCGGCATGCCATTCAGCAACAGCTCGCCGTCGGACGGCTTCTGGTGACGCCCAAGCATTTTAAGAAGGGTGGATTTACCCGAGCCGTTGTGGCCGATCAGACCGGTGACTTTGCCAACCGGAAACGTCAGCGAGAGCGGGTGCAGCAGCGTTCGGCCAGGCACCCGGAAGGTGATATCGCGCAGAGAAAAAGTGGTATCGGGATGCGTCTGTTTATCCTGCATAGTCTTCAACTTGATAAAGGGCACGGCGAACCGTGCCCGAAAACGGATCAGAAACGGAAGGTAGCGGTCGCGACAACCTGGCGTTCTGCGCCCCAGAAGCAGCCGTAAGTGTTGAAGCAGCTGGCAACGTATTCACGATCAAACAGGTTGTTAACGTGCAATGCGACGTTAGAACCGGCCATACCAACCCGGGCCAGGTCATAACGCACCAGCGCGTCCACCAGCGTGTAGCTGCCCACTTTGAAGGAGTTAGCCGGATCGCCGTAGCTTGAGCTGGTATAACGCACGCCCGTGCCCAGCGTCAGGCCGGAGAGCGGGCCGTCAAACAGGGTGTAATCGCCCCACAGTGACGCCATGTGTTTTGGCACCTGCGCCGGGGTGTTGCCTTTGTAGCTGGTATCGGTGGTGTATTCCGCATCAGTGTAGGTATAAGAACCCACCATGTTGATATTGGCAGAAAGCGCTGCTTTGGCTTCGAGTTCGACGCCGCGCGAACGGATTTCGCCGCCTTCAACCGAGAAGAATGAGCCACCCGGATCGGCCATCAGGTTGTTGGTTTTGGTGAGCTGATACAGCGCGCCGGTCAACACAATCGGACGATCCTGCGGCACATATTTCACGCCCGCTTCGTACTGCTTACCTTTAGACGGGGAGAAAATGTTGCCATCCGCGCCCACGGTGGAAGCCGGTTCGAACGATTCGCTATAGCTGAAATACGGGGTCACGCCGTTATCGAACAGATAGTTCACGCCGCCGCGCCAGGTAAACTCTTTATCGTCACGCGAGTCTTCGACACTGGTAACGCGGTTCAGGGAATCCTGCTTCGCCCAGTCGTAACGACCGCCAAGCGTCACCAGCACCTTGTCCCACTGCGCCTGATCCTGAACATACAGACCGGTTTGCTTCTGTTTATTCAACACCTGATAAGCGCCGGAAACGGTCGGATCTTTGGAATCAAAATTAAAGTAGCCGCGGTCGAGATTGTAGATATCGGATGACGGCACGGAACCCGGCCAGCCGAACCAGGAATCGATGTCGTTACGCATACGCATGAAATCCACGCCCGTCAGCAGCGTATGATCCACGGAACCCGTGGCGAACTGGCTCTGCAGTTGCGTATCAACCGAGAAGTTTTCCAGTTTTTCTTTGTCGATAACGTAACGGCGCGTCAGGGTATGGCCCCAGTCAGACGGCGCGATGTTTGCGCACGGGCCGTTAGCCGGATCCGCGGTATACAGCGGATCGGAGCACATGCCATAACCGTAGACGCTGTTCTGCGCGGTTTTGTTTTGCGCAAAACGCAGGTTTTGACGCACGGTAAAGGTGTCGTTAAAACCGTGTTCGAAGCTGTACCCGACCATTTTCTCGTTACGTCGGTAAGTGTTGTTCTCAGCACCTTCGTTGAAATCAGTCGGCAGGCGCTGGCCGTTCGGCAGCGTTTGCACCGTCCCCTCTTTCGGCAACCAGCCGTAATAGCCGGTTTCCGGCTCATTCTGGAAATAGGAGAGGAACGTGAAGTTGGTTTTATCATCCGGACGCCAGGAGAACGACGGCGCAATGGCGTAACGCTGCTCTTCCGCACCTTTCTGCTGGGCATTTGCCGAACGTGCCACACCGGTTAAGCGATACGAATACACGCCGTTATCATCCAGCGCGTCGCTGAAATCAAAACCTGTCTGATACAGACTGTCGGTGCCCATTTTGAACTGGACTTCATACAGCGGCTCGGTGGTCGGACGCTTGCTGACCATGTTCAACAGGCCGCCAGGGTTGCTCTTTCCGTACAGCACAGAAACCGGACCGCGCAGCACTTCAGCGCGTTCCAGCATATAAGGATCGATGACCGCGTCGTTATAGAAGTTGCCCTGCATTTTCAGGCCGTCCAGATAGTTGTTCTGGCTTTGGCCGTCGGACGCGAAACCGCGAATAATCAGATAATCATAGGTATTGGACGCGCCACGCGTGCCCACGGCGACACCCGGGGTATAGCTCAACGCTTCTTTCACGGATTTGGGCTGATGCAGCGCCATCTCTTCAGCCGTGACCACGGAAATGGACTGCGGCGCCTTTTGGATTGGCGTATCGGTTTTGGTCGCCGTCGCGGACTGACGGGCCGCAATCGTGGCTGCCGGCCCCCACGCGCTTTCCTGCGGTGCGGCGGCACTCACGGTGATGGTGTCTTCTTTTTGGGTGGTGTCAGCCGCAAAAACCGGAGCAGACATGCTTCCGACTGCTGTGGCTATCATCACTGCGATCTTACGCAATGAAGTATTGACTGGCTGAGCAGTGTTTGGATGCGCCATTGGATTTTCTCTACGTGAATATGACGAATGATAACGTAAACGATAATTATTATTATGACGGCAGGATAATATGCGAAACGGTGTTTGCATAGCAAGCAGCACACGGCCCTGATTTCCCTGAGGGAACAAGAAATAAGCACCTTGCTAATGTGGGGTTATTGAAGCGTGGAAAGAGAGTTGTCGTAATGTGAAATTTTTGCGAACCAGGGCGTTCTCATTCCCTTTTGCGCGGGTGAATACTCGCCACCGCTAAAAAAATAAGGGCGGGAAAATCCCCGCCCTTATTGTCATACCCGATGCGATCGCCGTTAACGTGGGCTTAGCCGAACATGTCCTTGATCCAGCCCGCTACGCCATCGCTTTTTTGCTCCTGCGCAGGCGCTTGTTGCTGTTGCTGAGGCTGCTGCTGTTGCGGCGGCGAAGACTGCTCGAACGGATTCCCCGACGGCTCAACCGGGCGGCTCTGCTGGCAAAGCGCATCCGGGTTGGTGGTCCACACCGGAAGTGTACGCGTGCCACCGCCACCGCAGATGAAGTAACCCTGGTCATCAACGCTCATATCAACAATGTCTTCCGGCGGCGTCAGGTCCAGCCCGATTGGCGACTGGTTGCTGAGGTAACGCTGGTAAATCGACATCGCGCCGCTCGCGCCATACAGCTTCGTCGGCTGGTTGTTGTCGCGTCCTACCCAGGTGATTACCACTTCACGGCCATCGATACCGGCAAACCAGGTATCCACCTGATTGTTGGTGGTCCCGGTTTTACCCGCCAGATGCAGGCCCGGGAACTTCGCGCCCAGTTGGCGACCGGTGCCGCGCTGCACGACCTGTTGCATGGTCCACAGCGTCATATACGCCGCCTGCGCGGGTACGGCGCGTTCCGACTGCGGGAAGCTCTGGAACAGCGGGGTCCCGTCTTCAGCAATGACCGAACGCACCGCTGACAGCGTGGCGCGGTTGCCGCCGCTGGCGATGGTCTGGAACGCCTGAGCGACTTCAATCGGCGTCAGGTTCAGCGCGCCCAGCAGCATGGAAGGAACAGGGTGCAGCTGATCTTTCGGCACGCCCAGCTTCAGCCAGGTGTCAGTTACCGCAGGCAGGCCAATCGCCATCCCCAGATTCACCGTCGGCACGTTCATGGAACGGGTTAACGCATCCACCAGCATCACCTGGCCGCTGTAACGATGATCATCGTTCTGCGGCGACCACACCTGGCCATTCGGCTGGCGCAGTGAAATCGGCGCATCGGCAATCCAGGTATTCAGGCGGTACTGGTTCGGCTGGCTCAGCGCCGTCAGATAGGTCGCCGGTTTCGCCAGCGAGCCGATAGAACGGCGTGCCTGCATGGCGCGGTTATAACCGGCAAATTGCGGATTCGCCCCGCCAACCATCGCACGGACTTCGCCGCTGAAACGGTCCACGACCACCATCGCCGTTTCCAGATCACTCAGTTTGCGCTGCTTGATTAATGCCGGAATGCCTTCGACCGCGGCTTTTTCCGCCGCATCCTGCGCCACGGAATCAAAAGTGGTGAAGATCTTCACGCCGGAGAGATCTTTCACTTTATCGCCCAGCTTCGCCTGCAGTTCCTGGCGCACCATCTGCATAAAGGCTGGCTGCGGAGAAATCACCCCGCCGCGCGGCTGCACGCCCAGCGGACGCGCACTCAGCATGTCATACAGCTCCTGATCGATAACCTTCTGTTCCTGCAACAGACGCAGCACCAGATTACGGCGCTCCAGCGCCATTTTCGGGTTACGCCACGGGTTATAAATCGACGCGCCTTTTACCATCCCCACCAGCAACGCCTGCTGGTCGAGGCTCAGCTCGTCCACCGGGCGGCCAAAGTAGTACAGGCTGGCCAGCGGGAAGCCGCGGATTTCGTTATCGCCACTCTGACCGAGATACACTTCGTTCAGATAGAGTTCAAGAATGCGGTCTTTGCTGTAGCGCGCATCCATGATCAGCGCCATGTACGCTTCATTCGCCTTACGCCACAGCGTACGTTCACTCGACAGGAACAGGTTTTTCGCCAGCTGCTGCGTCAGGGTACTCGCGCCCTGAACAGCGCGTCCGGCCGTCAGGTTCGCCAGCACCGCACGGCCAATGGAATAGAGGCTAATCCCGTCATGCTCATAGAAATGACGGTCTTCGGTAGCGATCAGCGTATCCACCAGCAGATCCGGATAGCCGCTACGCGGCACAAACAGACGCTGCTCGCCGTTCGGCGATGAAAGCATGGTAATCAAACGCGGATCGAGGCGGAAGAAGCCAAACTGGCGCTTGCTGTCGAGATTCTCAATGGTCTCAAGACGATCTTTGCTGAACGTCAGACGCGCGCGCACCTGCCCTTCTTTACTGTCCGGGAAGTCGAACGGGCGGCGGATCATTTCAATGCTGTTGGCCTGAACGGTGAATTCGCCGGGGCGCGTCATGCGCGTCACCTTGCGGTACTGCGTCGCTTCCAGCAGTTGCACCATTTCTTGCTTACTGACCGGCATATCCGGTTCAAGGTTAACCATCCGGCCATAGACGGCGGCGGGCAGTTGCCAGACTTTACCGTCGATACGGCTGCGGATTTTCTGATCGAGGTACACGCCGTAAATCACCAGCACGACGATCAGCACCAGCATCAGTTTCAGCAACAGCCAAAGCCAGCGGCGTTTGCGCTGCGGTTTTTTCCCTTTGCCTTTCCGTGGTGGCATCGGTTCCTCATTGTCATCATCTTCGTAGTCATCGTCGTACTCATCTTCTCTGAGACGACGACGGGTTACTTTCTGTTTCACCGGACGGGAAGGTTTCCCTTTACGCCCGATGGGTTCGCGGTCATTCCCCGCCATGCTTTCTCTCCACTGCGTTCAGGCGCGAGGGCCTGATTCTTGGTTCTTTCACGTTATCGTGAAAGAAGAAATCTCTCAAAAGTCCAGCCATCAGACGCAAGCTGACTCAAGGCTGATATTTTTTGGTGCGACGCGTCGGTAACGCGCTGGCGGGATCATCCGGCCAGACGTGTTTTGGATAGCGCCCTTTCATCTCTTTTTGTACGTCCCGGTACGATCCCTTCCAGAATGCACTTAAATCACGGGTGATCTGGAGCGGTCGTTGGGCTGGCGACAGCAGTTCCAGCGTCAGCGCAATGCGCCCTTCGGCAATCAGCGGCGTCGCCGCTTCGCCAAACATTTCCTGCATCCGTACCGCCAGGACCGGCGGCTGCTCCTCATGATAGCGCAGGGCTATCCGGCTTCCGGTGGGCACAGTGTAATGCGCTGGCAGCGCACTATCCAGACGTTGACGTTGCGACCAGTCCAGCAAATTACCCAGCGCCGCCGTTAAATCGACGTTCTGCAAGGCGCGCAATGAATGCACGCCGCGAAGCTGCGGCAGAAGCCAGCGCTCAAGTGTAGCCAAAAGTGCCGAATCTGAAACATCCGGCCAGGGATATTCCGGCAGCCACTTGGCGGCGCACTGTAAACGTAGCCGTAATTGCTGCGCGTCGGGGCTCCAGTGCAGAACAGAAAGCCCTTTTTCACGAATGCCGTTGAGCATCGCCAGATGAAGTTCCTCTTCTGACGGGCGGGCCAGATGCTGGTGTTTCACCACAAGCTGGCCGATTTGCTGACGGCGAAAGGCTTTTAACGTGCCCTGCGCCTCGTCCCACTCCACGCTGTCTTGCTGGCGCAGCAGTGTCGGGCACTGGACGAGCAACTTATCGATATCCAGCGCCAGCGCCTGCAACATACGCGCATCGGGCGACTGGCTACCCTGCAATAATAACGGCGCGATCAGCCATTCATGACGGCTAAGCGCATCGTCAGGATCGAGCCGTGCGCCCATTCCATTGGCTAACTGGTAACGTCCGTCCAGGCCGCGACGCCGGGCGATACGGTCAGCAAACGCGCTGGCAAGCAGCCTCGGCGCAAGTGCGATATCCCGCGCCCCGCCGCGGCTATCCATCCGCTTCAGCAATTGTTGGCTGCGGGCCTGCCAGTTTGGCTGGCTGCGCGAAAAAACCGCCGCCAGGTCGCTGTTTCCCCCACGCGGCGGCTCTTCAAGCAGCGCGGCAAGCCATGCGGCGGTGGCCTGTTCATCAGCCGTGTGCGCCCCCGCCAGCATTGCCGCCAGCCGCGGATCCAGCCCCAACTGCGCCATTCGCTGGCCCTGCGCGGTCAGACGATCCGCTTCGATCGCGCCCAACTGTTCAAGCAAGGCGCGGGCGGCGGCAAGATTCGCCTCCGGCGGCCTGTCCAGCCAGTTGAGTTGCTCAACGTCCCGACACCCCCCACTGAAAGAGTTCCAGTAACAGTCCGCTGAGATCGCTTTGCAGAATTTCCGGGTCCGCCTGCGCGGCGGCACGTTCGCCCTGCTCTTTAGCAGTGAGATGCAGGCAGATGCCGGGTTCAAGCCGCCCGGCGCGACCGGCGCGCTGGATCATCGACGCCTGGCTGACGCGTTGGGTAACTAAACGCGTCAGGCCGCTTCGCGCATCAAAACGCGCCACCCGCTCAAGGGCGCTGTCGACCACCAGGCGAATGCCTTCGATGGTTAAACTGGTTTCTGCGATATTCGTAGCCAGCACCACTTTACGGAAACCGGCTGGCGCGGGAAGGATTGCTTTACGCTGCTCGCTAAGCGGCAAGGCGCCGTACAGCGGGCAGAGCAGCACATCGCTGGCGACGCGACCGGCCAGTTGCTCCTGTACACGTTGAATTTCCGCCACGCCGGGCAGAAACAGCAGCAGCGACCCGGTTTCTTCCCGCAGAAGTTGCGCTGTGGCGACGGCAATCGCCTCTTCACTGCGTAACTGTACCGACAGTGGTTGCCAGCGTCTTTCAACCGGGAAGGCGCGCCCTTCAGAAGCCACCACAGGCGCGTCGGGCAGCAGGGCTTCAAGCCGTGCATTGTCGAGCGTGGCGGACATGATTAACAGTTTGAGATCGTCGCGCAGGCCTTGCTGGACGTCGAGCAGCAGCGCCAGGGCCAGATCGGCTTGCAGGCTGCGTTCGTGGAATTCATCCAGGATCACCAGACCGATGCCGGTAAGCTCCGGGTCCTGCTGGATCAAACGCGTCAAAATGCCTTCAGTAACCACCTCAAGACGCGTATTGGGGCCGACGCGGGTTTCGCCGCGCATCCGGTAACCCACCATGTCGCCCGGCGTTTCGCCCAGCAGTTCGGCAAGACGCTCGGCAACGTTGCGCGCCGCCAGACGACGGGGTTCCAGCAGAAGGATTTTCCCGTTGACGCCTGGCATCTTTAACAGTTGCAGCGGCAGCCAGGTCGATTTGCCTGCGCCGGTAGGGGCAGAAAGCAAAACCTGCGGAGCGGCAGTTAACGCATCCAGCAATTGGGGTAAAACGGCGGCGACGGGCAATGACGACACGAAACGCTCCAGGGGGTCCACATCAAAAGGGTTAACATTAAAACGGGCGCATTGTAGCATCCCGACAAACCATTACCGAGAAATGCCATGTCTGAGCCAAAACGGCTGTTCTTCGCGCTGGAAATCCCCGCCGCCATCCAGCAGCAAGTGATCCAGTGGCGCGCCGCGCAATTCGCACCGGAAGCGGGCCGGCCGATTGCGGCGGCGAACCTGCATCTGACGCTGGCGTTTTTAGGCGAAATCAGCGAGCAAAAGCAGCAGACGCTGATGACGCTCGCCGGGCGCATCCAGCAGCCTGCGTTTACTCTTACGCTGGACGACGCGGGGCACTGGCCGCGCTCACGCGTGGTGTGGCTCGGCAGCCGTCAACCGCCACGCGGCCTGCTGCAACTGGCGAATCTGTTGCGCGCCCAGGCTGCGCGCAGCGGCTGCCATCAAAGCGCCCAGCCTTTTCACCCGCATGTGACGCTTCTGCGTAATGCTGCGCCACGGGTCGCGATCCCCGCGCCGGGTTTCCACTGGACCTTCCCGGTGACGGAATTTGTACTCTATGCCTCGCAGTTCAGCCAGGGCCGCACCCACTACCAGCCGCTGGAGCGCTGGTCGCTACTATAAAAGGAAGAACAATGGAGTTTATTCCCCCGCTGCAACCCGCCACGCTGATAAAACGCTACAAACGTTTTCTGGCCGATGTGATAACCCCGGACGGAACTACGCTTACGTTGCATTGCCCCAATACCGGCGCCATGACCGGTTGCGCCACGCCAGGCGATACGGTCTGGTACTCCGCCTCGCCAAATCTGACGCGAAAATATCCCCACACCTGGGAGCTCACGCAGACCGGAAACGGGCATCTTATCTGCGTCAATACGTTACGGGCTAACCAACTGGTAAAAGAAGCTTTACAGGAAAAGCGCCTGGGGGAATTATCCGATTATTCGACGGTCTTAAGCGAAGTTAAATACGGCGCTGAGCGTAGCCGTATTGATTTCATGTTACAGGCAAGTTGCAAGGTTAACTGCTATATTGAAGTCAAATCAGTCACGTTATCGGATCATGCGCAAGGGTATTTTCCCGACGCCGTTACGGCCAGAGGGCAAAAACATTTGCGTGAGTTGATGAGCGTTGTGGAGAACGGCGAACGTGCCGTCTTGTTATTCGCCGTATTGCATTCGGCGATTGAATACGTTTCTCCGGCGCGCCACATCGACCCCCGATACGCGATGCTGCTAAGTGAAGCACAGCAAAAAGGGGTGGAGATTGTTGCCTGGAAGGCGACATTAACCGCCGAAAAAATGCAATTAGCGATACCCGTACCGGTGCGTCTGTAATGCCGGTTAACTGTTTGAGTCATTATTGTTTCAGGCGCATGCGCAAATACGCTTTTCCTCACAGGGTTGTCAAGTGTAACGTTTATACAATTGCTATCCCGAAAAGCTTCTGCTATTTATAGCGGCCTGATTTTTCCCCCGACAAGGGGATCGATAGTGCGTGTTAAGGAGAAGCAACATGCAAGAAGGGCAAAAACGTAAAACATCGTCCCTGAGTATTCTCGCCATCGCTGGGGTGGAGCCGTATCAAGAGAAGCCGGGCGAAGAGTATATGAATGAAGCCCAGCTGGCACACTTCAAGCGCATTCTTGAAGCATGGCGTAATCAACTTAGGGATGAAGTCGATCGCACCGTTACGCATATGCAGGATGAAGCGGCTAACTTCCCGGATCCGGTCGATCGCGCCGCCCAGGAAGAAGAGTTCAGCCTCGAACTGCGTAACCGCGACCGTGAGCGTAAACTGATCAAGAAAATCGAGAAAACCCTCAAGAAAGTGGAAGACGAAGACTTCGGCTTCTGCGAATCATGCGGAGTGGAAATTGGCATTCGTCGTCTTGAAGCACGTCCGACCGCGGATTTGTGCATTGACTGCAAGACGCTGGCCGAAATCCGCGAAAAACAGATGGCTGGCTAATCCCGGCTCACATCCATTAATAACAACGGCGGGGTTTTCTCCCGCCTTGTTTTTTTTTAGCGCTATGTCCACTTCTTATATCGGGCGTTTTGCCCCTTCACCGTCAGGCGAACTCCATTTCGGCTCGCTGATCGCCGCGCTGGGTAGCTATTTACAAGCCCGCGCCCTGCAAGGTCTGTGGCGGGTGCGAATTGAAGATATCGATCCCCCGCGCGAAGTCCCCGGCGCCGCGGATACTATTTTGCGCCAGCTTGAACACTACGGCCTGCTCTGGGACGGCGACGTGCTGTATCAGTCCGATCGTCACGAGGCCTATCAGGACGCCCTCGCCTGGCTGCGCGATCAGCATCGCAGTTATTACTGCACCTGTACCCGTAGCCGTATTCAGCAAATCGGCGGAATCTACGACGGGCACTGCCGGGATGCGGGCCACGGTCCGGAAAACGCCGCTGTACGGTTGCGCCAGACCGAGCCGGTGATGTCTTTTCACGACCGCTTGCGTGGCGAGATTGTCGCCGATCCGGCGCTGGCGAAAGAAGATTTTATTATCCACCGCCGTGACGGGCTCTTTGCTTACAATCTCGCGGTGGTGGTGGACGATCATTTCCAGGGCATTACCGAAATAGTGCGCGGCGCGGATTTAATCGAACCCACCGTGCGGCAAGTTTCGCTTTATCATCAGTTCGGCTGGCAACCGCCCGCGTGGTTTCATCTGCCGCTGGCGCTCAATGCCGAGGGCAATAAACTCTCAAAACAGAATCATGCCCCCGGCGCTGCCGCAGGGCGACCCAAATCCCGTGCTGGTTGCCGCTTTGCGGTTTTTGAACCAGCCTGTAATAGAACACTGGCAGGATTTATCCACTGAAGCATTGCTTCGCGAAGCGGCGATAAACTGGTCTCCCCAACGGATACCTGTGAATCCAGCATTCTCAAATGCGTTGCGCTGAGCTATGATTAGCCGCTATTTTTTGTCCAGAGACTGACACTACCGAGGTGCACCATTTTTACCCGAGTCGCTAATTTTTGCCGCAAGGTGTTAAATCGCGAGGAAAGCGAGGTTGACGAGACCGTCAGCCAGCCCACGATCACCGTCATCCCACGCGAGCAGCACGCTATTTCCCGCAAAGATATCAGTGAAAACGCCCTCAAGGTGATGTACCGCCTGAATAAAGCTGGCTACGAAGCCTGGCTGGTTGGCGGCGGCGTACGCGATCTGTTGCTGGGCAAAAAACCAAAAGATTTTGACGTGACGACCAATGCCACGCCGGATCAGGTCCGTAAACTGTTCCGCAACTGCCGTCTGGTTGGCCGTCGCTTTCGCCTGGCCCACGTTATGTTCGGCCCGGAAATTATCGAAGTCGCGACCTTTCGCGGGCATCACGAAGAAAATGTAAACGATCGCGCCATTTCCCAACGCGGCCAGAATGGCATGCTGCTGCGCGACAACATTTTCGGCTCCATTGAAGAAGATGCCCAGCGCCGTGACTTCACCATCAACAGCCTGTACTACAGCGTGGCGGATTTCACCGTACGCGATTACGTGGGCGGTCTGCAGGATTTAAAACTCGGCATCATCCGCCTGATTGGCGATCCGGAAACCCGCTACCGTGAAGATCCGGTGCGGATGCTGCGCGCAGTACGTTTCGCGGCGCGCCTGGATATGAAGATCAGCCCGGAAACCGGCGAACCGATCCCGCGCCTGGCGACGCTGCTCAATGATGTGCCGCCCGCCCGCCTGTTCGAAGAGTCATTAAAGCTGTTGCAGATGGGCTACGGTTACAACACCTATTTGCTGCTGCGCGAATATTCGCTGTTCCAGCCGTTGTTCCCTACCATCACCCGCTTTTTCACCGAGCAGGGTGACAGCCCGATGGAGCGCATCATCGAGCAGGTGTTGAAAAACACCGATAACCGCATTCATAACGATATGCGCGTAAACCCGGCGTTCCTGTTTGCCGCCATGTTCTGGTATCCGCAAATCGAAACTGCGCAAAAAATCGCGCAGGAAAGCGGCCTGAGCTGGAACGACGCGTTTGCCCTTGCAATGAATGATGTGCTTGATGAAGCCTGCCGTTCGCTGGCGATCCCGAAACGCATTACCGCGCTGATCCGCGATATCTGGCAGCTTCAGCTGCGGCTTTCGCGCCGTCAGGGCAAGCGCGCCTGGAAGCTGATGGAGCATCCGAAATTCCGCGCCGCTTACGATCTGCTGGCGCTGCGCGCTGAAGCGGAAAACAATGCCGAGCTTCAGCGCCTGGCGCGCTGGTGGGGCGAGTTTCAGGTTTCCGCGCCGCCTGCGCAAAAAGACATGCTTAACGATCTGGATGATGAACCTGCCGGACGCCGTCGTCCGCGTCGGCCGCGCCGTCGTGCGCCGCGCCGCGAGGGTAACGCGTGACCCGCGTTTATATCGCTATCGGCAGCAACCTTGCTTCGCCTCTGGAACAAGTGAATGCTGCCCTGGCGGCGCTGGCGGAAATCCCTGACAGCCAGATCGTTGCCGTATCGCCCTTTTATCGCACCCCGCCGCTCGGTCCGCAGGATCAGCCTGATTACCTTAATGCAGCCGTGGCGCTGGATACCGATCTGGCACCGGAAACGCTGCTCGATCACACTCAGCGCATCGAGCTGCAGCAGGGTCGTGAGCGTAAAGCTCACCGCTGGGGGCCGCGTACCCTGGATTTAGACATTATGCTGTTCGGCGACCGGCAAATCGCTACGCCGCGCCTGACCGTTCCGCATTACGATATGAAAAATCGCGCCTTTATGTTACTGCCGCTGGTGCACATCGCCCCGGATGTCTGCTTCCCGGATGGCGTTAAAGTCGCCAACATTCTGGCAAATCTTGATCCCTCTGGCATTTCCCGCTGGTAGTTGTTTCTCCCCTGAACGCTGGCTACTCACTGCGAAAGCTATCGTTTACACTGTTCGCCATTTTACGTTCAGGGAACAGCCATGAAACCAACCACCCTTACCCAGCTTCGCCGTCTGAAGGCCAGCGGGCAAAAATTCGCGACCATCACCGCGTATGACTTTAGCTTCGCAAAACTGTTTGCCGATGAAGGCATTGGCGTCATGCTGGTCGGTGATTCGTTGGGCATGACGGTACAGGGGCATGACTCTACTCTGCCCGTTACTGTGGACGACATTGCCTATCACACCCGCGCGGTGCGCCGCGGTGCGCCCAACTGCCTGCTGTTAGCCGATTTGCCGTTTATGGCGTACGCCACGCCGGAACAGGCGTTTGAAAACAGTGCAGTTGTGATGCGAGCCGGGGCGAATATGGTGAAGATCGAAGGCGGACGCTGGCTGGCCGATACCGTACGAATGCTGACCGAACGGGCCGTGCCGGTGTGCGGGCATCTTGGCCTGACGCCGCAGTCGGTGAACATCTTCGGGGGTTATAAAGTGCAAGGCCGCGATGATGACGCCGCGCAAACGCTGCTGGATGACGCGCTGGCTCTTGAAGCAGCGGGCGCGCAATTGCTGGTGCTGGAATGCGTGCCGGTGGCGCTGGCGCAACGCATCACCAGCGCGCTCTCCATTCCGGTGATCGGCATCGGCGCAGGCAATGTCACCGACGGACAAATACTGGTAATGCATGACGCCTTCGGTATTACCGGCGGCCATATTCCCAAATTCGCCAAAAACTTCCTTCACAGTGCAGGCGACATCCGCGCCGCCGTACGCCAGTATATTTCTGACGTAGAATCCGGCATTTATCCGGGTGAGGAACACAGTTTTCATTAATGATCAGGAAAGCGGCACAGAGGTGCCGCTTTTTATTATTCGTTAATTACAGACGCTGAATTTCAATCGTCATTGTTCCCTGATAATCGCCTGGCACTGCATCCTGATTGTGCAATTTCACCATGCCCAGTTTAAATTTCGTGAAAGGCAAAACGGCCGGAAGCGTGCCGGTGTTAATAGACACCGGAATACCGTCATTGCTGTAAGCCGCGACGCCAATACCTTTAGCCGCATCTTCACTGGTGCTACTGTTCGCAAGGACCGTGCCGCTGGCATTGTCTTTTTCACCGGTGAACTTGAAGAAAATATGATTATTTTCAACCTGATAACGGCAATAGTCCGTATTACTCACCGTCAGCATTAACATCGTACCGCCAGAGTAAACTTTATTTTGGTCTCCCAGGTCATCAACGGAAGTAGTAAAGTTAATGGCGCTTTGGCTAAGCCCTACGGCACAGGACGTCTCGTTTCCCGTCTTTAGCCTACCAAAAATATGGACCTGTGCATCGCTGTCACTGACGCCAACCTGCGCCCAGGCCTGAGACAGGCATAAAGATGATAAAATGAGCATCCCAGCTATTTTCTTCATAAAAAGTCCTCATATTAAAAAATGTTTCTGCGGAGACAAATATCCGCAGGCTGATGCGTAGAAAAACAATCATGCTGGCGCTTAATATATTCACGCCATTAATAAGTATTATTTTCATTGCACTTTATTATTCTATTGAAACTTTATTTTAATTCTTCACCGATAATGCCCTGCAATCGCTAAATATGACCCGGTCTTTATTATTTTTGACGGCGAGCTCTGTCATTGCATTCATTATATTTATAATCAGACAAGCGTTCCCGCTAAACAAACCCTAATGATTGTTCTTCATTATTGGCGATTTGAATAAATAGAACGTTTGCGGGAATCACCGTCCCTGCCGCTTTACCGTCTTCGCATGGCGGTTAAAACCCTGAGCAAACCCGATGCCAGGCATTGAGATAAACCGCTATTGTGCGTATCGTCATGCCGGAGCTATCCGCACAAGCACATTGTTATCACTACAGGAGTCTTGATCGTGTTGATTATTGAAACCATACCGCTGCTGCGCCAGCAAATTCGTCGTCTGCGCCTTGAAGGCAAACGGATTGCGCTGGTACCGACAATGGGAAACCTTCATGACGGTCATATGAAGCTGGTTGATGAGGCGAAAGCGCGGGCCGATGTGGTTGTGGTAAGCATTTTCGTCAATCCGATGCAGTTCGATCGTCCGGACGACCTGGCGCGTTACCCACGCACCCTTCAGGATGACTGTGAAAAACTGAACCGCCGCGGCGTGGATCTCGTTTTTTCCCCCACGCCGGAAGAAGTCTACCCGCACGGCATGCTCGATCAAACCTTCGTCGACGTGCCGGTCATCTCCACAATGCTGGAGGGCGCGAGCCGACCAGGCCATTTCCGTGGTGTCTCCACCGTAGTCAGTAAGCTGTTTAACCTTGTGCAGCCGGACATCGCCTGCTTTGGCGAAAAGGATTACCAGCAGTTGGCGCTGATCCGCAAAATGGTCGCCGATATGAGCTATGACATTGATATCGTCGGCGTGCCCACTGTGCGTGCTAAAGACGGCCTGGCCCTCAGCTCGCGCAACGGCTATCTCACCAGCGACCAGCGTAAAATCGCACCGGGCCTGAGCCAGGTGATGAATAACATCGGCCAGAAATTGCAGGCTGGCGAGCGGGATGTGGAAGAGATGCTGGCGATTGCGGCACGGGAGCTTAATGAAAAAGGCTTCCGTAGCGATGACTTGCAAATCCGCGATGCCGATACGCTGTTGGAACTGACCCCGCAAAGCCAGCGTGCCGTGGTGCTGATGGCTGCGTGGCTCGGCCAGGCCCGTTTAATTGATAATTTGACGGTGGTTCTGGCGTAGCGGAGCGGGGATAGACAGCGATTTTAAAACGGGCAATACTGCCCGGGTAAAATTCCTGGGGCGGGCTTCCCCGCTCTGACAGTGTTGGTGTAGACAGGGTTAAATTTATGATTCGTACAATGTTGCAGGGCAAACTGCATCGCGTCAAAGTGACTCAGGCAGACTTGCACTATGAAGGTTCCTGCGCCATTGATCAGGATTTTCTTGAAGCGGCTGGCATTCTGGAATACGAAGCCATCGATATTTACAACGTGACCAACGGTAAGCGTTTTTCTACCTACGCGATTTCCGGCGAGCGCGGTTCTAAAATCATTTCCGTTAACGGTGCGGCGGCGCATTGCGCCGACGTGGGCGACATTTTGATTATCGCCAGCTATGTCACCATGCCGGATGAGCAGGCCCGCAGCTGGCAACCCAAAGTGGCGTATTTTGATGGTGATAATGAGATGAAACGCACTGCCAAAGCGGTGCCGGTTCAGGTTGCCTGATACAAAAACACCCCGGAAGGGGTGTTTTTAACAGGGTCAGTGTTTAGCGCCCGTGTTTTCTGCAATTCTGCGCAGATATTCGTTATTTTTGAAGGCAATCATGAGCAATTCATACATGACGCGGCAAAAAATCAACGACAAAATAATTGTGGTGGCGCCTACTATGAATCCGGTGATTTTCATGGCGATTAGCCCGGCAATGACGATCGCGATCATCGACAACCAGTAACAAACCACAAGCATTTTTGGTGTGAATAATGTGTCAAACCCCAATAACGATTTCATATAAATCCCTTTAAAATTAGTAAGTAATCCTAAA
The DNA here is from genome assembly GCA_900635495.1 of Atlantibacter hermannii. Lineage (NCBI taxonomy): Bacteria > Pseudomonadati > Pseudomonadota > Gammaproteobacteria > Enterobacterales > Enterobacteriaceae > Atlantibacter > Atlantibacter hermannii. The sequence goes on along the minus strand of LR134136.1, from coordinate 848,955 downwards.
ATAACCGGCGACCTACTTTACCCCTGCGGTTGGTTAATGATCAAGCGCGCCATCTCTTCCAGCGAATCCGTTCTCAGAATATACAGCCGCTTCAGCAGGAAGGGGGCATCTCCCGGCTTCACTTTGCCTTTTACCGTCGTCACTGCCAGATGAAATCCGGCATCACGCGCCGCGTCCACGGCTTTCTGATCATAGCCGCCAAACGGATACGACAGATACAGGACATGCGGATTGAACTGCGCCAGCGCCCGGCGCGAACGCTCGAAGTCAAACAGAATGTTGTGATAACTGCGGCTCAGCAAAATCGGATGGCGCAGCCCGTCGATGCGGTGCAGGAAATGGGTGTGGGACTGAATATCAAACACGTCCTGGATGGATTGCAGTTCCGACAGACTCATAAATTGCAGGAACTTCGGATCCCATTTTTGCGGATGGCGTTTGATACGAGAGGAAATAATAAACGCCGTGGCCTTGAACCCGTACTGCTTCAGCACCGGATACGCATAGCGCGCCACCGACTTCAGACCATCGTCAAAGGTGATCACCACCGCCCTCGCGGGCAGGTTCATGCGGTTTTTTATATAGCCTTCCAGCTGGTACATCGTCAGCGTGGTGTAGCCTAAATCGCGCAGCCAGGTCATCTGGTTGCTGAAAGCGCGCACCGATGTGGTCGTGGAGGTATGACGAAAACGGGTGTTCTCTTCATCGCGCAGAATATGATGGTATGTCAGTACCGGGATGCCGTTATCCTCCTGGGCATCGAGGCTGCTGACCCACGCCAGTCGGTTACCAATGCGGATTTGAAACCAGGTTTGATTCAGTCGGTCTTTCAGACGGGAAATAATCGGATAGCGCAGATTATCTGCCAGTACGCCCAACGGCTCGCTTTTGTTATCAGGCTCGTTGTAGAGCGTAACAGGCTGCCATGTCACCAGGTTCTGGTTGCTGAGCGGCTTATTCAAATCACCCAGCCGATCCTGAATGGGCGGTTTGCCTTCCACCGGCTTCAGGTGCTGCTTATCAATAAAACCGATACCGAAACCAAAGCTGAATTCGTAATAGTCGGCATCGGTCTGGACGACGCCCAGCACCTGCCCTTCTTCGATTCGACCAACTGAAACCACACGGTTGCCGATATGTGCCCAGATATCGGCATCTTCAGTGGTTTGCATATAGCGCGGCGGGTTAAACGATGGATTGACCAGAATCGCCCCAGCTGGCCCAGCCACAAACAGCACAAAGCAGAACATCAGACGTATCAGCATAGGGAATGGAAGCGGCTCGGGAAAGGTTGCGCTTATTTTGTCAAAAAGTGCCATGCAGACCAAGCGCTAAACGCGTCGTTAGGCATGATGGAGCAGCACGAAAGGAGGATTCTTTTGTTGCTGGTGCCAGAGACTGCTGACGCCTTCTCCGCCACGTTCAACGATGGTATGGCGAAATGCGCGGCTGCTTAAGCAAAAGCGCAGCGGATAGAGTTCACTCAGAAGATTTAACGACACGCCGGAAATCACTTCGCAATTATTATGCTTGTGGCTCATTAACGCGGCGACCCGATACGGCGCGCCGCCGTTGCAGTCGGTCAGGAAAATCACGCCATCGCCTGAATCCGCATGATGCAGCGCATCGCACATCATTCTGCTGAGCATGTTGGTGCCAATGCCTTTCCAGTAGTTCACCACCCGGCATTGCGGGATATGACCAAAGCGTTTTTCCAGTTGTTCGAGTATGCATTGCGCCTTGTCGTCATGACAGGCGATGACCCATCCCAGCATTTGCGATACCCCTCTCCAAAAGGAGTAGTTTAGCGGAGTGAGCACAGGCCGCTGTGACCCTAATCATGAGAAAACAAAAGGCCCTCGTGATGAGGGCCTTATTTTATCTGAACAGGTCGCGGATCAGGTGCGCAGCCCGCGTCCACGCTGGATGAGATACCAGCACAGAATATAAAACGCCAGAATAAACACCACCAGCACGCCCATCGTGAAACCAAGCGGCACATCATTGATGCCGAGGAAACCGTACCGGAATCCGCTGATCATGTAGACGATGGGGTTGAGATGCGACAGCGCCTGCCAGAACGGCGGCAGCAGTGTCAGGGAGTAAAATACGCCGCCCAGATAGGTTAACGGTGTCAGCACAAAGGTCGGGATCAGGCTGATGTCATCAAAGGTTGTGGCGAACACCGCATTAAGCAGCCCGGCCAGCGAGAACAAAATCGCGGTAAACAGCAGCGTAACGCCAACAAAAAGCCATGAATGAACCTGAAACGGCACGAAAAACAGCGATATCGCCGTGACCAGCACGCCGACGCATAACGCTCGTGCCACGCCGCCGCCCACGTAACCAATAATAATCACATGAGTCGGCACCGGTGCCACTAACAGCTCTTCGATATTGCGCTGGAATTTTGCGCTAAAAAACGACGAGGCAACGTTAGCGTAAGCGTTGGTGATCACCGCCATCATAATCAGCCCCGGCACGATAAACTGCATGTAGGTGAAGCCATGCATTTCGCCGATGCGCGAGCCGATAAGATTACCGAAGATGATGAAATAAAGCGTCATGGTGATGACGGGCGGAACCAGGGTTTGCACCCAGATACGCATGAAACGGTGGATCTCTTTGGCCCAGATGCTTTTCAGCGCCACCCAATACAGCTGCATCATGCTTGGTCTCCTTGCTTATCATTCACCAGGGTCACAAACAACTCCTCCAGACGGTTGGCTTTATTACGCATACTCAGCACCTGAATACCCTGCGCGGTCAGTTGGTTGAAGACGCTGTTAATTCCCTGCTCGCGCAAGACTTCCACTTCCAGCGTTGAGGTATCCATCAGACGGTACTGATAGCCTTCCAGCTTCGGTAACGGGCTTCTTGGGGCTAAATCAAGGATGAAGGTTTCTGATTTCAGTTTGGAGAGCAGCGCCTTCATGGAAGTGTTTTCTACCAGTTCGCCGCGCTGGATAATGCCGATATTACGGCACAGCATTTCCGCTTCTTCCAGATAGTGCGTGGTAAGGATGATGGTAGTGCCTTTATCATTGAGGTCCTTCAGGAAGCCCCACATAGAACGGCGCAGTTCGATGTCTACCCCGGCAGTGGGTTCATCCAGGATCAGCAGCTTAGGCTCATGCATTAACGCACGGGCGATCATTAACCGGCGCTTCATACCGCCTGAGAGCATCCGCGCGCGTTCGTTGCGTTTTTCCCACAAATCGAGCTGATTCAGGTATTTTTCGCTACGTTCAACCGCCTCTTTGCGCTCGACGCCGTAGTAACCGGCCTGGTTGACCACGATCTGCTGCACCGTTTCGAACGGGTTGAAGTTGAATTCCTGGGGGACCAGGCCCAACTGGCGTTTGGCGTTGACCACGTCTTTTTCGAGGTCATAACCAAACACCCTCACGCGCCCGGAGGATTTGTTTACCAGCGAACTGATTATCCCAATAGTGGTTGATTTACCGGCGCCGTTGGGGCCAAGCAGCGCGTAGAAATCGCCCGCTTCAACCTGTAAATCAATGCCGCGTAAGGCTTTTACGCCGCCGGGGTAGGTTTTTTTTAATCCTTCCAGTTCCAATGCAATTGTCATGGATATACAGTTACCTTGTATCACACAAAAGTTATGGTGTTTAAAAAATAATTGAGTTGTCCTATATTACATCAACGCAATCCTTCGGTTACAGGTCGTTAACCTAAATGAAAGACATTGATACACTCATCAGCAACAACGCTCACTGGTCTAACATGCTGGTGAAAGAAGATCCTGGTTTTTTTGAACGCCTTTCTCAAGCGCAGAAACCGCGCTTTCTGTGGATCGGCTGCTCCGATAGCCGTGTACCCGCAGAACGTTTGACCGGCCTTGAGCCGGGCGAGCTGTTTGTTCACCGTAACGTCGCCAACCTCGTCATCCATACCGATCTTAACTGCCTGTCGGTGGTTCAGTACGCGGTGGATGTCCTTGAAGTTGAACACATTATCATTTGTGGACACTACGGCTGCGGCGGCGTACAGGCAGCGGTTGAAAACCCGGAGCTGGGTTTAATCAACAACTGGCTGCTGCACATTCGTGACATCTGGTTCAAACATAGCTCGCTGCTGGGCGAAATTCCGCAAGAACGTCGTCTGGATACGCTGTGTGAACTGAACGTGATGGAACAAGTGTACAACCTTGGCCACTCCACCATTATGCAGTCAGCGTGGAAACGCGGCCAGAAAGTGACGATTCACGGCTGGGCCTACGGTATTCACGACGGCTTGCTGCGCGATCTGGACGTGACCGCCACCAACCGCGAAACGCTTGAACAGCGCTATCGCAACGGCATCTGCAACCTGACGCAGACGCATACCAGTCATAAATAATCTAAAAGGGGCCGCGGCCCCTTTTGTTATTCATCCAGCAGAACGACTTTACCGATATAGGGTAAATGGCGATAGCGCTGGGCATAATCAATACCGTAACCCACCACGAACTCATCGGGGATTGAGAAACCGATAAATTCCACGTTCACATTCACTTCACGACGCGACGGCTTATCCAGCAGCGTACAAATCGCCAGGGATTTCGGCTCGCGCAGGCTTAAAATCTCACGCACTTTCGACAGGGTATTCCCGGAGTCGATGATGTCTTCCACGATCAATACGTCTTTGCCGCGAATATCTTCATCCAGATCTTTTAAGATTTTCACATCACGGGTAGAGGACATGCCGCTGCCATAGCTGGATGCGGTCATAAAATCGACTTCATGCCCTACCTGTACTTCACGACACAGATCGGCCATAAACATGAACGAACCGCGCAGCAGGCCCACCAGTACCATTTCACTGCCGCTGTCGCGATAGCGTTCAGTAATCTGACGCCCCAGTTCAACAATACGCGCTTTAATCTCCGCTTCGGAGATCATCACTTCAACAGTATGTTTCATATCACTAACCATATGATTTAAAAATAAATCATTAAATGCCGACGCGTCATCCGCCAACACTAATTCGTAAGGCAGGCAGTATAACAGTAATTATCGCCCCGGGACGCATTCTGAAAAAAAGCTCTTTTTGTGATTAAGATCACACTTGTTAATAACTATAATTACTTGCTACTAAAAAATTAAGAGTGTGATTATGGCGGAAACAAAACATAAACAATCATCACTAATTGTGGTGCTAACAGCCCTGTTCGCAGTTTTGTGCGGGCTGTATTTATTCATTGGCGGGGTGTGGTTAATCACATTAGGCGGTTCCTGGTATTATCCTATCGCAGGCCTGGTCATGTCAGGCGTTGCCTGGCTGCTCTGGCGCGGTAAGCAGGCCGCACTATGGTTATACGCGGCATTATTGCTTGCCACGATGCTGTGGTCCATCTGGGAAGTCGGCTTCGATTTCTGGGCACTGACTCCGCGCTGCGACATTCTGGTCTTCTTCGGCATCTGGCTGATCCTGCCCTTTGTCTGGCGCAAACTGCCCGTTATCTCTCGTCCGGCCCTCCCCTCAATGATGGTGACGTTGATTATCACCGCCGGTATCCTCGGATGGGCGATTTTCAACGACCCGCAAGAGATCAACGGCACGCTGAAAACCGATGCGACGGCGGCCACCACCGCAGCTCCGGCTATTCCGGATGGCGACTGGCCGGCTTACGGGCGCAATCAGGAAGGGCAACGTTATTCTCCGCTGAAGCAAATCAATGCGGATAACGTTCACCAGCTGAAAGAAGCGTGGTCCTTCCAGACCGGTGACGTAAAAATGCCGAACGATCCGGGTGAAATCACCAATGAGGTTACGCCGATCAAGGTTGGCGATACGCTCTATCTGTGCAGCGCGCATCAGCGTTTGTTTGCGCTCGACGCCGCGACCGGTAAAGAGAAGTGGCATTTCGATCCACAGCTGAATACCAATCCATCGTTCCAGCACGTCACCTGCCGTGGCGTCTCCTATCATGAAGCGCGCGCCGAAACCGCCAGCCCCGATGTGGTCGCGGATTGCCCGCGCCGTATCATTCTGCCGGTCAACGATGGTCGTCTGTTCGCGCTCAACGCCGACAACGGCAAGCTGTGCGAAACCTTCGCTAATAAAGGCATTCTTAACCTGCAAACCAATCAACCGGTAACCACGCCAGGCATGTATGAGCCGACGTCGCCGCCGATTGTGACCGATAAAGTTATCGTGATTGCAGGTGCTGTAACGGATAACTACTCAACGCGTGAGCCTTCCGGCGTGATTCGCGGTTTCGATGTGAACACCGGCGATTTGCTCTGGGCGTTCGATCCCGGCGCGAAAGATCCCAACGCCATTCCGGCGGATGAGCATCACTTTACGCTGAACTCGCCGAACTCCTGGGCGCCTGCCGCCTACGATGCCAAACTGGACCTCGTTTACCTGCCGATGGGCGTAAGCACGCCGGATATCTGGGGCGGCAACCGCACCCCTGAGCAGGAGCGTTATGCCAGTTCCATCCTGGCGCTGAATGCCTCTACCGGTAAACTGGCCTGGTCTTATCAGACCGTTCATCACGATCTGTGGGACATGGATATGCCGTCCCAGCCAACGCTTGCGGATATTACCGACAAGAATGGCAACGTGGTTCCGGTCATTTATGCCCCGGCGAAAACCGGCAACATCTTCGTGCTGGATCGCCGCGACGGCAAACTGGTGGTTCCGGCCCCGGAAAAACCGGTCCCGCAAGGCCCGGCGAAAGGCGACCGTCTCTCCCCGACGCAGCCGTTCTCTGACCTGAGCTTCCGTCCGACTAAAGATCTGTCCGGCGCGGATATGTGGGGCGCCACCATGTTCGACCAGCTGGTGTGCCGCGTAATGTTCCACCAGATGCGTTACGAGGGGATTTTCACCCCGCCGTCTGAGCAAGGCACGCTGGTTTTCCCGGGCAACCTGGGGATGTTCGAATGGGGCGGTATTTCCGTCGATCAGAACCGTCAGGTGGCGATTGCCAACCCGATTGCCCTGCCGTTCGTATCAAAACTGATGCCGCGCGGCCCGGATAATCCGATGGAACCTTCCGATCCGCCACATGCCGCCAGCGGCCAGGAAACCGGTATTCAGCCGCAGTATGGCGTGCCTTATGGCGTGACGCTGAATCCGTTCCTGTCGCCGTTTGGTCTGCCGTGTAAGCAGCCTGCCTGGGGCTACATCTCAGCGCTGGATCTGAAAACCAACGAAGTGGTATGGAAAAAACGCATCGGTACGCCGCGTGACAGCCTGCCGTTCTCGTTGCCGTTCCCGCTGCCGTTCAACCTTGGTATGCCGATGCTCGGCGGCCCAATCTCCACGGCGGGTAACGTGCTGTTTATCGGCGCAACCGCAGATAACTATCTGCGCGCCTATAACATGACGAACGGTGAGAAACTATGGGAAGGCCGTCTCCCAGCGGGTGGTCAGGCCACGCCGATGACCTATGAGGTCAACGGTAAGCAGTACGTGGTGATTTCCGCCGGTGGACACGGCTCATTCGGGACGAAGATGGGTGACTATATTGTTGCCTTCGCCCTGCCGGATGACGCGAAGTAAACGATAATTGCTGACAACAAGGCCGCGACGACATCGCGGCCTTTTTTGTTTTACGCGACGGTAAAGCCCAACATCATGCCGGTATCTTCATGCTCCAGAAGATGGCAGTGCGCCATATAAGCATGCTCTGCCGCAGCAGGATGATCGAAACGCACCAGTACCTCGCTGCGTGCGCCCTCTACCCAGACCGTATCTTTCCAGCCCGCCCGATGAGCCGCTGGCGGTTTGCCGTTTTCGGTGAGAATACGGAACTGCGTACCGTGGATGTGGAACGGGTGCATCATCATGTCGCCTTCGCCGGAAATGGTCCAGCGCTCATACTGGCCCCGTTCAGCGGCAAACGCCGGTTTCGACATATCAAACGCCTGCCCGTTGATTTTATTGGCGTGGTGGAAGTCCATACTCTGATGGTTCATTCCCCCATGGTTCATGCCGCCATGTCCCATGCCATGCTGCATGCCCATGCCTGCCAGCGCCTGTTTGCCATATTTCTGCTCCAGCACCTGCATGCCCATCATGTCGAGCATTGGGTCCATCATCAGTTGCAACCAGCGTTCTTTGGCGCTGGCGCTGTCAGGGAGTGCGGGCATTTCAACCAGTGCGTCAGGCAGTTCGCCAGAGGCGGTGACTACCAGCGGCTGGATGCGGACCACCGGCACCGGTTTATCAAACGGCGCGACAGTCATGCCCATTTGCTTGACCGGCAATGTGACGATATCAAACGGTTTCCCGTCGCGGGTCTCCACCAGCACCTCGAACCGTTCGCCCATGATCATCGGCAGTTCACTGACTTTTACCGGCTCGCCAAGCAAGCCCCCGTCGCTGCCTACTACATATAACGGGCGGCCATCGCTGGCGGCGATATTCAGCGAACGGGCGTTACAGCCGTTCAGCAGCCGCAAGCGCAACCAGCCGCGTGGCGCGGCATGTTGGGGATACGTCGCGCCATTGCACAGCAACGTGTCGCCAAACCAGCCGACGGCGGCGCTCATCACGTCAAGCTGATAATCAATCTGGCCGTCCGCCCCAAAGCGCTTGTCCTGAATAATCAGCGGCACATCATCAATGCCCCACTGTTGGGGCAGACGCAGTTTGCGGCTGTCGTTATCTTCAATCAACACCAGCCCAGCCAGACCCATGGCGACCTGATGCCCGGTTTTCCCGTGCTGATGTGGATGGAACCAGCAGGTGGCGGCGCGCTGTTGCGGCGTAAAGGAGACCGTGCGCGTTTCGCCAGGCTTAATCACCCCTTGCGGGCCGCCGTCTACTTCACCGGGAACTTCCAGCCCGTGCCAGTGCAGTGTGGTTTCTTCCGCCAGCGTATTTTGAATATTCACGGTAACGGCTTTGCCCTGGCGCAGTTGAATGGCTGGCCCAAGCAGATTGCCGTTATAACCCCAGGTGGTGGCCGCTTTTCCGTTAAACAGCGTCTGCCCCGCCTGGATGGTCAGGCGAATGCGGCTTTCCGCATCGGCGGCTAAGAGATTCGGGATGGGCAGTGCGGGACGATCGGCGGCGAGGGCCAGCCGGCTCCAGAGCGGCAATGCGCTGGCTGCGCCCAGCACAGCGGAGTACTTTAAAAAATCGCGGCGATGCATATCGATTTCCTTATGAGTTGCAGGCGGTTTTTTGAGCATAAACCCTCCCCCAGGCGGAAGGTCAAGCCAGGAAAGATAATAATAAAGATCGTCGTGAAATGCGGATTTGTGCTAACTTTCACTCTTCAAAGAGGAGTTCCAGGCGCAATGATGAAGTGGGTCAGGTTTATGTTACTCGGTGGATTGCTCGGATTCTCCGCCAGTAGCTTTGCATTAAGCGAATCTGAAGCCGAAGATATGGCTGATCTAACGGCGGTTTTTGTTTTTTTGAAGAATGATTGCGGCTATCAAAACCTGCCCAACGGTCAGATCCGACGCGCACTGGTGTTTTTCGCCCAGCAGAATCAGTGGGATCTTAGCAACTACGACAGCTTTAATATGAAAGCGTTGGGCGAAGACAGCTACCGCGATCTGAGCGGCATCGCTATTCCCACCGCCAAAAAATGTAAAGCGCTGGCCCGTGATTCGTTAAGCCTGCTGGCTTACGTGAAATAATCTCTCCCCCTGTTCCGCTAAGGTCAGTTTGGACGGCCTGTTCAAACTGACACGCGAATCCACCTTTCGTTGATGAAATATTGACCGTGCATCGGCGTAAGATGTTGGCTATCATGTTGCGCCATTTTTCCCGGAATGTTAACGAAAGAGGTAGCTGCCAATGGCCGAAGCAAAAGTGTGGCAGGAAACGCTGCACGACCAGTTTGGACAATACTTTACCGTTGATAATGTGCTGTATCACGAAAAGACCGATCATCAGGATCTGATCATTTTCGAGAACCGCGCATTTGGCCGTATCATGGCGCTGGACGGCGTCGTGCAAACCACCGAGCGTGACGAATTTATCTATCACGAAATGATGACCCACGTGCCGCTTCTGGCCCATGGCAATGCGAAGCATGTGCTCATTATCGGTGGTGGCGATGGGGCAATGTTGCGCGAAGTGTCGCGCCATAAAAACGTTGAAACCATTACCATGGTAGAAATCGATGCGGGCGTGGTGTCATTCTGCCGCCAGTATCTGCCCAACCACAACGCCGGAAGCTATGACGATCCGCGCTTCACGCTGGTGATCGACGACGGTGTTAACTTCGTCAACCAAACCACGCAAACCTTCGATGTGATCATCTCCGACTGCACCGATCCCGTGGGGCCAGGTGAAAGCCTGTTTACCTCCGAGTTTTACCAGGGCTGTAAACGTGCGCTGAATCCGGGCGGCATTTTCGTGGCGCAAAACGGCGTGTGCTTTCTCCAGCAGGACGAAGCCGTCGGTAGCCATCGTAAACTGAGCCACTATTTCCAGGACGTCAGCTTCTATCAGGCTGCGGTGCCAACCTATTACGGCGGCATCATGACCTTCGCCTGGGCTACCGATAATTCCACTTTACGCCAGCTCGATCTGGCTACGCTTGAAACGCGCTTCGCCAGCGCGGGCTTAACCTGCCGCTATTACAATCCGGCAATCCACGCGGCCGCTTTCGCTCTGCCGCAATATTTGAACGATGCACTGGCTCGCCAGACATCCTAAGGAGGTGAACAAAATTGAAAAAGCTTAAACTGCATGGCTTTAATAACCTGACCAAAAGCCTGAGTTTTTGTATCTACGATATTTGCTACGTCAAAACGGCGGAAGAGCGCGATGGCTATATCGCTTATATCGATGAACTTTATAATGCAAACCGTCTCACCGAGATCCTGACGGAAACCTGCTCGATAATCGGCGCGAACGTATTAAATATCGCGCGCCAGGATTATGAGCCTCAGGGCGCCAGCGTCACTATTCTGGTTAGTGAAGAGCCCGTCGACCCGAAACTGGTCGATAAAACCGAACACCCTGGCCCACTGCCTGAAGCGGTGGTTGCCCATCTGGATAAAAGCCATATCTGCGTGCACACCTACCCGGAAAGCCATCCGGAAAATGGGCTCTGCACGTTCCGCGCCGATATCGAAGTCTCAACCTGCGGCGTCATCTCCCCGCTTAATGCGTTGAACTATCTGATCCACCAGTTGGAATCCGATATCGTGACCGTGGATTACCGCGTGCGCGGCTTTACCCGCGACATCAACGGCATGAAGCATTTCATCGATCATGAGATCAATTCGATTCAGAACTTTATGTCTGAGGATATGAAAGCGCTGTATGACATGATGGATGTGAATGTGTACCAGGAGAATATCTTCCACACCAAAATGCTGCTGAAAGAGTTCGATCTGAAGCACTATATGTTCCATACCAAACCGGAAGATTTAACGGAACAAGAGCGGAAAGATATTACTGATATGCTCTGGAAAGAAATGCGCGAGATTTACTACGGTCGCAATATTCCGAGCGTGTAAGCCAATATGCAGGCGCTCTGCGGAGCGCCTGAACAGGGATCGTTAATTCTGAGCCGTTGCCTTCCAGTTTGTAATCCATCATTAAGGCTGCACCAGCGTCAGGGCCACGGATTGCGCTTTCAGTTCGGCCTGCACGGCCTGCGGTAAATTCACATCGGTGATGACATCGGTAAAACGACTGAGAGGGGCAACATTAAACAGGGAATGCGCGCCATATTTACTGCTGTCGGCCAGCAGTACTTTACGCCGGGAGTTAGCAATGATCTCCTGCTTCAGCCCTGCTTTGTCCTCTGTCGGCGTGGTCACGCCTTTTTCCATGCTCCAGGTGTTACAGCTCATAAAGGCGATATCAGGATAGACGCTGCGCAGCATCTTGCGACCAAATTCCCCAATGCAGGACTGGCTGCTGTCATCAATCCGTCCCCCCACTATCGTCACCTCTATCTGCCGAAACTCCGATAAAAACAGCGCGATATGCAGATCGACGGTGATAACGCGTAACGGAAGATGCGTTAAACACTTTGCCAGTTCCAGCATGGTCGTACCGGCATCAAGCACGACGGCATCACCCGCATGGACCAGGGAGGCCGCATAACGCGCGATCGCCCGTTTTTCAGCGGGCGATCGCAGTTGCTTTTCGTTCGTGGTCGGTTGAGCAGGTTCAAAGCGTCGTAACGCAACACCGCCGTGGCTGCGACTGATCACACCCTGTTCATCCAGTTTGATCAAGTCGCGTCGGATTGTTGCCGGGGATGCGTCAACGGCATCCACCAGTTGCTCCACGGTTACCAGCGTATGATTTTTCAAATACGCCACAATCTGATCCAGACGGTGTTGTCCTTTCATAACAGGTAATTACGCCAGTTGCATTGCCAGTTTGATCGATACTGCCATGCTCTCAGATTTTGCTTTTCCCGTCCAGGCGATATCAAATGCCGTCCCGTGATCGGCAGAGGTGCGGATAAACGGCAGGCCCGCAGTGATGTTGACGCCATCGTAAAAACCGAGCAGCTTCAGCGGGATATGGCCCTGATCGTGGTACATCGCCACCACCATGTCATATTGTCCTTCATACGCCTGTAAAAACACGGTGTCCGGCGGGCACGGGCCGTAAACATCTACCCCTTTCGCCTTCATGTTCTCAATTGCCGGGCCGACAATACGAATTTCCTCATCGCCAAACAGTCCGTTCTCACCGGCATGCGGGTTTACCCCGGCCACTGCAATCCGCGGATGGGCAAAACCCACGCGTTTCAGAAAGGTATCGGCAATGCCAATCACGGTTTCCACGCGCTCACCATTCAGGGTATCGAGGAATTTACGCAGCGCAATATGGGTAGAAACATGGATGACTTTCAGCTTGTCGGTGTAAAGCACCATGGCATAGTCGCGGCTTTCGGTCAGCGTTGCCAGCAGCTCAGTGTGGCCCGGGAAGTTATGCCCGGCAAGATGCAGCGCCTCTTTGTTCAGTGGGGCAGTGGCAATAGCATGGACATCGCCGCTCATGGCCAGCTCTGTCGCGCGTTTTACGCAGCGAAAAGCCAGATCGCCCGCCTGCGCCTGCACTTTACCGGGTTCCAGCGCCTCTGGCTGCGCCAGCGGCTCATCGAGCACGTGAATGACGCCCGGCGCGAAGCGGGCATCCGCAACCTGGTTAATTGCGCTGAATGTCACGCCCTCAGCCAGCCCGTTGGCCTGCAACCGCTTCAGGGTTTGCAGACATCCCACCACCACCAGCGGCGCGCCGCTAAGTTCACCTTCACTGAGCGCTTTAACAATAATTTCCGGACCGATCCCCGCAGGGTCACCCATCGTAATCGCAATTGTTTTAGTTACCACTGTACATCTCCTCAATAAAATAAAGCGCATCGCAAAGGGTACTGTCTGAACCGAATCCCCCTGCTTTGGTAATGACCGGCAGATCGTCAATCTCGCTGTTCACAAACGTGCCGCACGGAATGCAGGGTGCGACTTCACTTTGAATGCGATACCCTTCCGCGCCCAGCGCACTGGCTACGGCGGTGGCGATATCCCCTCCGGTAAGGAACAGGCCGCCGATACGGGCCTGCTCAAGAATGCGTAACGTGATTGTCCCAAGCCGCTGACTCAGCAGTTCACCGAGCTGCTGGCGACTCATCCCCACCTGGCGACACAGCGTGTCAATCATCTCCCGATCTTCCGCCCGGCGGCTGGTACGTAAAATCGTATGCTGTCGTTGACTCAGCAGTGAACAGGCCTGCTCCACTACCGATGCCATTTCGTGTTCGAAATCGGTGGATGCCAGCCGGGCGGCATCGATATCAACGACCTGCGCTCTCTCCTGACACAGCGCTTTGTCGACCTGACGTCGCGTGGCTTCGCTCATTGAGCCCGCCACCACCAGCACCGGCAGCTCTTGTTTCTCCTGCATAAACATTCTGACTGGCAGGGCATTAGCAAGCCCGGCCGCGCCCACCAGCAGCGGCAGTTGGTTTTGTTCACAAATAGCCTGGGCAATCAGCGACAGATCGCGATCTTCCACCGCGTCTGTCACCACCATGCATTCGCTTTCTTTAGCAAAGGCGCTCAACAGCGCGCTCAGTCGGCCACGGCGAACGTCTTCAAGCAAGACTTCGTGCACCGGAATGTCACTCTGAAGCGCCACCAGTTCCGCAATGCGCGAAGAGATAATCGGCGTTTTGGGGTCGCTGGCAAATTCTGTTTCCAGCAAAGGGGTGCCGTTAACCAGGCACAGCCCGTCAAGGGTGGTCCGCCCGGCTGCGGGGATCGCCGCGGCAATCACCGCCAACCGGCGGGACGTTGCCCGCATCGCGGCGGTGACTTCGGCCCCGACATTACCGCGGAAGGTTGAGTCGATTTTTTTATACACCAGCGGCACGCTGGCACTGTCGCACCAGGGCGCCAGCGCCTGTTGCACGGCCTGTTCGGCTTGCGCCGCAGAGATTGCCCGGCTTTCGGTGTTGATCACCAGCACATCAGCACGGCGCGAAGGCTTCTGCGTCGCCGTGAGCATCACCTCCGTGCGTGCGCCTTTCTTTGCCAGCTGCACGCCGGTATCGTTAGAGCCCGTAAAGTCATCGGCAATGACGATCATTTTCATGCTTTGTTCTCCTGCCCCGCCTGACGCGCCTGACGTTTTGCCACCCATGAAGTGAGGATCGGCGTCAGGATCGCTGTGGTGATCACCGACGCGGCTATCAGCGGCGCGGCGGCGGCGGCAACGTCTGCCAGCGATGGGTCAGCCTGCGCTATTGCCAGCGGCGTCGCGACGGCGTTACCCGCAGTACTGGAGGCAGCCGCACCCGCAATGCCACTCCCGCCAACCAGACGGTCTGCGCGAATATTAAAGAAACCGCCAATGAACGTGGTCAGCACGCCGAGCAGGATGCCTGCCAGGCCGCCCTGCAGCAGCATCTCCAGGTTAATGCCAGCGCCAAGCGCAAATGCGAAGAACGGGATTAACAGCGGGCCGCCTTTGGTCAGGAAGTCGCGCATGTTGTGATCGAGGTTACCGAGGATCATGCCAACCACCAGCGGCACGAGCACCGCAACCAGCGCCATGATGGGAATATTTGCCATTCCTGCCGCCCCAAGGGCGATCATCGTAAAGAACGGACCGTCATTGAGTGACAAAATGGAGATTGCCCCCACATCACGTTCGTTACCAAATTCGCCGACTAATGCGGCATACAGTCCGCCATTGGAGTTACTCATCGCGGCAATGATCGCCACTCCACTTAAGCCAAAGATCCCCTGCGCGCCGAACAGTTGCTCGACGCCCAGACCGAGCCCAATCGCTACCAGCAGCTTAGTCAGGGTAATGGTGCCGCCCTGTAATAACGCCTGAGGTGCCGCCTTCACGCTGATCCCGGCACCCATACACAACAGGAATGCACCGATCAGCGGCGCAGCGCCATTTTTAAACAGCGCAGTGGTAAACCCACCGATCTCCAGAGCCTGCGGAGCAAAGGTATTGATAATGGCGCCGATAACCAATGGCACGACCATCATGCCGCCGGGTACTCGTTCTATAGACTTTTTAATGTTCATGGTCTTCCCGCTTGTTGTTATGCTGTGATTGAATAAAATCACAAAGATTATATTTAATCAATCAAAAACCACAAACGCGCCAGTTCACAGTTTTAAAATGATTAATAACAATCAAAAAATCGTTTTCAGCAAAAAAAAGCCGGGCGCAGACGCCCGGCTCCATTGATGATTGAAATCACTCAGGATTGACGCAGAAACTCCCGGTATGCTTTTACGACCTGAAGAAAATCCTCTACGCCGCACAGCGACAGGCTCTCTTCATCGTAGTAGTTCATCCCTTCTTCCATTTCGTCACCGGTAAACTCCAGTTGATTGGCGCGCACCATCACTTCCTCGCCATCCAGCCAGAGCGTGTATTCGTGCCCGGCTCGCTGCCACTGACGCTCGCTGCCGATAACCGTCCGGGCCGCTTGTTCAACCTCATCCAGCAGCGCGAGGTTCTCCTTCACTTCTTCATTAAACCAGTGACCAATCGCTTCGTGGCCCATCGACATGCGTACTCTCACCGTGCCGGTAACGTCGCGCAGAAATTCATGATCCATCGTGTTTTCCTCTGCTACACGCCGGGCAAACGACGCCCGAATTTTCTTATCAGTAATTATCGCAGCACAGCGCCAGAAAAACAGCGCAGCGGGCAAAGGTATCGAGAAAAAAGCCAGCCGGAACGGCTGTGCTATCCTAAGGATCTTCTTAAGGCTCTAAAACGTAATCAGTTATGCAAAAATTGAAAATGTCACTGTCCCCAATCCTGCTGTTTATCTCCCTCGCCTTGCCGTTTTCCGCCGCATATGCGGGCGACGCCGTCAGGCTCGACTGCCTGACCCGGCAAAACGTGCTTATCTCGTTTTTTAAATATCACCTCACCACTATGCAGTGGGGAAAACATTTTCAAATCGCATCCGGTAGCCATAAAGATAAAACCCACTCGGGGGCGCGCTATGAAACGTTTTCCTTCCGTAATGGCGACGATCTGATCCATTTCCCGAAAAGCGAGCGCTGGTTCATTATCTATGCCGACCAGCAAAAGCCTGAGCGTTGTCAGGTTGAAGACAGCTTCACCTATCCGGTGGTCAGCCTGCCGCGCTACAGCGGCAAAGAAGACGCGCTTTCCTGAGCCATAAAAAAAGGGAAGCACGATGGCTTCCCTTGTTGCTATGCGTTAATTCAGACTGCGGTCTGGAAGATCACGCCGTCCGCTTTCTCGGTGTACTGGGAAAGCTGGTCGAAGTTCAGGTAGCGATAAGTATCCGCGGCGGTTTTATCCACCTGGGAAACAAACGTCTGATACTCTTCCGGCGTTGGCAGTTTGCCGATCAGCGCAGCCACAGCCGCCAGTTCCGCAGACGCCAGGTAGACGTTCGCGCCGGTGCCTAAACGGTTCGGGAAGTTACGGGTGGAGGTGGACACAACGGTCGCGCCATCCGCCACGCGCGCCTGGTTACCCATGCACAGTGAACAGCCCGGAATTTCGATACGCGCACCGCTCTTACCGAATACGCTGTAGTAGCCCTCTTCGGTCAGTTGCGCAGCGTCCATACGGGTCGGCGGCGCAACCCACAGACGGGTCGGCAACTGGCCTTTATGGGTGTCCAGCAGTTTACCCGCCGCACGGAAGTGCCCGATGTTGGTCATGCAGGAACCGATAAACACTTCATCAATTTTATCGCCCTGCACGTCAGACAGCAGACGCGCATCGTCCGGATCGTTCGGCGCGCACAGGATCGGCTCTTTGATATCCGCCAGATCGATTTCGATCACCGCGGCGTATTCCGCATCGCCGTCGGCTTCCATCAGTTGCGGATCCGCCAGCCATTTCTCCATGCCCTGAATACGACGCTCCAGCGTACGGCGATCGCCGTAACCTTCAGCAATCATCCACTTCAGCAACACGATGTTGGAGTGCAGATACTCTTCAATCGGCTCGCGATTCAGTTTGATGGTGCAACCTGCCGCAGAACGCTCGGCGGACGCATCCGTCAGTTCAAACGCTTGCTCGACTTTCAGATCCGGCAGACCTTCGATTTCCAGGATGCGGCCAGAGAAGATGTTTTTCTTCCCTTTCTTCTCAACGGTCAGCAGACCCTGTTTGATCGCGTACAGCGGAATGGCGTGAACCAGATCGCGCAGGGTGATACCCGGCTGCATCTTGCCTTTAAAGCGCACCAGCACCGATTCCGGCATATCCAGCGGCATCACGCCCGTCGCGGCAGCAAACGCCACCAGGCCTGAACCCGCCGGGAAAGAGATACCGATCGGGAAACGAGTGTGGGAGTCGCCGCCGGTACCTACGGTATCAGGCAGCAGCATACGGTTCAGCCAGGAGTGGATGACGCCGTCGCCCGGACGCAGCGATACGCCGCCACGGTTCATAATGAAGTCAGGCAGCGTGTGGTGCGTGGTCACGTCAACCGGCTTCGGATAGGCGGCGGTATGGCAGAAAGACTGCATCACCAGATCCGCAGAGAAGCCCAGGCAGGCCAGGTCTTTCAGTTCGTCACGGGTCATCGGCCCGGTGGTGTCCTGAGACCCTACAGAGGTCATTTTCGGCTCGCAATACGCGCCCGGACGAATGCCCGCAACGCCGCAGGCACGGCCTACCATTTTCTGCGCCAGTGAGTAGCCGCGATTGCTTTCCGCCACGTCTTTTGCCTGACGGAACACGTCGCTGTGCGGCAGGCCCAGCGCTTCACGCGCTTTGGTGGTCAGCCCACGGCCAATGATCAGTGGAATACGGCCGCCTGCGCGAACTTCATCCAGCAGCACATCGGTCTTCAGTTCGAAATTCGCCAGCAGTTCGCCGGTTTCGTGATTGCGGACTTCGCCTTTATAGGGGTAGACGTCAATCACATCGCCCATATTCAGGTTGGAAACGTCCACCTCGATTGGCAGCGCACCCGCATCTTCCATCGTGTTGAAGAAGATCGGCGCGATTTTGCCGCCCAGCACCAGGCCGCCGCCGCGCTTGTTCGGCACGTTCGGAATATCGTCACCCATAAACCACAGCACCGAGTTGGTGGCGGATTTACGGGAAGAGCCGGTACCCACAACGTCGCCAACGTAGGCCAGCGGATAGCCTTTTTGTTGCAGGGCTTCGATCTGCTTGATCGGGCCAACGCTGCCTGGCTGATCCGGCTCAATGCCTTCGCGGGCGTTTTTCAGCATCGCCAGGGCGTGCAGCGGGATATCGGGGCGTGACCAGGCATCCGGCGCCGGAGACAGGTCATCGGTGTTGGTTTCACCGGTGACTTTGAATACGGTAACGGTAATTTTGTCGTCAAGCGTCGGGCGCGACAGGAACCATTCGGCATCAGCCCAGGATTGCATAACCTGCTTCGCGTAGGTATTGCCCGCTTTGGCTTTCTCTTCCACATCGTAGAAGTTATCGAACATCAGCAGCGTGTGAGACAGCGCTTTCGCAGCGATGGGCGCGAGCGCCTCGCTTTCCAGAGCATCAACCAGCGGATGGATATTGTAACCGCCCTGCATGGTGCCCAGCAGTTCGATAGCTTTTTCAGGAGTGACCAGCGGGGAGGTTGCTTCGCCTTTGGCAATCGCAGCGAGGAATCCGGCTTTAACATAGGCGGCTTCATCGACGCCCGGCGGTACACGGTTAATCAGCAGATCTAACAGGAATTCTTCTTCGCCCGCAGGCGGATTCTTCAGCAGCTCGACGAGCGCGGCCATTTGGGTTGCATCTAAGGGTTTTGGAACAATCCCAACGGCTGCACGTTCTGCTACGTGCTTACGGTATTCTTCTAGCACGACGGTTCTCCTCGCTCTCATTGTCATAGTGCGGTTTACACTTCATCAGCCACGTTGCGTCTGCGATAGCTCCGTACGGACAGAACCAGCGCTGTTAAAAACCTCAACGTTTTTTATGTCGCATCCGGATTGATGTGGTGTAACAGGCGATTATCTTCACGCTCCTGTGAGACAGCAGTTTGTAGGGTAAATGCCCGATACCGCGTCGGGCAGCATAGCAGGATTTTGGAGGGGTGTTAATCCGTTTACAAAAAAGCAACATAAAAAGGGTTGCTGAATCGTTAAGCAGGGTCTAATGCCTCTGTGCGCCCCTTCGCTTATCTGCGAAATGCGCGGTAAAGGGTGCCATTTTAATCTCTTCTCACCCCTCCTTGTGCAGGCAGCAAACGGCCCGTCGCTTATAATTTGTGTAATAAATGCTCACACTCTTTATACGGACTTGACGCCGGGGTTCACCCTTTACGTCAAAAACGCAACGCATGGATGAATATACTCGCGGCTTTTAAACGCCAGTCAGACTGGCCTGCGTCGGAGTCTTCTATGAAATTGCCCTTAAAGCCACCTTTGCTGGCACTGCTGTGCAGCGCCGGGCTGTTAGCCGCTTCCGGCGTGCTCTATGTGAAAAGCCAGACGCCCCCCGCCCCTGTACCCACGCCATCCGATGCTGTGCAAGTCCAGTCGGCCGCTGCGGCGTACTCCGCGGCGCAAATCGATCAGTGGGTCGCGCCGGTGGCGCTGTATCCGGATGCGCTCTTGTCTCAGGTATTAATGGCCGCCACATATCCCGCTAACGTCGTGCAGGCCGTGCAATGGTCGCATGATAACCCGTCGCTACAGGGCGACGCGGCGATTCAGGCGGTGGCGAACCAGCCCTGGGACCCCAGCGTGAAGTCCCTGGTCGCGTTCCCCCAGTTAATGGCGTTGATGGGTGAAAACCCACCGTGGGTGGAGGATTTAGGGAATGCTTTCCTCGCCCAGCCTCAGGATGTAATGGATGCCGTCCAGAAGCTAAGAGCGCTGGCGCAGCAAACGGGCGCATTAAAATCTAACCAGCAGCAAACGGTGACGCAGGCGCCGAAAGCCACCGCGCCCGTCACACCCTCTTCAGACGGCGGGAAAACAACCGTAGCGCGCAGCGCACCTGCCGGAACCATCATTAAAATCGAGCCGGCCGATCCTCAGGTGGTGTATGTACCCGCCTACAATCCCACCGCTGTCTATGGCGCATGGCCTGACGCCGCCTATCCTCCCGTTTATCTGCCGCCGCCTCCGGGTCAGCAGTTTACCGACAGCTTTGTGAAAGGCTTCGGCTATAGCCTCGGTGTGGCCACGACCTATGCCTTGTTCAGCAGTATCGACTGGGATGATGACGATCATCACCATCATGACGATGACCATCATCACGGGCACAACGACGGGTATTATCACAACGGCAATAACATCAATATCAACGTCAATAATTACAACCGCATCTCGGGGGAGCATCTCACCGCAGGCAACCGGATATGGACGCATAATCCGGCTTTCCGTGACAATGTGCCCTACCGCAACCCCGCCGTGGCAGCCCGCTTTCACCAAACCGATGTGGTGGGCGGTTTAAGCGCAACCCAACGCGTCCCGGCCTCTCGCGACACCCAGCGGCAGGCCGCATTGCAACGCTTACAGCAGTCAACCGGCCATACAGTCGCGACGCAATCTCACACCGCCCGTGACGCGCAGCGCCAGGCCGCGTCACAACAACTTAGCCAGATAGCCCGACGTAACAATTATCGCGGCTATGACGGCGCGGATAACCCTTCGCGCCACGAAGCGGCGATGCAACACATCAGAAATCCCACCGCCCAACAACAGCAGCACCGGGACGCGGCGATAAATCAGCTCCGGCATCCTGACTCCCGGCAGCAACAGCATCATGAGGCGGTCCGGCAGCATCGCGCCACCATGACGCCCGAACAGCGCCAGCAGCGACGCGAGACCTTTAACGCGAATGCGTTTAGCGGCAATGACAGCCGTTCGCCATCCTGGCAGGCGCAGCGCCAGCGTGGCTTACAAAGCCGCCAGCACGCGGCGGCAGATCGGGACACCCTTTCTCACACGCGGGAACACGCCCCGCGCCTTCGTGAATTCCATCATCAGTAAGCAGGAGCGAGCATGAAAATTCACACCTCTTTACGTCTTTTACCCCTGCTGTTCCTGCCCGCGCTTGCGATGGCACAGCAGTCGTTTCATACGCCAGAAGAAGCGGCTAACGCCTTTGCGCTGGCTGTCGCGCAACAAAACGAGGCCGGGCTTTCCCAACTGCTGGGCAACGACTGGCGAGACGTCCTGCCACCAGAAGGCGTCGATCCGCAGGCTGTGGCCCGTTTTAACCGGGACTGGAAAGTGAGTCATCATATCGTGCAGGACGGTGATGTCGCCCATCTCAACGTGGGCAGCGCATCCTGGCAGTTGCCGTTGCCGATGGTGAAAACGGATACCGGCTGGCGTTTCGATATGAAAGGCGCGGCGGACGAAATACTGACCCGCACCATAGGCCGCAATGAGATTTCCGCTATGCAGGCCATGCATGCTTATGTGAATGCACAGCACGGCTTTTACCAGCTTAATCAGCAATACGCGCAAAAATTTATCAGCAGCGAAGGGAAAAAAGACGGCCTGTACTGGCCCGCCGCACCGGGTGAAGTGCCCAGTCCGCTGGGGCCGTTATTCAGTCCGCTTCAGCCCGGCATGGGCTATCACGGTTATCATTTCCGTATTCTTACCGCGCAGGGTAAGCATGCCAGCGCGGGCGCAAAGAATTATGTCCTGGAGGGCAAAATGACCGGGGGGTTTGCATTAATTGCCTGGCCGGTTGAATACGGTGAAACCGGCATTGCGACTTTTATCGTGAACCAGGAGGACCAGGTGTGGCAGACGGATTTCGGCAAAGAGACCGCGAGCAAAGCCAAAGCGATGACCCGGTTCGATCCCGATATAGGGTGGCAGCCAGAAGATTTTTAAGCATAAAAAAGCGGCGAATTTGCCGCTTTTTTTATGACTGTCACGCCAGCGCATTATCCCTGATGCGGCATTAATTCCGGGTGTGCGACAACCGGTGGCTTACTGCTGGAAAGGTCGGCTTCATCGACGCTGATACTGCCCGAATTTGTTCCCCATACGCCTTCCTGCGTTTTTGTGACTTCCTGATGGCTGGCATTTAAATCCTCGCCCATCGCGGCGATGTGATTAGATTCCGTGTTCCCGCTGTTATCTGCCCACGGGATCTGCTGATCGGCGGCGAACAACGAGCCTGAAAACAGAGTGACAATTAACGCTGCGGTACTGAATAAGGATTTCATAGCACACCTCATAACGAATAATTAATTAGCGCACTATTAATTTACAAGGTGATTAAATGGCGGTGCGTAACGAGATGTTCAGGAATATTGGACGGGAAACATTTTTTACTGCACGGCCAGCCGCGAAACGCGTGTCCATCAGGCATAAAAAAAGCGGCTTTTCAGCCGCTTTAATCATTTGAAACGAAGGGTTACTTCTTCTTCGCTTTCGGGTTCGGCAGGTCGGTGATGCTACCTTCGAACACTTCCGCCGCCAGGCCCACAGACTCGTGCAGGGTCGGGTGCGCGTGGATAGTCAGCGCGATATCTTCCGCGTCACAACCCATCTCGATCGCCAGACCGATTTCACCCAGCAGCTCGCCGCCGTTGGTACCGACAATCGCACCACCGATCACGCGATGGGTCTCTTTGTCGAAAATCAGTTTGGTCATACCGTCTGCGCAGTCGGAAGCGATAGCACGGCCAGAAGCTGCCCACGGGAAGGTCGCCGTTTCATAGCTGATGCCTTTCTCTTTCGCTTCTTTCTCGGTCAGACCTACCCATGCCACTTCTGGCTCGGTGTACGCGATGGACGGGATCACTTTCGGATCGAAGTAGTGTTTTTTACCGGCGATAACTTCAGCGGCAACGTGACCTTCGTGAACGCCTTTGTGCGCCAGCATCGGCTGACCGACGATATCGCCGATCGCGAAGATGTGCGGCACGTTGGTGCGCAGCTGTTTGTCAACGCGGATGAAGCCACGGTCGTCCACTTCCACGCCAGCTTTGCCCGCGTCGAGGTTTTTACCGTTCGGCACACGGCCGATAGCCACCAGCACGGCATCATAACGCTGCGCTTCGGCAGGCGCTTTTTTGCCTTCCATGGAAACGTAAATACCGTCTTCTTTCGCTTCAACGGCAGTCACTTTGGTTTCCAGCATCAGGTTGAATTTCTTGCTGATGCGCTTGGTGAAGACTTTAACGATGTCTTTATCGGCAGCCGGGATAACCTGGTCGAACATTTCAACCACATCGATCTCTGAACCCAGCGCGTGGTACACGGTACCCATTTCCAGACCGATGATACCGCCACCCATAACCAGCAGGCGTTTCGGCACTTCTTTCAGTTCCAGCGCATCGGTGGAATCCCACACGCGCGGATCGTCATGCGGAATGAACGGCAGTTCAATCGGACGGGAACCCGCCGCGATGATGGCGTTGTCGAAGTTGATCACGGTTTTGCCGTTTTCGCCTTCCACTTCCAGGGTGTTCGCCCCGGTGAATTTACCCAGACCGTTGACCACTTTTACTTTGCGGCCTTTCGCCATACCAGCCAGACCACCGGTCAGCTGATTGATGACTTTTTCTTTCCAGGTACGAATTTTATCGATATCGGTTTTCGGCTCGCCAAAGACGATACCGTGTTCAGCCAGCGCTTTGGCTTCTTCGATAACTTTTGCGACGTGCAGCAGCGCTTTAGAAGGGATACAGCCGACGTTCAGACAAACACCGCCCAGGGTGTTGTAACGTTCTACGATGACGGTCTCCAGACCTAAATCAGCGCAACGGAAGGCCGCAGAATAACCTGCCGGGCCTGCCCCAAGTACCACGACCTGAGTTTTGATTTCAGTACTCATCATGACCTCTGTAATTTATATCCGGCGGGTCTGACGCTTTTGTTTTTACGCCCATCATCCACCGGGACGTTCTATCCGCCCGTATTTTACAAAATTGTTAACAATTTTGAAACAACAAACGGCAAACGATTAATCCTTGGTTGCTGGTAACTTCATCAAGCCTCATGAGATTACCAGAAAAAAGCCGGCCGTCAGGCCGGCTTTTCAATTACATGACCAGGCGGCGAATGTCGCTCAGCATGTTGTTGATGATGGTAATGAAGCGCGCACCATCAGCACCGTCGATCACACGGTGGTCGAAGGAGAGAGAAATCGGCATCATCAGACGCGGAATAAACTCTTTACCATTCCACACCGGTTCCATCGCGGATTTGGACACACCAAGGATAGCCACTTCCGGCGCGTTAACAATCGGCGCGAAGTGGGTAGTGCCCAGGCCGCCGATGCTGGAGATAGTGAAGCAGCCGCCCTGCATTTCGCCGGCAGTCAGCTTACCATCACGCGCTTTTTTTGGAGATGGTGGTCAGTTCACGAGACAGCTCGGTAATGCTCTTCTTGTTCACGTCTTTGAATACCGGAACAACCAGACCATTCGGGGTATCTACCGCAACACCGATGTTGATGTATTTCTTCAGCGTCAGCTTCTGGCCGTCTTCGGACAGGGAGCTGTTGAAACGCGGCATCTGCTCCAGAGCAGCGGCAACGGCTTTCATGATGAAGACAACCGGGGTGAATTTCACGTCCAGTTTACGCTTCTCAGCTTCGGCGTTCTGCTGTTTACGGAACGCTTCCAGATCGGTGATATCGGTTTTGTCGAAGTGCGTAACGTGCGGGATCATCACCCAGTTACGGCTCAGGTTCGCGCCAGAGATTTTCTGGATACGGCCCAGTTCCACTTCTTCGATTTCACCAAACTTGCTGAAGTCCACTTTCGGCCAAGGCAGCATGCCCGGGATACCGCCGCCGGTAGCAGCAGCTGGTGCGGATTCAGCGCGTTTAACCGCTTCTTTCACATAAGCCTGAACGTCTTCGCGCAGGATGCGGCCTTTACGACCGGTGCCTTTCACTTTTGCCAGGTTTACGCCGAATTCGCGCGCCAGGCGGCGGATCAGCGGCGTTGCGTGAACGTAAGCGTCGTTTTCAGCAAACTCGGTTTTACCTTCGGCTTTAGCCGGTGCAGCAGCCGGTTTTTCCGCTTTGGCAGCCGGGGCCGGTGCAGCCGCTTCTTGCTTCGCAGCCGGAGCAGCGGCAGGTGCCGCGCCTTCTACTTCGAAGACCATGATCGGCGAGCCGGTTTTTACTTTATCGCCGGTGCTGATTTTGATCTCTTTAACGGTGCCCGCGAACGGTGCCGGTACTTCCATAGAGGCTTTGTCGCCTTCAACGGTGATCAGTGATTGTTCAGCGGCTACTTTATCGCCCACTTTCACCATCACTTCGGTCACTTCAACTTCGTCACCGCCGATGTCCGGCACATTCACTTCTTTAGAGCCGGATGCTGCCGCGGGTGCGGAAGCCGCCTGCTCTTTGACTTCAGGTTTCGCTTCCGCAGCAGGCGCAGCGCCTTCTACTTCGAATACCATGATCAGGGAGCCGGTAGACACTTTGTCGCCGGTGCTGATTTTGATCTCTTTAACCTTGCCCGCGAACGGAGAAGGCACTTCCATAGAGGCTTTGTCGCCTTCTACGGTGATCAGAGACTGCTCAGCCGCAACGCTATCGCCCACTTTAACCATGATTTCGGTGACTTCGACTTCGTCGCTGCCGATATCCGGTACGTTAACTTCTTTCACGCCGCCCGCTGCAGCAGGTGCCGCCGCCGGAGCCGCTTCTTTCTTCTCTTCTGCCTTGGCAGGTGCAGCGTCAGCTGCACCGTCGGCGGAATCGAAAATCATAATCAGTTTGCCGGTCTCGGTTTTGTCGCCGACAGAGACTTTGATCTCTTTCACGACGCCAGCCTGCGGAGACGGCACTTCCATAGAGGCTTTATCGCCTTCTACGGTGATCAGCGACTGTTCAGCTTCAACTTTGTCGCCCACTTTGACCAGGATCTCGGTGATTTCAACTTCATCAGCCCCGATGTCCGGTACCTTGATTTCGATAGCCATTATTCTTTTACCTCTTACGCCAGACGCGGGTTAACTTTTTCTGCATCGATGTTGAATTTGATGATTGCGTCGGCAACCACTTTCTTATCGATTTCGCCACGTTTAGCCAGTTCGCCCAGAGCCGCTACAACCACGTAGGAAGCATCCACTTCGAAGTGGTGACGCAGGTTTTCACGGCTGTCAGAGCGGCCGAAACCGTCAGTACCCAGTACGCGGTAATCGTCAGCCGGTACATAAGTACGAACCTGTTCAGCAAACAGTTTCATGTAGTCGGTGGAAGCCACAGCCGGCGCGTCGTTCATCACCTGAGCGATGTACGGTACGCGAGGGGTTTCCATCGGGTGCAGCATGTTCCAGCGCTCACAATCCTGGCCATCACGCGCCAGTTCGGTGAAGGAGGTCACGCTGTACACGTCAGAACCCACGCCGTAGTCTTTCGCCAGGATCTGCGCTGCTTCACGAACGTGACGCAGGATAGAACCGGAGCCCAGCAGCTGAACTTTACCTTTGCTGCCTTCGAGGGTTTCGAGTTTGTAGATACCTTTACGGATACCTTCCTCGGCACCTTCCGGCATCGCTGGCATGTGGTAGTTTTCGTTCAGCGTGGTGATGTAGTAGTAAACGTTCTCTTGTTTCTCACCATACATACGCTCCAGACCATCATGCATGATGACCGCAACTTCGTAGGCGTAAGACGGATCGTAAGAGATACAGTTCGGGATAGTCAGAGACTGAATATGGCTGTGGCCATCTTCGTGCTGCAGACCTTCGCCGTTCAGCGTGGTACGACCGGAAGTTCCGCCGATCAGGAAGCCGCGCGCCTGTTGGTCACCTGCTGCCCAGCACAGGTCGCCGATACGCTGGAAACCGAACATGGAGTAGTAGATGTAGAACGGGATCATCGGCAGATCGTTGGTGCTGTAAGAGGTCGCCGCAGCCAGCCAGGAAGAACCTGCGCCCAGCTCGTTGATACCTTCCTGCAGGATCTGGCCTTTCTCGTCTTCTTTGTAGTACGCAACCTGCTCACGGTCCTGCGGGGTGTACTGCTGGCCGTTCGGGCTGTAAATACCGATCTGACGGAACAGACCTTCCATACCAAAGGTACGCGCTTCGTCAGCGATGATCGGAACCAGACGGTCTTTAATAGACGGGTTCTTCAGCATCACGTTCAGGGCACGAACGAAAGCGATGGTGGTGGAGATTTCTTTGTTCTGCTCTTCCAGCAGCTGTTGGAAGTCTTCCAGCTTCGGCAACTCTAACTTCTCAGTGAAGTTCGGGATGCGTGACGGCAGGTAGCCGTGCAGTTTTTCACGCTGGCCGTGCAGGTATTTGTACTCTTCAGAACCTTCCGGGAAGGTAATGTAAGACAGTTTTTCAACCTGCTCATCGGTAACAGGAACATTGAAGCGGTCGCGAATATAGCGCACGCCGTCCATGTTCATTTTCTTCACCTGGTGAGCGATGTTCTTACCTTCAGCGGTGTCGCCCATGCCATAGCCTTTAATGGTATGTGCAAGGATAACGGTCGCTTTGCCTTTGGTTTCCTGCGCTTTTTTGAATGCAGCGTAGATTTTCTTCGGATCGTGGCCGCCACGGTTCAGGGCCCAAATCTGATCGTCAGTCCAATCGGCAACCAGTGCGGCAGTTTCCGGGTATTTACCGAAGAAGTGCTCGCGAACGTACGCGCCGTTTTTGGATTTGAAGGTCTGATAGTCGCCGTCAACGGTTTCATTCATCAGCTGGATCAGTTTACCGCTGGTGTCTTTACGCAGCAGTTCGTCCCAACGAGAACCCCACATCACTTTGATCACGTTCCAGCCAGCGCCTGCGAAGATGCCTTCCAGTTCGTTAACGATCTTGCCGTTACCGGTTACCGGGCCATCCAGACGTTGCAGGTTACAGTTGATAACGAAGACCAGGTTGTCCAGTTTTTCACGGGTCGCGATGGTGATCGCGCCTTTGGATTCCGGCTCATCCATCTCACCGTCGCCCAGGAAGGCGTACACGGTTTGCTGGGAGGTGTCTTTCAGACCACGGTGTTCCAGATACTTGAGGAATTTAGCCTGATAGATCGCGCCGATTGGGCCCAGACCCATAGATACGGTCGGGAACTGCCAGAATTCCGGCATCAGTTTCGGGTGCGGATAAGAAGACAGACCGTTGCCATGCACTTCCTGACGGAAGTTGTTCATCTGCTCTTCGGTCAGACGGCCTTCCAGGAAAGCACGTGCGTAAACGCCCGGAGAGATGTGGCCCTGGAAGTAAACCAGGTCGCCGCCGTCTTTGTCGTTGCGCGCGCGGAAGAAGTGGTTGAAGCACACATCATAAACGGTCGCGGAAGACTGGAAAGACGCCATGTGGCCGCCGAGCTCGAGGTCTTTTTTAGACGCACGCAGCACGGTCATGATGGCGTTCCAGCGAATAGCCGAACGAATACGGCGTTCCAGCTCCAGATTCCCCGGGTATTCCGGTTCATCTTCAACGGCAATAGTGTTGATGTAGTTGCCAGCTCCGGTACCAGCGGCTACGCTCACGCCGCCTTTACGGGCTTCGCTGAGGAGCTGGTCAATCAGATACTGAGCACGCTCAACACCTTCTTCACGGATTACCGATTCGATCGCCTGTAGCCAGTCGCGAGTTTCAATCGGATCCACGTCATTTTGTAAACGTTCTGACATGGGGTGTATTCCTTATCTATCTAATACGTTGATTTAGCTGGAACCTGTCCCATTGCACTCTTTGTTCTTCATATTTCAGGTTGTCTCTTGGTTGGCTGCGCTTATTCACCCCGGTCACATAGCTCACTATGCTCCCGGGATTCACGCGCTTGCCGCCGCGATACAACCCGAACTATTTTGAACAACCAAAAGCACAATAAGACAGGTTCTGCGTTTAGTTGCCGCGCTCTAAAAATTGGCGCTTAAAGGCGCTGGATCCCGACTCCTGAGAGCCCGGATACGCGCTTAGTCCTTTCGTTGCTGTAGGCGGCGCAGTGAACGTTCACGACGACTGTGTTCACGGCTGCGGTCCAGCAATATCTCCTCAATAAAAGCGAGATGGCGATGCGACGCTTCTCGCGCCTGCTCCGGTTCTCTCGCCATAATCGCCTCGTATATACGAGAACGATGGTTGCTTACCAGCGGGAGCATTTCCCGGCGGGCGTACAGCAATTCAAAATTCTGTCGAACGTTTTGGGCCAGCATTGGCTCCATGCAGCGCAGTAAGTGTAGTAGCACAACGTTATGTGCAGCTTCGGTGACGGCAATTTGATACTGCATGACAGCGTCGGACTCTGCGTCCAGGTCGCCGGATTGCTGAGCAAGCTCAATGGCCTGATGGAGTTCGCGGATACGCTCAAGATCTTCGTCAGTACTGCGAAGCGCGGCGTAATAAGCGGCGATGCCCTCAAGGGCATGACGGGTTTCCAGCAGATCAAATTGAGATTCAGGGTGATCGGTCAGGAGCTCAACCAGCGGGTCGCTGAAGCTCTGCCACAGTGTGCTTTGAACAAATGTCCCGCCCCCCTGGCGACGAAGCAGTAGCCCTTTGGCTTCGAGACGCTGAATGGCCTCCCGGAGTGAAGGACGTGATACGTCGAACTGTTTCGCCAGTTCGCGTTCTGGTGGGAGTTTTTCGCCGGACGCAACGTCCCTTCCAGGATGAGAAACTCCAGTTGCTGCTCAATCACATCGGATAGTTTTGGTTGGCGGATTTTGCTGTAGGCCATTATTCCCTGTCTCTGCCATTAGCCCGGAGTCAATTGGTATGACCAATTTCACATTCGTGACGCTAAAGTAACAAAGTATTCACCTACTGTCCATCCCGGTTTTGATTGAAATCAGTAAAGCAGGCACATTTTAACAACCGTACAGAAATAACGTTTCATAAATGTAACTTTGCACAAATGAGCCATTTACCACCAATTAAGTAGTTTTAACCTTAATGAAACTTTCTTATTTGCAATCTGAACCGATTCAACACGGAATAATGTGAATATAAATGCGCAATTTATGCGTAAATTAAAAAAATGGAGAGGGAACAGCGGGTAACGAAGCGATTTACAAATGGTTTCTTTTTATTCACTTCAACGACAACCGTGATAAAACCAGGTGCATTCATTTGCGCTTACCACTATTCTTGGCGCAGTGGTAGAGGAAAACGGAAAATTCATCCTTCCACATTGTAAATAAAAAAATACACCTATCGGAATATACAACTTACAACGGCGTACTAAATGCCGGATATGCCCTGATTGATTCGTAAGCCTGCGGCCACGCTCGGGCAACACGGACGATAAAGGATATACAACCACACACGAGGTTCTATGATGGAAGGTCAACAGCAAAGCGACACGCTGAAGCGCGGCCTTAAAAACCGCCATATTCAGCTTATCGCGCTGGGGGGAGCAATCGGCACCGGCCTGTTTCTGGGCAGTGCTTCAGTCATTCAATCCGCAGGGCCAGGCATTATTCTGGGCTACGCCATCGCTGGCTTTATTGCCTTTTTGATTATGCGTCAATTAGGTGAAATGGTGGTGGAAGAGCCGGTAGCAGGCTCATTCAGCCACTTCGCTTATAAATACTGGGGCGGGTTCGCCGGTTTTGCTTCTGGCTGGAACTACTGGGTGTTGTACGTCCTGGTGGCGATGGCGGAATTAACCGCCGTGGGCAAATACATTCAATTCTGGTGGCCGGAGATCCCAACCTGGGTGTCAGCCGCCGTCTTCTTCGTGCTGATTAACGCCATCAACCTCACTAACGTAAAAGTGTTCGGTGAGATGGAGTTCTGGTTCGCGATTATCAAAGTTATTGCCGTTATTGCGATGATCCTGTTCGGCGGCTGGCTGCTGTTTAGCGGCACGGCAGGCCCGCAGGCCACGGTTCGCAACCTGTGGGAACAAGGCGGCTTCCTGCCGCACGGTATCTCGGGGCTGGTGATGATGATGGCGATCATTATGTTTTCCTTCGGCGGGCTTGAGCTGGTGGGGATTACCGCCGCAGAAGCCGACAACCGGAGCAAAGCATCCCGAAAGCCACGAATCAGGTTATCTACCGTATTCTGATTTTCTATGTGGGTTCGCTGGCGGTGCTGTTGTCGCTGATGCCATGGTCGCGTGTTACCGCCGATACCAGTCCGTTTGTATTTATCTTCCACGAACTCGGCGATGCGTTGGTCGCCAACGCGCTTAACATCGTGGTCCTGACGGCGGCGCTGTCGGTGTATAACAGCTGCGTCTACTGCAACAGCCGTATGCTGTTCGGTCTGGCTCAGCAGGGCAACGCGCCGAAAATGCTGCAAAAAGTTGATAAGCGCGGCGTGCCGGTCAATACCATCCTGATCTCTTCGCTGTTTACCGCACTTTGCGTCCTGATTAACTACTTTGCGCCGGAAGAAGCCTTTGGTCTGCTGATGGCGCTGGTGGTATCTGCGCTGGTAATCAACTGGGCGATGATCAGTCTGGCGCACATCAAGTTCCGTCGCGCCAAACAGCGTCAGGGCGTCAAAACCCGCTTCCCGGCTATCTTCTACCCGGTAGGCAACTGGGTGTGCCTGATCTTTATGGCGGCGGTACTGATCATTATGCTGATGACCCCGGGCATGGCGATTTCCGTGTGGTTAATCCCGGTGTGGTTGGTGGTGCTTGGCGTCGGTTATATGTTTAAACAGAAAAGCGCCAGGGTCGCGAAAGCGCACTGATTTCTGCTTCGCCCTCTTCTCAGGAAGAGGGCAATTTCCTAAATGTTATCTGCCTCACACTTTTCCTCTTATAGCATTTTTATCCATGCCTCTACCTGCATCCTGCAACGCAATAAATCCTTCTTGAGCGAATAATTATTCCCACATCACATTGGGAGTAGCGATAATGGACAACAATAAACTGTCTGTTAAAGAAAAAATTGGATATGGCATGGGCGATGCGGGATGTAATATCATCTTCGGCGCCATCATGTTGTTTGTTAACTATTTTTATACGGACATCTTTGGTCTTGCGCCTGCACTGGTAGGGGTATTGCTACTCTCAATTCGGGTTATTGATGCGGTAACGGACCCGATAATGGGGGCGTTAGCCGACCGCACACAAAGCAAATATGGCCGTTTTCGCCCCTGGCTGTTGTGGATTGCTGTGCCGTATGCCCTGTTCAGCATCCTGATGTTCACCACGCCGGACTGGAGCTACAGTAGCAAAGTTGTCTATGCGTTTGTCACCTACTTCCTGCTTTCACTCACCTATACCGCAATCAATATTCCTTATTGCTCGTTAGGCGGCGTTATCACAAGCGATCCTAAAGAACGCGTAGCCTGCCAGTCATATCGGTTTGTCATGGTAGGTATCGCAACGCTGCTGCTGTCGTTAACCTTACTGCCGATGGCGGAATGGTTTGGTGGCGAGGACAAGGCCAAAGGCTATCAGATGGCCATGACGGTACTGGCATTTATCGGTATGTGCATGTTCCTGTTCTGCTTCGCCACGGTGCGTGAACGTATCCGTCCTGCGGTGCCCAGCCACGATGACATGAAAAAAGACATGAAGGATGTCTGGAAAAACGATCAGTGGGTACGCATTCTGCTGCTTACCCTGTGCAACGTTTGTCCGGGCTTTATCCGCATGGCGACAACCATGTATTACGTCACCTGGGTAATGGGACAAAGTACCCATTTCGCCACCATTTTTATCAGCCTTGGCGTTGTGGGCATGATGATCGGCAGTATGTTGGCGAAAGTGCTGACCGACCGCTGGTGCAAACTCAAAGTCTTCTTCTGGACCAATATCGCGTTAGCCGTTTTCTCCTGCGTCTTCTATTTCCTGAACCCGCAAGCGACGGTGACCATCGTGGTCCTCTACTTCCTGCTGAATATCCTCCATCAGATCCCTTCTCCGTTGCACTGGTCGCTGATGGCTGACGTAGACGACTACGGCGAATGGAAAACCGGCAAACGCATTACCGGCATCAGCTTCTCAGGCAATCTGTTCTTCTTAAAAGTCGGCCTGGCGGTGGCGGGCGCGATGGTCGGCTTCCTCCTTTCCTGGTATGGCTATGACGCGGGTGCGAAAGCCCAAAGTGAGAGCGCCCTGCACGGCATTGTGCTGTTATTCACCATTATTCCAGGCATAGGCTACCTCATCACTGCAGGCGTGGTTCGTCTGCTGAAAGTTGACCGTGAATTGATGAAAACCATTCAGGCGGATCTCGAAAAACGTCGCGTTAACTATCACGAACTGGGCGACGCGCCGAACGCCTCCGTCAGCGAACAGGTAAGGAAAGCATAATGAACTGGCCGAATCCCTTTATTGAACAACGCGCCGATCCTTATATTTTGCGCCATCAGGGTGAGTATTATTTTGTTGCTTCAGTACCGGAATATGATCGACTGGAGTTACGCCGGGCAAGTACGCTTGAAGGATTGCGCAGTGCCGAGCCCGTTGTGGTATGGCGTAAACCCGATACCGGCCCTATGAGCGAACTCATCTGGGCACCGGAGCTGCATTTTATTGACGGTAAATGGTATCTCTACTTTGCGGCAACCTGGACCCGGGATCTGGACGCGCTGAATATGTTCCAGCACCGTATGTTTGTGCTGGAGTGTGAGGATGCCGATCCGCTTACCGGTCACTGGCAGGAAAAAGGCCAGGTAAAAACACCGTTCGATACGTTCGCACTGGATGCCACCACCTTTGTCCACCAGGGCAAACGCTGGTATCTCTGGGCGCAAAAATCACCGCATATTCCCGGCAATTCAAATTTGTATCTGGCCGAGATGGAAACACCGTGGATGCTGAAAGGCGAACCGGTCATGCTGGAGTAAACCAGAGTATGACTGGGAATGCCGCGGCTTTATGGTGAACGAAGGCCCGGCGGTACTGTTTCATGGCGACCGGCTGTTTATCAGCTATTCTGCCAGCGCAACCGATGAAAACTACTGCATGGGCTTGCTGTGGATAGATATCCACGCCAACCCGCTGGACCCGGACAACTGGCACAAATCCCTACAGCCGGTATTTAAAACCAGCTATGAAAATCGTCAGTATGGGCCCGGTCATAACAGCTTTACGCAGACCGAAGATGGCGAGGATGTGCTGGTTTACCATGCGCGTAATTATACGGAAATAGAGGGTGACCCGCTCTACGATCCTAATCGCCATACCCGCCTGAAGCGGGTGCGCTGGGATGAAAACGGGATGCCTGATTTCGGCATCCCGCCTGCAGACACACACTAGCGGTTACGGCACGCTGGCTTATACCAGCGTGCCATATATCGTCAGTAACGCCACCACCACCACAATCACCAGCGTGGTTTTCTTCGCCATAGACACAGCGGCTTTAGGGGTCGCGATTTTATCGAGATGCGGTTCGCGAGCCAGCGAATACTGCGCCAGACGAGTAAGCACCTGATATTGCGAAGTGTGAAGATCGGCCAGCGAGGCAAACCATGCTGGTAATGCGCGCTCGCCATGCCCCAGCAGAGCGTATACCACGCCCGCCAGCCGCACCGGGATCCAGTCAAGCACGTGCAAGAGGCTATCTACGCCGGAATAAAGCCGTTGCTGTGGCGAATGATGACGCGCCAGCCAGGATTGCCAGGCTCGCAGAAACGCGTATCCGGTCAATAACACCGGTCCCCAAAAGCCACCGACGATAAACCAGAACAGCGGTGCCAGATAGAAACGAAAGTTATTCCACAACAAGGCGTTCTGCAATTCGCGCAGATACTCACGCTCGTCGCAATCATGAGGAACACCATGGATCAGGGTCAGCTCCGCTGACATTCTGTCCCGGGCGTGACTGTCGCCCTGGCTCGCGGCTTTCAGATAAGCATGGTAATGCAGCCGCACCTGCCCTGCCCCAATGCAAAGCAAACCGAGCAAAATCCAGAACACCAGAAGCGGCACGTTGAAAAACAGCCCATACAACCCACGCAGACAGAGAAATACCGCCAGCATCGCGAGCAGCGTCATGCCCAGCGTCCGCCACAGGGAGAAACGATGAACCCGACGGAATACGCTTTCCAGACGGCTGTCGAGCTGCCAGTGCTCGCCAAGTTTGAATAAACGCTCGGCGATCAGCACCAGCAACAAGGTAAATAACGTCATGACACCTCCTTATTCGTCGGGCAGCCGACCAGCGCGCGAAAGCGTTGCCAGTCAAACGCCGGGCCGGGATCGGTTTTCCGTTCTGGCGCAATATCGCTGTGCCCGGTCATATGTTGGGCAATCTTTGGATAGTGCTCGATAAGCGTGCGCGTTAACGCCGCAAGCTGCTGATACTGGGCATCCGTATAGGGCAAGGTATCGGTGCCTTCAAGCTCAATGCCAATGGAGAAATCATTGCAGCGCTCGCGGCCCTGATACTGAGAGACGCCCGCATGCCAGGCGCGTTGATGGAAAGGAACATACTGGACAATTTCGCCGTCGCGGCGGATCAGACAATGTGCGGACACCCGCAAATGCGCGATATCCGCGAAGTACGGATGCGCACTGGGGTCCAGCGTTCCGGCGAACAGCGCGTCAATCCATGGCCCGCCAAACTCGCCCGGCGGCAAACTGATATTGTGTACGACCAGAAGTCCAGGTTGTTCATCATCCGGTCGGCTATCCTGATGGAGGCGAGCATTCATGCCTGATCCCCTGTAGCCATCCCCCGTTAACCTGCATGCGGCAACCTCCTTTTTATGGTGCGGAAACACGCTTCAGAGTAGCATGTTTACCTCTCAGGATTAGCCACCAATTTGGAGTTTTATGATGTCGCCTCGCCGTTATAATCCCGATCACCGCCGTGACGTTCTGCTCGATCGCATCAATCACGATATCCCGCAAATTATCGCCGCCGCGCTACGAGAAGATTTAGGCGGCGAAATAGACGCGAACAACGATATTACCGCGCAGTTGCTGCCGGAAGATCAGCAGTCGCATGCGGTGGTCATCACGCGGGAAACCGGCGTTTTTTGCGGGAAGCGCTGGGTCGAAGAGGTGTTTATCCAGTTGGGAGGCGATGTAAAAGTCACCTGGCACGTAAAGGATGGCGACAGCCTCAAACCCGATCAGCCGCTGTTTGAGCTTCAGGGACCGTCGCGTATTTTGCTGACTGGCGAACGCACTGCGCTTAACTTTGTGCAGACGCTTTCCGGCGTCGCCAGCCTGGTGCGCAGCTACGTGAACCTGCTGGAAGGCACACACACCCAACTGCTGGATACCCGTAAAACCCTGCCCGGCCTGCGTACTGCTCTGAAATACGCGGTACTATGCGGCGGCGGCAATAACCATCGCCTCGGGCTGAGCGATGCGTTTTTGATTAAAGAAAACCACATCATTGCCTCCGGTTCAGTGCGCAAGGCGGTCGAAAAAGCGTTCTGGCTGCACCCGGACGTGCCGGTAGAAGTGGAAGTGGAGTCCCTGGACGAACTGGACGACGCATTAAAAGCGGGCGCAGACATCATCATGTTGGATAACTTCACCCTCGAAGATATGCGTGAAGCGGTGAAACGCACTGACGGGCAGGCCCGGCTGGAAGTATCCGGCAACGTGACCAAAGAAACGCTGCGCGCCTTCGCCGAAACCGGCGTGGACTTTATCTCCGTCGGCGCACTGACTAAGCATGTTCAGGCACTCGATCTGTCGATGCGGTTCTGCTAAATACTGACCGGCGGTTCGCTGCCGGTACCTGCGAATTTTGCGAGCTGTATTCCCGCTAAAAATACCTTTTCTGCAAGAGCGGAATTAGCCTGGAATACAGCTTCACAAACTCAACTTTCCCGCTCGTTTGCTTTCCCGCGCTCTGCGACAGTGGCCTTCCCACATCAAGGAGCGATACATGAACAGACAACGCGGTTTCACCCTGATCGAATTAATGGTGGTGATTGGCATCATCGCCATCCTGAGCGCCATTGGCATACCGGCTTATCAGAACTACCTGCGCAAAGCTGCCCTGACCGATATGTTGCAGGCCTTCGTGCCGTACCGTACCGCAGTGGAACTGTGCGCCATTGAAAGCGGCGGTACCAGTAGCTGCGACGCAGGCGCTAAAGGGATCCCCTCACCCAAAACTACCCGCTACGTTTCCGGTATGAGTATCGCCGCGGGCACAGTCACGCTCACCGGCCAGGAAAGCCTTAACGGCCTTACCGTTACGTTAACCCCCGTCTGGAGCAACAACGACGGCATCACCGGCTGGCAACGCGTTTGCGCCAGTGGAAGCGACGAGGCGCTGAAACAAGCCTGCGAAGACACCTTCCGGTTTACAGCCGAATAAGGACGCAGCATGAATCAGGACTTTTTACTGGCGCTGTGCAAACGCCACCAGGCGCAACTTCTGGAAATAACCGATGACCGGGTACGCATCGCCGTTACCGGCTCGCCGGACGCTAACCTGCTGGATGCGCTCCGCTTTGCGACTCATCGCCAGATAGACATCGAGTGCTGGACAGCAGAGCAGCTGGAAAAACACCAGCATCAGCAGCAGTCTGCTTATGACGTAACGGATGAAAACACCTCTGCCGTCGCCTGGCTGGATGAGACATTACTTCAGGCGTTGAGACGGCGCGCCTCAGATATCCATATCGAGCCGGGGGAGGATGCTTTCCGGGTACGGCTGCGCATTGATGGGGTGTTGCACCCACTGAGCGCTTTACCTTTGAATACGGCGTTGGGCGTAATGGCGCGCCTGAAAGTACTGGGCGAGCTGGACATTGCCGAACGCCGGTTACCTCAGGATGGGCAATTCTCGGTACGGCTTGCGGACCAGACGGTCTCCTTTCGTCTTTCCACCCTGCCGTGCCGGACGGGCGAAAAAGCAGTGTTGCGGCTGCTTGAGCAAAACGATCGCCCGTTAACCCTTGATTCGCTCGGCATGCTGGCAGTGCAACAGGCCGATTTTTATCGGGCCATCAGCGCACCTCAGGGATTGATTTTAGTCACCGGGCCCACCGGGAGCGGCAAAACGCTTACCCTGTATAGCGCACTGGGGGAGTTGAACAGCCCGGAAATTAATTTGTGCAGCGTGGAAGACCCTGTTGAGATCCCGCTCCCCGGCCTGAATCAAACGCAGGTGAATCTCAAGGCTGGCCTGGATTTCCAGACCGTGCTGCGCGCATTACTGCGACAGGATCCCGATGTCGTTATGGTTGGCGAAATTCGTGATGGCGAGACCGCCGAAATCGCCATTAAAGCCGCCCAGACCGGGCATCTGGTGTTATCAACCTTACACACCAATTCCACCGTAGAGACGATTACGCGCCTCGAACA
The DNA here is from genome assembly GCA_900635495.1 of Atlantibacter hermannii. Classification (NCBI taxonomy): domain Bacteria; kingdom Pseudomonadati; phylum Pseudomonadota; class Gammaproteobacteria; order Enterobacterales; family Enterobacteriaceae; genus Atlantibacter; species Atlantibacter hermannii. The sequence continues at coordinate 810,396 of LR134136.1, read as the reverse complement.
AATGGGTATCGCGCGGTGGATGCTGGCGTCAGCGCTGGAAATCATTATCGCCCAGCGGCTGGTGCGCCGTCTGTGTCCTCACTGCCGGGTACCGTCGCCTGAACCGCTGCCGCTTCCGGAAGGGTTGTGCCCGCAGCCGATCTATCCCTGGGAAGCCAGAGGCTGCCCGCACTGCTATTCCGGTTTTTATGGGCGTGTGGCGCTGTTCGAAGTGCTGACGCTGGAGCAGGACTTACGCCAGGCCATCACGGATGGCGCGTCCGCGCAGCGCATTGAGCAACTGGCGCAGGAACGGGGAATGGTGACGATGTTCGGACACGGCCTGCACGCCGTAGAGCAGGGATTAACGACCCTTGCGGAGATCTACCGGGTTCTGGGTGTGCCGCATGAATAATCGTCGGTTATGGCAGTGGAACGGTGTCGACGATCAGGGTATCCCGTGCCAGGGCCTGAGCTGGGCGGCGGAACGTGCCGAGGTCATACAGCATCTGTATGAACGTAATATCTGGCCGCTCAAACTTAAGCGCCGGGCCGTTTCGCGCCAGCAGTGGAGCCTGACCAGTAAAATCCACATTATCCGCCAACTGGCAACGTTGTTGCAGGCGGGGTAGCGCTGCCCCAGGGGCTTACCATGCTGGCGGAGCAGCATGCCCGTCCGCAGTGGCAGGCGTTGCTGAACGAGCTGGCCCCGCCAGGTGACACAAGGTGTGCCATTCTCCGATGCGCTTAATGCGTGGCCTGAGGTCTTCCCACCGCTCTTTATCGCGCTAATCCGCACCGGGGAAATCACCGGTAAGCTGGATGAATGTTGCCAGCGCCTTGCGCTTCAACAGGAAGAACAGCTGGCGCTGCAGAAAAAAGTCGTCAAAGCCCTGCGCTATCCGGGGATCATCATGGTGATGCTGTGCTGGTGACTGTCGGGATGGCGGGATTCGTTTTGCCGGAATTCGCCGCGATCTATCACGCGTTTAACGCGCCGTTGCCTGCATTAACGCAAGGCGTCATGGCATTTTCCGCGTTCATTACCGGCCACGCGCACCTGTTGCTCGCAGGATGCCTTGTAACCCTTGCCGTTGTTATCCGGTGCCAAAAAAACCAGAGATGGCAGTGGCATGAACAGCGAATTTTGCTGCGCACACCCGTCATGGGAGCGCTGATCCGTGGGCAGCGGCTAAGCCAGATCTATACTATTCTCGCGATGACCCAGCAGGCAGGTTTACCGCTTATGCATGGGCTGGAAACAGTAATGCATACGCTCGCCTCCCCTTTCTGGCAGCAAATGCTGGAACGCATTATGCAACGTATCAGCGAGGGCGCGCCTTTCTGGAAGGCTCTGGAAGACGAATCAGGCTTCACGCCGCTGTGCCGCCAGCTCATTTATACCGCGGAAGAAACCGGCTCGATGGATTTGATTCTGGCGCGGCTGGCACGCTGGCATACCGGGCAAACGCAGGAGTATGCCGACTCGCTGTCATCGTCGCTGGAACCGCTGATGATGCTGGTGATCGGCGCTATCGTCGGAACGCTGGTCATCGCCATGTATCTGCCGGTGTTCCAGATGGGCGACGCCATGAGTGGAGTGAATTAACCGTATAAAAAAAGCAGAAGGTCACCCTTCTGCTTGTAACGGTACGCAATCAACGCCTTGATTACAGACTGTTGAAAACGCGGTTTTCCTGTTCCTGAACGCGGATAAAGGTCGTGCGCTTGGTCAGCTCTTTCAGACGAGACGCGCCAACATAGGTGCAGGCAGAGCGCAGGCCGCCGAGGATATCCAGCGCGGTATTTTCTACCGGGCCACGCAGCGGCAGCTTAACGGTTTTACCTTCAGCCGCGCGGTATTTCGCCACGCCACCGACGTGACGGTTCATTGCAGACTCTGAGCTCATACCGTAGAACAGCATGAATTTCTCGCCGTTCTCTTCCACCACGGTGCCGCCACTTTCATCGTGACCGGCCAACATACCGCCAAGCATCACGAAGTCCGCGCCGCCGCCAAAAGCTTTGGCAACATCGCCCGGCGTGGTGCAGCCGCCGTCGCTGATAATCTGACCGCCAAGGCCATGAGCCGCGTCAGCGCATTCAATCACGGCAGAAAGCTGCGGATAGCCAACGCCGGTTTTCACGCGGGTGGTGCAGACGGAGCCTGGGCCGATACCGACTTTAACGATATCCGCGCCGGAGAGGATCAGCTCTTCGCACATTTCGCCGGTCACCACGTTGCCCGCGATGATCACTTTGTTCGGCCACGCTTCACGCGCTTTGCTGACAAACTGCACGAAGTGTTCGGAATAGCCGTTCGCCACATCGATGCAAACGAAGTTCAGCCCCGGGTTGAGCGCCAGGATCTGTTTGGTTTTTTCGAAATCGCATCGGAGGTGCCGGTAGAGACGATGGCGTGTTTCAGCACATTCGCATCCACGCTATCGATAAATGATTGCCACTCTTCAACGGAGTAATGCTTATGCACCGCCGTCAGGATATCGAATCCTGCAAGGGCTTTCGCCATGCCGAATGTGCCTACCGTGTCCATGTTTGCAGCAATGACAGGTACGCCAGACCATTGGATACCAGAGTGTTTGAAGGTGAATTCACGAGCCAGTTCAACATCGGAACGGCTTTTAAGGGTAGAACGTTTAGGGCGGATAAGAACGTCTTTGAAACCTAACTTCAGATCTTCTTCAATACGCATGAGCGAATTCCTGGTAAATGGCGATGAACGCGTAAATATAAGCGGCGGTACAACTACCAACTCCAGTGACGCTATCATACGCACTAATTGTGGCGCTGCAAGACTGCGAAAGCGCTCTTTTTTACGCTACAATCCTATAAATTTACCTGCCGTAAGGCATAATTCGTCACCTCATAAATGCGGCGTTTTTTTCATATTTTTCCGCCTGCCGCAACGCTATGATAATGCTGGTGATTACTTCATGATTAATAATCAGGGTTTGATGTATGGTTTACACAGTGGCGATAACAGGTGGCATTGGAAGTGGGAAAACCACGGTTGCCAACAAGTTCGCCCAACTGGGTATCACCGTCATTGACGCTGATATTATCGCCCGTAGCGTCGTTGAGCCTCAAAAACCTGCGCTAAAATCCATCGCCCAACATTTTGGCCCGACCATTTTGCTTCCTGATGGCACGCTGAATCGCCGGGAACTGCGCGAGCGTATTTTTGCCGATCCGCAGGAAAAAGCCTGGCTCAACGCGTTATTGCATCCTCTTATTCATCAGGCGACCCAGGACGAAATAGCCGGGGCGACGTCTGAATATGTGTTATGGGTTGTTCCGCTATTAGTGGAAAACCAGCTACATAAAAAAGCCGACCGCGTGCTCGTTGTCGATGTGCCGGCCTGAAACTCAGATAATACGCACTATGCAACGTGATAACGTGTCACGAAAACATGCCGAACAAATCATCGCAGCCCAGGCGAGCCGGGAATCACGCTTAGCCATTGCCGATGATGTTATAGACAATAGCGGCAGGTCAGACGCCGTTGATGCCGAGGTGAAGCGCCTGCATCAACGTTATTTGCAACTGGCCGCACAAGCCGTGCAACAGGAAAATCAGTAATGCACAACCACATTCTCTTCGAACATCCGTTGAATGAAAAAATGCGTACCTGGCTGCGTATCGAATTTCTCCTTCAACAGCTTATGACGCACTTAACCGTAACTGACCATGCTTCAGCACTCCATTTCTTCCGTAATATCGGCGACTTAATGGATGTCTTTGAGCGTGGTGACGTACGTACCGAGATGCTGAAAGAACTGGAACGCCAACAGCGAAAATTACAGAACTGGGCCGAAGTACCCGGCGTGGATAACGATCGCATCCAGGCGCTTCGCCAGGAGCTGAAAGCGCACAGCGTAACGCTGATGGCCGCGCCGCGTCTGGGGCAGACGTTGCGGGAAGATCGCCTGATTGGCCTGGTGCGCCAGCGCCTGAGTATTCCCGGCGGATGCTGTAGTTTTGATTTGCCCAGCCTGCATTTCTGGCTGCATATGCCGCAGGAATTCCGCGACGCCCAGGTTAATCGCTGGTTCACCAGCCTTGACCCACTGCGTTTCGCGCTGGGAAAAGTGCTTGATCTCATTCGCCACTCTTCACCTTTCCGTAAGCAAACCAGTCTGAACGGTTTCTTTCAGGATAATGGCGACGACGCCGATTTACTGCGCCTGTCAATGAGTATGGATGACGAGCTGTATCCGCAAATTTCCGGTCATAAAAGCCGCTTCGCGATCCGCTTTATGCCCATCGATAGCGAGCATGGACGCGTGCCTGAGCGTCTGGATTTTGAACTGGCCTGTTGTTAAGGAGGCAATATGACAGATACCACTACAGTAAATTGCCCTACCTGCGGCAAACCCGTGATTTGGAATGCGGAAAGTCCCTTTCGACCTTTCTGCTCGAAACGCTGTCAGCTGATTGATTTAGGCGAATGGGCGGCGGAAGAAAAGCGCATTCCCAGTCAGAGCGATCTTAACGACAGCGATGAGTGGAGCGAGCAGGACCGCTAAATGAGGATAAAAAAACCGGGATAGCGTTACCGCTCCCGGTTTTTTCGTACGCCAGTAACGGCTCAGGCGGAGAGGAATTCAGTTTTCAGCCGCGCCACAACCGGTTCGTTGGCGGGCGGGAATGCCGCCGCGTCCAGTGCGCTCACCGCAACCCATTCGCCAGGCTGCCCCTCTTTTCCCCAGGGATCGCCCTGCCATTTATCGACGATATAAAACCACAGCGAAATATGCCGGTCGGGAAAGGTATATTCCAGGGTTTCAAACAGGGCAGGCTCCTGCGCAAGGATACCCACTTCTTCCTGAAGCTCGCGGATCAGCGCCTGCTCCGGCGTTTCGCCCGTTTCGATTTTGCCGCCGGGAAACTCCCATTTATTGGCCATATGCGCATCCGCAGCCCGGCGCGTAATAAAAATGGCATTATCGGCATTGCGGATAATACCAACGGCTATTTGCAGTTTTTTCATCCGTCAGGTCGCTTTACTTCAGTCCGCTAACCAGTTTATTACGCTGGCCTTCCAGGGTGATCACGCGCTGGCACACATCGCGACCAAACTGCTGGAAGTCCTGCTCCTGTTTTTTCCATTCGTTTTGAATGGCCGTTTGCAATCCGCCCAGGCTGCCCAGTACGCCCTGCAGAGGGTTGCCGCCGCCTTTCAACACCGCTTTCGCGCCCATTTCGTTAATGCTGTCCTGGAGAATGCCGCCCATCGCCTGATTCACCAGTTGTTGACCGTCGGCCCGCACCTGATCGATGGCTTTATAATGGAAGGTCAGTCCGTCGCTGCGCTGTTCGATGATCCGGTTCATCTGCGTTTTTAATTGCGCGTCCAGGCTGGTCAGGCGGTTACGCATATTACTGCTGGCGCCGACTTCCTGGGTAATAACGCGATCCAGCGCCACGCGGCCTTTTTCTACCCGGCTTAGCGCGCCCTGCTGGATCCAAGGCAATTCGGTGCGCAACGCTTTCTGATAGTCCAGCGCCTGCTGGCGTTGAGCTGCCGTCAGGTTTTTCGTCTGGCCGTTGTATTGCACGCTGCCGTCGGGGCCAATCACCAGATTACCATTCTCACCCACCACCTGAACGGTTTGTGGATTGAGCACGACATCGTCACGCGGCGTGACGCTGCATTTGTATTCGGCCTGAGCATGCATTGCCGTGACCAGCAATGCGCCCAGAAGCGCTTTACGCATCATATCGACTCCCTCTGAACTCAAAAATGATAACGGGCCTGAATCGGCCCGTTATCAGTTCACTCAATCCCACCACACATCAAAGAGATCGCTTAAGCGAATATCTTCGAGTTTGCGATCTTCAAGCCATTTGCGCACCAGCGCCTGATGCTCTTCGGTACACTTACCGATTTCCTGCTTACAGATTAGACCTTCCCAGGCGAGGTAACCACTGCCGTCAAAGGCCAGGCCGTTGGGCTCGATCACCTCATTAATGAGGTCATCAACGGTTTTATCCACCACTTCTTCGCTGGTGCCTTCCGGGAAACGCCATGCCACCGAAAACCCCAGTTCCTGGAATTCGTCGATGTGCATCTTTTTACGTAAACGACGGCTGCGGTTCTTTGCCATTATTTCACCCTCTCGAACATTAAGTCCCATACGCCATGACCAAGACGATGGCCACGTTGTTCAAATTTGGTTACCGGACGCGATTCCGGGCGCGGTACGTAGTCGTTGCTTTCGGACTGGTTGCTGTAACCCTCTACAGACGACATCACTTCGAGCATATGTTCCGCATAAGGTTCCCAGTCGGTAGCCATATGGAACACTCCGCCGAGTTTTAATTTGCTCTTTACCAGCTCGGCAAACGGCGCCTGGACAATGCGGCGCTTATTGTGGCGCGCTTTATGCCACGGGGTCCGGGAAGAACAACTGCACCATATTCAGCGAGTTATCCGGGATCATAGTTTGCAGTACTTCCACCGCATCGTGGCACATCACACGCAGGTTCTCGACGCCCTCTTCATGGGCAAGGCTCAGGCAGGCACCCACGCCCGGCGAGTGAACTTCAATCCCTAAGAAATCCTGGTGCGGGTTCGCTTTGGCCATCGCCACCAGCGATGCGCCCATGCCGAAGCCGATTTCCAGCGTGACCGGCGCGCTACGGCCGAACAGGGCCGTAAAATCGAGCGGCGCGGGAGTGAACTCAACGCCCATCACCGGCCAGTAGTTATCCAGCGCGTGCTGCTGTCCTTTTGTCAGGCGGCCCTGGCGGCGGACAAAGCTGCGGATACGGCGCAGCGGGCGGCCGCTTTCATCAAATTCCGGTGAAATGACGTCGTTATTCATGGTTTCAGTCTGTGTCAGTGAATGGAAAAGCAAACCGGCATTATCCAAAGATAGTCATGGGATGCAAGCACAGGAAAGTTCCGGTTTACAGCCTTTTCGCTCTGTGCTGCAATCTGGGCCCTGAAACTCAAAGCCGGATGCCACGCGTTCATGATGCAAGCGCAGCAATTTTCTCGCCAGGTGCTGGACTGGTACGACAAATACGGGCGAAAAACGCTCCCCTGGCAGATCGACAAAACGCCCTACAAAGTATGGCTGTCTGAAGTGATGCTGCAACAAACGCAAGTCGCAACGGTGATCCCCTATTTCACGCGCTTTATGGCACGTTTCCCAACCGTTACCGATCTGGCGAAGGCACCGCTTGATGAAGTGCTGCATTTATGGACCGGGCTCGGTTATTACGCCCGCGCCCGCAACCTTCATAAAGCGGCAAAAATGGTCGCGGACAAGTTCAACGGGCAATTCCCGGAAACGTTCGACGATGTGGCCGTGCTGCCGGGTGTCGGGCGCTCCACGGCGGGCGCTATCCTGTCGCTGTCGCTTGGCCAACACTTTCCTATACTCGACGGCAACGTGAAACGCGTCCTGGCGCGCTGCTACGTCGTTGAGGGCTGGCCGGGTAAAAAGGACGTCGAGAAAAAACTGTGGTCGCTGAGCGAAGCCGTCACGCCCGCCAAAGGGGTAGAACGCTTTAATCAGGCGATGATGGATTTAGGCGCGATAGTCTGCACCCGCTCGCGCCCGAAGTGCGAACTGTGCCCGTTGCAATCTGGCTGCGTGGCATACGCCACACAAAGCTGGGCAGCTTACCCCGGCAAAAAACCCAAACAGATCCTGCCGGAAAAAGTCGGGTATTTTCTGCTGATGCAGCAGGATAAAACCGTGCGCCTGACCCAACGCCCGCCCGTGGGGCTTTGGGGCGGACTGTACTGTTTTCCGCAGTTCGACAGCGAAGCAAGCCTGCGCGAGTGGCTGGCGAAACGTCACATTAAGGCCGATACTCTGACGCAACTTAACGCGTTCCGCCATACTTTCAGCCACTTCCATCTGGATATCGTACCGATGTGGCTTTCTGTGTCCTCCCTGCCGTCTTGCGTGGAGGAAGAGAGCGCACTCTGGTATAACCTGGCACAGCCGCCATCCGTTGGGCTTGCTGCCCCGGTTGAGCGCTTGTTGCAACAATTACACGCGGAGCCGGTTAATACACCACCTCTTCGCCACGATAGTGAGGACTCACAATGAGCAGAACGATTTTTTGTACCTACCTGCAGCGCGACGCCGAAGGCCAGGATTTCCAACTCTATCCGGGCGATCTGGGCAAACGCATCTATAACGAGATTTCCAAAGAGGCATGGAAGCTGTGGCAGACCAAGCAAACCATGCTGATTAACGAAAAGAAACTCAACATGATGAACCCGGAGCATCGCAAGCTGCTGGAGCAGGAAATGGTTAACTTCCTGTTTGAAGGGAAAGACGTGCACATTGAAGGCTATACGCCGCCAGAACAACAATAAGGGCCAATGGCCCTTTTTTCACAACACAACATCAATAACACAACGCGCTCCCTTAATGATGAAAAGATTACTCGCGCTGGCTTTGATTGCGCCGTTGCTCATCTCGTGCTCCGGTAAAAAAACGGAAAGCTATAATCCGGAACTGGAAAAAGACACCAACGGTTTTGACATCCTGATGGGGCAGTTCGCCCATAATATTGAAAACATCTGGGGCTTTAACGAAGTCCTGATTGCCGGGCCAAAAGATTACGTTAAGTACACTGACGGCTACCAGACCCGCAGTCATATCAACTTCGATGACGGCACCATCACCGTAGAGACCATAGCAGGCACCGATCCCGCGGGCCGGTTACGCCAGGCGATTATCACCACTTTACTGATGGGCGACGATCCGGGTTCTATCGATCTCTATTCCGATGTGAACGACATTCCGATCTCTAAACAGCCATTCCTGTACGGGCAGGTCGTGGATAACACCGGCGAGCCGATCCGCTGGCAGTGGCGTGCGGCACGTTATGCCGATTATCTTCTGCAGACCCGTATGAAGAGTCGCAGTAACGGCCTGCGTACCATCTACAGCATCACCATTAATCTGGTGGCAAACCACCTTGATAAGCGCGCCCATAAATATATGGGAATGGTTCGTCAGGCATCACGCAAATACGGGGTGGATGAATCGCTGATCCTGGCGATTATGCAGACCGAGTCCTCCTTTAACCCGTATGCGGTCAGCCGTTCTGACGCGCTGGGCCTGATGCAGGTGGTGCAGCATACCGCTGGCAAGGATGTTTTCCGCGCTCAGGGCAAATCGGGGACGCCAAGCCGCAGCTATCTGTTCGATCCGCAAAGCAATATTGATACCGGCACCGCGTATCTGGCGATGTTGAACAATGTGTATCTTGGCGGTATCGCCAATCCTACTTCACGCCGTTACGCCGTGATCACCGCTTATAACGGTGGAGCAGGAAGCGTGTTGCGGGTGTTCTCCAGCGACAAGATTAAGGCAGCCAACATTATCAATACGATGCAGCCGGGAGACGTGTACGAAACGCTGACCACGCGTCACCCTTCTGCGGAATCCCGTCGCTATCTCTATAAAGTGGATATGGCGCAAAAGAGCTATCGCCGTAAATAAAACCCGTTAAATGTTATATCCCTCACATTCACTGTGAGGGATATTTTTTTGCCACCGTTAGGCTTCCCGTGGCTTTTCTTCATTCGAAACCATTAAACACGTCACAAAACCCATCTGCAATGCGATTATTTTTGCAGAATTATGTCGTAGCTAACAAAAAGACGGCTCCCTGCAATGCTAAAATCCTCGCAATCCACAACCTTCAATGTTTTTAAATCAACATAATTTTGGTTTCTCATGTGAGGAAAATAACATGAACTATAAGCTGCAGCTGAAAGTGCTCTCGTTTCTGCAGTTCTGCCTGTGGGGAAGCTGGCTAACCACGCTCGGTTCCTACATGTTCGTTACCCTGAAATTTGACGGCGCGTCTATCGGCGCAGTGTATAGTTCGCTTGGCATCGCGGCTGTGTTTATGCCTGCACTGCTCGGGATCGTGGCGGATAAATGGATCAGCGCCAAATGGGTGTACGCGTTCTGCCACCTGGTCGGTGCCATCACGCTGTTTATGGCGGCAAGCGTCACTACGCCAACCGAGATGTTTGTGGTGATACTGATTAACTCACTGGCCTATATGCCGACGCTGGGGCTGGTGAACACCATCTCCTACTATCGTCTGCAACAGGCGGGTTGCGATATCGTCACCGATTTCCCGCCTATCCGTATCTGGGGCACCATCGGCTTTATTCTGGCAATGTGGGCGGTGAGCTTCTCCGGCTTCGAGCTGAGCCACATGCAGCTGTATATCGGCGCGGCGCTCTCTCTGGTCCTGGTTCTGTTTACCCTGACCCTGCCGCATGTTCCGGTGTCTAACCAGCAGAAAAATCAGAGCTGGTCTACCATGCTGGGCCTGGACGCGTTCGCGCTGTTTAAAAACAAGCGCATGGCGATCTTCTTTATTTTCTCCATGCTGCTGGGCGCGGAACTGCAAATCACCAATATGTTTGGTAACACCTTCCTGCACAGCTTCGATAAAGATCCGCTGTTTGCGAGCAGCTTTATTGTGCAGCATGCGTCAGTGTTAATGTCGATTTCGCAGATTTCCGAAACCGTCTTCATTCTGACCATTCCGTTCTTCCTGAGCCGTTACGGCATCAAAAAAGTCATGTTGATCAGTATCATCGCGTGGATGCTGCGCTTCGGTCTGTTCGCTTACGGCGATCCGTCACCGATGGGTACCGTGCTGCTGGTTCTGTCGATGATCGTGTACGGCTGCGCCTTCGACTTCTTTAACGTGTCCGGTTCCATGTTTGTTGAGCAGGAAGTTAAACCGGCAATCCGCGCCAGCGCGCAGGGTATGTTCCTGATGATGACCAACGGTTTCGGCTGTATCCTTGGCGGCATCGTGAGCGGTAAAGTGGTCGAGCACTTCACCCTGAACGGCAATACCGACTGGCAAACCGTGTGGCTGATTTTCGCAGCTTATTCGCTGGTTCTGGCCTTCGCGTTCGTTGTGATGTTCAAATACAAACATGAAAAAACGGCTGTTGGGGGCGTTCCGCACAGCGCCTGATACGGTTACTGAAATAAAAATGCCGACCTTCTGGTCGGCATTTTTTTATGCTTTTAACACATTCCCATAGAGCCGTTTTATCCCGTCGGCATCGGTTTCGCTGTACACGCCCTGTAGCTCTGGTGAGAAGCCTGGCAGCATATTCACGCTCTCTTCCAGCGCCAGGAAATAACGCTGAACCGCCCCGCCCCACACTTCGCCAGGCACCACGCACAGCACCCCCGGCGGATAAGGCAACGCGCCTTCTGCCGCGATGCGCCCGGCGGCGTCGCGAATGCGTACCAGCTCGACATTCCCGCGAATAAATTCGCGGTTTGCGTCCTGCGGGTTCATCACCACCTGTGGCAATTCGGCTTTGCGGAACATCGCTTTTTGCAGATCTTTGATCTTAAAACTGACGTAGAGATCGTGCATTTCCTGGCACAGCTGGCGCAGTGTGTAGCCTTTATAACGCACCGAATATTTTTGCCACAGGGTCGGCAGAACCTCGGCCAGCGGCGAATCGAGCTCAATATGGCGTTCAAACTGCGCCAGTAACGCCACCAGATGGGCCATTTTCTCCGGGCTTTCCGCCGGCGTTAGCAGAAACAGTATCGAGTTAAGATCGGCTTTCTCCGGCACCAAGCCATTCTCGCGCAGATAATTCGCCAGAATGGTCGCCGGCACGCCGAACGCGGCATAGTCGCCGGTTTGTGGATCGATACCCTGCGTGGTGAGCAGCAGCTTGCAGGGATCGACAAAATATTGCGCATCGGCATAGCCTTCAAACCCGTGCCAGCGTTCGCCAGGGATAAAGCTGAAGAAGCGACGCTCGGAGGCGATTTGCGCGGTGGGATGATCCTGCCAGGGCTTGCCGTCCACCAGGGGCGGCACGAAAGGTTTGATCAGCGAACACTGGCTCAGGATGGCTTTACGCGCGTCGATGCCCAGGGCTACGCACTCGGCCCAAAGCCGACGACCGCTTTCGCCTTCGTGGATTTTGGCGTTAACGTCCAGCGCGGCGAACAGCGGATAAAACGGGCTGGTGGAGGCATGCAGCATAAAAGCGTTGTTCAGACGCTTATGGGGGCAAAACCGCGCCTGCCCGCGCAGGTGGTTATCCTTCTTATGGATTTGCGAAGTTTGGGAAAAGCCCGCCTGCTGTTTATGGACCGACTGGGTCACAAAAATCCCCGGATCGTTTTCGTTCAGTTCCAGCAACAGCGGCGAACAGTCCGCCATCATCGGGATAAACTGTTCGTAACCCACCCAGGCAGAATCAAACAGGATGTAATCGCAAAGATGGCCGATTTTATCGATGACCTGACGGGCGTTGTAGATGGTGCCATCGTAAGTACCCAGTTGGATCACCGCCAGGCGGAACGGGCGCGCCTCATCGGCACGCTCGGGCGCGGCTTCGCGGATCAACTCACGCAGGTACGTTTCATCGAAGCAGTGCTCATCAATCCCGCCGATAAACCCAAACGGATTGCGTGCCGCCTCCAGATACACCGGCGTCGCGCCTGCCTGGATCAACGCGCCGTGGTGGTTTGATTTATGGTTATTGCGGTCGAACAGCACCAGGTCGCCACGGGTCAGCAGCGCATTGGTCACCACTTTGTTAGCAGCGGATGTGCCGTTTAGCACGAAATACGTTTTATCGGCATTAAACACTTTGGCAGCAAACTTCTGGGCATGTTTGGCCGATCCTTCATGGATCAGCAAATCACCCAGTTTCACATCGGCGTTGCACATGTCGGCACGAAACACATTCGCACCGAAGAAATCATAAAACTGCCGTCCTGCGGGATGCTTTTTAAAAAACTCGCCGTGCTGATGGCCCGGGCAGGCGAACGTGCTGTTTTGCATCTCGACGTACTGGTACAGCGTGTCGAAAAACGGCGGTAGCAGGGTTTCTTCATAACGCGTCGCTGCGGCTTCCAGCTCAAGAAACGACTGGGCTTTACCGTCAATCACGCCGGTAATCGCCTCCAGTTCCAGCGGCGTCTCGCTCAGCACGAAAACCGGCAGGTTAAACCCGGTGCGTTTAAGCAACGCCAGAATGCCACTGCGCGTATCGGCAACGGTAAGCACCACGGCGGCGACATCAGTAAAGTCAGTATTATCCAGGGTCACCACTTCGCGATGGGTGGAAAGCACGCTGACAATATCGTGACTGGCTGCGATTTTTAACGATTTCATAAGCAACAAAAGCCTTATAGGGAGTAAGTGCCAACAGGCAAGCACAGGGATAACATCCCGGTATGGCGTCTTTGGTGAAACTGGAAACAGCTCCAACCGCCTGACATCAGTAAAAACAGAAGTAAATAACAGCCTGCATCTGGTCTTACTGATGTCCTGGAGTGAGCGTGCGTCGGCCTCACCGCATGGTGAGCACAGAAAATAACGGAGAATAAGCACGGGCTAAGGTCTGCGCGACAGTACGCAGTCTGTAAGTGACAGGCGCGAAAGACGACCTCATCATACAAGCCTCGTGTCAGAGAAGCGGGAAATTCGCGCAATCATCGCAGCTTTAAATCGCCCGTGCAAGACGCAATCGATAAACTGCATAATTCGCCAAAGAATATTCACTTAAATTATTGATATCATCAGGTATCGCAAAGGTCTGATAAAAATCGCGCATGACCGCCGGGCATTAACACGCACTTTTTTCGCATGAAAACGCATTCCCGGCACGGCTAATAATACGAATTTTACGCGTCCCGGTTTGTCAGGACGCATCGGGAGAAAACATGGTGACGGGTCCTTTTATTAATGGTGCCGCCGTTTTAATTGGCGGATTACTGGGCGCGCTGCTCGGCATGCGATTGCCGGAACGGCTGCGGGTGACGATGCCTTCAATATTTGGCCTGGCTTCGCTGGGCATTGGCATTCTGCTAATTGTGAAATGCGCCAACCTGCCGGTAATGGTGCTCTCCACCCTGCTCGGCACTATCATCGGCGAGCTGTGTTTTATGGAGCGCGGCATTAACGCCGCTGCGGGTAAAGCGCGCGCGCTGCTGGATAAAGGCAAAAGCGGGAAAAGCGGCGCTCACGAGGCTTTCATTCAAAATTTCGTCGCCATTGTGATTTTGTTTTGCGCCAGCGGCACTGGCATTTTCGGCGCGATGCAGGAAGGCATGACCGGCGATCCCACCATTCTGATCACCAAATCCTTTCTCGATTTCTTTACGGCCATGATATTCGCCACCACGCTGGGCATCGCGGTAGCGTTTATCGCGTTTCCGTTAGTGGCAATCCAGTTAACGCTGGCCTGGTGCGCGGCGATAATCCTGCCGCTGACCACCCCTGCGATGATGGCCGATTTCACCGCCGTCGGCGGCCTGCTGCTGCTGGCGACCGGCCTGCGTATTTGCGGCATAAAGATGTTCCCGGTCGTGAATATGCTGCCTGCGCTGGTGATCAGTATGCCGGTTTCCGCCCTTTGGATGCGCTTCTTTGGCGGGTAAACTGGCTGGATTGTCGTCAACCTGGCGGCTTAATGCGCATATGAACGGGATCGGCGGAAATTTCATTGACGCGGTACGGTGAATCGGGTTTAATGCGCCCCGTTGCCCGGATAGCTCAGTCGGTAGAGCAGGGGATTGAAAATCCCCGTGTCCTTGGTTCGATTCCGAGTCCGGGCACCACTTATTCAGAGAACCCGCCCAAAAGGCGGGTTTTTGCTTTTGGAGAACCGGACTCTCCATCGAACTCCGTTCGATGATTCGCCGCCAGCGGCTCCCCCCTTCGGGGCCAGCGCGACAGGCGCGCTGTTCAACGCCTGCGGCGTTAGTCCGAGTCCGGGCACCACTATTCAGAGAACCCGCCCAAAAGGCGGGTTTTTGCTTTTGGAGAACCGGACTCTACATCGAACTCCGTTCGATGATTCGCCGCCAGCGGCTCACCCCTTCGGGGCCAGCGCGACAGGCGCGCTGTTCAACGCCTGCGGCGTTAGTCCGAGTCCGGGCACCACTATTTAGAAAAACCAGCCTTAGGGCTGGTTTTTTGCTTTTGGAGAACCGAACTCTCCATCGAACTCCGTTCGATGATTCGCCGCCATCGGCTCACCCCTTCGGGGCCAGCGCGACAGGCGCGCTGTTCAACGCCAGTCACGTTAATCCGGGCTCACCTACCGTTAATTTTTTCAGCAGACTCAGTGCGCTACGGAATTGTTTCTGTTTTCCCGAACGGTCAGGAAAATGTGAAATAACCCCATGGCACCGTGCCCCCAGAAATACGTTTCGATAAATACCGTCAAAAATTTATGAAGATGGAGCACATCCCGGGTTAACGCGACCGGGGCACCGGAGGCGGTATTTAACACAAACCATAGCCCCCCGCACGCCGCAACGCCCAGCAGCGCCAGCACGCCAAGCCCCTGAATCAGCGCGGCGACGCCTCCGGCATGCGCTTCGGGAAGGCGAAATGATTTCAACGCCTTAAAGTCTTCGGCAATACCACTGAAATCAAGCATTAGCCATGCAAAGTAATAACGAAACCCTCGTTGCGTCAGCATCCAGATAAGCATGACGATGCCGAGTGTCAGCAAGGCAAAACCGGAGATGAAATGAAACCAGGTGATGGCGATGGTCAGCTCACTTTCACCGTCTAATTCACTTTCAATAAAATTCGCATTAACGATCTGCAATAAAACCAGTACCGCTACGATGATATGCAACAACCGGAAAAAAGGCGTGTCGCGGTGAGGAAGCGCATTGCGTAATTGTGAGTTCATGATGTGACCATTTTGATGAATCAAAGAATGAGCACACCATTATGGTAACGATAAATTAACGAAACCTTAGCGTTTTCCCCTTCACGTAAAAGGTGTCACATCGCTCCGCTAAGTTTTTCTGCCTGCCGTCGTGGTTATGCCCTAAATAACCTCACTGATTATAAACGGGCGACGGCGGCCTCTTTTTCTGCCTGCGCCTTGCACTTCCCCTCTTTTCAGCTAAAACCTGGTTTTACCATCGTAAAAGGAACGCCGATGAAATCCGCTCGTCCGCTTTATCTCTCTTTGGGTATTACCCTGTTGGCTTTACTGCTGGTTTTTACCGCTTTCACGACTGAGCGCAGGCTCACCTGGTTGCTTGAAGTTACGCCGGTATTTATCGTCGCCCCGATATTGTGGGTGACGGCAAAGCGCTATCCACTCACCCCTCTTCTCTATGCGTTAATTTTTATCGGTTGCGTTTCCCTGATTGTGGGCGGGATGTATTCCTATGCCAGAGTGCCTGTGGGTTTCTGGCTACAGGATCTGCTGGGCCTCGATCGCAACCCTTACGACCGTATCGGTCATGTCCTTCAGGGGCTGGTTATTTCGCTGTCGGCACGGGAAGTGCTGTTGCGCGACGGCTATCGGCCTGGCGCAAAAATGCTGGGCTTTTTAGTTTGCTGCGTCACGCTTGCCATCAGCGCATTTTACGAACTGATTGAGTGGTGGGTGGCGCTGATCCTCGGAAAGGATGCGGACGACTTTTTGGGGACGCAGGGCGACGAATGGGATACCCAGGCCGATATGCTGTGTGCATTACTGGGCGCGCTGATAACCGTTTTTGTGCTGGGTCGCTGGCATTCGCGCCAGGTCAAAAGACGGCTATCCTAAGAAAGCGCTGGCGCAGCGCCATTGTTATTATTCGTGTTTCGACCGATAGTGACCTTTTTTAAACGTGAAGGACCGCAAATGACAGCTTCTCGCCCTGCTTATCTGCTAACCGGAACAGCGCTTCTGGCGCTGTTGCTGGTTGTCACCGGAATCGCTACCGCCAGCAAACTGACCTGGCTGATGGAAGTTCTGCCGGTACTGATTGTCGTGCCAGTGTTGTGGGTAACGGCGAAACGCTACCCGTTAACGCCGCTGCTCTACGTGCTGATTTTTTTCCACGCCATCATTTTGATCGTCGGCGGCATGTATTCCTATGCAAAAGTTCCTCTCGGATTTGAGGTGCAGGAGTGGTTTAACCTCAGTCGCAACCCCTACGACAAACTCGGTCATCTGTTTCAGGGCTTAGTCCCGGCGCTGGCGGCGCGGGAAATCTTAATTCGCGGTGGTTTTATTAACGGGCGCAGAATGCTGGCTTTCGTGGTGTGCTGCATTGCGCTGGCGATCAGCGCCTTTTATGAGTTGATCGAATGGTGGGTGGCGCTAATCCTCGGTCAGGGCGCGGATGAGTTTCTCGGGACCCAGGGCGATCCGTGGGACACCCAGTCCGATATGCTGTGCGCATTACTGGGTGCGATGATCTCGGTCTTTATTCTTGGCCCCTGGCACTCAAAACAGCTTGAAAAGCGTTGAAAAAAACCCGCCATCTGGCGGGTTTTTATTAGCTGCAGTCCATGACTTACCGGCACACTGGCTGTAAGCGTAACAGCGAGGGCCAGACAGCTGCCCAGTCTGAACCGTGTGCCAGTCCGGGTACCTCTTCGATCCGCGTACAGCGTACTCCCGTAGCCTGCTGGAAACGTTTTGCCACTTCAGGCGGGACGGTGGTATCTGCACCTCCAACAAAATGAATTTGCGGCAAATCTGCCAGTTGTGATGCCGCGTCAATGGCACTTAACGCGTGTGGCATGGGGGGAGACGTGATGCACGGCGTTGACGTAAGCCACGTCCAGATTTCCGGCTACAGTACGTAATGAACGCACATCGTGACGGCGAGCGGCAATCAGCGCTGCGATCCCGCCTCCGCCGGAATAACCCACCAGCTCTATCTGCATACCGGGCCAGGGGGCCAGCGCCTGGCTCAACGCCTCATCCATTGCCTGCACCACGCCTGGTGAGAAGCGGTTGTCAGTCCACCACGTTGAGTGACAGTTGGCTGGCATCGGCGGCCCGATAAACTGGCAAGGGCGCGCTAAATACAGCACGTTCGCGGACGGGTCGGCCGCCGCCAGCATCAGGCCAGTGGGCTGACGCGGCGTCGGGTCGTCAGACGGACGCGAGCGGCTAACCCAGGCAAACCCATCGCCCTCAATGTATACCCGTACTGGCTGATTAGGGTCGGAGATACGCTGCCAGGCGCGCAAGGTGAAGGTCTCAGTAGAAAAATTTTTACTGTTCAGACCAGATTTTTTTGCCAGCATATCTGCCTTTTCGCGCCCGCCTTTGCCCTCACATCCAGCTAACAAAAAAACCAAACTTATCAATAGATAATAACCGGACGTTAACACTTTCGGTACCATACAGAAATCCCGACTAAGTAAAATTTCTTATTGTTGATTTAATTTAAGTCTTTTTTTCGGCGCGAACAGTTAAGAAATTATGATTGATATTGTCATGTAAATCGATATTCTGCCGATAAATAACATCAGATGATTCCTGAATCATCTACAAATAGCACGTCTTAAAAATAATTAAACATCGCAACGGATACTATGAAAAAAAATCATTTTAGCCAGCGTGGCGCTATGCTGGTGGCATTGTCGACCGCGCCAGGATTGTTGGCACCTGTGGCATACGCTGATCTGGGTAATATTATTGATCAAAGCACCAGTGCAAACGTAAGTATCAGTGGTTCTTATCAAACGTTCACGGTGACTGATAAGGGAATGATTTATCCCCCGAATGGTTCAGCCGTCACCATCGGCTCAACCGGACAAGTTGATAACTTCACGAATAACGGAACCATCAATGCCAGTTGGGATGGTTTTGGCATTGAAAACGAAGGTTATATTGGCACGTTAAATAATACCGGATTTATTCGCAATAATAGCGGAAGCTCCCTGACTTCCAATGCGATTTATCTGGGCGCTACCAGCCAGACCGATAATATTATCAACAGTGGGACCATTGGTGGTAATAATCATAATTTGCCAGGTATGGGCACTGTGACGATTGTTAACGATGGTAGCGTCGGTACACTGACTAATCTGGAAAATGGTGTTATTACTGGCAGTACAGCACTGCAAAATAATGGCGTTATCGATGTTCTTAACAATGACGGGACAATTAATAATTCGAACATTGGCCCAATAGCACCCGTTTCAAATGCGACGATCATCAATAACGGAACTATTAATACATTCAACAACACCGGAAAACTCATCAGTAATAATTACTACTGGTCATCTTCTTCAGTGGCACCAACAATTCGCAATATTGGCACGATCACCAATCTGAATAACTACGGCACTATCAGTAGCACTCAAATTGCCATCGATTCGAATGATGCTATTGAGAATATCCACAATGAAGGAACAATCCAGGGCGATATCTATGTCGGTGGTAACACCCCACTGAATATTACTGGTGGAGCGGGTGTGCAAGGTACGTTGACAGGCTCAATGCCAATGTTTGGTATCTTCGTCAGTAGCCCCGTCATCCAGGAAAATGTCGGCACAATTAATGCGGGCGGCGACGTCAACTTCAAAATTGGCTCTATCCTGTTGAATGATAATGTCATTACTGGTGGCACCGTTTATAACACCGCAGCCAAACTACAGGTTAATAACCCGATTTCCATTAGCGGCAACTATCATCAGAAACAGGATGCAACGCTGATTATCGGTGTAGCCGATAACGCCATTGCAAATGGTGACAGTCTGGACAGCGGCTATGGCCGTCTGAACGTGTCCGGCTCGGCAGTAGTTGACGCGGGTTCCCACGTTAATCTGGTTCAAAAACAAAGCAGCTATGCCTTTGCACGCGGTCAGCGTTATGTAGTGATTGACGCGGATGTCAACGGCACCCAGTACAACGCCGATAAACTGAAATATAAAGTGGCGGGCTATGATGGATCTGTCAAAGCGAAAACGCTGGTAGATGGTACGCGCAGCGCTCTGGTCGTCAGCCTTGTCGAGCCGCAGGTTGAGCCGGAAGTCCCGGTGACGCCTGAAGTTCCGGTTACTCCAGAAGTGCCTGTCACGCCGGAAGTGCCAGTGACGCCTGAAACCCCGGTGACCCCGGAGGTCCCGACAATCCCGGAAACCCCAGCTGTACCGGACGCGCCGGCCCAGCCAGCGCCGCAACCAGGCTTCGCCACCACACGCAACGCCACATCCGCGCTGAGCGGACTGTCCGGCTACTCGGGTATCTCTCCGCAATTGCTGGAGCTGTACAACGCCTCGCTGGCGATTGATAACACCAAAGAAGCAAACCGCGTAGGCGAGCAATTGTCACCAGGCCAAAGCATCAGCGCCGGTCAGGCGACCCAAACCGCCACTGCGTCTGCCTATTCGGTGATTGGCAACCATATGGATAGCGTGCGCAATCCGCAAACCGTGGGAATGAGCGGCGTATCTACCGGTGACGCTTACAGCGACTGGTTAATGTGGGCGCAGCCGTTTGGCGGCTACGCACGTCAGGACAGCAGCAATCAGATCAGCGGTTACAGCGCGAAATTTGGCGGCCTGCTGATTGGTGCCGACCGTGCGCTGAGTGATGCATGGCGTCTGGGCGCGGCGGTGAACTACAGCAATACCTCGGTTCACGGCAAAGACAACCTGCGCGGCAACACTTCAACCGCAGACAACTATGGCCTGATCGGCTACGCCAGCTACACTGGCGAACCGTGGTTTATGAACCTGTCTGCAGGTGTTAACCGTCAGAACTACGACTCCTCGCGTAATGTTGACTTCACCGGCTTCTCCGGCCAGGCACGCGGCAAGTTCAACGGTCAGTCCACTACCGTTCAGGGTGAGTTGGGTTACCCGTTGGCGCTGGGTGCAGACGTAACGCTGACTCCGCTGGCAGGCCTGTCCTATAGCTACCAGCATATCGATGGTTATTCAGAAACCGGTGGTAACGGCATGGCGCTGGACGTGAAGGCATCCCATAGCCAGTCAGTCGTGAGCGATATCGGCGCGCGCCTGGACAAAACCATTGAAACCGGCGTGGGCAACCTGACCCCGTTCGTTCAACTGTCCTGGATCCATCAGTACGATAAGCGCCAGATGAGCAATACCGCGACGTACGCCGCGGACAGCATCGGTGAAACCACCTTTGTCACCAAAGGCATGGCACCGGTTGAAGATATGGCAGGCGTGGCTATCGGCAGCACCCTGTATGATGCGAACTCTCTGAGTGTGGATGCGCGTTACGATCTGCAAGCGGGTGAGGCGTATCAGGCGCACAACTTCAGCCTGCGTTTACGTAAGACGTTCTAAGGTTGAACCGGCGATGGGCCACAAGCCCATAGCCCTACCCCTTTATTTTTACCCCAATTCCTGACACCACCAGCCATACCTGTTCCGCCTGCTCCGCCAGCCGCTGATTCACGCGCCCGGCGATATCACGGAAATGCCGCGCCAGACGGTTTTCCGGCACAATTCCCATCCCCACTTCGTTAGTGACCAGTATTACCGGTGAAGGACAGGTCGCGCAGGCCGTCAGTAGCCGTGTGATATGCGCGTCAATATGCGCTTCTATCGCCGCGTAATCCCACTGCGCTTCCGGCGTATCGCCGACAAAATCAAACAGCAAATTGCTGATAAGCGTGGTAATGCATTCCAGCAAAATGGCTTCCTGCGGATCGTTGTCAGGGGTGATGACGTCGGGAAGATCGCGCCACGCCTCCAGGGTACGCCAGTGCGATGGGCGGCTAAGCTGGTGATGACGCACCCGCTCAGCCATCTCGTCATCAAAAACCATCGAGGTCGCGATATACAGCACGCGCCCGGCCTTCTCCTGGACAAGCCGCTCGCCATGACGGCTTTTACCGCTGCGTGCGCCGCCGGTGATCAGAATCATCAGTTCGGTTCCTTATGGTCACGCATGATCTGGTAGAGCCTGTCGATATCAATATGTTGCCGCATGCTCTGCGCCAGCAAATCGAACTGCTGTTGTTTGTGAACGGCATAATCCACAACCTCGCCATCCCAGGCTGCAAGACCTTTACGCTGGCGTAGCGCGTCCAACAGCGCGCGGGTAAAACCGCCGTTATCGAACAGCCCGTGGAGATAACAGCCTGCCGCCAGCCCGTTCCGGCTGACGGCGCCGTCAAACCTGTCGCAAAAAGCCAGCATCGGCCGGGTTCCCTCGCCGAGGGTAGTTTCACCCATATGAATTTCATAACCGGTTACCGGTTGATGAGCGCACGGCTGTAACAGACCGCCGGGCACAGGCACCGCTTCTCCCGTCACCCGCGTGGTGACTTTTTCACGGGCGAAGCGGGTGGTCACCTCCAGTAATCCAAGCCCGGGGCGTTCGCCCAGCCCGGATTCCACTTCATCTGTAATGGTTGTGCCGAGCATCTGGTAACCGCCGCAGATCCCTATCACCGGCGTGCCCTCGCGATGCTGTGCCAGTAAAGCCTCCGCCAGCCCGCTTTCCCGCAGCCATTGCAGGTCGCCGAGGGTATTTTTACTGCCGGGAAGCAGCAGCAAATCGGCGTCATTCAGTTGCTGAGGAGAGGTCACATAGCGCACCCGAACGTCAGGCTGCGCCGCCAGCGGATTGAAGTCGGTGAAATTAGAGATATGCGGTAACTGGATCACGGCAATGTCCAGCGCACGTGCGGACACATCGCGGTATTTACCGCGCTGGAGCGCCACGCCGTCTTCATCTTCCAGGCTGACATCCAGCCACGGCATCACCCCCAGCACCGGTACGCCAGTCAGGGATTCGATCTGCGTCAGCCCTGAAGCCAGCAGTGCCACATCACCGCGGAATTTATTGATAATCACGCCTTTCACACGCCAGCGCTCATGTTCCTGAAGCAGCGCCAGGGTGCCGTAAATTGCCGCGAACACGCCGCCCCGGTCGATATCCGCGACCAGAATAACCGGGCACTGCGCCAGTTCCGCCATCCCCATGTTGACGATATCGCGGTCGCGCAGATTGATTTCCGCGGGGCTCCCCGCCCCTTCCAGCACCATCACCTCATACTCTGCCGCCAGGCTCTGGTAGACCTCGCGCACCGTTTCACGCAGCCGGGGTTTGTAGTCGTGATAGCTGACGGCATCCATATCGCTGGCGACTTTGCCCATCAGCACAATTTGCGCCCGGCGATCGCTGGTTGGCTTAAGCAGGATTGGGTTCATGCGCACGTCGGGAGCAATGCCCGCCGCCTCGGCCTGAAAAACCTGGGCGCGGCCCATCTCTTTGCCATCGGGGGTGATGCCGGAGTTGAGCGCCATATTTTGTGATTTAAAGGGGGCGGTACGGTATCCATCCTGGGAAAAAATGCGGCACAGCCCGGCCACCAGCGTGCTCTTCCCCACGTCTGAGGCGGTGCCCTGTAACATAATCGACAGGCTCATGCCTTCTCCTTGCTTGATGTTCTGGCTATCAGCCACGTGCGGGGCGTCGCCCGGCCAGGTCGCGGCGATCGCTATCCGCCATATCCAGCAGCAGCGTCATGCCGATATAGTTGCTCCAGTTAAAGGCATTTTGCAGGACCACTACCGCATTGCCTCTCTGTTTATCAAAACCGATAAAACTGGAATAGCCACCTATATAGCCCACCTGCCAGGTGATTTTTTTCTCGCCGATCTCGTCGGTAACCCAGGCAAGCCCTTGCCACTGATTCGGCCGATGATAATAACGGCTGCCAGCCTCGGCAAATACGGCGTCGAGCGCGCTATCCTGGGTTTTCGAGATGTGGTAACGCGCATACGCGATCAGATCTTCAGCGTTGCTGTATAAACTCGCCGCCGCCACCATATTGTGAGTAAAGCGCCAGTCTGGCGTTAACTGGCCGCGGGCAATAAATTTCGGCTGATCCCCGGCGTGCCCCAATGCGCGGTAAGGAAATGAGGCTAACTGTTGCGGATAAAAACTGGTCTGGCGCATTTTAAGTGGCCGGAAAATATAACGTGACGCCAGCGTTTGAATATCGTCGTGGGTTTGATACTTGAGGATATAGCCAATAAGGGCGTATCCCAGATTAGAGTATTCCGGCGCTTTGCGTTTCGGTGCCTGCCAGTCCGCTAAATAATGCAGCACATTATCGCTATCCAGTTCGCCGTAAAAATTCTCACCATTGCCCAGGTAGCCAATGAATTTTTTCAGCATCGGAAGATCCATATTCTGGCGCGGCAGGCCGGAGGTATGGGTCACCCAGTTCCAGCAGGGTAATGTTTTTCGCATCCTTGCTTAACGGCGTTCCCGGCGGCAACAGCGTCACCAGGGTATCGCTCCATTTGAAGCGTCCTTCCTTTACCAGGCACGCCACGACTTCCGCCGTTACCCCTTTGCTTAACGAGCCCAGCGCGAAAAGCGTGTCGGGCTTCACCGGATAGCCATGAACGGCATCGGTCACGCCCCAGGCGTAGTACTGCGGCTCGCCGTAGCGATGGATCACTGCCACCGTCATCCCGGATACCGCTTTCTCTGCCATATAGTGGCGCACCACGCTGTCGATATCGCCATCCAGCGAGTCATGCGTCAGCAGTTCCTGAGTGCCGGCAGGCGAGGACATTTGTGAAAGTGTGCCGCAGCCGCTAAGCAATAATGCAACGAGTAGAAGCCCGTAAAACCGTGTTGTAAATTTCTTCATACCCGTGGTTGTGCGAGGTGGTTAATTAAGCGCGGGAAATGTAACACACTCCTGGCCGGTAAGCGCACGGCTTGCTACACATTGCGGGCCAGGTCAGCTATCTTCGCTAAATCTCCCGAACACTCTCACATAACAAAGGCAGCGAAAATTATGTCTGATAAACCCTGGCAACCTCCCAAAGTCTGGACGTGGGAAAAACAAGGCGGCACCTGGGGGCAGCATCAATCGCCCTGTCGCGGGCCCTACCCATGAACGTACGCTTCCGGTGGGCAAACATCCGCTCCAGCTCTACTCAATGGGGACACCCAACGGTCAGAAAGTCACTATTCTGCTTGAAGAGTTGTTGGCGCTTGGGGAAACCGGCGCAGAGTATGACGCGCACCTGATCCGCATTGGCGAAGGCGATCAGTTCTCCAGCGGCTTCGTGGAGGTCAATCCAAACTCAAAAATCCCGGCGCTGATGGATCACAGCGTCAACCCGCCGGTGCGCGTTTTCGAATCCGGGGCGATCCTGCTTTATCTGGCGGAAAAATTCGGCCATTTCCTGCCGAAAGATCATGCGAAGCGCACCGAAACCCTTAACTGGCTGTTCTGGCTTCAGGGCTCCGCGCCCTATCTCGGCGGCGGTTTTGGGCACTTCTGGCACTACGCGCCGGGAGAAAATCGAATACGCCATTAACCGTTTCGCCATGGAAACCAAGCGTCAGCTTGACGTGCTGGATCGCCAGCTTGCGGATCATCGCTACATCGCGGGGGATGAATACACCATTGCCGATATCGCGATCTGGCCGTGGTATGGCGCGCTGGGATTAGGCGGAATGTACGATGCGGCGGAATTCCTGGATGTGGCGTCCTATCAACACTTCCAGCGCTGGGTCCGGGAAGTGAACGATCGTCCGGCGGTACAGCGCGGACGTAAGGTCAACCGCACCTGGGGCGATGCTTCGGAGCAGTTGCCGGAGCGCCACGATGCGTCGGATTTTGACGCGCTGTCCGATAAGTAAATAAAAAAGCGCCTGTCCAGGACAGGCGCTTTTTTCACTCGCGGGAGGATCAGAAACGCCAGGTGGCGGAAAGATTACCGGAGACGGAATCGTAACCTTTACGGAACACATCGCTGCTTACGCTGGCTCCGATTTCCACGTCTTTATTGATGGCATAGCCCATTCCTGCCTGAACGCCCATACCGTCACGCCCAACAACCTGATTTTTGGTGACGAATCCGGTATCCGGGTATCCGGCAAAGCTGGCGTTCTGCGACAGTTCGGTATCCAGCAGCTCGTGATCCCATGTCAGCTGAAGATTCGCCTTCACCGCGCTTCCCGCCGACAGCGGCATATCCCAGTTGGCCGCAACGCCAACCTGCGATTGCAGTGAACGGAAGGTTTTCGAATCCAGATGCATCCGGCTGCCCGCTTCGCCGCTTTCGGTGAAACCATTGCGATCCAGCACGGTATAGTTCAGCCCCGCCACCGGACCCACGGATAACGACTCGCTCAGCGCCCAGTTGTAGCCGCCGCCAGCCGCCAGAGAACCGTTATAGCCGGTCCAGTCGGCATGGTTGCGGGACGAATAATCCAGGAAGTTAACGCTGCGATCCATCTGCCCGTCTTCCACGCCTACGCGGCCATTACCAAACAGCCAGACGCCAGCACGGGGATCGACGGCATAACGCGCCTGCATCCCCACTGAGAAGGCCGTGGTTTTGCCGGTGCCGTTTTCCGGCGCTTTCACCTTCACCGTCTGGCCGCTTACCGCGCCGTGGAAGCCAATCACCCAGTCAGGCGCATCCGCGCTCTGTTTTTCGGCACCGAACAGAATGCCGTAGCTGGTGGCGTCATAACCGACATGATTATCCTGACGGTTTTGCCATGTGCCGCCGCCGAACGGTACGGCGAAGCTGCGCCATTCATCTTCCACCAGCTGACCGGGTGCCGTGGCGAACTGACGGGCGCTAATCATATCGGCAATCTGCTGCTCACGCGTCAGCGAGCTGGCGAACATGGCGCTGTAGCCGGCCGGAGAGAGCTGGCTTAACGCACGGGCGATATCGCTGCCGTCCACGGCGGAGAAGTCTAATGCACGGAGCATCGGCTGGACCGCCGGGTCCGCGTTAGCGACGATACGTCCCAGCGCGTCCCCGACGCGGCGGGCATTATCATCCTGACCATACTGGCTGTAAGCGTTAGGCGCACGACGCAGCGCCAGCTGGTAAACACCGCCGCCTTGCGGCGTGGCTTCAAGCGCCAGCGTCGGTGAAAACAGCAGACTGTTCACATCGCTAAAATCACCGCTGTAGGTCGCTGACTGCAACAGTTGCGCAGAGCTCAGTTGCCAGCCCGCGCCGTACCAGTCAGGCAACGGCGCCAGGGTTAATTGCCCGTCCAGCGCGGCGTTGCCGTTAACGATTAAGGTATCGTGATTGCCGGCAGCGTCCACTTCCATCAGCAACTGGCCGGTCGGCCCCTGTTGGTAATCGCCGTTGATAACGATTTGCCCGATCGAGTTGCCCGGCGAAACGGTACCGTTGTTGGTGAACAAGCCCGCGCTGTTCAGGGTGTACTGCCCGTTACCGCCGAGGATAGCGTTTTGGTTTACATTGACGCTATAGACGCTGTAGTTACCGTTGAGCGAGGTGGCGCCGCCTGCCGCGTTTAACGCCAGATTATTGATACCCGAGATGTTGTTGTCATAACGCATCAGGAAATTGCCGTCTGGCTGACCAGTGGCGCGCCCCTGATCGTCTGCCAGCAGGCCGAAGGTAAGCTGCGTCAGACGCTGATTGCCATTCTCATCCTGCTCGTTGTATTCAGAGATGATATCGCCCTGCAGCTGAGCGCCGTTCATCACGTTGATATTATTGACCAGCGCGTTTGGCGAGATGTAAATCGCCGCCAGATTACCGGCGAGGCGGCCAGTGATGTCGACATTGTTGACCAGCGCGCCTTCGAGTTCCGGCAGCGGATCATCAACGATTTCAGAGGTACCGTCATCGTAATCAATTTCGTATGTGCGGATATAAGAGCCGCGGTACTCTGTGGCGTTGCCTAACAGGTTATTACCGAAGTCGAACCGGGCGGCAACGCCGTTTTCCCCCCAGCGCCTGAACATCGCCGCGCTGCACGAAATTATGATCTTTCCCGTAGGCAAACATGACGCCCTGACTGTTCAGGCCATCCGCGTAAATGCGCGTACCCGGCAGCACCGTCAGGGTGTTTGCCCTCGCCATCCACCCGCACGCCCGCACCGCCCGCGCCTGCCGTCAGCAGGTCGGCGGCCTGAGAGATCTGGTTGTTACTGCCGTAGATATGTAAACCCAGACCCATCAGCGCCGTGTTATACGCCCCCGGGATATAGGCGGTGCCGTCAGCATTGCGCTGTGAGTAACCATTCTGGTTTACCAGCGTCTGCCCGTTGCCATACACCGAATAGCCAAAGAAGTTGCGGCGATCGATCTGATATCCCATGTCCTGGAGTATCGCCAGTTCCGCTTCCATAAAGGTGGTGTAGTTGCGGTAATTCTGGTGGCTCATCAGGCTGTTTTTGAGTTCAGAGTGACTCATGTAATCCGAGTCTACCGAGCCATCCACCCCCCAGAATTTTAACCGGCACGCCGCGCATCGCGCCGGCCAGGACTTCATTTACGTGATCGCCAGTGAAGTAGCCCTGATCCAGACGCACATCAAAGCCGTTGGGATCGTATGCATTATCGCAGCCGGTACACAGAATAACCTGACCGCGCTGGGCCGGGTTGCCGTTGTCATCACGCAGATGCTCGGTCCAGGTGCCAAAGGTTTCTGCGTAGTAAGGCATATAAGTTGATACAAAATCAGGAGGCGCATCGTCAGGACGATCGCCCGTCCCCCTTTCTTCCGTCTGATTCATGATCCCAAGGCCATGCGCCAGTTCATGGAGCGCGACGCTGGCAAGGTCAACAGTCGAGGGACGCGGGAGCTGAGAGGGCTGGTAATCGATAGTATCGAAATCAAGCAGCCCCATCGTAAACTGCGCGTGCGAACCAAAATCCAGTGTACCGGGATTTTGCCCGGCAAAGGCCGCCTGGAGTTTGGT
Organism: Atlantibacter hermannii; assembly: GCA_900635495.1. Classification (NCBI taxonomy): domain Bacteria; kingdom Pseudomonadati; phylum Pseudomonadota; class Gammaproteobacteria; order Enterobacterales; family Enterobacteriaceae; genus Atlantibacter; species Atlantibacter hermannii. Next base: position 781,917 of record LR134136.1, on the reverse strand, counting down.
CAGGCTAAAGGGCGCCGTCTCAGAGACCAGTGCACTGTAACCTGCCGCATTTTCCTCATCGTAGGTGCCGACGTTGATAATAAAAGGCTGCTGTCCTGCGGTTGGGGTCAGCACTTGCGCCCAGTAATTCAGCGCGTTGACGATTTTCGCCTTCTGTTGCGCGTTCATGCGCCAGGTCGATACCAGGTAATCGTCCTCATCGCCCATAAATGGCCCGTCAGCGGTATCAAAAAAGCGCGTTTCAAAAATGGGGACGCCCTGGGCGTTGTAAACGATTTGGCTATCAAGAGCACCCGCTGGCAGGCTGGACAGTCCAGCGCCAGGGATATGGCTGCGGCAAGCGCGACTTTTTGCATGTTCCTTGTCCTTATCTGACAACAATAAATGGCTGATGTGGTTCATTCACATCGCGAGAGAGGAAAAGCGAAACCTTATGAGCTCACTAAAAATACACAATATATTTTCACGGCAGGGTAAGAATATATTTTCCAGGTTTTATGTCAGGCACAATGCCTGCCATAGAATTAATTAAATAATGAATAGATTACATAGCTCGCTAATTTAAAACAGAAATGCAGGCGGTTGATATTTATATCCACATGTTAAATATGGATATAATTAATAAATCTCATCGTCATCTAAAGTCTTTGATTATCAAATTGTTATATTAAACCCCCCGTTAATGGCGCGCTTCGCTTTCGGATGGACATTACCCGTCCGCCATCAAAAACAGGAAAAGGAGCCGATGCCAATTTATAAAAATATATTCTTCGCCCGAGATCGGGAATGCGCTTCACAAGTAAATGAAAGTGGTGATGAGTGTAATGCAGAGTAATTATCCGCGAACGTAGAAGCAATAGGTTGTGCGAAATTTGTGATGGGACTGACGGTTCAGGCATTCACCTGCTCATATAGGGGTAGGCATGTGAAGATATTCAGAAATTCGCCGCGACCAGGTCGCGGCAAACAATTATTTATGATCGTGGCGGGTTAGTTTATCGAGATAACCCATCACAAAAGCGGAGAGGACGAAAGTCAAATGAATGATGACGTACCACATCAGCTTGTTGTCGGGTACGTTGCGGGCATCCATAAAGACGCGCAGCAGGTGAATGGAGGAGATAGCGACAATCGATGCGGCAACTTTATTCTTCAGCGAGCCGGCATCCATTTTACCCAGCCAGTTGAGCTTCTCTTTATGCTCGTCGATGTCGAGTTGCGAAACAAAATTTTCGTAGCCGGAGAACATGACCATTACCAGTAATCCGCCCACCAGCGTCATATCCACCAGCGACAGCAGCACCAGAACCAGGTCGGCTTCGGCTATGGTATAAATGTTCGGAAGAACGTGGTACATCTCCTGAAAAAACTTCAACGTCAGGGCCAGCAGCCCTAAAGACAAACCAAAGTAGACGGGCGCCAGCAGCCAGCGTGAGGCATACATTGCGTTCTCCAAAAAAGCGTTCCATAACGTCCTGCAAAATGACCAAAGGGCGCTCAGTATAACGCAGGTATGTTAACGGTCTGCAACAGAGAGATGCGCAATGAAAGCGGTTTGTTAAATCGCGGCGGGATCGACCGTCGGACGGGCGAACTCCGGCCAAACCAGCGCCACCAGAGCCGGATATGCTTCCAGACTGAACTCATGAAAACAGTGGCGCATATTAAGCACCTCGATGTCGGAAAGCAGAACCAGCTCCCCATTCAGACAGCGTTTTTTAATATTCTCATAATATTTGTAGACGGCGGAATTGAGATCGCTACAGCGCCGCTGGGCTTCAAATAAACCTGGCGTGGCGTTGAGTTCATCAAAGCGCATCCGTTTTATGGTTGCGTTAATGAAGTCCATATACTCATGATTAACGCGCCAGTACCAGATGGGCGTAATGGAATTGAGCAGTGCGGAAAAATGATCCTCGCCTTCTTCTTTACTGGCCGGGCCACGAGGTTCAGGTTCAACCAGTGGTGGTTTATTCGCACTGTCCTGGCGCATTAATATCAATATGCCAGCCATCAGCAGTAATACGGTAAGAATTATATAAACTACTGTGTTCATGCATCGAACCCATTTTTTTGATTTTAAAATTAGCACATGGTATCGTCAACGCAATCTATCGAAGCTGTATCCGTAACGACCTGAAGTAAAAGGAAATTATATCATGTTGCCCGATTATCTCGTGGCGGCGCGTTATGTTATTTCTCCGACAACTAACCCGCCACAACCTGAAAGCGCAGATGACAATTTCACTCAAGGAATACCTGACATCAGAGAACACGAAAAAGATATTCTAAGCCGAACATCATTGGCGGGGCAACGGAGTCATGCTTTACTGGAGGAGCGTGACCGTCACATAAAAGAACGCCTCTTTTGTGTGGCTAAAATTGATAGTTTTGCGCAAGTGCTTACTCACCTTCTTGAACAGCAAAAAATCAGCCCGGAAGAAATAAGCCAGTTAATTCATGAGAAAACCACGTTGATTAACGACCAGGGTGAAAAAATTTGGCTTAATCTCATTACTCATGAATCACTGGAGCCTGTTTTTTATCAATTAGGGGATAAATAAACAATGGAAAAACAGGGAACCGAAAAATATTTCACTTTAGATAAACAGGAAGAGCAAAAATTTATATTAAGTCAGAACAGACAAGTATTAATTGATATTCGCAATGACGACATCGCTTTCTACACTCAGGAAGTGGCGATTCCGGCCGCGCTGGTGCATTTGAAATGGCAAAACCGTCGTGAAATTTATGCGCTGAAGGTCAAAGAAGAGATTTATGGCGCGGTATTGAACGCCATTATGAAAAAAGACGCGACGTTGAAAAACGAGCTGGAAGCGCAAATTGAGGCAGCGTACCAACAGCTTAAAACGGAAGAAGCCGCTACGTTGATGATTAGCCGTCGTCTGGCAGAACAGCAGTACAAAACCAAAACCGTTCCCGTACTGCCCCTGAGCGAAATGAATACCGGGGGCCGCTGAGGAAACATCACCTGACTCATCGCCTGAAGGTGTATGACAGCCACGCACTGCCCTGTTCCTTAACATCCTGACCATTCTGCCGAACCGGCGCTGCGGTTAACCGCCTGATTATCTTAACGTTCATAATAAAATGCGCCACCCCAGTCGGTTTCAAACGAAGCCGTAACCGTCTCATTAGAAAGCGTTTTTATTCAGGAATATCCTGAATCCGCCTGTGAACTCCGCCCTGCGCACTATCCTTAAAGGGAATTTTCTCACGATGGAGACCCTTTATGGCTAACGATCAAAACCACGTTCAGGACCCAACCACGCAGTATTACACCGGTGAATATCCGAAACAGCTTCAACCGGTACCGGGGATTCAGGCAAAAATGGACCCTGTTCCTGACTGCGGTGAGAAAACCTATGTCGGGACGGGACGCCTTAAGGATCGTAAGGCGCTGGTCACAGGCGGCGACTCCGGTATCGGGCGCGCTGCGGCCATCGCTTACGCGCGTGAAGGCGCTGATGTGGTACTCAATTATCTCCCTGACGAAGAAGAAGATGCGCAGGCGGTTAAGAAGCTGATTGAAGAAGCCGGTCGCAAAGCGGTGCTTATTCCCGGTGATTTGAGCGATGAGACATTTGCCCGCAGTCTGGTGGACCAGGCGGTGCAGGCGTTGGGCGGGCTGGATATTCTGGCGCTGGTGGCCGGTAAGCAGGTCGCCGTGCAGGATGTCGCCGACATCACCAGCGAGCAGTTCACTAAAACCTATGCGGTGAACGTCTTCGCGCTGTTCTGGATCACTCAACAGGCATTGCCGCACCTGAAGCCTGGCGCGAGCATTATTACCACCTCGTCCATTCAGGCTTATCAGCCCAGCCCGCACCTGCTGGATTACGCGTCCACCAAAGCCGCCATCCTGAATTACACCCGTGGGCTGGCCAAGCAAATCGCTGAAAAAGGTATCCGCGTAAACTGTGTGGCGCCAGGCCCAATCTGGACCGCGCTGCAAATTTGCGGCGGGCAGCCGCAGGAAAAATTACCGGAATTTGGTAAGCAGACGCCGATGAAACGCGCAGGCCAACCGGCCGAACTGGCGCCGATCTACGTCTATCTGGCAAGCCAGGAGTCAAGTTATGTGACGGCGGAAGTGCATGGCGTCACGGGCGGTGAGCATTTAGGCTAAACAGCAGGCAACAAAAAAGGCGTGGTCCCTCACGCCTTTTTTCTTCCCGAAAATTACTTCGCTTTGGCGGTTTCCTGGCCGACCAAACCAATCTTCAGGTATCCCGCCTGGTGCAGGGTATCCATCACTTTCATCATGGTTTCATAATCGACGGTCTTATCCGCACGGAAGAACACCGTGGTGTCTTTCTTGCCTTCCGTCAGCGTGTTCAACGCCGGGATCATAGATTCCTCGGTAATGGGCTCATTCCCAAGGAACATGGTTTTATCGGCTTTCACGGAGATATAAATCGGTTTCTCCGGACGCGGCTGCGGCTGGCTGGTGGAGGCAGGCAAATTGACTTTGACGTCCACCGTCGCCAGCGGCGCGGCCACCATAAAGATAATCAGCAGAACCAGCATGACGTCGATAAACGGCGTCACGTTGATTTCATGCATTTCGCCGTTGTCGTCGAGATTTTCGTTAAGACGCATTGCCATCGGGCATTAACCTACACGTAATTTCTGAGCGGTGCGCACCGGGCGCGCGGAAGAGGCATTCAGATCCAGATCGCGGCTTTGCAGCAGCAGCACCTGGGCGGCAACGTCGCCTAACATGGCTTTATAGCTGCCGATCATACGGGCAAACACGTTATAGATAACTACCGCCGGAATAGCGGCCACCAGACCTATCGCCGTCGCCAGCAACGCTTCCGCGATACCCGGCGCCACAACGGCAAGGTTGGTGGTTTGCGTTTGGGCAATACCGATAAAGCTGTTCATGATGCCCCATACGGTACCAAACAGACCGACGAACGGCGAGATAGCGCCGATGGTGGCGAGGTAACCGTTGCCGCGGCCCATATAACGGCCTACCGCCGCAACACGGCGCTCAAGGCGAAAACCGGTACGCTCTTTAATGCCTTCGTTGTCTTCGCTGCCTTCAGAGAGTTCAAGCTCATTGCGGGCTTCGTTAATCAACATCGAACTGAGGCTTTTATCGTGGAAAGACGCGGAAATTTCGCTGGCGTCGTCCAGGGAACGGGCTTTTGCCAGCTGTTCCTGTTCGCGCTTCAGGCGGCGCTTCTGACGAATCAGTTCAGCGCTTTTGCTAAAGAAGATCGCCCAGGTGACGACAGAGGCCAGAATCAGGCCAATCATCACCATCTTCACCACGATGTCAGCATGCTGATACATACCCCAGACGGAAAGGTCCGTCTGCATCAACTCATTTCCCACTCTGTATCTCCCGGACAAAAATCACAAAACTGTCGCTAATAATATCAAAACACCACCGAATTGATAGTAGTTCTCATTAGTATTTGCATACTGAAGCAAAAAGGCGCCGATTTCCTTGCGCTTACGCAGTAAATCGAGTCAGCGAAATATTTTCTCACTTTTTACTGCATGTTGAATCAGTCATGGCCGCTATCCGTGGTAACGTACAGACATCCAGACGTATAAACAGGATTTCGCCAAGATGACCAAAAAGCACATCGAAACCGCGCTGGTAAATGCCGGACGCAGCAAACGTTATACCCAAGGTTCAGTGAACAGCGTGATTCAACGCGCATCGTCACTGGTGTTTGACAGCGTTGCCGCGAAAAAAGCGGCCACCGCCGGACGCGCTTCCGGTGAGCTGTTTTATGGACGCCGCGGCACCCTGACCCACTTCTCGCTCCAGGAAGCGATGTGCGAACTGGAAGGCGGCGCAGGCTGCGCCCTGTTCCCCTGCGGCGCGGCGGCGGTGGCTAATACGATTCTGGCCTTTGTTGAACAGGGCGATCATGTGCTGGTCACTAACACCGCTTATGAGCCGACCCAGGATTTCTGCACCAAAATCCTCGCGAAACTCGGTGTAACCACCAGTTGGTTCGATCCGCTGGCTGGCGCGAGCATTGCCGATCATATCCAGCCCAATACCAAAGTGGTGTTCCTCGAATCACCGGGATCGATCACTATGGAAGTGCACGATGTGCCCGCGATTGTCGCCGCCGTACGCCGCGTCGCGCCGGAGGCGATCATCATGATCGATAACACCTGGGCGGCGGGCGTGCTGTTTAAAGCGCTGGATTTCGGTATTGATATCTCGATCCAGGCCGGCACGAAATATCTTATCGGCCATTCTGACGGCATGGTGGGAACCGCCGTCGCCAATGTGCGCTGCTGGCCGCAACTGCGGGAAAACGCCTATCTGATGGGGCAAATGCTGGATGCCGATACTGCCTATATGACCAGCCGGGGATTGCGCACCCTGGCGGTGCGCTTGCGCCAGCATCATGAGAGCAGCCTGAAAATCGCCGAATGGCTGGCGACGCATCCTCAGGTGGCGCGTGTGAATCATCCGGCGCTGCCTGGCAGTAAAGGACACGAGTTCTGGAAACGCGATTTCCTCGGTAGTAGCGGGTTATTCTCTTTTATCCTGAACAAGCGGTTAAACGAGGCTGAGTTTGCGGCGTATCTGGATAATTTCGATTATTTCAGCATGGCCTATTCCTGGGGAGGATACGAATCGCTTATTCTGGCGAACCAGCCCGAAGAGATCGCCGCAATCCGCCCGGATGCGCAGGTTGATTTTGAAGGCACACTGGTGCGTGTCCATATTGGCCTTGAGAACGTTGAAGACTTGATTGCCGATCTGGAAGCCGGTTTCGGGCGTATCGCCTGAAGTTTCCAGTACTGGACAGCTAAAAGGACAGAACAGTCCGAATTTATTGGGCCCCGGATCAAACCGTTCCGGGCTTTTTAGGATTACAATAACCTTATCCACGCTGTTCGTCAGGATTACCCATGGTTGTTATTGAGAATATTATTACCGCGCTCTGGCAGCACGATTTTGCCGCGCTCGCAGATCCGCATGTTGTCGGCATTGTTTACGGCGTGATGTTCGCCACGCTGCTTCTGGAAAATGGGTTATTACCCGCCTCGTTCTTACCCGGTGACAGCTTATTGTTGCTGGCGGGGGCGCTGGTGGCGAAAGGCGTAATGGATTTTGTCCCGACGATGGTGATCCTGACGACAGCCGCAAGTCTTGGCTGCTGGCTGAGCTATGTGCAGGGCCGCTGGCTCGGCAATACCCGAACGGTAAAAGGCTGGCTGAAGCAATTACCCACCAAATATCACCAGCGCGCCACCTGCATGTTCGATCAGCATGGGCTGCTGGCGCTGCTGGCGGGCCGTTTCCTGGCGTTCATTCGTACGCTGTTGCCTACGATGGCGGGCATTTCTGGCCTCTCTAACCGCCGTTTCCAGTTCTTTAACTGGTTGAGCGCGTTTCTGTGGGTCGGCGTGGTGACCAGCCTTGGCTATGCGCTCAGCATGATCCCCTTCGTAAAACGCCATGAAGATCAGGTCATGACCTTCCTGATGGTACTGCCCATTGTGTTACTGGTGGCGGGCTTTATCGGCGCGCTGACCGTTGTCCTGAAGAAAAAATTCGCGTGATGATTCGCCTCGCCGCAAGGCGGGGCGATTACATGCCCTGCATCGTGCGCATCCGCGCCGCATCTTCCCCTGGCGTGACGCCAAAATAGCGTTTGAACTCCCGACTAAATTGCGACGCGCTTTCATAGCCCACGCGCATGGCCGCCGCACTGGCTTTCATCCCGTCATGAACGATCAGCATCCTGGCTTTATGCAGGCGGAAGGTTTTGATGTACTGCAACGGCGAGGTACTGGTCACCGATTTGAAATTATGGTGAAACGCCGACACGCTCATATTGGCATCCAGCGCCAGCTGATCCACGGTGAGGTTTTCCGTGTACTGGTTTTCAATACGTTTCAGCACGCGGCTAATCAGACTGAAATGCGTCTGGCGACTGACCAGCGCCAGCAACGCCCCACCCCGCGGGCCCATCAATACATGGTAAAGGATCTCGCGAATAATCGATTTCCCGAGGATCCGGGCATCCAGCGGTTTCTCCAGCACATCAATCAGTCGCTCAATCGCGCATAAAATCTCATCGGAAAGCACGGCGGAATTAATGCCGCTGGCGCACTGCGCGGGCCGAAACGCCTCATCTTCGCCGATATCCATCAGCAACGTTTGCAACTGCTGCACATCCACGTTGATGCGAATGCCTGCCAGCGGGGTCTCCGGGGTAGCGTAAGTTTCGCATTCAAACGGCAGCGGGACGGTCAGCAGTAAATATTCATTAGCGTCGTAGCGAAATACGCGGTTATTGAGATAACCCGTCTTATTCCCGGAAAAGAGAAATATGATGCCAGGCTGATACATCACCGGGGTGCGTGGATGCGGCTGGGTCCCGTACAGCAGGCGGATGTCGGGCAACAAGGCATGAATTTCATCCTCATTATTTTTCAGTAAGTTAACTTTGCTCGCCAAATGCTGGCAGATATCCTGACGATTCATATTTCGCTACATAAAGGCAGTTATTCACACGTCACATTGTGCGCAAAAATCTGCGGATCCTCCAGCGTCCTGGAGAAACAGGCAAGACACAGGCAGAAATGAGCATTGAGCATCCCGGAAGCGACGCCCACAATATATCCCATCGCCACACCGTGGCTCTTTATTCACTCACTTAACGGGAGTTCCCATGAATAATTTCGATCTGCATACCCCCACCCGAATCCTGTTTGGTAAAAATTCTATTGCGCAGTTACGGGCGCAAATTCCGCAAGACAGCCGCGTGATGATTACCTATGGCGGCGGCAGCGTGAAGAAAACCGGCGTGCTGGATCAGGTGCATGAAGCGTTAAAAGGTCTGGACGTGCTGGAATTCGGCGGCATTGAGCCAAATCCGTCTTACGAAACGCTGATGAAAGCGGTGGAAGTGGCGCGTAAAGAGAATGTCACGCTCCTGCTGGCGGTTGGCGGCGGCTCGGTGCTGGATGGCACGAAATTTATCGCTGCGGCAGCGCACTACCCGGACGGCGTCGATCCGTGGGAGATCCTGCAAACGTCCGGCAGCAAAATCACCAGAGCCATTCCGATGGGCTCCGTATTGACGCTGCCTGCGACCGGTTCTGAATCCAACAAAGGCGCCGTCATTTCCCGTCGCGCCACCGGCGACAAGCAAGCTTTCCACTCCCCGTTTGTGCAGCCGGTTTTCGCGGTGCTCGATCCGGTCTACACCTACACCCTGCCGCCGCGCCAGGTTGCCAACGGCGTAGTGGATGCTTTCGTTCATACCGTTGAGCAGTACATCACTTACCCGGTGAACGCCAAGGTCCAGGACCGTTTTGCAGAGGGCATCCTGCTGACGCTGGTGGAAGACGGCCCGAAAGCGCTCTCTGAACCGGAAAATTATGATGTGCGCGCTAACATGATGTGGGCGGCGACCATGGCGCTGAACGGTTTGATTGGCGCAGGCGTGCCGCAGGACTGGGCAACCCATATGCTGGGCCACGAACTGACCGCCATGCACGGCCTCGACCATGCGCAAACGCTGGCCGTGGTTCTGCCGTCGCTGCTGAACATCAAACGCAACGAGAAACGCGCCAAACTGCTGCAGTACGCTGAACGCGTCTGGAACATTACCGAAGGCAGCGAAGACGCGCGCATCGACGCCGCAATCGCCGCAACCCGTCATTTCTTCGAACAGATGGGCGTACCGACTACCCTATCCGGCTACGGTCTCGACGGCAGCTCTATTCCCGGTTTGCTGGCCAAACTGGAAGAACACGGCATGACCAAACTCGGCGAGCATAAAGACATTACCCTCGATGTGAGCCGTAAAATTTACGAAGCGGCGCGCTAAGCTTTTCACCGACCGACCTTTCGTTTTCGGCTTTTTCGTCCAGACTTAAGTCACTCGACTTACCCCGCAGCACCTTGCGGGGTATTCCAAAAGGAGGAATTTATGGCAAATCAGACCGTAATTAAGCTTCAGGACGGTAATGTTATGCCACAGCTTGGCCTCGGCGTGTGGAAGGCGGGGAACGATGAAGTCGTTCAAGCCATTCATAAAGCGCTGGAGGTAGGGTATCGCTCCATCGATACCGCTGCGGCATACAAAAACGAAGAAGGCGTAGGGAAAGCCATCCAGAGTGCAGGCATTCCGCGTGATGAGCTGTTTATCACCACCAAGCTGTGGAATGACGATCAGCAACGCCCTCAGCAGGCGCTGGAAGAGAGTCTTGAGAAGCTTAAGCTCGATCATGTCGATCTTTATCTGATGCACTGGCCGGTCCCGGCTATCGACCACTATGTTGATGCATGGAAAGGCATGATTGAACTGCAAAAGCAGGGCCTCGCTAAAAGCATTGGGGTGTGTAATTTCCAGATTAACCACCTGCAACGGCTGATTGATGAAACGGGCGTTACGCCGGTGATTAACCAGATCGAACTGCATCCTCTTCTGCAACAGCGCCAGCTGCATGCCTGGAACGCGACGCATAAGATCCAGACCGGAATCCTGGAGTCCGCTGGCTCAGGGCGGCGACGGCGTTTTTGACCAAAAAATAATTCGCGAACTGGCGGATAAATATGGCAAAACCCCGGCGCAAATCGTCATCCGCTGGCATCTGGATTCCGGCCTGGTGGTGATCCCGAAATCGGTCACCCCGGCGCGCATCGCAGAAAACTTTGACGTATGGGATTTCCGGCTCGATAAAGACGAGCTCGGCGATATTGCCAAACTCGATCAGGGTAAACGGCTGGGGCCGGACCCGGATCAATTCGGCGGATAACCACTTCTGACCCGGCGCTCTCGCCGGGTTTTTTATTTTCAGAATTTTTTAGCTTCTTTTTCTGTCCGCGCACACGCCCGCATGACTGCTATCACTATAAAATCCTTATCTATCAATAAATTATTCATGAAATGAATAATTAACAGCTTCCAATAATATTTTGATAAGGACTTCATCGTGGGAACCCCTTCTTCCAGGGCCGTTAACTGGCTCAAACTCATTACGATCCTGATACCGGCTGCCTTTCTGTGGCAACTCACCCCACCCGACGGATTAACCCTGCCCGCCTGGCACAGCGCGGTGATTTTCGTGACCACCATTATCTGTATCGTCGCGAACGTGCTGCCGATCGGCGCAGTCGGGATTATCGGCATTACCGTGTTTGCCCTGGTGCGCGCCGCGGGCGATGAGAAAGCCAGCGGTGCCATCGCCACGGCGCTTAGCGAACTTAACAGCTCGCTGATCTGGCTGATCGTCGTGGCGTTTATGATCGCCCGTGGTTTTATCAAAACAGGCCTGGGGCGGCGTATTGCGTTGCAGATGATCCGCCTGCTGGGCAAGCGGACCCTTGGTCTGGCCTGGGGTCTGGCGGTGGCCGATTTGATTCTTTCTCCCGCCATGCCCAGTAATACCGCACGTTGTGGCGGCGTTATCTATCCCATCGCCGATGCGCTTTCCCGCAGCTTCGACTCCCGGCCGGAAGACGCCTCGCGCAGCAAGATCGGCACGTTTCTGATCGCCTGCATCGGCAACGTGAATGACGTGACTGCCGCGCTGTTTATGACCGGCTATACCGGCAATCTGTTAGCGGTGAAGCTGGCGGCGAATGCGGGCGTCACCATTACCTGGGGCGGCTGGTTTGTGGCGGCGTTACTGCCGTGTTTGGTGTCACTGATCGTGGTGCCCTTGCTGGTGTATGCGCTTGTGCGCCCGACCATCACCCACACTCCGGACGCGCCGAAACTGGCAATGAGCGAACTGGAAAAAATGGGGCCCATTGGCAAAGGCGAATGGCTGATGATGGTCACCATCGTGTTACTGCTGGTGCTATGGATTTTTGGGGATGCGCTGGGTGTTGATCCCACCACCGCCTCGTTTGTTGGGCTGTCGGTACTGTTACTCAGCGGCGTGTTAACCTGGGAAGACGTCAAAAGCGAGAAAGGCGCCTGGGATACGCTCATCTGGTTCGCCGCATTGCTGATGATGGCCAACCAGCTCAAAAAACTCGGTTTCACGACGTGGTTTGGCAATCTTATTGGTGAAACGCTGGGCACGTACCTTCAGGGAACCAGCTGGATCGTGGTGCTTTTGCTGCTTAACGCCGCTTATTTTTATACGCATTACTTCTTCGCCAGCGGCAACGCCCAGATCGCCGCGCTGTATGCCGTGTTTCTTGGTGTCGGCAGCCATCTCGGCCTGCCGGTTGTGCCGCTTGCGTTTATGCTGGCGTTCAGCAGCAGCCTCTACTGTTCATTAACGCAATACACCCACGCCCGTGGCCCGATCCTGTTCGGCGCAGGCTATGTACCGACCGGCATCTGGTGGCGTACCGGGTTTGTGGTGAGCCTGGTGAATCAGGCGATTTTTATGAGCGTTGGGTTAGCGTGGTGGAAGGTGCTGGGGCTGTATTAAGGGGTGAGCGTTGGCAGCTATGCTTTTTAATTGAATGGCATGTTGTTCGGTTCGCCAGGCATTCACGGCTCAACGGCGCTCCCTGGTTCGCAAACGGGCCAGGGGGCTCGCCGCCTCCCTCCTAACGCTCCGGCGATGTCGACAGGAACAAAAAACCCACCCTATAACCCTTTGTGTAATGTTTGATAAACACAGGAGTTACAGTGGTGGGTCTGGTGTCCGGCATCAAAATCGCCGGGGCGTAATTGACGAGCCCGGTCAGGCTAAGCAGCTACGCGACGGCACAAACATGTCGCGAGCGTCCCCTCCCAACGGTGTACAACGTTGCTCTGTTATCGTTGCCGCGTCTTCGCAGGCGCGTTCTTCTTCCCGCTGCGACGCGGATTCTCAGCAGGCGTCTGGCGCTGATGCTCCACCGGCGTATGCTTCGTTAACGCCGGGCGCGTATAGCGGTTCTGGCGACGCGCTTCACGCATCTCATCCAGCGTCGGCGCAGGCACCAGGCAATCACGACGTGAACCAATCAGGTGCTTTTTACCCATCGCTTCCAGCGCCTGGCGGATCAGCGGCCAGTTGGCCGGATCGTGATAGCGCAACAGCGCTTTATGCAGACGACGCTGTTTATCCCCTTTCGGCACCACCACGTCTTCACTCTTGTAGCCCAATTTTGCCCAGCGGGTTTTTGCCGGTGTAATACATGGTCGTTGAGTTGGCGAGCGGCGACGGATAGAAGTTCTGCACCTGATCCAGACGGAAGCGACGCTGTTTCAGCCACAGCGCCAGGTTCACCATGTCTTCATCACGCGTACCGGGATGTGCGGAGATAAAGTACGGAATTAAGTACTGCTCTTTACCGGCCTGCTTCGAGTAGGTGTCGAACAGTTCTTTAAAGCGATCGTAGCTGCCCATACCCGGCTTCATCATTTTCGACAGCGGGCCTTCTTCGGTGTGCTCCGGCGCAATCTTCAGATAGCCGCCAACGTGGTGCGTCGCCAGCTCTTTGATGTAACGCGGATCTTCCACCGCAATGTCGTAACGCACACCGGAGGCGATCAGGATCTTCTTGATGCCTTTCAGGTCGCGCGCGCGGCGATAAAGATTGATGGTCGGTTCGTGGTTGGTATCCATATGCTGGCAAATGTCGGGATAAACGCACGACAGGCGACGGCAGGTTTGCTCTGCACGCGGCGACTTGCAGCGCAGCATATACATATTGGCGGTTGGCCCACCCAGATCGGAGATGACGCCAGTAAAGCCGGGAACCGTGTCACGGATCGCTTCGATTTCGTTAACGATGGAATCTTCAGAACGACTCTGAATAATCCGCCCTTCATGTTCGGTAATCGAACAGAATGAGCACCCGCCGAAGCAGCCACGCATAATGTTGATGGAAAAGCGGATCATCTCGTAGGCCGGAATGCGGCTGTTACCGTACGCCGGATGCGGGACGCGCTTGTAAGGCAGCGCAAAAACGCTGTCCATCTCTTCAGTCGACAGGGGGATTGCCGGCGGGTTGATCCAGATATAGCGCTCGCCGTGTTTTTGCATCAGTGCGCGTGCGCAGCCCGGGTTGGTTTCATGGTGCAAAATACGCGAAGCATGGGCGTAAAGCACTTTGTCGCCTTTGACCTTTTCAAAGGAAGGCAGCAGCACGTAGGTCTTTTCCCACGGCTTCGGACGCGGTGGCTGAACCACAACGGCTTTGGCTTCGGCTTTTTTCGGCTCAACGGGTTTGTTATCCGCGCACGGCAGATCTTCGCCATACGGGTGCGGTATCGGATCGATTTTACCCCGGCATATCAATGATGCGGGAATCCACGCCGCTCCAGCCTGGCAGCGCCTCTTTCACCATAATCGCCGTGTTGCGTACGTCGCGGATATTGCTAACCGGTTCGCCCTGCGCCAGACGGTGCGCCACTTCCACCAGCGGGCGCTCACCGTTGCCAAAGATCAGCATGTCGGCTTTGGAATCCACCAGCACGGAACGGCGCACGGTATCAGACCAGTAATCATAATGCGCGGTGCGGCGCAGGCTGGCCTCGATGCCGCCCAGGATCACCGGCACATCTTTCCAGGCCTCTTTACAGCGCTGGGTATAAACCAGCGTGGCGCGATCCGGGCGTTTTCCCGCCACGTTATCCGGCGTATAGGCATCGTCATGACGCAACTTGCGATCGGCGGTATAGCGGTTGATCATCGAATCCATATTGCCCGCGGTAACGCCAAAGAACAGGTTCGGTTTGCCCAAACGCATAAAGTCGTCTTTGGTGTTCCAGTCCGGTTGGGCGATGATGCCGACGCGGAAACCCTGCGCTTCCAGCATCCTTCCGCAAATCGCCATCCCGAAACTTGGGTGATCGACGTAAGCATCCCCGGTAACCAGAATGATGTCGCAGCTATCCCAGCCAAGTTGATCCATTTCCTCACGGGACATCGGCAGGAACGGCGCCGGGCCGAAACAGGCGGCCCAATACTGGGGCCAGGAGAAAAGGTCGCGATCGGGTTGGATCAGACTTATAGCGCTCATAATGCTTCCGGAGTGGTAAAAAAATAGACAAAGGGCGGCGATTATACGTTGTATCGCAGCTAAAAAAGAAGGGGTAACAGAAAATGCCCGTTACCCGCTTTCAACAGGAATAGAGGAATGAAAGGTTTACGGCGCCGGGTTCACCAGGATCTGCCCGACAGAACCGCGATCGGCCATTTCCAGCGTCTGACTGCCGTACAGGAACGGGAAATGCTCCCAGGACGGTTGCGTGAAATACACCAGCAGTTCCACCTGACCGTCAATCCACACGGTATCTTTCCAGCCGCGATCTTCCGGGAACGGCGCTGCGCCGTTAACGTGGCGGATCAGGAACTGAACGCCTTCGATATGGAATGCCTGAGGCGAGTCGGCGCGTACCGTCCAGCGCTCCCAGGTGCCCTGTTGCGCGGTGATATCAAGCCGTTTCATATCCCATAATTGCCCGTTAATGCCCGGGTCATCGCCCAGCGCAATATCGCGGCTGCGGACCGGGCTGCCGTCGAGGATATTGTTCGGCAGCAAACGCATCGGCAAGCTGTCAGTGACCAGCGGCAACAGGCCGGTCGGGCGCAATGTCAGCACCAGCGTGGAGATAAGAATACTGGAAGGTTCAAAAAAGCCGCGCAGCCTGTCCATGATACTCGCCGCTTCCCCGCAGGTGATCGACACTTCATCGCCATTGGTCATATCAATCAGAATTTCACGGCGTTCGCCCGGTGCCAGGGAAAGTTGTTTCACCGAAACCGGCGCAGGGAGAAAGCCCTGATCGCTGGAAATCACATGCAGCGGACGTCCGTCACTCATCTGCAACAGGTAGCGGCGGGCGTTGGACGCATTCAGCAGGCGTAAACGCACCCAGCCGCGGGAAACGTCCACATAAGGGCTTTGCGCACCGTTGACCAACAGCGTGTCGCCAACAAATCCGCCGCTGCCGGGCTCGCTGTATTCCGGGCTGCCGAAGTTATCCAGCCGTTTGTCCTGAATAATCACCGGGAAGTCATCCACCCCGTAATGATTTGGAACAGGCAGCGCCTTGCTGACGTCATCTTCCACCAGCCACATGCCTGCCAGGCCGTTATAAACCTGCTGAGCGCTACGGTTAGGGGTGTTGGCGTGATACCACAGGGTCGCCGCCGCCTGGCGAATCGGCAGCACCGGCGCCCAGTCAGCGCTGGCGGACATCATGCGCGATGCGCCGCCGATGAGCGGGCCTGGCACTTGTAAACCGCTTACGGTCATGGCGACGTTTTCGGGAAGGCGGTTGCTATAAATCAGTTTTACGTCGTCCCCGTTCCAGACGCGAATAGTCGGCCCGAGATAACGGCCATTGACGCCCCATACCTGCGCGCGAGTGCCGGGTGTAAACGACCAGTGGGTGCGTTGCAGCGTCAGAAACAGCGGCTGACCGCGGCGTGATTCAAGGAGCGGCGGTATCGGCAGCGGCTGTTGTTGGCCTGCCGCATGGGCCGTCAGTGGCGCTGCGCCTGCACAGAGAACCATTCCCGATGCCTGAATAAACTGACGCCGACTGAGTGACATACTTTGCTCCGTGTAAACTGTCAAAAATCGCGAGGAAGGTTATCCTCTTAATGCAGAATTCAAATATTCCCTGACGCTTCGCGCTCAGCAACTTCCCGATCCAGCTCCTTAATTTTAGCGTCCATCACTTCCCGGCAGTGAGTCGCCAGCGCACGGACCTGATCTTTCTGCCAGGCAGAGGTATCAATCGGCGGCAGCATTTCCACAATCACCAGACCGTTTTTCCAGCGGTTGAGTTTGATTTTGCCATGGGTATTGGAGACGCATACCGGGATGATAGGCACG
This sequence comes from Atlantibacter hermannii, assembly GCA_900635495.1. Taxonomy (NCBI): domain Bacteria; kingdom Pseudomonadati; phylum Pseudomonadota; class Gammaproteobacteria; order Enterobacterales; family Enterobacteriaceae; genus Atlantibacter; species Atlantibacter hermannii. Next base: position 765,152 of record LR134136.1, on the reverse strand, counting down.
CCCGCCGCCAGCGCGGCGTGGAAAGCGCCGGTTTTGAAAGGCATCAGGCCACGGCCACGGCTACGGGTACCTTCAGGAAACATCCAGAATGAAATTCTGCGTTTTTTGAACTGATTAACGACCTGCGAAATGGTGCCGTGCGCTTTGGCGCGGTTATCGCGGTCAATCAGCAGGTTGCCCGTCAGCCAGTAAAGCAGCCCAAAAAACGGCACCCACAGCAGGCTTTTTTTACCCACGGTCACCGTTGGCGGAATAACAACGTTCGCCGCCGTCACCATGTCGTAATTATTCTGGTGATTGGCGATATAAATGGCATTGCCGAACTGCTCCGCGCCGGGCGGTAAGCGTTTTTCGACTTTTAATCCGAATACGGTGGAAAGGCGGCCAAACATATGACCAAAGGTAGCGACGTGGCGCGGATTGCGGGGGCTGAACAAACACCAGATGCAACCCAGAATACAAACAACAATGCAGTAGATCACGACAAAAATAATACGAAGAATAAGTAACATAACTACCTCTGAAGCCCTTGTCGGTGACAAGTATACTGGCTTTGTCGCAAAAACACCGCCTGGTTCGATAACGACCGCGCATGCTACGTTTGATTTCCCAAACGCGTATTCTTATGCGCAGCGCATCAACACACAATGGCTGAGTTATAAAAAAGTTATTGCAGGCTGATAAGTGCGAAGCCTCCAGCAGCCGGGGGGCGCTTGCGCTGGAGGCTATCGGGAAATAATTACGCTTCGCTGCCTGCGGCGTCCGGGCGCAGCGGCGAATCAACATCAATGCGATCGATGCGTTGCAGACCGCGCATCAGCGTACCGCGACGACCGCGTTCGCCATGCACTTTTTGCAGCTCTTCCGGACGCATTTTGATTTTACGCTTGCCGACATGGAAGGTCAGCGTGCTTTGCGGCGGCAATAACATCAGGTGCGCCAGCTTATCATCGCCTTTCGCCGCTTCAGCCGCCGGAATGGAGATAATTTTATTCCCCTTCCCTTTGGAAAGCTGCGGCAGGTCAGACACCGGGAACATCAGCATGCGGCCTGCGGCAGTGATGGCCAGCAACAGATCCTGCTCGCTGGCGATTTCAAGGGGCGGCAGCACATGGGCGTTTTCCGGAAGCGTAATCACCGCTTTGCCTGCCCGGTTGCGGGCAACCAAATCATTAAAGGTGCAGACAAAACCGTAGCCGGAATCAGACGCCATCAGCAGCTTCTGATCTTCATTCGCCATCAGCATTTGCTCCACCACCGCGCCAGGCGGCAGCGTGAGCTTACCGGTAATCGGCTCGCCCTGCCCACGCGCCGACGGCAGCGTGATTGGGTCAATGGCGTAGCTGCGCCCGGTGGAATCAATAAATACCACCGGCTGGTTGCTCTTGCCCTTCGCAGAAGCCAGCCAGCTATCGCCCGCTTTGTAACTCAGGCCCTGAGCGTCGATATCATGGCCTTTGGCGCTGCGCACCCAGCCCATCTGCGACAGCACAATGGTGATGGGCTCTGAGGGCAGCATGTCGTGCTCGCTCATGGCTTTGGCTTCGCTACGCTCATGCAGCGGCGAACGGCGCTCATCGCCATAGGCATCGGCATCGGCCTGTAGCTCTTTCTTCAACAGGGTATTCATTTTGCGTTCGGAAGCCAGAATGCCCTGGATCTGATCGCGCTCTTTTTCCAGCGCATCTTGCTCGCCGCGAATCTTCATCTCTTCAAGCTTCGCCAGATGGCGCAGTTTGAGTTCAAGGATGGCTTCGGCCTGCGTTTCGGTCAGCTCGAAGCGGGCCATCAGTACCGGCTTCGGCTCATCTTCGCTGCGAATAATATGGATAACTTCGTCGATGTTGAGAAACGCCACCAGCAAACCTTGCAGGATATGCAGGCGCTTAAGCACTTTCTCCAGACGATAGTTCAGGCGGCGACGCACGGTATCGCGACGGTACGCCAGCCATTCGGTCAGGATCTCCAGCAGGTTTTTCACCGCCGGACGGTTATCCAGACCAATCATATTCAGGTTAACGCGGTAGCTTTTTTCCAGATCGGTGGTGGCGAACAGGTGGTTCATCACCTGCTCCATATCCACACGGTTGGAGCGCGGCACAATCACCAGACGCGTCGGGTTTTCATGGTCCGACTCGTCGCGTAAATCGTCCACCATCGGCAGCTTTTTATTGCGCATTTGTGCCGCAATCTGCTCGAGCACACGCGCGCCGGATACCTGATGCGGCAGCGCCGTGATCACCACCGCGCCGTCCTCTTTTTTCCAGACGGCGCGCATGCGTACGGAGCCGCGCCCGCTCTGGTAAATTTTGCGGATTTCTTCACGCGGGGTAATGATTTCCGCCTCGGTCGGGTAATCCGGCCCGTGAACGATGTCCAGCAGTTCGTCCAGCGTGGTTTTCGGGTTATCGATCAGGCTGATGGTCGCTTTCGCCACTTCCCGCAGGTTGTGCGGCGGAATGTCAGTCGCCATCCCCACCGCGATGCCGGTGGTGCCGTTCAGCAGAATATTGGGCAAGCGCGCCGGCAGCATTTTCGGCTCGTCTAAAGTGCCGTCAAAGTTAGGCACGAAATCCACGGTGCCCTGGCCCAGTTCGCTCAGCAGCAGTTCAGCGTATTTCGACAGGCGCGATTCCGTATAACGCATCGCCGCGAAGGATTTCGGATCGTCAGGCGCGCCCCAGTTTCCCTGGCCATCCACCAGCGGATAACGGTAGGAGAACGGCTGCGCCATCAGCACCATCGCTTCATAGCAGGCGCTGTCGCCGTGCGGATGGTACTTACCCAACACGTCGCCCACGGTACGGGCCGATTTCTTAAACTTAGCGCTGGCATTCAGGCCCAGCTCAGACATCGCATACACGATGCGGCGCTGTACGGGTTTTAAACCGTCGCCGATAAAAGGTAACGCCCTGTCCATGATGACGTACATGGAGTAGTTCAGATAGGCGTTTTCCGTGAACTCATGCAGCGCAAGACGCTCTGCACCATCCTGAGTCATATCGCTCATTAATCGTTATACCTCGAACAGGGGCCGCAGGGTGAAGTAGCGGCAATATTGCCGCAGATAGTACCTTATCTGAAGAGCGAGTCCCAGCGCGGCATGGGAACTTTCCTGCGGTGAAGGCCGCGAATCAGATTCACGGCGATGCGCCTCAATTATTGCGCATCCCGCAAAAGTCTTTGCACTTTTTGCGAATTTCACCGTACCGCCTGATACGTTATCATTCATCCCATAGGTAATTATTCGAGGATAAATAATGAGCAACGTGCTTATCATCAACGGCGCGAAAGCATTCGCGCACTCTAAAGGTCAACTGAACGACACCCTGACCGACGTCGCACAAAGCTTTCTGCGCGACCTCGGACACGATGTTCAGGTTACCCGCGCCGACGGGGACTACGATATCCAGGCCGAAGTACAAAAGTACGTCTGGGCCGACGTGGTAATTTACCAGATGCCCGGCTGGTGGATGGGCGCGCCCTGGACGGTGAAAAAGTATATTGACGATGTGTTTACCGAGGGGCACGGCACGCTGTATGCCAGCGATGGTCGCACCCGCTCAGACGCCAGCAAAAAATATGGCTCCGGCGGGCTGATGCAGGGCACCAAATATATGCTGTCCCTGACCTGGAATGCGCCGCTCGACGCGTTCACCGATGAAGATCAGTTCTTCCACGGCGTGGGCGTAGATGGCGTCTACCTGCCGTTCCATAAGGCCAATCAGTTCCTTGGCATGGACGCGCTGCCAACGTTTATCACCAATGACGTGATTAAAATGCCGGACGTACCGCGTTATATTCAGGAATATCGCGAGCATCTGGCGGCGATTTTTGCTTAACTGGATGCCGGTTACACTATCCTGATCAAGAGAGCTGCGGTTTGCGCGCCGGCTAATGGCGTTACGCCTGCGGCTCCGTTTTACGGATTTATCACAGGAGTTTTTCATGCTGACTGTTATTGCAGAGATCCGCACGCGTCCGGGCGCACATCATCGCCAGGCGGTGCTGGATCAGTTTGCTAAAATCATTCCCACCGTACTGGCGGAAGAAGGCTGCCACGGCTATGCGCCGCTGGTGGATGTGAATGCCCAGGTAAGCTTCCAGTCTACCGCGCCGGATTCCATTGTGATGCTGGAGAAGTGGGAAAGCGTACCGCATCTGGAAGCCCATCTGCAGACCGCGCACATGAAAGCGTGGAGCGAAGCGGTGAAAGGCGACGTGCTGGAAACCCATATCCGTATTCTGGAGGAAGGCGTTTAAGCCCTTCATCAGGATCAAAAAAGGCGATGATAAATCATCGCCTTTTTTATTGCCTGCGTCGGTTACACGTCCAGATCGGCGAGATCGCCTTTCTCCTGCAACCAGTTACGGCGATCTTCCGAGCGTTTTTTCGCCAGCAGCATATCCATCATTGCCGTGGTGCGCGCATCGTCGTCGTCGCTGATAGTCAACTGCACCAGACGGCGGGTATTCGGATCCAGCGTGGTTTCGCGCAATTGCAGCGGGTTCATTTCGCCCAGCCCTTTAAAACGCTGTACGTTCGGTTTGCCCTTTTTCCGCTTCAGCTGTTCCAGTACGCCAGCTTTCTCTTCTTCCGTCAGGGCGTAGTAAACCTCTTTGCCTAAATCAATGCGATACAGCGGCGGCAGCGCCACATAGACGTGCCCATTTTTAACCAGCGTGCGGAAGTGCTTCACGAACAGCGCGCACAACAGCGTGGCGATGTGCAGGCCGTCTGAGTCGGCATCCGCCAGAATGCAGATCTTGCCGTAACGCAGTTGGCTCAGGTCTTCGCTATCCGGATCGATGCCGATCGCCACGGAAATATCATGCACTTCCTGAGACGCCAGCACTTCGTCAGAAGAAACTTCCCAGGTGTTCAGGATCTTGCCTTTAAGCGGCATGATCGCCTGATATTCACGATCGCGTGCCTGCTTCGCCGAACCGCCCGCCGAGTCCCCTTCCCACCAGGAACAATTCGGTACGCGCTAAATCCTGCGCGGTGCAGTCCGCGAGTTTACCCGGCAGCGCCGGTCCGCTGGTGAGCTTTTTACGCACCACTTTTTTGGCGGCGCGCATCCGGCGCTGGGCGCTGGATATGGCCAGTTCAGCCAGCATTTCGGCTGCCTGAACGTTCTGGTTAAGCCACAGGCTGAAGGCATCTTTCACCACGCCGGACACAAAGGCCGCGCACTGACGCGACGAAAGGCGCTCTTTGGTTTGCCCGGCGAACTGCGGATCCTGCATTTTCACCGACAATACGTAGGCGCAGCGTTCCCAGATATCTTCCGCCGACAGCTTCACGCCGCGCGGCAGGATATTGCGGTATTCGCAGAACTCGCGCATCGCGTCCAGCAGCCCCTGACGCAGACCGTTAACGTGGGTACCGCCCCTGCATGGTGGGGATCAGGTTAACGTAGCTTTCAGTCAGCAATTCGCCGCCTTCCGGAAGCCACAGCAGAGCCCAGTCAACCGCTTCTGTTTCGCCGGAGAAATTGCCGATAAACGGTTTTTCCGGCAGCGTCGGCAGGCCGTTCACCGCTTCACTCAAATAATCATTCAGGCCGTCGAGATAACACCAGCGTTGCTCGGTGTTATTCACCTTGTCTTTAAAGGTGATTTCCACGCCCGGGCACAGCACCGCTTTGGCCTTAAGAAGATGGCTTAAGCGCGAGACTGAAAAACGCGGGGAGTCGAAGAAACGATTCATCCGGCCAGAAATGGACGCTGGTGCCGGTATTGCGTTTACCGCAAGTGCCGACCACGTCCAGATCTTTGATTTTTTCGCCGTTCGCAAACGCGATGTTGTAGATCTGCCCATCACGACGAACATTCACTTCCACCCGCTTCGACAGGGCGTTGACCACGGAAATCCCTACCCCGTGCAGACCGCCTGAGAACTGGTAGTTTTTATTGGAAAATTTCCCCCCGGCGTGCAGGCGGCAGAGGATCAACTCAACGGCGGGCACGCCTTCTTCCGGGGTGGATATCGACAGGCATACCGCGCCCGTCGTCAATCACCTCAAGGGATTGATCTTCGTGGAGGATCACATCTACGCGTTTGGCATGGCCCGCCAGCGCTTCGTCCACGCTGTTATCAATAACTTCCTGCCCAAGATGATTGGGGCGAGTGGTATCGGTATACATCCCCGGACGGCGGCGAACCGGCTCAAGCCCGGTGAGTACCTCAATGGCATCAGCGTTATAGGATTGCGTCATGGTTTATTCGTTCAGATAAAAACGGCATCGACGCCGGGCGGACGTTACGCCAGGCCCAGGAAATCCGACAATCTGTGAGAAATAATCTTCAAAGCCCACAAAGGCGTGATTACCCCCGTCAATCACGGTCTGCCGACAGGAGGCGTAAATAAGCCACCGCCTGGCGATAATCAAGCACCTCGTCCCCGGTCTGCTGAAGCAGCCAGATAAGATCGGGCGCTTCCAGCGGGTCAATTTGCATGACTTTGAGATCGTAAATATGGCGAGACTCTAGCACATATTGCTGCCCGGTGTAGGGGTTCTCGTTTTGGCCTAAATAGTCGACCAGCAGCTCAAAAGGACGGACCGCCGGGTTAACTACTACCGCCGGCAGCATGAAACACTGGGAAAGCCAGGTGGCGTAATAACCGCCGAGCGACGAGCCGACAACGGCCAGTTCCTCGCCCCCATGCTCCAGCACCAGTGACTCCAGCAGTTCCGCGGCATCAGACGGAAACGGCGGCAGCTGCGGCACCACCATGTTAATGGCCGGATGATGTTGTTCAAGCCAGGCTTTAAACAATGTCGCTTTCGCCGAACGCGGCGAGCTATTGAAACCGTGCAGATACAGGAGCGTGGACATCAGTAGCCTTCTGACGCGGTATCAGGGTTGAACTGCGTCCCCTCAAGGCGTTCGACCTCGGTGGTCAGCGTGCCGTCCGGATGCAGTTCCAGCCAGCGCCAGCCGGGGGCGATGGTATCAATGGTAAAGTTGGCGCAAATGGGGTTTGAACTGGACGCAGGTAGAAGGCGTCGCCAGCAGGCGTCGGCCATTCCAGTCGAGATCCTGCTCCTGATGAATATGACCGCACAGCAAATGACGCACATTCGGAAAACGGCTTAATACCGCATCCAGCTCGCCAGCATTACGTAAACTGTGTTGGTCGAGCCAACTGCATCCCGCCGGCAAAGGGATGATGATGAAGCAGGAGCAGCGTGTGTCTCTCAGGGACATCGGCAAGTTTGGCTTCCAGCCATTCGAGCTGATATTCGCTCAGCTCGCCGTGCGGTACGCCGAAAACCTGACTATCCAATAGAAGGATTTGCCATTTATCGCCGCAAAAAACCCGTTTCGCCGGGGAAATACCCGCATCCTGGAGCGCGCTGAACATCGCGGGCTGGAAATCGTGATTGCCGGGCAGCCAGACGCAAGGCGCGGCAAACGCGGCAATACCCTGAGCAAAGTGCTGATAGGCTTCTGACGAATGGTCCTGCGCGAGGTCGCCCGTGGCGACGATCAGGTCGCACGAACGCTGCTGTGCCGCGATAGCATCCAGCACAGCCTGGTAACTGCTCCAGGTGTTGATACCCAGCAGCGTTTCGCTTTTTTCCGCGAAAAGATGGGTATCAGTGATTTGTAGGATCCTGACGCTCGCCTTATCTGCTACAGGAAGATTCAACAGGCTTTCCAAAAGGTGTCCTTAGGTTTCACGACGCTAACAAACCGGAACTGCCATCGGCTCCATGCGCCAGGCAGTAGCGCAACCAGTCAGCAAGAAACTGGTTAATTTGATGCTTTTCATCGCGTTGATGCAACTTTTTGTTCGGGTAATCATAACGTGCTTTAAAGCGAAAGATCTGCTGACTTTGAACACACTTCCGCCACCATGGCGTCATGGTAGAGCCGCACCGACATTGACGGCAGGCTCCAGTAACTGATCGCAGGCATCGTTTGCTTAATTTCCACCAGCGTAGTGTAACGGGTGGATTCGAGAATCGTTAATCGGTATTGCGCGCTGCCGACCTGATAGCTCACTGTTTCACCCGCTGCGTCATGACGAGGCAACAAGCGGCGCAAAATTGCAAAGTTGGTTCGCAAAGGCGCATCATTTCTGGAAAGTCGGGGTGTAGCGCTTCATATTCAGGTGTTCCACTCTTGACGTATTTTCTTGATAGTGCAGTTGCAGCCAGAGCAGTGCGATGACTGAGGCCGCGTTATCGATTTTCCCCTCTTCTACCCACTGGTATGCCTGTTCCCGGCTTACCACATGAACACGAATATCTTCGTTTTCTTCCACCAGGCCATGTATACCTTCAGCCTGTGTGGCATCCACTTCTCCCACCAGAATGGACAATCTCTCGCTGGTGCCGCCTGGGCTTGCGAGATAGTTCAGTACTGGCTTCGTGCGTCCTACCGTCAACCCTGCCTCTTCCATGGCTTCGCGGCGCGCCACGTCTTCGACGCTTTCGCCAGGCTCAATCATACCGGCGACCAGCTCCAGCAACCAGGGTGTTTCACTGGTATCATACGCGGCGATGCGGATCTGTTCGATCAGCACCACTTCATCACGCACAGGGTCAAAGGGTAGCAGGACTGAGGCATGACCGCGCTCAAAAATTTCGCGTCGTACTTCCCCACTCATTTCACCGTTAAAAAGGCGGTGTCGAAACGATACAGATCTAACGAAAAAAAGCCGCGGTACAATTTTTCCCGTGCAATAATTTCTACATCGTTTTTTGTGAAAGTCACTGCGCGATCGTCTGGTTTGCTCATGATCTAAGCCTGTTTTAAATGAGGATAGTGGTGAACGTATTCAACCCAGTTTACCTGTCGTTATAACGACAATATGGTAGATTGATGAAATTTAATGGCATAAAGGCACAGAAGGCCAATCTTCACTTATCGCGGATTCTGCTAAAATCGGCGACAATTTTCGACTTCTGTCAGCGCTAATAAACAAATTCTGCTTCACAACAAGGAATGCAAATGAAGAAACTGCTCCCCATTCTTATCGGCCTGAGCCTTTCCGGTTTCAGCGCCATGAGCCAGGCAGAAACCTATTGCAGGTTTATCAGCAGGCACGTTTGAGCAACCCGGATCTGCGTAGATCCGCTGCCGATCGTGATGCCGCATTCGAAAAAATTAACGAAGCTCGCAGTCCTTTATTACCGCAGCTTGGCCTTGGCGCAGATTACGGTTATAGCAACGGCTACCGCGACGCCAATGGCGTTAACAACACGACTTCCAGCGCGGCGCTCTCCCTGACCCAAACCATTTTTGACATGTCAAAATGGCGCCAACTGACACTTCAGGAAAAAAGCGCGGGTATTCAGGACGTCACGTTCCAGACCGATCAGCAGACCCTGATCCTGAACACGGCGACTGCTTATTTTAACGTGCTGAGCGCTATCGATTCGCTTTCCTATACTGAAGCGCAGAAACAGGCGATTTACCGCCAGTTAGACCAGACGACCCAGCGTTTTAACGTGGGTCTGGTAGCGATTACCGATGTGCAGAACGCCCGTTCCCAATACGATAACGTGCTGGCGAACGAAGTGACTGCCCGCAACAATCTCGACAACGCGCTGGAACAGCTGCGCCAGGTGACCGGGAATTACTATCCGCAACTGGCCTCGCTGGAATGTGGATGCTTTCAAAACCACCAAGCCTGAGTCGGTCAGCAACTTGCTGAAAGAAGCGGAAAACCGCAACCTGACCTTATTGCAGGCGCGCCTGAGCCAGGATTTAGCCCGTGAGCAGATTCGCCTGGCTGAAACTGGTCACCTGCCGACGGTAGGGTTAACCGCCTCAACAAGCGTTTCCGACAGCTCTTACAGCGGTTCCGCAACCAGCGGTCCGGCTGGCGCGCAGTATAACGACAGCAACATTGGTCAGAACAAAGTCGGCATTAATTTCTCCCTGCCGATTTACAGCGGCGGCGCGGTGAATTCTCAGGTTAAACAGGCGCAGTACAATTTTGTCGGCGCCAGCGAGCAGCTCGAAAGCGCGCACCGCAACGTAGTGCAAACCGTGCGTTCATCCTTTAACAACGTGAATGCGTCGATCAGCAGCATCAATGCGTATAAACAATCTGTGGTGTCTGCTCAGAGCTCGTTAGACGCAACCGAAGCCGGTTATGCCGTAGGCACCCGTACCATTGTCGATGTGCTGGATGCCACCACCACCCTGTTCAACGCCAAACAACAGCTGTCCAGTGCGCGTTACAACTACCTGATTAACCAGCTGAATATTAAAGCTGCACTGGGTACGTTGAACGAGCAGGACCTGCAAATCCTGAACAGCAATCTGGGTAAACCTGTTTCCACTACGCCTGAAATCGTAGCGCCGGAAAATACTCAGCAGGACGCGACTGCAGACGGTTACGCTACTGCCGGTGCGCAAACTCAGCCTGCCGCTCAGCCAGCGAGCGCGGTGCAAACGGAGCCTGCGCCTCAGAGCAAAGGCAAAAACCCGTTCCGCCATTAAGCCTGTCCGGGGGGTGTGAATCACCCCCCGAAACTTCGTAAGTCAACGTAAAGATCCGCGCCTGGCGCGCCCGCCGCTTTAATTCCAACCGTTCATCCTCTATCCTTTGAAGCTAATTGTTTGCATTATCACTGGGTTCAGGAAGATAAAATGAAACGGACAAAATCCATCAATCATGCGACGTTTCGCAAAAGCTTTAACGCGCGACACTTAACGCCCGTTGCGCTGGCAGTTTCTGCCGTATTTCTGCTCGCGGGTTGTGAAAAGAGCGATGAGACTGTCTCGCTTTATCAGAACGCCGACGACTGTTCGGCTGCCAACCCGGGCAAAAGCGCGGAATGTACTACCGCTTATAACAACGCACTGAAAGAAGCCGAGCGCACCGCGCCGAAATACGCCACTCGCGAAGACTGCGTGGCGGAATTTGGCGAAAACCAGTGCCAGCAGGCGCCAGCCCAGGCGGGCGTGGCGGGCGAGAATCAGGCGCAGGCCCACAACGGCGGCAGTTTCTGGATGCCGTTAATGGCGGGCTACATGATGGGCCGTATGATGGGCGGCGGCGCGGGCTTCGCGCAGCAACCGTTGTTCAGCTCACGTAACCCTGCCAGCCCGGCTTACGGCAAGTATAACGACGCCAGCGGCAGGAGTTATGGCGCAGCGCAACCGGGCCGCACCATGAACGTGCCGAAAACCGCGCTGGCACCGAAGCCCGCTACCACCACTACAGTTACGCGCGGCGGCTTTGGCGAGTCGGTTGCGAAGCAGTCCACAATGCAGCGTAGTTCAGCGTCCGGCACCTCCAGCCGTTCGATGGGAGGCTGATCGATGGAACGGATTGCCATCAGCGAGCGCCCGGACTGGCGCGAAAAAGCCACCGAATACGGTTTCAATTTCCACACCATGTACGGAGAGCCGTACTGGTGTGAGGACGCCTATTACAAACTGACGCTTGAGCAGGTAGAACGCCTGGAAGACGTCACGGCTGAACTGCACCAGATGTGTTTGCAGGTGGTGGAAAAAGTGGTCGCCAGCGACGTGCTGCTGACCAAATTCCGCATCCCCAAACACACCTGGGAATTTGTGCGCCAGTCCTGGCGCAGCCAGCAACCCTCGCTCTATTCACGCCTCGATCTGGCCTGGGACGGCGTCGGCGAACCAAAGCTGTTAGAGAACAATGCCGATACGCCAACGTCGCTGTACGAGGCGGCGTTTTTCCAGTGGATCTGGCTGGAAGATCAGATCAACGCGGGCAAACTGCCGTCCAACAGCGATCAGTTCAATAGCCTGCAGGAAAAAGTGATTGCACGCTTCGCCGAGTTACGGGAAAACCACGGCTTCAACCTGGTGCATTTCACCTGCTGCCGCGATACGGTGGAAGATCGCGGTACCGTGCAGTATTTGCAGGATTGTGCCGCTGAAGCGGGTGTGGCGAGCGAATTTTTATATATCGATGATATTGGTCTGGGCGAAAAGGGGCAGTTTACCGATCCGCAGGATCAGGTCATCAGTAATTTGTTTAAGCTCTATCCCTGGGAATACATGCTGCGCGAGATGTTTTCCACCAAGCTGGAAGACGCGGGCGTACGCTGGCTGGAACCGGCCTGGAAAAGCATTATTTCTAATAAAGCGCTGCTGCCGATGCTCTGGGAGATGTTCCCGAACCATCCTAACCTGCTGCCCGCCTGGTTCGCTGAAGACGACCATCCGCCCATGGAGAAATACGTCGTTAAACCGATTTTCTCGCGTGAGGGCGCCAACATCAGCATTATCGAAAACGGGCAGACGCTGGAGAAAGTAGACGGGCCGTACGGTGAAGAAGGGATGATTGTGCAGCAGTTCTGTCCGCTGCCGAAGTTTGGCGACAGCTATGTGCTGATCGGCAGTTGGCTGATTGACGATCAACCCGCCGGGATCGGCATTCGGGAAGATCGGGCGATGATAACCCAGGATCTCTCCCGCTTTTATCCGCATATTTTTGTAGACTAAGTGCGGTGTAGATAAAAAATGGCGCGAGATTCGCGCCATTTTTTTTAACCGACCTGCACCGAAAGCATACTCAGCGATCCCATCTCAATGCCATCTGTCGGCACTGTTATCGCCTCGTGGCCATCCCATGCGCCCAGCACATACAACAACGGCAAGAAGTGCTCCGGCGTCGGGTTCGACAAGCTGCCCCCATCCTGTTGGAGATAATTTACCAGCGGATGCTCTTCAATCGGCCCTTGCCAGGTGAGATTTGCTTTAACCACATCGTTAAAAGCCGTCGCCCAGGGATACGGCGTATTTTCACCATGCCAGCGGGCAGTACGCAGGTTATGCACCACGTTGCCGCTCGCCACCAGCATAACGCCTTCATCACGCAACGAGGCTAATTTACGGCCCATTTCAAAATGCCAGGCGGCAGGTTTCGTGCTGTCTATACTCAATTGCACCATCGGTATATCGGCGTCCGGATACATCTTGATCAGCACACCCCATGAGCCGTGATCGAAACCCCAGGCTTCTTCGTCGAGCGCGACAGGAACCGGCGACAGCAGGTCAACCAGATTGCGCGCCAGCGTGGGCGAGCCCGGTGCCGGGTAATGCGTGTCATACAACGCCTGCGGAAATCCGCCGAAATCATGGATGGTTTTCGGCTGTTCCATGGCCGTGACGCCAGTACCACGGGTGTACCAGTGGGCAGACACCACAACGATCGCTTTCGGGCGCGGCAGGGTCATGCCTAATTGCCGCCAGGCCCGGGTATACTGATTATCCTCCAGCACGTTCATCGGGCTACCGTGGCCCAGAAACAGTGCAGGCATACGCGATACGTTCATGGTGTTATCCTCAGGTCTTCAGGGTAATGTTGATGGATAAACCTTACGCTTAATCGGTGAAAGAAGAACTCAGATAACCATGATGGAGATCATCAGGAAATTTGAATGTAAGCCTGGTGTAAATCCGCTGTTTGCTCATCGATTTTAATCGGCTGGTTCTTTACTCTTTGAGAATGATAATCATAAGGAGCTATTGATGTCGGTCCCTCTTATATTGACTTTACTGGCTGGCGGAGCCACGTTTATCGGCGCGCTGCTGGGCGTTATCGGGCAAAAGCCGTCTAACCGGCTGCTGGCGTTTTCTCTGGGATTCGCCGCTGGCATTATGTTGCTGATTTCGCTGATGGAAATGTTGCCAGCTGCGCTGCGTGAAGAAGGGATGTCGCCCATGCTGGGCTACGGGATGTTCATTGTCGGCCTGCTGGGTTATTACGCGCTGGACCGTATTTTACCGCATGCCCATGCCCAGGATTTAATGGATAAAGACCTGCATCGTGCGCCACGCAACCTTAAACGCACCGCGCTGTTGCTGACGCTGGGCATTAGTCTGCATAACTTCCCGGAAGGCATCGCGACATTCGTCACCGCCAGTAATAACCTTGAATTAGGATTCGGCATCGCCCTTGCGGTTGCCTTGCACAATATTCCTGAAGGTCTGGCGGTAGCCGGTCCGGTCTATGCCGCCACGGGGTCAAAATACAAAGCGATCTTCTGGGCGGGGATTTCCGGTATGGCGGAAATTCTGGGCGGTGTGCTGGCGTGGCTGATTCTCGGTTCGCTGGTCTCGCCGGTGTTGATGGCGTCTATCATGGCGGCGGTGGCAGGCATTATGGTGGCGCTGTCAGTGGATGAACTGATGCCGCTGGCAAAAGAGATCGATCCGAATAACAACCCCAGCTACGGCGTGTTGTGCGGTATGTCGGTGATGGGATTAAGCCTGACTCTGCTGCAAACCAGCGGTATCGGCTGATCATACGGTCATAAAAAAGCCCGGTTCATCTGACCGGGCTTTTTTTATTGCGTGAGTTAGCTGGCTTTACGTTCATGCTGCTGGCGGTAAGCCACCAGATCTTCAATCGTCACGACAGCCATCTGGTGCTTCGCAGCGAATTCGATGCACTCCGGCGCACGCGCCATGGAGCCATCATCGTTAGTCAGTTCGCACAGCACGCCAGCCGGTTTGAAGCCCGCCAGCGTCACCAGGTCAATGGTCGCTTCGGTATGGCCGCCACGGGTCAATACGCCGCCTTTCTGGGCGCGCAGCGGGAATACGTGGCCCGGACGGTTCAGGTCGGACGGTTTAGCGTCATCAGCGATAGCGGCGCGAATAGTCGTAACGCGATCAGCTGCTGAAACACCCGTGCTTACGCCGTGTGCCGCTTCGATAGTCACGGTAAAACCGGTACCGTAGGCGCTGGTGTTGTTCTCCACCATCATCGGCAGGTCGAGCTGCTGGCGGCGATCTTCAGTAATGCACAGGCACACAATGCCGCTGCCGTGGCGAATAGTCAGCGCCATTTGTTCAACGGTCATGGTTTCGGCGGCGAAAATCATATCGCCTTCGTTTTCACGGTCTTCATCATCAAGCACCATTACGCCACGGCCTTCACGCAAAGCGGTCAGAGCGTGTTCTACGCGTTCAAATGCGGTACCGAAAGAGGAAAGAAGCGTCTGATTCATGGTAAAAAAACCTCATTAAAATTATGGTTACCAGAATCAGGGCGGTCTTAGGAGTGCCGTACAACGGCAAAAAAATAACGTGAGTGGGCCGGATACCCAACTGGATCGTTACTCTCTCCCATCCGGACTTTAACCGTCGGCCCCGGAATTACACCGGATCTGCTGACCTTCAGCGTCGTTAAACCTCTGAAGCGCTCGCGGGCTTTCAGCGCGTCTTGCGTGTTTCTCGCCGCTTTGCAGCAACGTGAAATACGGTGGACAGTTTCGCTGATTTACCGCCGGTGGGGAATTTCGCCCCGCCCTGAGAATAAGCGGGATTACTATAACGCCATTGATTATTGTCGGCAATGCATTCAGCCGCCTAAATACCCTGGTTTGTGCTATTACTTAGATTCATACATTTCCGGTTTCTCCTCCCGGAAACAGGCATTACAATAAGAAGTTATGTAATCACGCACTGGGAAACCGCCATGATTGACCCGAAAAAAATTGAGCAGATTGCCCGTCAGGTTCATGAATCTATGCCGAAAGGTATTCGTGAATTCGGGGATGATGTTGAAAAGAAAATCCGCCAGGTTTTACAGTCGCAGTTGACGCGTCTCGACCTTGTTAGCCGCGAAGAATTTGATGTGCAAACCCAGGTGCTGCTGCGCACCCGCGAGAAGCTGGCTGCGCTGGAACAGCGTATCAGCGCGCTGGAAAGCCGCAACAATCCGGAAGCACCTGCGGCTGCCCCGGCACCGGCGATTCCACCTGTTGATGTCATCCCCCCTGCCCCAGCCGTTCCGCCGGTTGATGCAGATGACGAAAAACAGCCATAAAAACATCGGGCCTTCATTGAAGGCCCGATTCACGTTATTTGCCGCTATCTTTCTGGATCTTCCTGATGATATTGGTGGTTGAGCAACCGTCTTCGAAGTTCAACACCATCACCTCGCCCCCGTTGGCCCACACCTCTTCACTGCCTGCGATGTCTTCCGGTTTGTAATCACCGCCTTTCACCAGTAAATCCGGCAGAATGCCTGCGATCAGACGCTGCGGGGTATCCTCTTCAAAAGGAACCACCCAGTCCACCGCTTCCAGCGCGCCCAGCACGATCATGCGCTGTTCCAGCGGGTTAACCGGTCGGGTATCGCCTTTCAGGCGTTTGGTTGACGCATCACTGTTTACCGCCACGATCAGACGATCGCCCAGTTTACGGGCATTCGCCAGATAGGAGACGTGCCCGGCATGCAGGATGTCGAACACGCCATTGGTCATCACCACTTTTTCACCGCGCTTACGCGCTGCGGCGACGGCCAGCTTCAATGCTTCTTCATCCATTACGCCAAAACCGGAATCGGCACGGCCACGCACGGCGTTCTCCAGCTCGATGGGCGATACCGTGGACGTACCGAGTTTACCGACCACCCACGCCCGCGGCGGCGTTCGCGAAGAAACAGGCTTCTTCCAGCGAGTTGCCCGCTGCAAGGGTTGCCGCCAGCACGCCGATCACGGTGTCGCCCGCGCCGGTCACGTCATAAACTTCCTGGGCCTGAGTCGGGAGATGCAGCGGATCTTTACCCCGGTTGCAGCAGGCTCATGCCCTGCTCGGAACGGGTGATCAGCAGCGCGCTGAGATCGTAATCCGCCACCAGCTTCATGCCGCGCTCAACGATTTCCGCTTCGGTTTTACATTTCCCGACCACGGCTTCAAATTCTGACAGGTTCGGGGTGAGCAGCGTCGCGCCGCGATAGCGTTCGAAATCAGTGCCTTTTGGATCGATCAGTACCGGCACGCCCGCGTTGCGCGCCAGTTGGATCATTTGCTGAACGCTGGCCAGCGCGCCTTTGGCGTAGTCAGACAGCACCAGCGCGCCGATACTGCCCAGCGCCTGGTTAATCCGCTCGTGCAGCGGTTGCGGGTCAACGCCGTCGAACCCCTCTTCGAAGTCCAGGCGAATCAGCTGCTGGTTACGTGAAAGCACCCGCAGTTTGGTGATGGTTGGATGCGTCGGCACCGAGACGAAATCGCATTTCACGTTAACGTTCGCCAGCGCCTGGCTCAACGCTCGCGCCGCATCGTCAATGCCCGTCAGGCCAACCAGACGGGAATGCGCGCCCAGTGACGCGATATTCATCGCCACGTTCGCCGCGCCGCCAGGACGTTCTTCGATGTTATCAACTTTCACCACGGGAACCGGGGCTTCCGGGGAAATACGGCTGGTGGGGCCATACCAGTAGCGATCGAGCATGACATCGCCCACCACCATGACGCCTGCGCGTTCAAACTCGGGCAGCGTTACTTTCATTCCAGACTCTCCTGAGAGATACCAAATTTGCGCGGGATAATACCATAATTCCCTGCGCACACATTTTTATGCCTTACCCAGCCATGCCGCCCAGCTTTGGGTAACCTGCTGACGCTCAGACTGAAACGCCCCGGGCTCAACGTGGCCTGGCAGTTCCTGAAGCGCCAGATGATGCAGCTCATCCCGTAGCGTCACATACGCATGGGTCAGCGCCCGCGCTTCCTGCTCCGACATAATGTCGTTCTGGGCCAGCAACTCCAGGATGCGCACGTTATCAGACCAGCGGGTCAGCTTCGGTGCGTCATGGGAGAAACGCAGCACCAGGTACTGGGTAATAAACTCAATATCGGTAATACCGCCCTCATCCGCTTTAATATCAAAGCGATCTTTATGTTTATTACCGAGATGTGCGCGCATTTTCTCGCGCATTTCGCGCACTTCGGTTTTCAACGCCTCGCCGTCGCGCGCTTTACACAATATTTGCCGGCGTATTCCGTCGAAATCAGCGCACAGCGTCGGATCGCCATACACCACCCTGGCACGCACCAGCGCCTGGTGTTCCCAGGTCCATGCCTCGTTTTGCTGATAATCCGCAAACGCCTCCACCGTGGTAACCAACATACCCGCGGCCCCGGAGGGACGCAGCCGGGCGTCCACTTCATAGAGAATGCCGGATGAAGTGCGGGTACTGAACAGGTGCATAATGCGCTGGGCCAGACGCAAGTAGAACTGACGTCCGTCGATTTCACGCTCGCCGTCGGTCATCACGTCTGCCGGGCAATCATGTAAGAACACCAGATCGAGATCGGAGCTATATCCCAACTCCCAGCCGCCGAGTTTACCGTAACCCACCACGGCGAAGCCGCGTCCTTCACGCCCTTGCAGATGCGTGGGAACGCCATAACGTGACACCATTAACGTCCAGGCCTGCTGCACCACCGCGTCGATCATCGCCTCCGCAAGCCAGGTTAAGTGATCGCTCACTTTCATAACCGGCAGGGTTTCAGCAATATCCGCTGCCGCCACGCGCAGCAACTGCGCCTGCTTGAACTGGCGCATGGCTTCCAGCTGCTGTTCTTCATCATCAGCCGGTACGCGCAGCAAATACTGGCGAAGCTCGTCGCGATAGGCGTTGGTCGCCGTCGGTTGATACAGGGTGTTAGGGTCGAGTAATTCATCCAGCAGCAGGGGATAACGCGCCAGTTGTCCGGCGATCATTGGCGACGCGGCGCACAGGCGTATCAGGTGTTTCAGTGCGCCGGGAAATTCCGTCAGCAATTCAAGGTAGGTCGTGCGGGTGACAATGCCTAACAGTAACGGCGTAATACGCCCTAACGGCACAGCGGGTGACGGCATACTGCACACTTCGCTGAGCAATCGGGGCATCAGCAGATCCAGCACATGGCGTCCGCGCGGGCCAATGGTGCGTTTATCCACTTCTTTGCGGAAATCCACCGCCAGCGCACCACCTGCCGCTGGCTTTCGCTATCAAGGTGACTTAATACCGGATTCGTGACGTCGGCATCACAGGCGTCCAGCCAGAATTCGCGCCAGCCTTCAGCCAGTTTATCTTCATCTGCATCGGGCTCATCATCGCCGATTAATTCATTAAATATCCGCCGCACCGCCGTCATATGCGTGCCAAGGGTCGTTTCTAACGCCACCCAGTCCGCTTCGCCCATCGCCCAGGCCAGTCGCGCCCGGTTAAGATCGTCGCCGGGCAATGTCTGGGTTTGCTCGTCGTTGATGCTTTGCAGCAGATTCTCAAGACGGCGTAAGAAAAGGTAAGCGCCGCGTAACCGTTCAGCATCGCCTTGCGGCAACAGATGCAGCGCATCAATGGCGTCCAGCGTTGGCAACAATGAGCGCGATTGCAGTGAGGGTTCGCGCCCGCCGCGAATCAGCTGGAATACCTGGACGATAAATTCGGTTTCGCGGATACCGCCCGCGCCAGCTTGATGTTGTCCGTCAAGCCGCGCCGCCGGACCTCGCGGGCGATCATTCCTTTCATATTGCGCAGTGACTGAATCACGCTGAAATCGATATAGCGACGGTATACGAAAGGCCGCAACATGGCGCGTAGCTCATGGCTCCAGCGGTCATCGTTGTCGCCCATGATGCGCGCCTTCACCATGGCGTAGCGTTCCCAGTCGCGCCCCTGCTCCTGGTAATAATCCTCCAGCGCCGCGAAGCTCAGCACCAGCGGGCCGCTGTCACCGAATGGTCGCAGACGCATATCCACCCGGTAAACGAAACCGTCCTGGGTCGGTTGATCGAGCGCTTTGATCAGCCGCTGCCCCATACGGGTAAAGAATTGCGCATTATCCAGCTCGCGCCGTCCGCCACGGGTCACGCCATTTTCCGGCCAGGCAAAAATCAGGTCGATATCGGAGGAAAAGTTAAGTTCGCCGCCGCCAAGTTTTCCCATGCCTAAAATCATCAGCGGTTGCGGTTCGCCCTGTGCGTTGCACGGCGTGCCCCATTCACGGCAGCAGGCCGCCCACAGCCAGTCACGCGTCGCGACGATCAGGGTTTCAGCCAGCACGCTTAATTGTTTAAGCGTGCATGGCGTGTCGACCAGATTAAGCGTTTGCGCCCAGGCGATGCGCACCATTATCCGCCGCCGGAAAAGACGCAGCGCGCGCATCAACTGCGCCTCATCGCTGATGCCCTGTAACGCCTCTTCAAGCCAGGCCGCATACTGTTCGGCCTCATCCGCTTCAGGCGGCCTCTCCCTTAGTTCATCCAGCCATTCCGGATGCGCAACCAGGCCATCGCGGACAAAATCGCTGAAAGCCAGAACGGCCTGCGCCTCGTCATTCAGCGCCTGGCGGGACAGCGATTCAGGCAGGTTCGCCAGCACGTTTTCAACGTGTTGTTGTAATAAGGGAGAGAGCGGCGTCATGGTAGGGTCCTTTATTTTTTTCCGCTATGCAGCCAGAACGGCGGCTGGGCGACCGCTTCCTGACGAAGGTGTTCAATGTCGTTGCGCAGGCCGTTTTCAATGGCATGACGCAGCGCTTCCCAGGTGTCGATCCAGTCCAGCGCGACATCGTTATCATAGGCGCCCGCCAGCGTCCGGATGGCGTCCAGCTCACGATACAGGCGCGGAAGCTGATCGCTGTAACGCTCGCTCCACGGGTTGAGGAACGCCTGTTTTAATTCAGCGGCATGGCGCGACAGATGGATATCCGCATACCGTTTGAAGGAATCGTTCAGTTTACGGCGCGCATTGTCGTCAATAAACGGCTGCCAGCCCTGAGTCAGCAGCCATTCAGTCAGCGCCAGCTTGGCGGTGCTGAGTTGGCTGCCGAACGCCAGCGTTTCTACCGAGGCGTCCGAAACCAGGGAGACTTCGCACTGGGTCAGCAGATCACGTAAGCGAGCACTCGCTTTTCTTGGCACCACGCCGCCGAAAAGGGCGAAAGTATGACGTACCATGCCAATCGCGTGTTGAACCTGCGCTTTCGCCAGCTTGTTACGCGCACCCAGAGCTCTTCATGATACTGCCAGTGGCTTAATGCCGCTTCGAGCGCGTTTTGCAGCCCTTGTTCGACATTGGATTTCGGTTGCATTTTGACGATGGTCAGCGGGCGAAGTGGACGCGGCGGATTGCCCTGGGCCAGATGATAGCCACGCGCCGCTTTGCTGAGATTGCCCTGACGCAACCCTGAAACGGCAACCAGTTGACGCGCCAGCTTGAGCAAATCGGAAAGCTGGCCTTCAAGCAGCTCCATTTCCAGTTCGCACAGCGGCTCGCTTAACTCACCTGCCTGCACAGTCCCTTCATCCAGCGCCAGCTCAATGCGGCTCTCATTGTGAGTAACCACCCACTTCTCACGATTGAAATCGGTCGTGAATAATGGCTTAACGTCATGTTGCAACGCTTCCGGCGTCAGGCCTTCAGGCCACACTTCCGCCGGAAAATGCGCTAACGCCAGCTCAGCACTCTCCAGCGGAATGTTGTATTCCGGATGCTGATGCACGCCGCCAATTACACGACCAGCGGTTTTCATGGTCATTTCATAGCGGCCGTTATCACCGCGAACCCGCAGACCGATACCGTGCTGACGCAGTTGGTTATCCGGCGTCTCGTAGTACACGTTGAGTAACTGACGGGGGGCGTGATGGTCGCTGGAAAGACCGTTCAGGACAGTGCGCACGGCGTCCAGAGCGGCGGGAAGGACGATAAATTTCAGTTCGATTTCTTGTGCCATAGCCTTTTACTTACGGTTGAGTCACACCGGCACAACGCACCGGCGAACTTACGGGCCTAATTTTTGTCAGTAGATAGTATTTTCCGTTAAAATGCCACGCCGAAGGCGTTTTAGACGAGCGGCAACCCTTTGGCAGTCGTGCGGCAGTGACATCTCTACCAGGATGATTCTCATTCAGGTTTGCGTTTAGCATCGTCAAACTGTTGCACTACTATCATCCCACGAATAATGATTAATGAAGACCTGATGCCTAAATTACGCCTGATTTGCCTGACTTTATTCGCGCTTAGCGTGTCAACTGTGGCCCATAGCGAAGAGAAACGCTACGTTTCCGATGAATTGACCACCTGGGTTCGTAGCGGTCCTGGCGACAACTACCGTCTGGTAGGTTCGCTGAACGCCGGTGAAGCCGTCACGCTGTTGCAGACCAATGAGTCAACAAACTACGGCCAGGTGCGTGACAGCAACGGGCGCACCGCGTGGATCCCACTCAAAGAGCTCAACACCGAGCCGAGTTTGCGCACCCGCGTACCGGAACTGGAAAATCAGGTCAAAACGCTGACCGACAAGCTCAACAACATTGACGCAACGTGGAATGAGCGCACGTCGGATATGCAGAAAAAAGTGTCTGCCAGCGACAGCATTATTAACGGCCTGAAAGATGAAAATCAGAAGCTCAAAAACGAGCTGATCGTCGCCAGTAAGAAAGTGAATGCCGCGAATCTGCAACTGGATGACAAACAACGCACCATTATTATGCAATGGTTTATGTATGGCGGCGGCGTGTTAGGCGTCGGCCTGTTGTTGGGTCTGCTGCTCCCGCATATGATCCCGCGTCGTAAGAAAAAAGACCGCTGGATGAACTAACCGCGCTCAGGGCAACCGCTAAGGTTGCCCTTTTGTTTCGCCTTCTCCTCTACACTTACGTATTATCTCCGTATTAACGTGAAGAAGTGAGGTGTGGGTGAAGAGCTATTTGGTCGGTGGTGCAGTACGTGATGGGTTGTTAGGGCTACCGGTTAAAGACAGAGACTGGGTTGTCGTAGGCGCAACGCCTGCACAGATGCTTGAGCTGGGCTATCAACAGGTCGGGCGTGATTTCCCGGTATTTTTGCACCCGCAAACGCGTGAAGAGTACGCGCTCGCCCGTACCGAGCGTAAAAATGGCCACGGCTATACCGGCTTTGTGTGCTACTCCGCGCCGGACGTAACGCTCGAACAGGATTTGCAGCGCCGCGATCTGACGATTAACGCCATCGCGATGGATGAAAACGGCGAACTCGTCGATCCTTATCACGGCAAGGCAGACCTTGAAAAACGGCTGTTGCGCCATGTCTCCGGGGCCTTCAACGAAGATCCCCTGCGCGTTTTGCGCGTAGCGCGTTTCGCCGCCCGGTTTGCTCATCTGAATTTCACCATTGCCGAAGAGACCCAGGCGCTGATGCGCGAAATGACCGACGCTGGCGAGCTGGCCCATCTCACGCCGGAGCGCGTCTGGAAGGAAACGGAAAACGCGCTGCGTGCCCGCAATCCCCATATCTTTTTTAAAGTGCTACGCGACTGCGGCGCGCTAACGGTGCTGTTCCCGGAACTGGATGCGCTGTTTGGCGTGCCTGCCCCGGAAAAATGGCATCCGGAAATCGATACCGGGGTTCATGTTCTGATGACGCTTTCTATGGCCGCGATGCTCAGCCCGGAAGTGGATGTGCGTTTCGCCACGCTGACCCACGATGTGGGCAAAGGCCTTACGCCGCCGCGGCTCTGGCCGCGTCACCACGGACATGGCCCGGCGGGGGTTCCGCTGGTGGAGAATATGTGCCAGCGGCTGCGGGTACCGAATGAGATCCGCGATCTCGCTAAACTGGTGGCGGAATTTCACGACCTTATTCACACGCTGCCTGTTTTGCAGCCAAAAACCATCGTGAAGCTTTTCGATTCTATCGATGCCTGGCGTAAGCCCCAGCGCGTGGAGCAAATTGCGTTAACCAGCGAAGCAGACGTGCGGGGCCGCCAGGGCTTTGAAAGCCATGATTACCCGCAGGGCCGACTGTTACGCGAGGCCTGGCAAGTGGCGAAATCGGTCTCGCCCAAAGAAGTGGTTGCGGACGGTTTTACCGGCCTTGAAGTGCGTGAAGAGTTGACCAAACGGCGCATCAGAGCGGTTGCGCAGTGGAAGGCGGAGCGTTGCCCCCAGCCCTGAGGCCGGGGGCAACACGTTACATAAAGACGACGTACACCGCCGCTGCGACGATGAAACGGTAAATCGCGAACGGGATAAAGGAAATCCGTTTGATGATTTGCAGGAAGGTCTTGATGGCGACCAGCGCGACCAGAAATGCCGTCACAAAGCCGACCGCAAACATGGGGATATCGGCCGCAGTCAGGAAATGGAAGCTTTTATACAGATCAAGCGCGGTGGCGCCCATCATCATCGGCACCGCCAGCAGGAACGAGAACTCCGACGCGGCATAACGGCTTACCCCGACCAGCATCCCACCGGAAATGGTGGCGCCGGAGCGTGAAAAGCCGGGCCACAGCGCCAGGCACTGGAAACAACCGATGGCGAACGCCTGGCGGTACGTCATATCATCCAGTCCGGGCGCACGCGGCTCTTTGGGCTTACAGAGCTCCGCTACAATCAGCAGCACCCCGCCGACCACCAGCGCATACATCACATTAATCGGGTTGAATAACGATTTGATCAGATCGTGAAAGGCCAGCCCCAGCACCACTGCCGGGACCATACCCAGCAGAATATGGATTAACGACAGACGCCCGCGCCCCAATCCCTCATGGGGCGGATGCCCGAAATGGATGCCGATCAGGCTGAACAGGCGACGCCAGAACATCACCACCACGGCCAGAATTGATCCTAACTGGATCACCACTTCAAACGTTTTGGCCGTTTCCCCTTCAAATCCCAGCAGGTGGCCCACAATAATCATGTGTCCTGTGCTGGACACCGGTAGAAACTCGGTTAACCCTTCCACCACACCGAGAATCGCCGCGATGACCAGCGAATGCATATCGCCCATGAAATGTCCTCATACCCCAATAAAATCAAAAAACGGCAGGCGCAATGCACATGCCGTAAAATCCCGAGCTATATGACAGATATCGTCGCGTTAGGTTTAATAATTATTCACTCAAATGATTTGATTAGGATTATTGCCACGCTGAATAACCACCCCGACGTTAGCTGCCTGCGCCACCGCACCGGGCTTACTGATTTTGATTTTTACCCACGGCGTATTGAAACGGGTAAGCAGCAGCTCGGCCACCTCTTCCGCCACTCGCTCCACCAGCGCGAACTTTCCTCCCTGAACGTGGCGAATGATCGCCTCGCTCACATCGGCATAGCTCAGGCAATCTGCCACATCGTCGCTTTTGCCGGCTGGACGATTATCCCAGGCCATTTCGATATCGAACATTAACTTCTGTTCAATGGTTTGTTCCCAGTCGTAAACACCAATAGTGGTGATTATCGAAAGTTGCTCTATAAATACTATATCCATGATGACCTGCCTGTTTTTAGCGCGCCCGGATACCACTTCCGGCAATTTATGCGTATTATCCACAGATGCAGAGAATAAAACGACATTTTCAAAACGGAACAGCGTTATGAGTGCAATCGCGCCTGGAATGATCCTCCTTGCGTACCTTTGCGGCTCAATTTCCAGCGCCATTCTGGTCTGCCGCATCGCAGGTTTGCCCGATCCGCGCGACAATGGATCCGGCAATCCGGGGGCGACCAACGTATTACGCATTGGTGGCAAGGGAGCAGCCGTAGCGGTACTGATTTTTGATGTCCTGAAAGGGATGCTTCCGGTCTGGGGCGCTTACGCGCTTGGGCTCTCTCCCTTCTGGCTGGGTTTAATCGCTATTGCCGCCTGTCTGGGCCATATCTGGCCGGTATTTTTCGGTTTTCGCGGCGGTAAAGGCGTTGCTACGGCATTTGGCGCTATCGCGCCTATCGGCTGGGATTTAACTGGCGTGATGGCGGGCACCTGGCTGTTAAGCGTGTTGCTCAGCGGCTACTCCTCTCTTGGCGCGATCATCAGCGCGCTGATTGCGCCTTTCTACGTGTGGTGGTTCAAACCGCAATTCACATTCCCCGTTTCCATGTTGTCCTGCCTGATCCTGTTGCGTCATCACGACAATATTCAGCGTTTGTGGCGCGGGCAGGAAACGAAAATCTGGGCCCGCCTGAAACGTAAAAAAAAGCCGGAAAATCCCTGAGTTACCGTTGCGGTTAAAAGCGATATCTGGCACCCAATCCTCCGGCAGTCGCATGATAACCGCTGTCGCCCATCTGTTGGGCAATGGTGCCCCAGACATCCCACTGCGGCGACAGGTTGCCGTTAATACCCAGTCTGATTTCACCCCTATTACGTTCACCAGCAAACCCAACGTGATCGTCATTCATTGCCACTGTGCTGAGCGACGTATTATGCAGCCAGTTCGCCGCGACATACGTCGTAAACGTCTTCCCGCGAACGTTATCCCGGCTTGCTGCGCCGTGGTGTGACAGCGCAATCCCCAGCCGGGTTTGCAAAGGGTTATCGGCTGTTGATGTCACCCGCGTACCGCTGCTTTCCCGATGATCATTCGCGTCAATACCGCTCCATATAACCTGTGCCTGCGGGGTCAGCGCCACTGCGCCGCTGTCGTCATCGACAATATCCCACCGATAGCCGGTCTCCAGCGAACCGCTCAGTCCATTAAGACGATAATGCTCCTGGGGCAGATCGTCGCCTTTGACGTGCGCATCCAGCCAGCTGTACTGCAACCAGCTATCCACATACAAGCCTTGCTGGCGGGTGGCATCCTGATACCAGGTGCCGTAGATACCGGCGCTGTAACCATCAATTTTGCCCTGTGAACGAAAATCGCTGCGTCCGGAACGGGTATGGTTTTGTGCAGTGCCGTAACCCAGCATTACGCCGATTCTCAGGCTATCGTCACGGGTGAACTGGCCCGCCAGTACCTCGCCCCCGCCCTGAATCAGATAGCTGTTTGCCGTGGTTTTTAACTGGCCGCTGTTATCGTAGCCGCTGCGGCGCATGCCATTTTGCCGCAGCCAGAGGCTTGAGTTGTCCGCTTTACCGCTGCGATCCGACAACTGCTGCGCAAACAACTGCTGCGCAGTGGCGAGATTCGCCAAATAACTCCCCGCTTCGGGACGAACGATCGGGGCCGCAGGCTGAGGTGGCTGCGGAGGAGTGGGAGACGGCGGCACGGGAAGCTGGCTGCGCAAATACCAGTTACCGTTTGGCGCCGTCGGCAACCCTTGCTGGAGGAAGTACTCATACGAACCTGCCACTACACGCTCCGCCAGCGTGAAAACCCCTGTCGACTGGCCCGCCACGCTGATAACTTCTATGCCCTGCTGCGTCAGCGCGCCCTGGCCGCCTGAATTGTTGATTTTTAGCTGCGTATTGCCACGGCTGTCGCCCTCAATCACTAAACGGTCGGTTGGCGAGTCGTCGCCGCCTAACACCGTACTGAGCGTCACCAGCCCATTATTGCCGGTATAATTCCCCGCTACCGTCAACGTGCTGGCAGGCCACGGACTGGCCATCACAATATTTCCTGAATTAACGAGGTTGCCGCCTACGTTAAAATTACCAGCGGGCCCGTCGGCAAACTGCGGCAGTGCATCGGCAATCGCCAACGTTCCCTGGTTAATGATATCGCCGCCCGTTCCGCCGTAACCGCCCAGAATCGCCCCTGGCGCGATGGCGACCTGGGCACTGGCAAGCGTAGCGGTTTCATCAGGGCCGTTGCCCAGAATCAGAGTGCCGCTGTTAATGGTCGTCGGGCCAGGCCAGGTTTGATCGCTTGTCAGTTGAAGGGTATTTGCACCGGTTTTCTCCACTGCCCCGTTACCGCTTATCACACCGGCAAACCGCGTGTCGCTGCTGTTATTGAGCGTTAACTGCGCGTCGCCCAGCAGTATATTGCCGTCGCCAGAGAGGTTATTAACGGTTTGATCGTACCCGTCCAGTATAAAGGCCGCGCCGGATGCAATACGCAACGCGCTGCTGCGGGCCAGGGCATTCTCAATACCGGCCTGCAGAATACCGTCATTGAGCAATGTGGGCCCGGTATAGAAATTACGCCGGGATAATATCAGCGTGCCCTCGCCGGCTTTGGTTAGCGTGGTGCCATCCCAGCCCGTCGCCGCACTGGTGGGCTGATTAATCAGTGGCGTATTGAGTTCGAAACGCTCTTCGGGATTGGTCAGGGTAAAGGTGCCATGTGCCCGTTCCGGCGTATCTGAACGGGCGGCATACCAGGAAAGCAGAAAGTCGACGCTGTACTTTCTGCTTAACACATCTTTATAACCGGTCACAGAGGCATAATCGACCGCTGACGACGCCCCGCCAATGCGCAGCCTGGAAAAGTCGCCAAGCAGCGCGCCGGGGCTCGTCGTCTGAATAACAGCCCGATTTTCAAATGAAAAAATGTCATCGGGAAAGTTCACGCCCACGATATTAAGCGAGGCATTATTACCCAGCGATGCGGTTGAGGCGCTGATAGTAGGTTCGGTTGCGCTCAGCACAACATCCAGCGCGCCTTGCTGAGCGAAATTTCCGTCAACCTGCAGCGATGCTCCTGCGTTAAATACTGCCGTTGCGGAGGGCGCCGTCGTAACATCGCCGCGGCTGTTGAAGCTTACGCCCTGGCCAAATGCCAGCGCGCCATTGTTGATATTGATATCGCCCGCCGATGAGCCTGATTGCGTTAACAACGCGATCCCCGCTCCGTCTTTATTGAGCACGCCATTGCCGGAAAACAAGTTACGTAGCACGCTGGCGCTGGCGAGATCCAGGGATAACGTGGCGTTATTCACAACCGGACCGGCGCCCAACGCCGCCCCGCGTTTAACTACTGTTGTTCCGGCGTCAATCCGCAGCCCTCCGCTAAAAGTATTTTCGCCCCCAAGCGTGAGCGACGCCACGCCAGTTTTCAACACACTGCCGCTACCTGAAATCGGGCCGTTAAACACGCTGTCTACGGTGTTATTCACCGTCATGGTCGCGCTGCCCAACGTAATCGCACCTGCGCCGCTCAGGTGAGAGAGCCGTTGCGAGAAGTTATTAAGGTTCAGGGTCGCGCCCGGATTGACCGAGACGTTGGCGGACTGCGCAATCGCATTTTCGCTGTCGGTTTGCAGAACCCCGCCATTGATGACGGTATTGCCGGTAAACGTGTTCTGGCGCGATAACACCAGCGTGCCCGCGCCCGCTTTCGTTAATGAAGCCCCGTCCCAGCCGCTGGCAAAAGGGCCTGACTGGTCTTCCAGCGCCACATCCACATTGAAGATATCCTGTGGGTTAAGCAGGGTGAACGTCCCGTTTCCCTGCTCCAGCCCCATCAGCCAGCGCAGGCCAAAGGCAACGATATAATCGCTGTCGTTATTGGCTTTCGCACCGGACACCACCAGATAATCTGCCGGATTACTCAACCCAAACGCCGTGAAATCTCCGCTGATACCCGCGGGATTCGGGCTCTGTAACACCGTCAAAAGCTTGCGAGTGATGGCGCTGGCTGAACCCGGTGCGCCGCTCAGATTGAGCGTACCCGCCAGTGAGAATGTCGATGCGGTGGCCGCTGGCCGCGTCGCATCCAGCGATGCCTCAAAAATGGCATTCGGCTGCTGCACCAGCGTCCCGGCAACATTGACCTGCGATGCGCCCGCGACGGAGGTAGTGGCCCCGCCTGCGGTGATCAAACTGTCGCTCACCTGAAATCGGTTCGCCGGGGCAAAGCGCAGCGTCCCGCTCTCGACGCGCACGCTACGCTGGAACGAGCCATCCCCTGTTACCGTCACCAGGCCGGTATTACGCTTGATTAGCGTTCCTGAGCCGCTTAACGCACCTGCATAAGCTGAATTGCCTGCGCGATTGAAAATCAGCGACCCAGCGTTATTTACGCTTCCGCTAAGCGTGCCGGTCGCCGCGCCGTTGATACTATCCGACCCAATCTGCAGTGCGCTGCCTGGATTAATGGTTGTGCTCCCGGTACGGGTATCCTGCCGGCCAGAACCAGGGCTCCGCTGCCGACAGTTAAATTACCGCTGCCACGGGCCCCACCCGCAAAGGTATTCACTCCGCTGGAATAAAATGATCCGCCACTGGACGTGACGGCGATGGCGCGATTGCTGATAAAGTCCCGGGTCGCCTCTAGCCTGCCGCCGTTAAAGGTTAAAATGCCCTGAGGATCGCCCAGGTTTTGATCCGCCGAAACGGCAAGCCGCCCGGCGCTTAATAACAGACCGCCCGACCAGCGATTGTTGCCGGAAAGGGTTATTAATCCGTCGCCAGATTTTTCCAGTTGAAAGTGATTATCACCATCATCGATAACGCCACTAATGGTGCCTGTATAATCGCTAAATACCGCCGTCATCCGGGTATTGCCCGTTAATGTGACAGAACCGGCGGCGTTCGCGCCGCTATCCAGCCTGAGCGCGCCAAGTTGCCCCAGGTTTTCCAGCCAGCCATTGCCTTCAACAAAAATTGCGGACGTGAATTTTGCCGAGCTGCCCATCCATAAGGTTCCCCCTTCATTAACCAGAATATGCGCGCTTGGCGCTGGGTTCTGACTGTTAGACTGGAGACGTGCACCGTTGCCAATGATGATATTGCCGGTAAAAGCATTATTCTCAGTGTTCATGGTATAAGACGACTGACCCCGAACGCCCGTCCCGCGAAGAAAAACCACGCCAGCGCCCGCTAACGGCATACGCAGATTCAGCACTGAATCGGAACGATAAAACGTCACCAGACCGTCATTGTGAATGGGAATGGCGATATCTCCACTATTGCCGCCGGTACCGATCTGTAACGACCCGGCATCCTCTATCACCACGCTCGCCGTTGCATTGTTCAGGCTGCTTAACGTCCCCGGAAACAGCAGGAAACCGCCGCGCGTGATACGCAACGCCGCGCCGGGCTGGCTACTGAGCAACACGCTGCCGCCCACTTTCCAGTCACTGCCGTCCACGACAACCGATGAAAACCCCGCAGGCCGCCGATATCGGCATCTGTCTTACCGATCCCTGACAGGACGAGCGTGTTATTGTTACCGGCACTGACCAGCGCCCCGTTAATCAAAGAACCTGAATTGAGGAAAAGCCGATTACCAGAGCCATTCAGGACAATCGCGTTACCGCCCGTCCCTGTCACAGCGCCGTAATTTTCTACCTGGCTATTGGAGGGCAATATAATTCCGCTATTTCCGATAATGGCCGCGTCGGTGTGGTTAACCACAGTACCGCTGTTCAGTAACACCACCCCGCCCTCAGTTGCGTTTGCGCTACGTGACGTCACCCGCCCAAACACATCGATGGTCGACATACCCGCCGGAGGTGAAGAAAGCGCGATACCACTCTCTGCGGCGTCCACAACGCCCTGAAGTATCAACGCCCAGTTACGCGAGCTATCCCCCTGGATACCCGTGCCCTGAGTGGTTGAAATTGTGGCGTTCGGCGGCAACAAAAAGGTGGTTTCCGAGCCGGAAAGCGTCTGCAAATAAAGGGGCCGGGAGGAAGAAGGAAGCGTGATGACCGATAGCGCGCCGTGACTGTACGCCGCAGCAAGCGCGTACAGCAACAACGGCAGAAAGCGTGGTGTGTGCGTCAGGTTGTGCATGGTTTCGCGTCTCTAAGAATGTTGTCACAGGTGCATCCGGCACGCGACTTCCTTAAGACAGGCATCACACTGCTATTTAAATACTTTTACAGGGGAGAACATGGTCTGTGAAAAAGCCAGGGTGACCACTCAATTATATAGGATATTTTTAGCGTTGAGATAAGCTGAACAGGCGAGAAACGCGAGGGCGCGCAGCCATTGCAGCCGCGCGCAAAGAAGGGTCAGGCGGCGGGCAGTTCCGCCAGCGGCCAGCGAGGCCGGACCGTGACGCTCAGGTCAGCATTACCGCCAGCTTTGAGACGTACCATACCGGCATAAGCGATCATCGCGCCGTTATCGGTACAGAATTCCGGACGGGCGTAAAACACTTCGCCGCCGCGTTTTTGCATCATTTCCGCCAGTTTTGCCCGCAGCGTACGATTGGCGCTCACGCCCCCCGCCATTACCAGGCGCTTAAACCCGGTCTGCTCCAGCGCGCGACGGCATTTAATCATCAGCGTATCCACTACTGCATCTTCGAACGCCCGGGCGATGTCCGCGTGGGTCTGGGGATCGGGATCGTTATCGCGAATAGTGTTCGCAGCAAAGGTTTTCAGGCCAGAGAAGCTGAAATCCAGCCCCGGACGATCGGTCATAGGGCGAGGAAAAGTGAAACGCCCCGGATTGCCGTTGGCCGCCAGTTTCGACAGCATAGGGCCGCCAGGATAATCAAGGCCGAGCAGTTTCGCGGTCTTATCAAACGCTTCGCCCGCGGCGTCATCAATGGATTCGCCTAATAACTGGTATTCGCCAATACCGGTCACGGAGATCAACTGGGTATGCCCGCCGGAGACCAGCAGCGCGACGAACGGAAATGCCGGCGGATTATCTTCCAGCATCGGCGCCAGTAAATGCCCTTCCATATGGTGAACCGGCACAGCAGGGACATTCCAGGCAAACGCCAGCGCGCGCCCAACGGTTGCGCCCACCAGCAATGCGCCAACCAGCCCAGGACCGGCGGTATACGCCACCGCATCAATATCGCTGGCGGTCAAACCCGCGCTTTTCATGGCTTGCTGGATCAGGGGGACGGTTTTACGCACATGGTCGCGGGAAGCCAGCTCTGGCACCACACCGCCATAATCCGCATGCAGTTTTACCTGACTATACAGTTCGTTAGCCAACAGCCCTTTTTCATCGTCATAAATGGCGATGCCGGTTTCATCACAAGATGTCTCAATGCCCAGTACACGCATGCTTATCTTTACCTCTTTTGCTTGCGCCGCAGTGTATGCGCTGCAGACTTCATTGTAAAACATTGCTCACCGCCCTGCGGGATAGTGTATAATCCCCGCCCTTGTAAGAATGCCGCCGAAAAGCGGTCTTTTATTCCTGGTGTTGCTTTACAAAGCATCAGCAGTTGCAGTAAAATTCCGCACCATTTTGAATTAAGCTGGCGTTGATGCCAGCAGCAAACCGATTTAATCAAAGGTGAGAGGCACATGCCGGTAATTAAAGTACGTGAAAACGAGCCGTTCGACGTAGCACTGCGTCGCTTCAAGCGTTCCTGTGAAAAAGCAGGTGTTCTGGCGGAAGTTCGTCGTCGTGAGTTCTATGAAAAACCGACTACCGAACGTAAACGCGCCAAAGCTTCTGCTGTGAAACGTCACGCGAAGAAACTGGCTCGCGAAAACGCACGCCGTACTCGTCTGTACTAATCTCTGGAGGGGTTTCCCCTCTGTTCAGACCGAGTTGTAGTTGTAAAGGCCGTGCTTCCGAAAGGAATGCGCGGCTTATTTTCGTTTATGAACTGACAACCCCAACGCTTTTGCTCTCCTTCGTCTTCTCCTGAATCCAGGACAAGCGTTTAACAGGCAGCAGAAAGTTAACGGGTAAATGGGGCTTATGGCTGGACGAATCCCACGTGTCTTTATTAATGACCTGCTGGCTCGTACCGATATCGTCGACCTTATCGACGCTCGGGTAAAGCTCAAGAAACAGGGCAAAAATTATCACGCGTGCTGTCCGTTCCATAATGAAAAAACTCCTTCATTTACCGTAAACGGCGAAAAGCAGTTCTACCATTGCTTTGGCTGTGGCGCGCACGGCAACGCTATCGACTTTTTGATGAATTACGACAAGCTCGAATTCGTTGAAACCGTTGAGGAGCTGGCGGCCATGCATAACCTGGATGTGCCTTACGAGGCGGGTTCAGGGCCGAGCCAGATTGAACGCCACCAGCGGCAAAATTTGTATCAACTGCTGGATGGCCTGAATGCGTTTTACCAACAATCCCTGACTCAACCGAATGCAAAAGACGCGCGTGAGTATCTCTCCCGACGCGGTTTAAGCGCCGACGTTATCTCGCGCTTCGCTATCGGTTATGCGCCCCCGGGTTGGGACAACGTGCTCAAGCGCTTCGGCGGCAACGATGAAAATCGCCAGTCGCTGATTGATGCCGGCATGTTAGTGACCAACGACAAGGGCCGCAGTTATGACCGTTTCCGCGAACGGGTGATGTTCCCCATTCGCGATAAACGAGGCCGGGTGATTGGCTTTGGCGGCCGCGTGTTAGGCGATGGTCAGCCGAAATATTTAAACTCGCCGGAAACCGATATTTTCCATAAAGGCCGCCAGCTGTATGGCCTTTATGAAGCACAACTGAGCAGCCCTGAACCGGCGCGCCTGTTGGTGGTCGAAGGCTATATGGATGTGGTTGCGCTGGCGCAATACGACATCAACTACGCGGTGGCGTCGTTAGGCACCTCGACCACGGCTGATCATATTCAGCTGCTGTTTCGGGTCACTAACAACGTGATTTGCTGTTATGACGGCGACCGTGCAGGCCGCGATGCGGCATGGCGCGCCCTGGAAACGGCGCTGCCCTATATGAATGACGGCCGGCAGCTGCGCTTTATGTTTCTGCCGGATGGCGAAGACCCGGATACGCTGGTGCGCAAAGAGGGTAAAGACGCGTTTGAAGCGCGGATGGAGCAGGCACAGCCGCTCTCGACCTTTTTGTTTAACAGCCTGATGCCACAGGTTGATTTGAGTACGCCGGATGGCCGCGCGCAGTTGAGTACATTAGCGCTGCCGTTGATCACTCAGGTGCCCGGCGAGACGTTACGGATCTACCTGCGCCAGGAATTAGGAAAAAAGCTCGGTATCCTTGATGACAGCGCGTTAGAGCGCCTGATGCCGAAACAGGCCGAAGCCACAGCGCGCGCCGCGCCGACGCTGAAACGCACAACCATGCGTATACTTATAGGGCTGTTGTTGCAGAATCCGGAACTGGCTCCGCAGGTGCCGCCGCTGGATGCGCTGGACAAGAACAAACTGCCAGGACTTGGCTTATTTGCAGAACTGGTCAACACTTGTTTGTCACAGCCAGGCCTTACAACAGGCCAACTTTTAGAGCAGTATCGCGGCACAAAAGAGGCCGCTACCCTTGAAAAACTGTCGATGTGGGACGATATAGCTGATAAGGACATTGCAGAAAAAACGTTCACCGACTCACTCAATCATATGTTTGATTCGATGCTTGAGCTGCGCCAGGAAGAGCTGATTGCTCGCGAGCGCACGCACGGTTTAAGCAGCGAAGAACGCCGTGAGCTCTGGAGATTGAACCAGGAGCTGGCAAAAAAATAAATTCCGCGGCTTAACTGCCGATTATCGTTCGGGTGAACCCCCGAAGGCCGCAAAGAGGCGCTGCGGCATAAAAATAAATTAGCCCTCGCTCGTTATTGTTGGCGGCAATGTCTGCTGACACAACCCTCATGAAATAAGTGTGGATACCGTCTTATGGAGCAAAACCCGCAGTCACAGCTGAAGCTTCTCGTCACTCGTGGTAAGGAGCAAGGCTATCTGACCTATGCTGAGGTCAATGACCATCTGCCGGAAGATATCGTCGACTCCGATCAGATCGAAGACATCATCCAAATGATTAATGACATGGGCATCCAGGTGATGGAAGAAGCACCGGACGCCGATGATCTGTTGCTTGCTGAAAACTCAAACAACACTGATGAAGATGCAGAGGAAGCTGCAGCTCAGGTTCTGTCCAGCGTAGAGTCTGAAATCGGGCGCACCACCGACCCGGTTCGTATGTACATGCGTGAAATGGGTACCGTTGAACTGTTGACCCGCGAAGGCGAAATTGACATCGCTAAACGCATCGAAGACGGGATCAACCAGGTTCAGTGCTCCGTTGCCGAATACCCGGAAGCCATTACCTATCTGCTGGAACAGTACGATCGCGTTGAAGCGGGCGAAGCACGCCTTTCTGACCTGATCACTGGCTTTGTCGATCCTAACGCTGAAGAAGATCTCGCACCGACCGCGACCCATGTGGGTTCTGAACTGTCCAGCGAAGAGCTGGAAGACGATGACGACGAAGATGAAGACGAAGACGACGACAGCAGCGACGATGACAACACCATCGATCCGGAACTGGCCCGTGAGAAATTCAGCGAGCTGCGCGTCCAGTACGAAGCCGCACGCGTAGTAATCAAAGCGAAAGGCCGCAGCGACAAAGCCGCTCAGGAAGAGATCCTGAAGCTGTCTGAAGTGTTCAAGCAGTTCCGTCTGGTGCCGAAGCAGTTCGACTACCTGGTGAACAGCATGCGTGTGATGATGGATCGCGTGCGCACCCAGGAACGTATCATCATGAAGATGTGCGTTGAACAGTGCAAAATGCCGAAGAAAAACTTCATCACGCTGTTTACTGGCAATGAAACCAGCGAAACCTGGTTCACTGCGGCGCTGGCGATGAACAAGCCGTGGTCTGAAAAGCTGAAAGACGTGGCTGAAGATGTTCAGCGCAGCCTGCAAAAACTGCAGCAGATCGAAGAAGAAACCGGCCTGACCATCGAGCAGGTTAAAGACATCAACCGTCGCATGTCTATCGGCGAAGCAAAAGCCCGTCGTGCGAAGAAAGAGATGGTTGAAGCGAACTTACGTCTGGTTATTTCTATCGCCAAGAAATACACCAACCGTGGCCTGCAGTTCCTGGATCTGATTCAGGAAGGCAACATCGGTCTGATGAAAGCGGTAGACAAGTTCGAATACCGTCGTGGTTATAAGTTCTCCACCTATGCAACATGGTGGATCCGTCAGGCTATCACCCGCTCTATCGCGGATCAGGCGCGCACCATCCGTATTCCGGTGCATATGATTGAGACCATCAACAAACTCAACCGTATCTCCCGCCAGATGCTGCAGGAAATGGGTCGTGAGCCGACGCCGGAAGAGCTGGCTGAACGTATGCTGATGCCGGAAGACAAGATCCGCAAGGTGCTGAAAATCGCTAAAGAGCCGATCTCCATGGAAACGCCGATTGGCGACGATGAAGATTCGCATCTGGGTGATTTCATCGAGGATACCACCCTCGAGCTGCCGCTGGATTCTGCGACCACCGAGAGCCTGCGTGCCGCTACCCACGACGTACTGGCTGGCCTGACCGCCCGTGAAGCGAAAGTACTGCGTATGCGTTTCGGTATCGATATGAATACCGACCACACGCTGGAAGAAGTGGGTAAACAGTTCGACGTTACCCGCGAACGTATCCGTCAGATCGAAGCGAAGGCGCTGCGTAAACTGCGCCACCCGAGCCGTTCTGAAGTGCTGCGTAGCTTCCTGGACGATTAATCGGCCAATGCGTCTATCAAGCCCTCCTCGTGAGGGCTTTTTTATTTATTTCAATAAGCGATGCTTACCTGTGGCGCGCCTTAACCTACAAACCTCGTGCCAGTAACGCTTCATCAAGTTCCCGGTATGCTTCCACCAGCTTTTCAAGCGAGGCGCGATTTAATCCGCTGGGATTCGGCAAAACCCATACCTCCGTTGCGCCTATGGTTATCGCCTGTTTGCCCCATTTCACGCCGCGCTGACTGAATGCCTGTTCGAAGGCCTGTTTTCCCAGTACCGCTAATGCCGCTGGCTGATAATCATTGATCTTGCGGATAAGCTCACGCCCGCCGGTACGCAGCTCATGGAGCGCCACTTCACTTGCCTGCACGGTCGGACGCTCAACCAACATGGTAATGCCACAACGCGTATCCAACAGCTGCATCTCCTCTTCGGGAAGAAGCTGCTTTTCCGTAAACCCGGCCTGATGGATCACCTTCCAGAACCGGTTTCCCGGATGAGCAAAGTGATATCCCGTATGCGCGGAAGATTTACCGGGATTGATACCGCAAAACACCACCCTTAACCCTGGCGCTAAAATGTCGCTAATCATGTTTACTCCCGATAACTTGCGGATTCTTAAAGTATAAAATACTGCCTGTAAATTGCTGATAAAAGCAGCAGCCGTGCGGTAATGTCTGGATTGAGCGCAGTACATCCATTATAATCCTGCGCCACGGCCCCTTAGCTCAGTGGTTAGAGCAGGCGACTCATAATCGCTTGGTCGTTGGTTCAAACCCAACAGGGGCCACTAAATAAAACAAGGAGTTAGATGAGAAATCGTCTGACTCCTTTTTCTTTGGGCGCGAATTGGGTCAGGTAATGGGTCAGGTAAAGTTTCAGAATCATTATCTGTACCAATCAGACTCTGCCTGCTTCTGAGCCAAATTCTTTTTGTATCTTTTAGCTAAAAAACGAGAAAATCGAATGGATATAAACTCAATGTTCATGGTTGACGGCTCTTCCCTTCTGGGACCAACCCATTGCGACCATAATTTTCGCATAGGGGCTGGTTTAGGCCGTGATGAGCATCATCGTTCTTCGGTTAAGAATAGTCGTCACAAATCCTACAAAAATGAGAACGACTTTTTTCAATCTTTTGTTGATGCAGGGAGAACCGGCGGGCTTGCCTCGAAAAATCGTGCAAGATTTCGCTTAAGCTTAATCTGTCGTCTGGTTCGCGAAGTTCTATATCGGCAACCATTAGAATTTAAGCTATCTGCTTCAGAGGTTGCATATGAGATACATGACGATTTTGCCTCCGAAGTGAGAGCGCACGTGGAAATCTATGGCAACGAAAACACTTTCGGTGCTCGTGATAAAAAAATACATATGCCTTTTTTAGAACTCATAACGCGGGAAATTCGGAAACAAGTCAAAAAAGGATATGAGCTGATTAAATCTAAAGCAGAAAAGTTTTACCCAGCCCCTGGGTACGTACCGGCATAATCAGAAGCACTTCAAAATGCTCATCACCAACTAAATCCTACGGAGGATGGGCATGAACATTAACAATCATACGAAACAAGAAATTCTCTCTTTTTACGGTTTTGAAACTGATCGCTTAGTCAGGGAAAGTGAACGCCATAAAATTACAGCAATCTCTCGCTCTCAGGCATGGAAGCTGGAAAGAGATGGCCGATTTCCCCCACGTAAAAAACTAGGCAACAGTAGTTGCGCTTGGTTACTATCGGATTTATTGCTCTGGTGCAACCAGCGTTAAGGGATAGTGAAAGATGCCTATTCCTACCTGCACAGATCTAACACCAGTATCGCTCATTCGATATCATGGTAAATGTGATGTATGCCACCACCTTAGAATTAGCCACTCAACACTTGATCGCTGGATCAGAAAGGGTGATTTCCCCCCACCGCTGAAAGTAGGGAGAAAGGTTGTCGGATGGCCTCCAGAATTAATGATATGTATTAAGTATTAGTCAGAAGCGAATAAGTTAAGGTAACTCGGCAGGTATATGACCTGTCGATTTCGCTCGCCCTGATGATGAACCAATATTTCATTATTTTCGGTAAGACAATAAGTCGTCAGACCGTGTAACGTCATAAGCCAAAGTTAACACGCACTCAGGATTATTTATAATATATGGCTAGTATCAACTCAGCAGGAATTTTTCAGGTATCACGGAAAAAGCTCGGTTATTTTTTGCATCAGAATTATGCATTGCCGGTATATGAATGGTCACAATACATGATCCGTCCTGAGCCAAAAATCATGCGAAGTGACCTGCTCCCCGTTGATTAATACACCCCGATGTTAGTAATGTCTTCATAAGCCACATGAGGACATCCCCATGAAGAAGCGTTTTTCCGACGAACAGATCATCAGTATTCTCCGCGAAGCGGAAGCCGGAGTTTCTGCCCGCGAGCTCTGCCGTAAGCACGCCATTTCAGATGCCACCTTTTACACCTGGCGCAAGAAGTATGGCGGTATGGAGGTGCCCGAGGTTAAGCGGCTTAAATCTCTTGAAGAGGAGAACGCCCGCCTCAAGAAGCTACTTGCCGAAGCCATGCTGGATAAGGAGGCACTTCAGGTGGCTCTGGGGCGAAAGTACTGACGACAGGCCAGAAGCGGGAAGCCGTTGAGTTTATGTGTGATGCGACCGGTCTGTCGCAACGTCGTGCCTGCAGGCTTACAGGTTTGTCTCTGTCGACCTGCCGCTATGAGGCTCAGCGTCCGGCAGCTGATGCGCTTTTATCAGGGCGCATCACTGAGCTGGCACTGGAGCGCAGGCGTTTTGGCTACCGCCGCATCTGGCAGCTGCTGCGTCGGGAGGGCCTTCGCGTCAATCACAAGCGGGTATACCGTATTTACCACCTTAATGGACTGAGCGTAAAACGCAGACGACGCCGTAAAGGGCTGGCAACCGAACGGTTTCCGCTTCTGCGCCCGGATGCGCCGAACCTGACATGGTCGATGGATTTCGTTATGGACGCACTGGCCAACGGCCGGAGGATCAAGTGCCTGACCTGTGTGGATGATTTCACGAAGGAGTGTCTGACGATCACCACTGCTTTCGGTATTTCAGGCGTTCAGGTCACGCGTATTCTGGACAGCATCGCGCTGTTTAGGGGCTATCCGGCGACAATAAGAACCGATCAAGGCCCGGAATTTACCTGCCGCGCGCTCGATCAATGGGCCTTTGAGCATGGTGTGGAACTACGTCTTGTCCAGCCAGGTAAGCCAACGCAGAACGGATTTATTGAGAGTTTTAACGGACGCTTTCGCGATGAGTGTCTGAATGAACACTGGTTCAGCGATATTCTTCATGCCCGGAAAACGATTAATGACTGGCGGCAGGATTATAACGAGTGCCGTCCCCATTCATCGCTGGATTACCAGACACCAGCTGAATTCGCAACGGACTGGCGAAACAGGAAATATGAAGAAAAACCAACCGACATTACTAACTGAAGGTTGTATCTAATCCTGGGGGCAGGTCAGAAGTATTCTGGATACAGTGTTGGAAATGTTTAGTCGTTCAACTAAAGTGCTGGTGGTTCGTTTCGACTTGCATGTCAAAGAGCATAGTGAAACAAACCTTATCCTGAGCAATTTTAGTAAGATGCTAACTAAAACCTTGTATAAGAATTACGCCAAAACTTGGTTTCATCTGATATGGGTACGTGAGCATGGCCACAGTCCATGTCAGCACTATCATTGCGTATTGCTAGCGAATGGGCACAAAATTAATCATCCTGGAAAAGTAAATAAATTAATGGCAATGTGCTGGCATGAAGTTTCAAGGGGAACATTCAGCCTGCCAGCAAACTGCTATTATCTTTGGCAGCTTGGTAATAACAAACTGTTCGGACAGATTATCTATCGGTTGAGCTACCTGGCTAAGAATACGACCAAAAAGCGTTTTAACATTTATACCAAAAGGCATGGAAATCGACGAATTTCAGGAGGTCAACAAAAGCAAAAGAAGTCATTAACTCAACTACTACCAACGATCAATTAAACGATAAAATTATAAATAAGAGATATTAATTTACTCTCAGAAAGTATACTCGATAAGAGTAAAATCCCAGACCAATGATAATCTCGTAAAAACACTTTTACTTAGAGCGCACTCCTGCAATCTGAAAAGTGATAAGGTTAGATTAATGACATATAATCACAGTTATGAAAGAGCAAGGCAAGCTAGGCGGAAAGCTCTCCGCTCCATAAATAAAACAATACTGACTTATGAAAATCTCGATAGTTTGATTCCTGCAGAAAGAATTCAGGCCATTCTTGCTTTCAGGAGTGTTTCCTTGACACAGTTTGCAAAAGCGATGCAAATGCCCTTGTCTACGTGTCATTATATAGTAACTGGATATACACGTATCACAACAGAGCTGGCGTTGCGGTTAAGCTATGTGCTCGGTGGCACACCTGCAAATTGGATTCGCTTACAGCATGAATATGAACTATCTCGTTTGGTTTTTAATCCAAAAACTCTTACACGGGTTAACTACAAATTTGATGAACCAAAACACTGGAACTTTAGGGATAGAGGTGATAAAGAAATTGAGGACGGAAATATCGATTAGTTTAGAGCTAATGGGCCAGCAAGTTTATAGAGTCTATTACGCAGCAGAAGCGGCACAAACAGCAGATGAAGGAAATGGCTGATTCAATGACAGCCACAGGATGCCATGAAGCTTAAACTTTACTGCGATCCATTTGCCCTGCCAAATGTATACATATACTGCCGATTACGCACTAAGCACTTAAAAAGTGATCCCATAGCCAACTCATTTTCGTATGATCACTTTTAGACTGAGTTAAAAAGTGATCATCACTACTAAGCCATTGTATATGCTATTTTTTCACATTTCGCCTTTTGTGAAAACAGTGACCGCTAAAGATAAAAGGACTGCACATTAAACAGTCCAACTGTTGGATACCATTTCCGCCTGTTTCAGTATCAGTTCAACGGCATGAGGTGTTTTGTCAGGTGGATACTTGTACTTACGGAGCGTCTGACGCACCAGAATGCGTAACCTCGCCCGCACGCTTTCTCGTACCTGCCAGTCAACAGTCGTTGACTGTCGAAGCTTCAACGTAACCTCGATAGCCAGTTTCTTAAGAACATCATCACCCAGCTCTCGCACTGCGCTCTCGTTTTCCGCCAGCGCATCGTAGAAGGCGATTTCATCCGGATTTAAGCCCAGCGCATCATCGCGCGCCATTGCTTCCTGGAACGCCTTCGCCATCTGGATCAGCTCTTCAATCACCTGTGCAGTTTCGATCGCCCGGTTATTGTATTTCAACAGCACGGCTTTCAGGCGGTCGGAGTATTTCTTCTGCTGCACCACGTTATTGCCGGATCGTGCATGGATGCCGTCATTGAGCAGTTTTTCCAGAAGTTCTACCGCCAGGTTTCGCTGCGGCATTTCCCGAACTTCTTCCAGGAATTCATCTGACAGCAAACCTATGTTTGGTTTATCCAACCCGGCCAGGGCAAAAACATCCTCAACGCCTGTAGCGACAACCGCGTTATCGAGGATTTTGCTCAAGAGGGAATTTTTCTCTGACTGGCTAAATTTCGACTTCGGATCAAGTTTGATAAGCCCCACTCTGACCGCAGAAAGGAACGCGAACTCCTCCTGTAAGGGTTTAGCTTCATCAAGAGTGTTACAGAGCGACCAGGCCTTACTCATCGCCAGTGAAACGTCGAGGTAGCGTTTTTTACCGTCATCCAGACCCAGAATGTAGTTAACGGCATCGCGTAAAAACGCCAAAGGATCGCGAGAAAAGCCTTTGTAGCTAAAGCCGGGTTTTCCTGCTGACGGCGCAAACATCCCGTGAATGACATCGATTTTTTCCAACAGGATGGCAAAGGCTTCCCGCGCATCCACCGTGGTCTGTCCTTTCCCTTTCGAGTCAGTATACGTTTTCAGAGCCTGCTTCAGCTCGTTGGCAATGCCGATGTAATCCACCACCAGCCCGCCGGGCTTATCGCGGAATACGCGGTTAACGCGCGCAATGGCCTGCATCAGGTTATGGCCACGCATCGGTTTGTCGATGTACATGGTGTGGCAACACGGCGCATCAAAACCGGTCAGCCACATATCACGAACAATTACCAGCTTCAGCGGATCGTTCAAATCCTTAAAGCGCGCCTCAAGGCGTTTTTTAGTCTGTTTGTTGTAGATGTGCGGCTGAAGATGGTCTTTGTCTGATGCCGAGCCGGTCATAATGACTTTGATCGCGCCTTGTTCAACATCCGTGCTGTGCCAGTCGGGGCGGATCTCTGTGATGGCGTTGTAGAGCTTCACGCAAATATCACGGCTCATGGCGACAATCATCGCTTTGCCGTTCATGGCCGCATTGCGTGTTTCAAAGTGCTGAACCAGATCTGCGGCTACCTGCTTGATACGCGGCGCTGAACCTACCAGCTTTTCCAGACGACTCCAGTCACCTTTGGTTTTCTCCTGCTGGCCCGTCTCTTCATCTTCCACCAGCTCATCCACCTGGTCGGAGAGCGTTTCCAGCTCCTCATGGTTCAGGTCGAGCTTTGCCAGCCGGGATTCGTAGTAAATCGGCACCGTCGCGCCGTCATCCACCGCATCCTGAATGTCATAGATAGAGACATAATCACCGAACACGGCACGGGTATCTTTATCTTCAGAGGCAATCGGCGTACCGGTAAAGCCCATAAACGACGCATTCGGCAGCGCGTCGCGCATGTGTTTGGCGTAACCGTATTTATAGACCCCGGTTTCGCGGTTCAGCGTGGCGCTTAGGCCATACTGGCTGCGGTGTGCTTCATCGGAAATCACCACGATGTTGCTGCGCTGATTGAGTGCCGGATGGCTCTGCTCGTTGTCCAGCGGCGCAAATTTCTGCACCGTGGTAAAGATAATGCCGCCAGATTCGCGGGCATTAAGCAGATCGCGCAAT
This sequence comes from Atlantibacter hermannii, assembly GCA_900635495.1. NCBI lineage: Bacteria > Pseudomonadati > Pseudomonadota > Gammaproteobacteria > Enterobacterales > Enterobacteriaceae > Atlantibacter > Atlantibacter hermannii. The sequence goes on along the minus strand of LR134136.1, from coordinate 721,447 downwards.
TCGTCGCGGTCGTTGGCCTGTAACGGCTTTTGCTTCAGCAAATCCTGCGCCTGGCAAAACGTTGCGTAGAGCTGCCCATCCAGATCGTTACGGTCGGTCACCACCACGATGGTCGGATTGTTCATCTCTGCCTGTTGCAGCAGTTTCCCTGCATAGCAACACATGGAGATACTTTTACCGGAGCCCTGGGTATGCCACACCACACCTGCTTTTTTACTGCCGGGGGTAATGTTACTGCGTAGCGGCAGATGTTTGCCGGTAGACGCCACAATCGTTGCTGTTACCGCCTCACGCACCGCGTGGAACTGGTGATAGGCGGCGATTTTCTTGATCAACCGTTTGCCGTCATTCTCGAACAAAATAAAGTAACGGATATAGTCGAGCAGAAGTTCGCGGTTAAAGAAACCCTTCACAACGGTTTGCAACTGCCAGTCAAACTGAGGTTTATCGTCTTCGTTAGCCACCGTTTTCCACGGCAGAAAACGCTCTTCATCAGCGGTCAGCGAGCCGATACGCGCATTCAGCCCATCACTCACCACCAGCGCTTCGTTACAGATAAACAAGTCGCTGAGTTCGTTTTTATAGGTCTGCAGCTGGTTAAACGCGGCCCAGATATCGGCATTAACATCAATGGGGCTTTTAAGCTCGATTACCGCCACCGGCAGGCCGTTGATATAGGCAATCACATCCGGGCGCCGCACCTGCTTTGTGCCCTGAATGGCAACCTGGTTCACCACCATAAAGCGGTTATTAGCTGGATGGTTAAAATCCATCAGCAGCGCTTTATCGTGGATCGTTTTGTCTTCACGTTTGTACTCAACGGGCATGCCGTCGAGCAGCAAATGGTGAAATGCTTTGTTACTGACGACCAGATCCGGGCTTTGCGCATGGGCGATACGCAGTATCACCTCTTCCAGCACGGCAACAGGAAGATGGGGATTAATGGTTTGTAGCTGTTCCAGCATCACCGGGCGCAGAAACACATCATGAAATGAGGTGCGCAGCGGGTTGTCGCCATCCGGCGCGATATCGGGCCCGTGCAGCACTTCCCAGTCCTGTTCAGCAAACCATTTCAGGCATTGCTGTTCTAAATCGTCTTCGCTCAGCATTACTCTTCCTCTCCCTCGGTGATCATCCCGCTCTGTTTCAGTTCCATCGCCAGTTCCAGCAGGCTCGGACGAATCGCTTTTTCCAGACGGTTCATGCTATCCATCATCCAGTCGATAATGGCAGGCCAGATATCTTTATTGCCGCCGTCAAACGCCTTTGAACAGACGATCTGGCAGCTTTTTCGCTCTGGCAGTAATCGCCAGTCGAGCGGCTCGCCAAACAGCGATTCAATTTGCGTTTTGCGTTCCTGCAGGCGCTCAAATAACCAGGTGTTTTCCAGCGCATCCCCACGCGAAATATTGAGCTGCACACGCGCATCTTTCTGGGAAAAGATCAGTTCAAACGGCACGCCGCTAACGCCCGAGCCCGCAGCCAGCCAGTGATCGGTTGAGGGAGCGCGATTATTAAACAGTGAACAGGGGCTGGCGCGGAATTTTTCCAGCGTCATCGTCCAGAACTCGCGGCGCAGATAATGGCGTTGCTGCAGTTCGCTACTGCTGGAGGTGGACTGTTCTTCCGCCTCTTTTTGCGCCATGCCGATCATGTACGATTCTGCTTCCGGCGTCGGGATCACCTGGCGGATATCAACGAAAACGTCTTCACCGAAACGATAAGGCGTGACTTTAAAGCACTGAACCCGGATACCAAACTGCATAAGCCACAGCGCGGTATTGGTCACCTCTTTGCGGAAATTGGCCGCAACCATAATGACCCGCTGAGTGCCTTTACGGTTAAGTACCCCTTCTTTCAGGCTTTCCCAGCCCATAAATTCGGCGATGACGTCTGCCGCCTGGCGATTCTCGTTGGGCTCGTACTGATCCAGATAGAACTGGAAGATCTCAACCACGCTTTCCTGACGCAAATTAGCACAGTAGCCTGCGTATTTCAGCGCCTGCCACACCACGTCACGCCCGGAGTCATCGAGCTTGTTCTCGATGATTACCAGGTTGCCTTTTTTATCGAGTGCCAGCAGATCGAGTCGCTCTTTAGTGTCGTCAAAACCGGCGAACTCTTTCTGGATAATCAGCAGTTCGTCGTCGTTGTCGCGGGTCAGCGCCTGCGGGTTTTTCGCCAGCCACTCCTGTAGATGGTCGCGCTCGCGAAAGCCGAGGCTGCTGAACGTCACCTCTTGCAGAGAGTGCAAGCTGTTGGTCGGCTTATCGACTTTATACATTTTCCGCCTCGCTGACCGCCTGCTCGGCTTCCGGTAGGGTGATTTCACCGGAAAGGAGTTTGGGGAGGAGGGTGTCCCGGAGTTGGGTTAGGCTGGCATTTGTTCTTAGATTATTTTCAATATCATTGAACAGAGGGGTAACGATTTTCTCAAATCGGTGATTTACGATTTTAGAAGCTGTGAGTGTAACTACGGTATCAAAAGTAGATGTTGTAATGGTATCAAACACAGCACCGTGGGTATTTCGTTTTAGTACATCCACGCACTGTTTAACTTTCAAATAGGTCAGCAGCGGGCCAGAGAACTCACCGCCAGATATTCCATAACAGGATTGGTTCATTGCCATTTCAGTGGCCGTTAACGCTAATTTCCCTACAGTCCCTCTTGCAGAAATTATTGTTGTGCCAATAGGAAGTAATTTTGCCGAGCTTTTATCCAGCCCTTTTTTCGTTATCTTCTCGGTGGTATCAATAACGAAAACATCACTATCTGCAGGAGCATCCTTCACTGAGTACCAACAAATGTCGCCATTCCAAAATTCCGGCTCTGAACGTTTAGGTGTCCCTCCCCCAATTAATTTAATTTTTTCTGATAACGACGATAACTCCCACCCTTCCGGAATCTCCCCCAACTCACTCTCCTGCATCGCCGACGGAAAAAGTTCTGCCGTGGCTTTTAACTCGGCATATTGTTCAGGTTGTTCACGCTCAAAAACCACCAACGCATCAGCATCTTTCCCGGAAATCGCCGTCATAGCGGCAAGCGTCGCATCTTCCTGTGAACCGCCCGCTTCCAGCACTGCAATTTTGGTTTTCACCGGTTCAAAATCGACAAACCAGCTTTTGAACAGAGCTTGTGCCATTTGTTCAAGGGTTTGGTTGATTTCTTTATTCTTCTCAATTTTTTCACTAAGCGAAAAATAAAACAAACCAATAGCTCTCTGAAGTTTCAGGTCTCTTGGTATTGAAAGATAGAGATTTTTGAAATCCCCCTTTTTAAAATGAGGGATTAAAGTACCAACATGCATGTTGTTTATTTTATTAATTACTTGCTCAGAGCGAAGCAATGAAAATAAAAACATTGGATCAACTACTTTTTGATCTGCACGTATTGCGACCATATCTTGGGCAATGCAAAAGGAAACAGGTTCTTTCACCCATGCAACACGTCCAGGAGAACCTTTACATACAAAAATTATGTCTCCAGCATTTGGGTGGTCTCGAAACCAATTTTTATATGTGTCATCAGATACAAATCTAACTTTCTCGAAAACAGGATATAACGAGTCATCTTTGATGCAGTTTGTCGCTATTAATGGGAAACCTTCATCTTCTACAGGGCAAGTTTTCCCTCTATTGTCAACAATATTGGACAATAAATCTGCAAAACTATATTCATCAAAATTCATAACCCAGTCCCCCCAGATTCGCCTTAATCTGCGCTTCCAGCTTCGCGCTCTCTTCCAGCTGATCTTTCAGTTGCGCCGTCAGTCGCGCCATCTTCTCGGCAAACGGTTCATCGTCTTCATCCTGCTCTGCGGCACCAACGTAACGCCCAGGAGTCAGCACAAAGTTGTGTTTCTGAATATCTTCCCGCGTTGCTGAGAAGCAGAAACCGGCTTCGTCTTCGTAGTCTTTATCCGTCTGCCAGGCGTGGAAGGTGTCGGCTATTTTAGCGATATCCTCACGGCTGAAATCACGCAGCACGCGGTCTTTCATATAGCCAATCTGGCGGGCGTCTATAAACAGCACTTCGCCTTTGCGGTGCGTTTTGCCGTTACCGCCGGTTTTGTCTTTGGTAAGGAACCAGATACAGGCAGGGATTTGGGTGTTGGTAAAAAGCTGGCCTGGTAATGCCACCATACACTCCACCAGATCGGCTTCGATCAGGTTGCGGCGGATCTCGCCTTCGTTGTTGGTGTTAGAGCTCATCGAGCCGTTGGCCAGCAGCAGCGCCATCGAGCCTTTCGGGGCCAGGTGGTGGATCATGTGCTGCATCCACGCGAAGTTGGCGTTGCCCTGCGGCGGGGTGCCGTACTTCCAGCGCACGTCGTTTTCGAGCTTCGCGTGCCACCACTCCTTCATGTTGAACGGCGGGTTGGCCATTACAAAGTCGGCACGCAGATCCGGGTGCTGATCGTCGAGTAGAGTGTCGGCGTTTTTGTTACCGAAGTTAAAGTCGATGCCACGGATCGCCATGTTCATCGCTGCCAGACGCCAGGTGGTTGGGTTAGATTCCTGGCCGTAGACGGAGATCTTCTGCTTCTGTTCAGCAGCGTTGTAGTGCTTCTCGCCCGCATGCTCTTCAATAAAGCGGTCACTGGAAACAAAGAACCCGCCAGAGCCCATCGCCGGGTCATAGACGCGGCCGTTATAGGGCTGCAGCATTTCGACAATCAGGGTCACGATGCTTTTTGGCGTGTAATACTGGCCGCCCTGTTTACCTTCTGCCAGCGCGAATTGCCCAAGGAAATATTCGTAAACGTGGCCGAGAATATCCTTGCTCTTAAGGTTTAGTTTCTCGCCCTTGTATTCCGGATTACTGAAGTTGGCGTCAGAGAAAGTGTTAATCAGCCCGGTCAACACCTCGTTACCCAATTGATACTGGCTGATACGGTTGAGAATACCTTTCAGTTTCGGGTTGGTTTTTTCTATTTCATCCAGCGCGTTGTCCACCAGCCAGGAGACGGAACGCAGTATCACATCTTTTCCGGTGGTTTCATCCACCCATAGCACGGTGCCGGTTGGCAGCATGGCCTTGTTTTTCAGCGTTTCCCAGCGCGCCGCTTTAGGGACCCAGAAGACATTTTTCTCGGTGTAGTAATCTTCTACTTCAAGCTCATCCAGCAGCGCCTGGGCGTACTCTTCGTCACTGCTGTAATCGTCACGCGACATCGCGTAGATGTTGTCAGGGTTGCCAACATCGCGGAATAACGTCATCAGTTCTTGCTGGCGTGCTTCAAAGGCATCGGAAACATACTTCAGGAAGATGAGCCCCAGTACCACATGCTTATAGTTGGCGGCATCCATGTTGGCGCGTAGCTTGTCAGCCGCCTTCCAGAATTTGTTATCCAGTTCGTTCAGGAACTGTTGTTCGGCGTTGTTCATGAAAATCCTCGAAGTCGATCGCAGCGAAAGCGCAAAAATGCCTTATCGCAAATTTATTTTTGGAATGCAGTTCGCAAAATGATACCCAGAACGTTAATGATTACAAACGAAACAGCGTAAAGAAATTTGCTTTTGATTGCTAAATAAGAGGAAACTAAACCGCTATTCCGCTATTCCATTAACTCTCTTTACTTGCACCTTTCATCCCCTGAACGGTCGGGGTTGTTTGCGGATCATGGCGCGGTGATGACTATCACAACGCAGGAATTTTGATTAAAGGTAATCAAAATGTTGTCGATGGTAATTTGAATGCTGATTAATATATTCAACGGGTAAAAATATGTCCTGGCTTAATTCCTTTTTAATGACGCTTACATCCGTGGAGCCTCATAATGTGCCCTTCACTGTAATCAGCATCGTGTGCCTGGCCGTTGCCTGCTTTATTTTCTTTTATTTACTTCGGGCCATTAAAATTATTAACAGCCTGAAAAAATATACCCGATCAATTAATAGCATTGAAAGCAGTTCCCCAGAGGAACAGCTTGCACATCTGCAAAATCTCTTTAAGCGCCCTGAACTCAAACACGCGTGGAATGAGTTTAAAGAGTCGTTACATCCGCAGAGTGAGCTGGAAGATGGGGAAGAAAAAATCGTCCGCATTCGTGCCACAGCGCCAAGTTCGAGCTATTTCTCTGAGCAACAGTTAGTCGATATTCCACTCAATACTGAATTCTTCAAACACCTGCCCGGTATTCTGACTGGTGTGGGGATTATCGGTACGTTTTACGGCCTGATGATTGGCCTTAACCACTTCGACCCCAGCACTCCAGAGCAGGTTACCAGCAGCGTCAATAATTTGCTTCACGATGTTTTGTACGCATTCCTTGGCTCTGCCGTAGCTATTGCCGCCTCTATTTTCGTTACCTGGCTGGAAAAACTATCCATCGCCAAGTGCTATAAGTATCTCGAAAAATTTACCGCCGCTATCGACAAGCTCTACGTTAGCGGTGTGGGCGAGGAATATCTCGCCTCGCTGGTGAAATCCAGTAATGAAAGCGCAACCCAGGCGCGCCAACTGAAAGAGAGTCTGGTTACCGATTTACGCGATATGTTGCTGAGTCTCGCCGAAAGCCAGAAGGTAGAAAATGAGCGACTGGCAAAGACTCTTAGTGCTACCTATCGCGATTCAGGTGCACAATTTGCCGACCAGGTGAGTGGTGCAATTGAAAATAGTCTAAAGTCACCGCTGGAAAAAATCGCGGGTGCAGTTCAGACCGCCAGCGGCGATCAAAGCGGCATGGTGCAGAATATGCTGCAGGATGTGCTGACCGCATTTATGGCGAAACTTGATACCACCTTTGGTCAGCAGTTTACAAACCTGAACGACATGATGGGGCAAACCGTTGGCGCTATTCAAACAATGCAAACCGGTTTTGCCACGTTATTACAGGACATGCGTCAGGTGAGCGATGATTCCCGCCAGGGCAGCGCGCAGCTCATCGAGCAACTGTTATCAGAGATGAAATCTGGCCAGCAGGCTATGCAGGCTGGCATGAATGACATGCTCACCAGCCTTCAGGCCTCGGTGGCTAAAATTGGCGCGGAAGGTGAAGGTGCCGGTGAGCGAATGGCTCGCCAACTGGAAAAAATGTTCGCTGATAGCGAGGCGCGAGAAAAAGCTCAGGCAGAACATATGACCGCCTTTATTGAAGCCATTCAGAATTCAGTGCAGCAGGGGCAAAGCGCCACAATGGAAAAAATGGCAGCCTCTGTCGAGTCGCTTAGTGAACAACTGGGTAGCCTGTTTGGGCAGATTGATAAGGGTCAGCAACAGATTTCAGCGACTCAGCAAGCCAACCAACAGTCACTGCACGAACAGACACAACGTGTGATGAGTGAGGTTGACGATCAGATTAAACAGCTGATCGACACCGTTGCGCAGCAGCATCAGGGAACCACCGAAACGCTTAACAATCTCGCAGAACAGACCAACCGACAGATTCAGGATATGCAAAACGGCGCGGATAAAATGCGGGTGGCCGCTGAACGCTTCGAAGAAGCGGGAGAGCGCGTGTCACAAGCCAACCACATTACCGCTGATGTTCTGAATAAAGCACAAACGGCGGGCTCATCGCTTTCTGGTGCAACCAGCGAACTTGCCTCTGTCGTTGCCGATTACCGTAACAACCGCGAAGCCGTCAGCAAATCTATTGCCATGCTGGAGCTGCTCGCCGCCAATACGCAATCTGAACAAACCACCCGCAGCAAATTCATCGCCGATCTTCAGCTACATGGTGAGCGCCTTCAGGGCTACAACCGTGAAGCACAGGCTTTTATGGAAAATGTCAGTGACGTGCTCGGGAAAGGGTTCGAAGACTTCTCTGAAGGTGTTTTACGCAGCCTGGATAAAACGCTGGGCAAACTGGATGTGGAAATGGCGAAGGCCTCTACTTTGCTCGCGGGTTCTGTTGAACAGATTGGAGAGAGCATCAACGAGCTTGATGATGTCCTGTCACGCGTTCGTGCCTGAGGAGTGACAGCTGATGTTTGGAAATGCATTTGGCGTTAAAAAACGCCGCAGCGATGAAGCAGAGAAACCCTTCTGGATCTCCTATGCCGATCTGATGACGGCCATGATGGTATTATTTCTGGTGGTTATGGTAGCGTCACTGAGTTCTGTCACACAGCGTATTCAACGTGCGGAAGAAGGGGAAAAAATCAGGGGACACGATATTGCCAGATTGTGTGAACGCCTGGAGCTTCATGCCCGTAATCTGAACAAAACTATTGTGGTGGATTGTCACGATAATCGTATCAGTTTTGGCGAGGCTGGCCGTTTCGATCACAATCGTTTTTTCCTCAATGCTGAAGGCCAAAAAGCGTTGCAGGATGTCGTTCCGCTCGTGCTTGAAGCCTCTGAAAGCGAAGAAGGCAAAAAATGGTTTAAGCAAATCGTTATTGAAGGGTTCACCGATACCGACGGTTCATACCTTTATAATTTACATCTTTCTTTACAGCGTTCTGAATGGGTCATGTGCAGCTTGCTCGATAGCCGCAGCCCGTTACAAAAGAGCATCTCCGCACAGCAGCAGATCAAGATTCGTAAGCTTTTTCTCGCAGGTGGCGTCTCGTTTAACAATGCCAAAGAAAGTAAAGAAGCCAGCCGTCGTGTCGAATTACGTATGCAGTTCTTCGGTCTCAAAGATAAACGTGATGGCGAGGAGGCGGTGAATTTCCCTCCCGTGGTCAATAAAGAAGTGTGCCAGTTGGTAATGCCATTATGACCTCCGCACTGCACTCTCTTTCTCAACGTATCGCCGCTACGCTCACCGCCAGCCAGCAGAGCGATACCTTTTTGAAAAATGGCTTCCATGCGCTGACATTAGCCGTAAACGAGATGGAAAAACGGTTTGATAAAGCCGATAAAATCCCTTCCCCTCCGCATGAAACCCGCCTGAAAGCGTTACGTCGTTTTCGTCTTGCAGAGGAACTGAACGAGCGAGAATGGCGGATGGTATTTTATGGTCTCGCCGACAACGATCCGTTACATCCTAAACAACCAGTCTTGCTTGAAGACGACACGCTCTTTCCAAAAGTTGATAGTGAAATCAAAAAACGGCTCGCATCGAAGGATTTGAAACGGAAGGATTGGGCCGCACTCTGTGCAAGCTATTTTGCCTACAGGAATGAAAAGCCGGAACAAAATCCACACTGGTGCGTACTGCGCGGGCATATCGCTAAGGGCTACCTTGTCGTGAAAGCGGCTATACGGCGAGAAAAACCGTGGATGAAAACCATTGAGTTTTACCACGATATTTTTACACCGCAAGCAGGTGGCGTCATCTCCAGACAGTTACTGGCAGGTGAGAAAAACTCTCTCTCATCCCTGGAAAAAATCGCTCAAATTCCTGATAGCAGCTGGCTATGGAAGCGTATCTTCACCGTACTTCTGGCGCAGCTTGATACTCTTGACGATCCTCAATACCTGGACAAAATAAGCTGGCTATTAGGCCTGGCGGCGCAGTGGGTTCGTTTTCGCGATGATATTATGACGGCGACACTGACCCGCTATTACCATTCTACCTATCGCGATCAAGCGCATTCCGCTCTGAAACAGGCCGCGCTGGAATACTGGGACAATCCGCAACTAAAAAGCCAACAGAATAAGTGGCATCAATATGTTTCTGAACCCGTCGCCGCGATGGTACGGGGCTGGCTGGCAAAACAAGATCTGATGCATTTCTTCGAGTTGTTGCGTGGAAACGGGGATGTTGACCAGGCACGTCTCTTTTACTGGCTGCGTTTCGCAAACCAGATGGGATTCACTCGTATAGTGATGGGGCCAGATGCCTGGCACGATCGTGGCAGCGACTTCGTGAAATTCCGCGAAGAGAATAAAGGGCGGTTGAGTTACTTACTAGGTGGACGCAACTTAGATAACGCCATGATTATGCAGATTAACGATTATCTGTTCGTTGAGTTTTCTGGGACAGGAAATGCGATGTATGCCTATCGGGTTGGCCAGGCGCCGTTCAATCCTGAGTCAGAATCATTAGATATTAATATTCATTTAAAAGATAAATTCCGTAATGTTCTCCGACTTCCACATATCCCACGAGCCGAAGGTTATAACAGGGTTCGACTCACTGGCTGGATGCTGAAATACGACGATGAATTACGTCAGCTGGGTATCCGCTGGATGGCTGAAGAGCCCGTTAAATTTGTAGATAAAAAAGCGCCCTCACCCGCTTCGGTATCTGACATCAAAATCATCAATCCATTGCGGGACACCGCAATACAGCGCCTGGTTGAAAGCACTTCATGCATCGTCAGCGATAACCGACAAAAAGGCGGCGTGCTGTCTGTCCAGCTGAAAATACCGGATGACACAACGGAAAGAGAGTTACTCCGACTCGGCTTCGCTCCCGTAACTAAAGAACCGCATCGCTACTGGATTAAATAATGCTGAAACGTCTGTTAAGTAAACTGGCGGGAAACCGTCAGCAGATAGAACGCCACCTGAAGAAACAGTACCAGGCTGAAGAAAACGGGCTCAGTTTTCCACAATCGTTGGTTGATGACCCAGAGCTTTGGGCTCTGGCATCCTGGCTTGAGCAACTGGCTGAAGAAGACTATCTGATATCACTTACAGACCGGTGGCTGTTGAGTTGGGACGCACTGTATCGCCTGCTGGAGGATGAGGAACATGCCAGCAGCCTGCCGCTTATCGGTATACCTGACATACTGCCTTTACGCGCAAGCCTGAGTTCACGAAGTGCGTTAAGCGATAGCGATTTTCGCGTCTGGATCGCTGAATGGGCCACGCTTCCAGCCCGCAAGCCGATCCGTTTCAGTCGTACCGGTGCCATTTTAACCCATGAAAATCAGCAATACCTGTTATCGCGCGAAAACTGGGCACTCATACAGGCAACAGAACAACTTAGTGCACAGCAGTATCAGACGCCTGGCGAAACCACTAACCAGTTAGGATGGGCCGCTATCCGCAAATGTGCGAAGCAAGCAGCCGCAAAATTTGATGATTATTTAGAAAAAACGCATGTCGTCAAACCAACTTCATTGTCATTACGTCTGCGTAAAGCAACGATTGCCGATACTGCTGTTATCGAAATTGAGCCCCATTTCGAGGACCAGCCTGCTAACTGGCTGGGCAGTTTTGACAAGAATTCGCAGGTTCACGATAGTTATCGTATCCCCGGCAAGAATGGCGAACTCAGCCACATCATCCTTCCTCCCGAAGTGAAAGAAGTCCTGAATTCAATACACTCAATTCCCGGTCGCCGGGTTGCCGGTAGTGAAGCGTTATCCTTTGTTCGCAACCCCTATACTTTCCTGGGTGAAGATGCCGCCAGTGTTATTGCCCCTGAGGAACACGAACAGGCACTGTTTGACGCCCATATTTTCTTTCATCACTTCAGGCTTCAACTCCAAATCAATGATGAAAATAAGATAGAGAGTATTACGCTGGTGCTGGAGCCGGTCTCACCGGTGCCGCAACCGGAGGTGTCATTCCTCCTCTCCGCGCCATGGGAACTGGAAAAATTTGTTCAGGCCGTAGGGATCAGCGTTGCCGCGCAAATGCCAGCAGGCTCCTGGCAGGGATACGAGCTGGAACTGAGCCAATTCACCGAACAGCAATGGCACGATTGCCAGTCGCTGTTGTCGCGCTGGCAACAGGAAGTCGAGGGTAAGGAATTTAACGATGTCTTGGATCTGGGCAAATATGGCGATCGCGTCATTGGCATCGGTGAGTTTGAAAAAATATCCTCTCCCTGGCTGACCAAGGCGCAAAGTGAAAACTGGCTCCCTGATGGCATCGACTTTTCCGAATTTTCGGTAGAAACGCTGGATGGTTGGCAACCTGATAACCTACAGCATTTCGATGAACTGCAGCAGAGGATTACCCAAGCAGAAGCATCTGGCGAAACGCATATCATCTCCCCCTGGAATGAGACTAAACTGCCGCTGGACGCCGCTAAAACTTTCAGTAAAAACTGGGAAAAACAGCAAAATGCAGCACATGAATCAGAGGGCAATGTTGTTGAAAAAGCGGCCCGGGCAGTGCTCAAAATTGAACAGAATATTGAAGAAGCGGCCTACATCAAACAACGCCGCGATTCACTCCTTGATGCACGTCATGCAGAACCTGAAATTCCACTGGGTCTTAAAGAGCATATTCGACTCAAAGATCATCAACGTGAAGGCTTAGCCTGGCTCCAGCAACTCTTCCTTCGTTCACCAGAGGAAACCGCTGGCTGTCTGCTAGCTGATGACATGGGGCTGGGGAAAACGCTGCAGATCCTGAGCTTCCTGGTTTGGTTCATTGTGAATCGCCACGGGTTTAACAGACACCTCAGAGTCATTTAAGATGGCTTAAAGAGAGGTGCCCATGAGCGGTAAGCGTTATCCCGAAGAGTTTAAAACTGAAGCAGTCAAACAGGTTGTTGATCGCGGTTATTCTGTTGCCAGCGTTGCAACACGTCTCGATATCACCACCCACAGCCTTTATGCCTGGATAAAGAAGTACGGTCCGGATTCTTCCACTAATAAAGAACAGTCAGATGCTCAGGCCGAGATCCGCCGTCTCCAGAAAGAGCTGAAACGGGTTACCGACGAACGGGACATATTAAAAAAAGCCGCGGCGTACTTCGCAAAGCTGTCCGACTGAGGTACGCCTTTATCCGTGACAACTCCTGTTGCTGGCCTGTTCGCCTGCTCTGTCGGGTGCTGGATGTTCATCCCAGTGGTTTTTACGCCTGGCTTCAGCAGCCGCATTCACAACGCCATCAGGCAGACCTGAGACTGACAGGACAGATTAAACAGTTCTGGCTGGAATCGGGATGCGTCTATGGTTATCGCAAAATCCATCTGGATCTGCGTGACAGCGGGCAACAGTGCGGAGTAAACAGAGTCTGGAGACTGATGAAACGTGTCGGAATAAAGGCTCAGGTCGGATACCGAAGCCCGCGGGCACGTAAAGGCGAGGCCAGTATCGTGTCACCCAACAGGCTCCAGCGACAGTTCAATCCGGATGCTCCTGATGAGCGTTGGGTAACGGACATAACCTACATCAGGACCCACGAAGGCTGGCTGTATCTTGCCGTTGTTGTTGATCTGTTCTCACGCAAAATTATCGGCTGGTCCATGCAATCCCGGATGACAAAGGACATTGTCCTGAACGCACTGCTGATGGCTGTATGGCGGCGTAATCCCGAAAAACAGGTGCTGGTTCATTCGGATCAGGGCAGTCAGTACACAAGCCATGAGTGGCAGTCGTTCCTGAAATCACACGGCCTGGAGGGTAGCATGAGCCGTCGCGGTAACTGCCATGATAATGCGGTTGCAGAAAGTTTTTTCCAGTTGTTGAAACGTGAACGGATAAAGAAAAAGATCTACGGAACGCGGGAAGAAGCCCGCAGTGATATTTTTGATTACATCGAAATGTTTTATAACAGTAAGCGTCGGCATGGTTCTAGCGAACAGATGTCACCGACAGAATATGAAAACCAGTATTATCAACGGCTCGGAAGTGTCTAGATTATCCGTGGCGATTCAATGCTTCGTTTCTAAATTACCCTCTTACGTGAAATAACGAAGCTTTATTTTTAATTATTAACATTTTCAATAAGATAAGGAAAAAACATCATATGATCATTTTTCTTTTTTGTTTAACATCAATATGTTATACGCGAATCAGTACGATGATCACTGCTAAGGGTTAGCTGAATGAACGTTTCAGTTCGTTTCTGGTGGCCGCATAAATGTTCATATCAGGAATAAGTGATCACTTGAAAGTAACGGTGTAGCTAGTTCAGTCAGCTTCAGGGCAATGACAATCTGTACTTCGGCGGATCGTGACATATTCATCGGCACGACCTCCGTTCAGAAATGTATTTATCATTCAGGAGTTTCGTTTCTGAATGGAGCAGAGGTATGAGGCACTGATCCTACCCACGTAATGTGGACACAGCCCTAAGCGAGGTTCTGGTTTTTAAACTGTTCCGAGCTGAGACCACCACAGGCACTGTGACGACGCCAACGGTTGTAATCGCACTCGATATAATTAAACACCGTCATCCGCATGATTTCCCTGCTGATAAAGTGTTCCCCCATGGGTGCATTCTACCTTCAGAGAGTGGAAGAAGCTCTCCGCACAGGCATTATCATAGCCGTTGCCTCTGCCTGCTCCGCCAGCTTGCGTTTAAGGCGGGCAATTTCAGCCGCCTGTTCGCTCTCGCGCTCAGAGGATGTTGTCTGACGCTGTTGCTTGCTGCACCAGGCATAGAGCTACGACTCGTAAAAGTTGAGTTCACGAGCGGCGGTGGCCATACCGATGCGTTCAGCAAGTTTAAGGGCTTCCTGACGAAATTCAGGCGTGTGCTGCTTTTATCATGTGAGCTACCTCTGGTTGAGAGTTTACTCACTTAGTGCGTGTCCACTATTCACGTGGAGAATCAGGGTTTCCCCTTTGAGTTTGAGCTGCGATACCTCCAGACAACGACCATAAATGGCTTGCGTTGGAATGCAGAATATTGGTGTCGCGCGGTTTGTGTGCGAAAAACCCTTTTTGTGCGATTTTACTGGAGTTTTTCTGTAGCGGGCCGACGTTAATAATGCGACCGACGCTTAATCCCTGGAATCGGTAACTAGCTTTTTTTTCGGATTAACGCCAAGGTAGTAAATGCCTGCAATGACAACGAATTAAACACACAGGCTCTGTTGTCTCATTTGGGATGGACCCGTTACGTATGACTGACAAGCACACCACCATTACGGAGCTTAAGGCACGCTTTCACCTGAGCGAATTAAACGTAGGCCACTGGAACCGTATCCATTTTCAGCTCGCTCCCGAGTCTATGCTGGAGGATGAGCGTCTCACCGAATACCGTTTTTACCGTATTGAAGAGATGACCGATGAAAAGGCTGCGGTCCATCGGCTGGCGATGAGCAATGTGATCGCCAATATGAGCGATTCGCGTGCAACGCTGCTGTATATGCTGCTTAGCGATGGTCAGGGTATTCATTTTTATATCGGCGTGGCGAGCAACGATAACGGCGTTGTCCACGACATCGGTATTAAACTCGAGCGGGCCTTCAGCAGTAATTTACTTGGCGCAAAGCTGGCGGCGGTTAAACCTCAGGACATCGCTCCAATAACCTCGCTGTTGTCGATGAAGAGGCTCGGCGTGGTGACGGGCGTCCCTTCGCTGAATGAAGAAGAAACCCGGCTGGGGGATGAAGAGTTTCAGGGCGTTGAGCGGCTGGTTAATGGCCTGGCTGGGGAAAGCTGGCGGATGGTTATCGCCTGCCAACCGGGCAGCGCAGAAGAGGTAGAGCAGATCATTGAGCAAATTTACGATCTGTCGACTCAGCTCTCCTCGCAAATGAAATATTCGGTGCAAATCTCGCAAAATCAGAGTGAGCAACATACCCACAGCACCGGTCAGAACCTCACCAAAACCAGCGGAACCAGTATTACCCTCACAAACGGCGAGGGCGACAGCCGGGCCAAAAGCGTCGGCGTTAATGAAACCCGCGGCTCCAGTAAAGGCACCAGCTCTAGCTACGATAACAAAGGCACCAATCACAGTCAGGCACCAGCAGCGGCACTACCACCACCTCGTCGACGAACAAATCCCATGCCAGGGGAACCAGTGATTCGGAAAGCGTCGGCAGCAATGAAGGCACCAGCGACGCCACCACCTCTGGCGACGGCCAGGCGGTAACTCGCGAAGAGATCAACAAAGGCTATGAAGAGCTGCTGAAGCATTTGGGTGAGACGCAAATTTCACGCTTTCGCCAGGGCAACAGCAAGGGAATGTTTAAAACTTCGCTGTTTCTGGCCGCCAAAACTAACGCGGTATATGAACGGCTGAGCGCCAGCGTGCGGTCGATTTTCCAGGGCAATAACCCCACCCTGACGCCGTTGCGAGTGCACCGTTTGCAGCACGGAGTGGCGCAGCTCGGGCAACTGCTACAGCTGGCCGATGCGGCGACCGGCGCGCAACATCCCTACAGCGAAGCCATTTACTCACTGGTCAGTGCCAGCCATGGGCGCGCCCAGTGCTCGACCTGGTTGAACAGCCAGGAAATCTCCCTGCTGATGGGCCTGCCGGATAAAGAGCTGGCTGGGCTGAAAATCCGTAAGTGCGTCGATTTCGCGCTGAATCCCCCCGACCTTCCTGAGTCACAACAGCTGACACTCGGCCAGGTGATCCAGCATGGTCAGCCCCTGGCATTTAAGCCGCTGACACTCGATAAGTCCGAGTTGAATAAACACATTTTCATTACCGGCGTAACTGGCTCCGGTAAGACTACCAGCTGCATGAAACTCCTGCTGGAGTCGGGACTGCCGTTTCTGGTGATTGAACCTGCCAAGACCGAGTACCGCGAACTGTACCAGAAGAATCCCGATGTGGAGTATTACTGCCTGGGCCGGGAAGACATCACACCGTTTCGCCTCAACCCGTTTGAACTTGTGTCGTCGAAAGAGACGCTCACAGGACACATCGATATCCTGAAAAACGCCCTGAATGCGGTATTCCCCATGGAGGCGGCGATGCCGATGATCGTGGCGGAGGCGATTATCCAGGCCTATAAGCGCAAAGGTTGGGATATCTTCAGCAACCAAAACCTGCTGATAGAGGAGCCGTTCGCCCTGAACAGCGGCGCATGGCCCAATTTCAGCGATATGATCCGCGAACTGGATTCGGTTATTGAATCCAAAGGCATGGGTAAAGAATTTGAGGAAAAATACCGCGGCTCGCTGGTGGCGCGGCTGACCGATCTGACAAAGGGCACCAAAAGCCGCATGCTCAACGCCCGCCACTCTATTGACTTCGATGCGCTGCTGGATAAGAGAGTGGTTTTCGAGCTGGATGAAATTAAGGATGAGAACGACAAATCCCTGCTGATGGCGCTGATTGTCACCCGCCTCGCCGAAACGATTAAACAGCGCTACTTGCGGGAGCCGGGCTACCGCCATCTTACGCTGATTGAAGAAGCGCATCGCCTGCTGGCGAAGCCGGAGCCGGGCGAGGGTGGCAGTAAAAAACTCGGTGTGGAGATGTTCTGCAACCTGTTGGCCGAAGTGCGTAAATATGGCGAAGGGCTGATCATCGCCGATCAAATCCCCAACAAACTGATCCCGGACGTCATTAAAAATACCAATACCAAAATCGTTCACCGGCTGTTTTCCGCTGACGATCGCGAGGTTATTGGCGATACCATGTCGTTAAGCGATGAACAGAAAAACTTCCTGCCATCGCTCCAGACCGGCCAGGCGGTGATTTACGGCGGCGGCTGGCACGGTGCGGTACTGACTCAAATCAAACCCAACGCCAATACCACCGGTCAGCCGATCGATGAACGCACGATCGCCGACCGGGGTATTCAACAGTGGTGGCCGCAACGCGCCCGGTTGTTCCCGCAGCTTGCGGCGCAAACCCACTTTGACGATCCGCAGGCGTTTATCGTTTATAGCCAGCAGATCGGCAACCTGCTGCGGCTGATCACGCTGGCACGGCAACTGCAACCGGGTGCGTCGCTGAACGCTCAGCTGTTACGCATCGTCGGGCAACTCAAAACGCTCAACGCCTGCGAGCCCGATTTAATCCCGGCGATGGTGGCCTGGACGCTGGATAACACCGATCTCCTCCCGGACGCCGTACACGAAAAGATGCCTCGTCGACTGGCTGAGCTATTGAAATTTATCGATATCGCGCCAGAGTCGCTTGATTTCACCGTGTTAGCCGCCCGGGTTAACGATATGACCAAAAAATAGTGTTTTTAAATAATAAGGAGTGGCTATGGGATTTTTTAGTTCAATCGGTTCGGCGCTGTCGAGCATCGGCAGCTTTGTGGCGAGCGTGGCTAGCACGGTGCTGAAAATTGCGACCACGCCTGCAATCGTGCGCGCGATAAGCGCCGTGGTGCAGGTCATCGGGATCGCGCTGGATATTCTTCGCCCGGATCAGTCACCGGAAAAACACGGTGAAAAAGTGCTGGCCGCCGCAGAGGTGGGGATTACACCAGACGCCTTTGCGACCTTTGATGAATATTCTCAGGCAATTAAAAATTTTGAGGTGAAACCGGGTCTGGAAGGCAAATGGAGCAAAGAACAGAAAATCGCCGCCAGCGCTGGCGTGATTGCCCAGGGCCTGACTGAATACAAATCCTTCAGCATGGATTCAGCGATTAGCCTGCTCATGCTGGTGGCGCAAAAACCGGAGTTTTTTACCGCCGAGCGCATTCTTAACCTGATGGGCAAAACTAACGACTTTACCCTGATCCGCGATTATCTCGACGACGAGTTGGATCTGTATGACAGCGAGCGTGTGGAAGCCTGGTTGGCCTCTGCCGAAGCCGATATGCCGGATGGCCTGTCCAGGGAAGAGATTGTCGCAAGCCTGCGCGCCCAGCGCGCTGATGCAGAATAACGCCGGACATGAATTGATGAGCCATTACGCTATATTTCTCGACCAGCAGCGCTTTACCTGTTTTTACCTCGCTCAGGAAGGCTGGGAAGCTTACCGGCTGAAAGGCGAAGAGAGCCTTGAATGCGCCCAGCCGGACCAGCTGGCGGAAGCGCTGAGTGAACTGACCGGACATCTGGAATGGAAATCGCCGGAACAGATTGTGGTGCTCTATCAGGCGGCATACCAGCCGTGGCTACCGCAGTTGCTTGATGCGGTAGCGAACATCCCGGTTATGGTGTTGCCGCTCGCCCCGTGGCTGACCAGCGCTGCAGCCTGCGATCCGTTGAGCAAGACGCCGGAACTGATATGCCGTCACCTGCTGCCGCTGCTGTGGAAACAGCTGGTTAATCATAACGCGCCAGTGAAATCCCACCAGCTTGAGTCTGCTTCACGAACTCAGGAAGCCCTGATGCAGCAGCTCCAGCAGGAGCAGCAGGAAAACCTGGCGCTGCAGGATGCGTTAAAAACGTGCCAGCAGAGCCTTCAGCAACAGCAGTCCAGCTGGAATAAAGAGCGCGCCCACTATGAAGCCAATCTGCTGCGCACTGACGATCTGGACGACGCCGCCATCGCCCAGTTTATGCCGCTGTTTTTCGCACACTTCTGGCAGAAAGTCAGCCCGAGCGATATGGCGATGCTGCTGGGTAGCCTGACCTTGCCCGGCATCTCAAGCCCCTGGCCGGAACCTAACAAAAGCGCGCTAGCGATGAAAAAGCGCAGCTTTCAACAAAGTCAGTTCCGTCACCAGCAGCAAATCAAAGCCATGGCACGCAAATTTGTTGAGGTGGGATATTTGACGGTGCGCCCGGAAATGGAACCGTTACTGGATGAGTAAGAGAGCTGACGCCCTATGACATCGCCCTTTGAAGATTTACGCACCGATCCTTACTTTTGTGCCTGGCTCGCCGGGCTTATCGGTGACGAAGTGCAGCAGCAGCTTCAGCAAGCATGGCGGCAGTTAAGCGAGCCCTCGCCGGAGCCACTTCCCGCGGCTCTGCCACTCAGCGAGCCCGCGGCAGAGCCGATACCTGACGCCCTGCAACCGCTGCGGAGCATTATCACGATGGTTAAAAACGATCCCGAACTTCAGGAGAAATGGCTGCGTCGGCCACTTCCCGACGACGAGGCCGAGCAGTTCCAGCAGGTGTTAGTTATCGCCAGCCACTGGGATCGCATCGAGCGCCTGTGGGACGTGTTCGCCGAACGGGTGAAAACTCGCGCCGCGCCGCTTAACGACGCTGAGCTGCACCTGATGGAATACGCCCTTTCGCTGCATAACCGACTGTGGATTGACCGGCTGGCGGAACTCGAAACCGTGGCAGCCGGCAGCGCTTATAACTATGAAATCCATAACGGCGTCGGCCAGGGCGATACCATCATCGCGCTTTGGCTGCCAGGGCTGATGAATAGCGCAAGCAAGCGGGTTCGTAAGCCGCTGGTGCAGTTGTCGTAATCAGAGAAAGACGGATACTAAGAGAAAAAACATGCTGGAAAAACTGCAGGAACGCGCCTGGCTCGGGCTGGTTGATACCTTCTGGGCCGAGCTAAAAAGCAAAGCGACCTTTGGTATACTCGTTGATAGCGAGCAGACGAAGTGGCTGGTGCAGGTGAAGGACGAGCGGCTACTGCTCTGGACACATGATAATCGCTACTACCCGCCGGGGCGGGTCGAGGATAACCAGGCATACTGCAACGAGTTGCGCTGGCTGGGACTCAAAGGCTGGCGCGTGCCGACTCGCAACGAAATGCTGCTGTTTGCCAAAAACCAAAAAAACCCGTTGCGTCAGGGTACGAATAATCGCCTGCGCGATAAATACGGCTTTAACGTTGAGGAAGGTTTTATCGATCTTGATAATCCTAACCCTACCGCCTACAAGGAGCGTGAGGCTCCCTCTATTCCGTGTGCATCAGTCACGAAACAGGTTTTCGTAGATATTCTGATCGATCTGCCGGTTAAGCTTAGTTCCCTGAGTGAGCCTGGGCGTAACTGGCTGGATGGATGGGAAGATCATCTCAATACCTCAATGGTGGAGCTGGATTACCAGGTAAACCGCCTGCCGAAAATCGATCCCCTCACTTTTACCGATATCAATAAAGGGATATGGGAAATGTGGGGGCAGGACGCGAATACCCTTGAAGCGCTGAACATTCGTCCGCGCGACCCGGCGCGAGATATCCGCCCCGGCTGTGTCGCCATCGACTTTGGCACCAGCAGCACCGTAGTGGCGTATGAAACGGAAAACGGACGTAAAGAGTTAATGCGCATCGGCGTGCGTGATTTCTATGAGCGCATCGAACCGCACCATTTTGAAAACCCAACGGTGTTAGAGATTATCGATTTGCAGTCCTTGTTAAGCGAATGGACCGAAGAAGCCTACCGTCCTGACGTGCGCTGGGACATGGTGCACTGTTCTCACGAGGCGCAGGCGAAACTGCGCGATAACCAGAGCGACATCTACACCGTCAGCAGCATTTTGACCCGGCTGAAACAGTGGGCGCTGCGCCAGTCCAGCGATCATCAGGTGGTCTTTACCGACCAACAGCAGTGCGAACACACCCTTGCGCCGCTTACCCAAAATAACCCCACGCGCGGAGAGTGGCTGGACGTCACCGGTGATTATCCCTTCGATCCCATTGAGCTTTACGCCTGGTTTTTAGGCATGACCATTAACTGGCGTGGTCGGGGGATCTCGCTGGAGTATTTCATGACTTTCCCGGTGGAGTATCCACGCGAGGTTAAAGAAAAAATTCTCGCCAGCTTCAAACGCGGGTTGCAGCGCAGCCTGCCGCCAACGCTGGTGGCGCAGCCGGAATGGCTTAACGCCTTTAGCGTCGAAGAGTTAGCCAGCGAGCCTGCCGCCTATGCGGTGTGCGCGCTGGATGCCCTGGCGATCCAACCCGGCGAACAGGGAGCAGCCTACGCGGTATTTGATTTTGGCGGCGGCACCACCGATTTTGATTTCGGCTACTACCGTCACCCTTCAGAAGAAGAGGAAGATGAAGGCTTCGAGCGGGTATTTGAGCATTTTGCCCCCGCGGGCGATAAATTTTTGGGCGGAGAAAATCTGCTGGAAAATATGGCCTATCGTGTGTTTAGTAATAACCTCGATCTGTGTCAGAAATACCAAATCGCCTTTACCCAGCCGCTGGATGCCGACCCATTCCCGGGTTCGGAAATATATATCGAGAAAACCCAAGCGGCCTACAGCAATACCATGTTGTTGATCAGCGAGTTGCGTCCGTTCTGGGAAACGCCCAGTACCGCAGAGCCGGATATTGAAGATAAAACCTGCACGGTGGACCTGTTTAACCGGGCGGGAGAAAAAGTCAGCTGCGATTTCGTGATCCCGTATGGTGAGCTGGCCGATTATCTTGAGCAACGCATCGCGCTGGGTATTGATAAGTTTATCGCCGCGCTCGGACAGGCATTTACTCCTTTGCCTGAGGAGATGCATATTCTGCTGGCAGGCAATTCAAGCCGATCGCTGTGGATCTCCAGGCTGTGGGGACTGGCTGACGATCATCAGGATGCACTGATATTTACCAGAATGGCCGAGTGTTTTGTCAACGATACCCCAGCGCTGCATATTCATGCGCCGCTCAGCAGCAATCCTGATGCCCCCTATCAACCGACCGCCAAAACCGGGGTGGCTCTCGGGCTGCTGGATTTGCGGCCTGGCGGCGTCACCAAAGTCATCAACCATACGCGCCAGCAGAGCATGGGCGAAGCCGGATTCGCGTTTAACGTGGGCCGCGCCCGCGCCGGATCGTTCCTGGTAGGTTTAGCCATGAATAGCCGTTATGAAGAGTGGTTTGAACTGGGGCCCCAGCGGGAAGGTATTTTTGAGTTGCTGTATACCCAGTCGCCGCTGGCGCAACAGGGCACCCTGTCCTCTGTCGATAGCGAAGTAAAACGCCTGCGCTTACGCTTGGGAGTGAATCAGAAAGGACATCGGGTATTTGCCAAAGCTACTGCACCACACCAGATAAGCCTGGTCACGGCTGTAAACCTGGAAGAATTGGCGGAAAATCGAACGGATAATTATCAGGTGCTGGAGTTGAAATAATCTGAATTTCCCTTATAGCTTTTGGGGTTAGGCAACGTGCAGCAAGCATAGAAAAGATCTGCCAGTAAAATACTGGCAGATCTTTTAAAAGGTGCTTTCGGCATGCCAGGACACACCAGCCTAAGAAAGTGGAGTATTAATCAACGGGGAGCAGGTCAGTGGAATTAACGCACCTTACTTTTTATACAAGAATGCCTTTTCACGAGGCTAAGCTTTGTTACTCTGATAGCTTCTTGTTCAAGCTCACAAAGATTTGTTGAGCAAATTTTAAAGTAATCATTACCCGTGAACGGCTCAGATTGAGAGTAACTGCGTTCATTATTAACCGAAGAACAGCCAGCGGAATGTAGGCAGGTAGAATTTGTAGGATCCAGCGCACTGCTTATCTGACTTCTTTTAAGCAAATTTAAAACATAGCCTTCAGGGTTTGCATTCACCCAGTCTTTATATTGCGCTTCGCTGTTATAAAGCTCCTCGCTGTGAAATCGTACAACGGATGCATGCTGCTCAGTAATATATTTCATCGCAGCCAGTAGATAGGAGGCTTTGAAAGTCACGTCCTGGTAGTCTTTAGCTAACAAACTTTCACTTTCTTCAAACCGCTCAACAAATGCTACAACTTCTTTGGGATCTATACGGCTGGTATTATCTTTTCCGTTTCGAACAAACAGCTTTTGTTCTTCAGCATAGAGAATAAAAGGGACATTCCTTGACCCGGTGAACAGCTCAACTGGTTGGGAAAAAGACTCCAACAGTAAATGGTAGAAATCCTTATAAGCCATGATTACTTCCCCCTCATCTTTCTAAGACTCAAAAAATGCGTAGCTATTTTGTTGTTCGTCATAAGCCGTTGTCGGGTCATCAACAGGGAAGCAACGGAACGAATCCTGCCACTCGCCTTTTACCAACTCACCAGATTCAAGGTCAAAGGGCACACACCATAGAGATAAATCTTCGTCGAAACGGAACACCGGCAACGATGTAGCAAAGTATTGATGACGCGGATAAATCAGCATCATATTGCCTTTCCCATGGAGATACTTTTGCCCATAGGCGAACATCTGATACAGGTCTGTCTGGCTGATTTCATACTTTCTAAGACTATCCGCAGCTCTGCTATCCAGAAGCTTCCATTTAGCATCCAGAACCGCCGTCTGCCCACCGGTGATAAGAAAGTCTGGTTTGAGCATGAACCATCGTTGAGATGAATTTTCGCCAACAGGAGCATGCTCTAACAAGAACTGGCTCTTCGTCTGTTCAGTAAGCTGGTAATCGTGATGCAACGTACCAGCCAGACCGCATCCTACCCAGCCTTCATATAACCTCTCCATAGGGAACAATAGAGAAATTCCCTGATGGGCTCCATGTTGAAAATCTGGATTCATCTGCTCAAGAATGAGTTGGCACCACGGCTTTATGGCACGATAGCCTAAGAGATATTTGCCGTCACTCCATTGCCTCAAGGATTGTGTTGCACTGCCACAAATAGGCTCTATGCCATCCAATTGGTGGCTAAGTGAATTTGCCTGTCTCCAGCTCTGCCCTTGTCTGGTCATTTTAAGCGCCCAATCCAAAGCCGTCCGTAGCAGACGGTTCTCGATGCGCTGAGGGGAAAACTCGGCATAACGCACATGAAAATGAGTGCCTCTGCCCGGAGGCATTCTCATTTGCGCAGTGACATTCAGTTGACCACGGATGAACGCGCTATGTTCGTCCTCGATGAGGTGATAATCGAAACGCAGCCCTTTGCGCACTAAGTCAGCAAGATGCCGCAAAAACTCACTGATTATCCATTCATGCAGAGGCTGGTCACTACGCTGCAATGCCGCCTGGTTCGCCTCACGGGGTGTAATACCTAAAGAGGCGCTTAGCATTCGGCGTAAAAGCTGACGCAGGGGGGCTACCTCAGTTGACGCTTCAAATGTGGTTTTTGGCAGAATTTCGATTGATTCGCTATTCGGGGATTGTAGATAACCGACATAGCTTCCCAAACGTAAAAACCGCTTCCCTTCTCGGCTGAGAATTTGAGAGTTACCACTCCACGTTTGTTGCAATTGCTCAAGCCAGGAAAAGGTTGCCTCAGAGACAATTCCCAAATCCATACTGGCCGATTGAGAACTATCACAAGTCAGCAGAGCATATTCCCGGACCTGGATCATCATGCGACAATACCCTGATAAGCTTCTGCCGACGCGAAAGCACGTTCATTGATGCGAAAACGCCTGTCAGACAAGCTATCCGCAATATCTTTCGGGAATAGTGCAGAAAGTGATGGGAGTTGTGCTGACTGCTGCAACAGAATAAAACGGTTTTCTTTCGCTTTTACCGAGTCATTAAGCACCCAGCCGATACGCTCATAATCATCAAAGAAATACTCTCTCAGCAATGGAATGATTTTGTCCTGGAAGATGCTGGCAAGACAGGCTTCACGGTCGGCATTATTTTCTAATTTCTTTAGTGGCATAAAGTAAGCATGACCAATCATATGCTCACTATCGAGCAGCGCTTCGATACGCTGATTAATACGCGTTAGCAACTGTGCGGCATCAACGCCAAACGCAGTGATCCCAGCTAACAACTCCGGTCGTGCAGGCATTTCTGTAAAGCTAAAGCGGCGTCTTAACGCCAGGTCCATTTGAATTAACGACTTATCCGCAGTATTCATAGTGCCAATCACATAGACATTCCTGGGCACGGAAAACTGCTGTTTAGAATACGGTAATACTAAGGAGCGGGCATCTTCGGCATCCAATCGTTTATCGGGTTCCAACAGAGTAATTAATTCACCAAAGATGCGGGCAATATTACCACGATTTATTTCATCGATAATGAGTACGTGCGGCAATGCTTGATTGTCAGTTGTTTCAACCGGAGCCAGTAGTTGAGACAGTTTTTCCCTATCAATTGAGGTATCCCTCAACTCATATAACGTCATCTGTGAAAGTGCTTTTAAAAATAGCTGTTCTTTCGGTAAGCTCGGCGAATAGGTTCGCAGCCAGTTGACCTTACGCATTTGATGATAACCTACGCGTTCATCATTAGGCAGGTATTGATAATCGCCAGCGATCTCGGCAATGGCTCTAAACTTATGGTTACCATCGGAAATAATAACCAAATCACCATTCTGCATGATATTTTTAAACATATTGACCGCAGTCAGCATGTATTCACTTCGCTCAACCAGGCTATTACTCGATTCATCTATGCGCAGTCGGACATCAGCACCCGTCGTGCAGCCACTAAAATCAAGATTATCCCCCCAACCTAATAGAATATAATTGTTCACAAGGCACTCATCGAAAATATAATCTTCACCGTCAAGAGTATTTCCAAGAGACATTTTCCAAATCCGTCTCCCATTCAAGGACAATGACTGGGTTGAACTACCACTTGTTTTAACCTCAGCATTCAGGCACAGCTGTTTAAAAATACCATCCACAACTTCGTAGCGAAGCGTGCCCGTTTTTTCATCAGTCGTCGCGCGAATCCCTTCGATAAAATCTTCATAGGAGAAGCTCTGGTGGAAGGTGGTAAACATAATGCGCTGCTTTTCTACCAACGCCTTATAGCGTTCTTTTACCAACTCCCGTAAGTCATTGCCATGATGTTCTCGCGTGGTCTGTTGGTACCACGCATTATCGGCAATTTTGACCGCCATTTCGGTGGTACTGTAGGTTTTACCCGTGCCTGGTGGCCCAAAGAGAATCTGGTTTAAGGGGTACATTGGCGATTGTTCCTTGTTTTGGTCGTCTCTTTTTAGTCCGGGTGTAGTGCTTGAAGAGGGTTGGCCATCCAGCAAAGCCACCAGCGCCTGTAGCGCGCCAACTGATTCAACATCTGCCGCAAAACCATATTGGGACGTTCCATTATCTTTCGGGTAACGGCGGTAGCTGGTGCTTTTTACTTTTTCCCAAAGGCAGTGGATACCCGCAATGCGATCAATTTCGGCCCTTAAGGCAAGGGTTTCTGGTGCAAGAACTAATGGGCTCTTACTGACAAAACCTTCCTGCTTACGTTTCACATACAGATACTTTCCATTCCCGAGCGCATGTTCGGATGCATAGCTTGGCTCGAAATTTCCAGCCTCAAGCCGGTACCCCAATTCATTCAACGCCTGGTATATCTCGAAAGAATTCAGCATTTCCCACACCACTCCTTGATGAAAAAGCGTTAAGCCCCTTTCAGCATATCAAACACCACCCGCGCAAAGCCTTTCGCCAGTTCAGGATTTGACAGGTACTGCATCATCATCTCCTGATGCGCATCGTTGCTGTCCATCACCGCATCATCAATGGCTTTCGGGAAATCGCCCAGCATCGCCTGTTCGCGGGTGTTATTGGCAATTTGCGTCATCACTGCGTGGTTTTCTGACAGCTTGTCGCGCACCGCGAAGGCATAATTGATCATGTCTTTATCGCTAAGATTATCGGTCACAAAAAGGTCGTTAAGACGGGCTAGGATATTCGACAGAAACTCTTCTTTCTTATCCTTCGGCTTCGCCGTGCCGACATCATTAGCCGGTTTGATTTTGTATTCCGCCGCATCTTCCTGCAGTTTCAGGTGCTGCTGGTGAAGCTTCGACAGGCGGTAAGCGGGTTTGTCTTCCGCGCGCGCTTTCTCTAACCCTTGGGTAAATTGCGGACGAATCCGACCAATAGACATCACTTTATCTCACAATGGGTAAACGTTTCTTCGTGGGCTTCTTTCAAACGCGCCTTGAAATCATTGCTGAAGTCTTGCTTAAGCGAAGCTGGGGACAGGATTTGAATATCTGGCAGCCAGTAGCGCAGCCAGCGAAACAGCGTATGTTTATCCCTAACCGCTGTGGTGAGTGTAAGACTACCGTCTGGGTGCTTTTGCGTGACATGTTGTGCGGGGAAAAGCGGGCGACGGGTAACATAGTCCGCCGCGTGAGCAGAAACCCGCAGGGTGGCCTCAATGCGCTTACCAAAGTGAATGCCTAATGTAGTATTGAGTTCCTCAGTAACAGCAGCATCGGCAGGGAACTGGATTTCTGTTGTCGAAAAACGCTCAATGCGGGCAAGCTCAAATGCCTTAAGGCGACCTTCTTCTACGCCAGCCAGATACCATAACCCATAATGGTTGATAAGCCTGTACGGTTGCACAACGCGCGACTTGCCACGATATAAAAAGGTTATCTCTACGCGAGTCGTAATGGATTTATCAAGTTTGTCCATAAGCTCGCTGAGGGGCGGTTTTCCCGGCTGGTGGCACCCTGAATCGTCATATTTCCGGAGTTTTTCAACCGGTAACGTAGTGATCTTCCATCGTTATATGGGAAGAGATGAGCTACGCCCGTGAAATTAGCGAAATCGGCAAGATTATCTGTATGTAATGAAGGCCTGAGATGATCACTGAGTCTGTAACGTCCGTTCGATACTTCATCCAGAAGGTGTGAAAGCCTGGCTAAATCACGGTAGGCGGTGCGTTCCGTTATGCCAAATTGTTCGCAGAGCCAGGTTTTATCGATAGTGTGGCCCTGATACAGAGCGCCAAATGTTTCACACAAACGTTCAATAAGTAGTTCGTATTTTTTACTGCTGTCTTTCATTTTTTATGCTCAGAAAATTGTTATCCCGAAAACATTAACGATCACAGCCAGCGTTCACCGTCCTGGCGCACGATTCCTTTTAGTGGCATTTCAGAGTTATTAATGGCAAAAAGGCCTTAAATGAAACTTGAATAGCCCCTGTTTCCGGTTGATACAGAAAGCTTAAGGTTATTACATTCTGCTGACAGGTTATGTCATTTCAAATTAAATAAGGAGAAAATTCTTAAAATTAATAGAGGGGAGGAAGAGAGAGGACTGCACCAGCAGTAATAGGCTCAACGTTCGCCAACCCGCCTGGCTGGCAGATAATATTGCCGTTACGGAAATATAAAAAATTCGCAGGCGATCTTTACCTGCCTACAGCAAATTTTTAGCCGTATCTAAAGCTATTCCAATAGTGATATCGCATGACTGAGCGCTTCTTGGATGAGAAGCAATTTCACAAAACGAAAAGGATAACGGGGTATTTAGAAAAAACCTGAGGCGCGAAACATGGAGCGTGAAGTGTTAAAGCGATCCTATCCGTCATATAAGTCACGCTTTGCTCGACATAATTGACTGTATATATAAACAGCACAAGGTAACCATTTTAAATTTTCTTTTTCTACGACACTACCTGTCAAAACCATGACGCACAATTCCTGCCAACCTCAGGCGAACAACTGAAAAGTTAATAACAAAGCTATCAACACAAGCCAGTTAAATGAATAGGACGGAATCATGAATTCATTATCTACATCTATTGTGGCAGTACCAGTAACGACTCCCGATGGGCGTTTATTAGGCGTGCAAACTCTTCACAAGAACATGCCGGTACTCACGAATGTGGAACAGAAACGGGCTTATTACTATGACATGCTTAGGGCTATCGGTACTCAGGCGGCCTTCTTTAAACGCCGGGATCTGTTCTGTTGTTTGTCAGTCGGTGATGATGATGCAGTAGTACTGCTTACATATGACCATATATTAAGGGCATCACTTGCCCGGATGCCGTTCGTTAAGTTACAGGTGGCCGCAAACCTTAAGGTAGAAGAACTCGCAAAAGGTACTAACGATGTATGGGTTGATGGGATAGGGGTAACGTACCGTTTACCCAAGACTGTGAGGTAGTAATACTGGATGAAGCATTTAACCGGACAGAAATTGAGAAAGAGACTTTTCCCATCCTTATCCGCAACATCCGGCGCTACTGCGATCGCGTAATCATCCAGACCAGCGATACCAGTACAAGGCGCACCCTGCATGAGTCTTCAGTTTGGGGCGTGAAAGGCATGATGAAGCAGATTGCATTTAACAAAGTACACACGCTTATGTGACCACATAGAAGAAAAGGGAGCTTATATAGGAAAGTCACTTATTGAAGGAGTGCTTGTACGTCGCGGGTGTATTACCCTCTATCACAACGTAATGGATAAAACGTTTAGAGGGTAAGTGGACATTCAGACACTCATTTTATTCCCGGCTGGCAAGCATAACGGAGTAAAATATGATTACGCTCAAATTTGGACTGCCCCCACGCCCGTAGACAAATTCTGTCCTCACGATGAGGCCTGTTCGAAGGCCTCCGGACTGACGCCACCGAGGTGACTGTGGCGCCGGGCCCGGTTGTAGAATACTTCAATGTAATCGAAGATATCCGCCCGGGCCAGATCCCGGGTTTTGTATATTCTCTTCCTGATGCGTTCTTTTTTCAGTGAACTGAAGAACGATTCGGCCACCGCATTATCCTGGCAGTTGCCACGCCGGCTCATGCTCGGTGCCAGGTTATTGGCCCGGCAGAAGCGCTGCCAGTCGTCACTGCCGTACTGACTACCTTGATCGCTATGTACGATGACCTCGCCGTCTGGTTTTCGGCGCCAGACCGCCATCATCAGCGCGTCTAGCGCCAGTTCGCGTGAGAGAGTGGGTTTCATCGACCAGCCGACCACATTACGGGCGAAGAGATCGATAACCACCGCCAGATACAGCCAGCCCTGCCAGGTGCGGATATAAGTAATATCAGTGACCCAGACCTGGTTGGCCCGGACAACGGTGAACTGCCGCTGCACGCGATTAGGAGCAACGACTGAAGGCCTGCCAGCGATACGACGTGGAGCTTTATAGCCGCGCACAGCTTTAATCCGGTTCAGTTGCATGATCCGACCCACCCGGTTTTTACCGCAGGTTTCCCCGATTTCGTTCAGATCGCCATGAACCCGTCGATAACCGTATACGCCTCCGCTCAGGGAATATGAGTCGCGGATAAGCATCAGCAGGCGCTGGTTATCTTTATCACGCGCCGAGACAGGGTTATGCAGCCACGCATAGAACCCGGCCCGGGCGACATTCAGTACCCGACACATCGTCATCACACCCCCATACAGTGCGGTGCTCATTGATAAAGCGGTACTTCAGTCGGGCTCCCTTGCAAAGTACCGCGCGGCCTTTTTCAGGATATCCCGTTCTTCTTCGGTGCGTTTTAGCTGCGCCCGGAGTTTCAGGATCTCGCTTTTAGCTTCCAGTAAATCCCGTGCATGCTGCTCGCTGTTATCAGGTTTGATAGCCCGTAGCCACTTGTAGAGGCTGTGTGTAGAGACGCCCAGACGGTCAGATACTTCAGCGACGGAATAACCGCGTTCCGTTATCTGACGGACGGCTTCTTCCTTAAATTCAGGTGTAAATCGTGGTATGCCCATACGCTCCTCCTATGCTCAAACTATAGGGCAGGATCGTCTACCGGGGCGGGGTCAGTCCAACTATAGGCAGGATTGTCTATCGGGGCGGGGTCAGTCCATAAATGACTCTGAGGTGTCTTTTAAACCCGGGGCGATTCAGTGGCATTCAGCTAGATAATTGACCAGATCCGGACGAGCCAGAGATTTCAGTTCACCAGACCTGGGGAGAAGCTGGTTCTCGAAACCATCAAGAAGAAGCGGAATCCTGTCGGCACCAGCAAACTAAAAGCCATCCTTAGTCAAGTTGGCATTATGCAGCCTTCCCGCCCAGTCGTACACATTCCCTAGCCATTGGCGATGCCACCTGCTGATGTGCTCAAAAGCCAGCGCTTCAGGCGGCTGGCTCTCAATAAATCGGTGCTCATACAGCATCAGCAGCAGACCAGATTCCAGCGCCTCCATTTCTTCTTCATTTGTGATCCCTAACTTATTAGCCAGTACCAAGTCTCCAGAGCCCGGCTGATACCGCTCTTCTGCTGAATTAAGCTCATATTTTGCCAAGCTCTCACCTCCGCCCAAACAAGTTCACAACGTTGGTTTCCTGCTGTCGCTGGTAGTTGTTGATACGATCTTCCCAGATCTCAAGCGCCCTGCGCTTTTCAGTCAGATAATCATAACGATCATAGTGTTTCGAGCTGACATCGTTCAAAGCGTGATTCTGAATACGGTCACGGATCTCTTTACTGATCCCCGCCTCCCCCCATCAGCGTTTTACAGGTCCGGCGTAAATCTCGCGCTGTGAAAACTTTAAACTCAGGATTAAAAGACCGGAAATACATGATGGAACGCGCCAAGCTATCAGTGCGTACCGGTCGCTCTCCATTGGTCGAGAGTGGGAAGATATAGGGACTGTTGCTTTCCTTAGTCAGTTCTTTCACTGCGGCTAATTCCTGTAGTGCCGATTCAGTCAGCGGGATCAGATGCTCACGCTTGTTTTTCGATACATCGGATATGACCAACAACGTCTTTTGTTGCCAATCAATAGCACTCCACTGGCTGGCAATCATTTCAAACGGACGCTGCCCGCCAGCATAAACACAGAAGCGAATCAGATGCTGCATCAGCGACCCAACGTTAGTGGACTCGGCGAATTGCTCCATGACAAAACGAAGCTCTTCCAACGTTAACCATGTATCACCTACTTTTTCCGCCGAAGACTGCTTCGGTATTGCCGACACAGGATTAACTTCAAGACCGAACGTAATGCCCACGCTGGTATTCATCGGATCGTTATCGGCTTTCAGACCGTAGTTAAAGGCTGCCATCAGGTAGGAGCGAATTCGGTTCGCATGGACCAGCGCATCACGCTGGATAATGCCTGATAGAATGGTTTTGATCTGCAGAGGCGTCACATCCTTGGCTTTGGTTTCGCGAGGGATAACCGTATAGCACTCTTTTTCCAGACGCTTCAGGACATCGGCCCAGGTCCGCTTATTGTCGAGCTTCATCTTGTTAACGTAGCCATGCACCAGTTCTTCAAAAGATCCTTGAGAACGATGGATCTGAATAATGTGCTGCTCGGCCAGGCGCTGTTGTTCAAGCTCTTGCTGGGGCTCTTTTCCTTCAACAAGCCAGGCACCATACTTTTTCGCTAGCTCATTGGCCGTCACCAGTTTCATCTCAGGCCAGATGCCCAACTGAATGAATTTCTCTTTCTTCCCTTTCTCAACGTAGTAACGGAAATAAAAAACTTTGCTGCCTGACGGCTGAACCTTAACGCCAAGCCTGCCAGTACCACGTTGAGCGCTGTTGCTCCAAACGTAGTAAGACGTGCTTTTTGTCTTCAATCCGCGTATAGCAGTCTCGGTAAGATTAACGGCCATGAGGTTACCTTTATGAGGATAAGCGTTACCTGACCCAATGCCCATTTTGGGTCAGGTAATGGGTCAGGTAAGGATAGTACAATGGGGAAATGAGAGAGCCAATCAGAAACAAAAATAACTTAATAACTGATTGACTATAAACAATTAAAAACACAAACAGAGACAATGACGAACAATTAAAAACAAGCCAATTTTATGACTCATAATCGCTTGGTCGTTGGTTCAAACCCAACAGGGGCCACCAGATAAAACAAGGGCTTGCGTGAAAACGCGAGCCCTTTGTTATTTATTCAGCCAGCTGTAATCAGCCAGTTTCATCGCGCCTCACCTAACTTTCTCGCCTATATTTGCGCCGTCCGTTTTTCGCAGGTCGCCCACGGATTCAACGATCATGCGCCTCATTTTTGCCGCATCCCTGAATACTGCTACGCTCATCCCTTATATTATCCTGCCTTGCGCTTTTGCTTCTTTCACAAATTATTGCCGGTGATATAAATAACCAAAGCCAATTTCAGGCAATATTAATCTTTGCGGTTTACTGCTTTTAATCAGGCCACGAAAATTCAGTAACCCATTAATAATAGAGTATTTTCACTCCTTCAGGCGGGTAAATGGATTTAATTGCCTGCCTTTAACAGGCCAACTCGCTATTTATTATTCGCTATTTCCCGTTCTGATTCCTGTAAAGCGATGAGGAGTTATTGCAGCGGAAAATTATCTACTCCCTGGATCAAAGCCTTTGATTCATAAGGAGTAACCTAACTACGCGTTATTATTAATATTTGACACTATTTGCTGCACATTGTATAAATCTGCGCCGTGGTATTAATTCTCATTTACGTTTAAGCCTGATACGGGCCGCGGCGACATTTTTAGAAAGGATAGGGTCAGATGAAGAAAGTCATAAGTGCATTAGGACTGGTTTTTGCCGCTGTAAGCTCCGCGTTTGCCACCACCTATCCCGTCACCATTGAAAACTGCGGCTATCAGGAAACCTTTACTAAAGCCCCTGAGCGGGTCGTGGCGCTGGGTCAAAATACCGTTGAAATCCTTCTGCTGCTGGGTCTACAGGATCACGTCGTTGCCAGCGCGTTTTGGCCGACCAAAGTGCTGCCGTCATTAGCGGCCAAAAATGAAAAAATCAAAACGCTGACGGTAGAGATCCCCACGCTTGAGTCGATTCTTTCGCAAAACCCTGACTTCGTTCCTGCACAGTTGCCTCTGCTGCTTGGGCCGGAAAGTAAAGTCGCCAAACGCGAAGATCTGGCGACCGTTGGGGTTAACAGCTATATGTCTCCCGGCATGTGCGCCACCAAAAAGGACGTGGGCGATATGTACGGCAGCCGCCAGAAATTATGGGATATGACCTATCTCTATAAAGAGATCGCTGACTTCGCGACCATTTTCAACGTGCAGGATCGCGGCGATGCGCTGATTGCCGATTTCAAAAAACGCGAGAGCGATCTCCGTAGTGAATTCACGAAGAACAAAAAAGATCTGTCATTCGTCTTCTGGTTCTCCAGCTCTTCCCCTTCTGCGGATGCCTATGTCGGCGGTAAAAACAGCGCATCCGGCTTCATTGCCAACGTGCTGGGCGGTCACAACGCCATCACGTCTGAAACCGAATGGCCAACGGTTGGCTGGGAAAGCATTATCGCGGCGAACCCGGATGTCATCGTGGTCTCCAGCCTTGACCGAAACCGCTGGGCGCTGGATAACGCCGAAGAAAAAATCAAATTCCTGAAAAGCGATCCTGCGGTGAGCCAGCTGGACGCGGTCAAAAAAGGCCATATCGTGGTGATGGATGGCCAGGCCATGAACCCCACTATTCGCACGATTTACGGCGCAGAACAAATTGCTGAACAGCTCAGAAAAATGGGGCTGAACTGATGACCATGGCAGTGAAACAGGCCCCGCAGGGCCTGTTATTAACAACCTCAGTGCTGCTGGCGTTGTGTTTGCTGGCTATTGTGATTGCCATTGGCGTCAGCGTGGGAGAACTGTCGATCCCGCTGGAGAACGTGTTTTACGCACTGACTAACCGGCTGGGGCTGACCCAGGTTCCGCTCAATCGCATTTATGAAAGCGTGATATGGGACTTCCGTCTGAGCCGGGCACTGGTGGCCGCCTGCTGTGGCGCGGGGCTTGCCATTTGCGGCGCGGTATTACAAAGCCTGTTAAAAAACGCGCTGGCGGAACCGTACGTTCTCGGCGTGTCGGCGGGCGCATCTACCGGCGCGGTATCGGTGGTGGTGCTCGGGATTGGTACTGGCGCCGTTTCGCTCTCGGCCGGGGCGTTTGCCGGCGCATTTACCGCCTTCGCTTTTGTGGCGTTTTTGACTAATGGCGCACGCGGCGGCAATGAACGCACTATTCTGGCTGGCGTCGCGGCGTCGCAGCTGTTTAACGCCATTACCGCTTATACCATCAGTACCTCGGCCAGCGCACAGCAGGCGCGGGATGTGATGTTCTGGCTGTTAGGCAGTTTTAGCGGCGTTCGCTGGCCTGAGTTTCAACTGGCGCTGTGCGTGCTGGCGGTGGGCCTGGCGGTATGTCTGTTCTATTCCCGTGCGCTGGATGCGTTCACCTTTGGCGACGATGCCGCCGCCTCGTTAGGGATTAACGTGCCCTGGGTGCGCCTGATCCTGTTTACCGCGACGGCGCTGATGACCGCCACGATTGTCAGCATGGCGGGCTCGATTGGGTTTGTGGGCCTGGTGGTGCCGCATATGATGCGTTACTTCTTTGGTCCGTTGCACCGCACGCTGCTTATCGCCAGCGCGCTGGCGGGCGCTGTGCTGATGGTGTTAGCGGATATCGCCTCCAGGATGCTGATCGCGCCGCAGAGCCTGCCGGTCGGCGTGGTGACGGCGCTGGTCGGGGTGCCGTTCTTCGCGGTCATTATCTATCGTTCAAGGAATAAGTAATGAGCATCGCCGCTGAAAACATTACCTGGAAGGTCGGCAAAAAAACCATCGTGAACAATGTCTCCCTGCGCGTCTCTCAGGGGCAAACGGTGGGGCTGCTTGGTCCTAACGGTTCAGGCAAATCCTCGCTGCTGCGTATTCTTGCCGGGTTGCGCCGTCCCCATGCGGGGCTGGTCTCGCTGGACGGGAAGAACATCGCCCGTCTGCCGAAAAAACAGCTCGCGCGACGCATCGCTTTTGTGGAACAGCATGGAATGACGGAGTCGAATATGCGGGTTCGCGATGTGGTGAAACTGGGGCGCATCCCCCATCACAGCGCGTTCTCCGGCTGGAGCGCACACGATGACGAGATGGTTCATTCGGCGTTGAAACGGGTGGATATGCTGGAGAAAAGCCATCAGGGCTGGCTCAGTTTATCCGGCGGCGAGCGACAGCGCGTGCATATCGCCCGGGCGCTGGCCCAGGCACCGAACGAAATCCTGCTGGATGAGCCGACCAATCATCTGGATATTCACCATCAAATGCAGCTTATGAAGTTAATCAGCGAGCTGCCAGTGACCAGCATCGTCGCTATTCACGATCTTAACCACGCCGCGATGTTCTGCGATGCGCTGATTGTGATGCAACAGGGCCAGGTGATTGCGATGGGCACACCGCAGGAAATCTTAACTGAGACCCTGCTCTGGGATGTGTTCCGGGTAAAAACCCGCGTAGAAACGTCGGCGTTTCACGGCAAGAAACATATCCACTACCTTATCTGAACCGATCACTGCTGATGCCTTTTTTTCGCCCTGCCACGCAGCTCTGGCCGCCCGTTTTACTGGGCAGCCAGTTTGTCTTTAATATCGGCTTTTACGCCGTCGTCCCGTTTCTGGCGATCTTTCTGCGTGACGATATGCTGCTTTCCGGCGGCACTATCGGCCTGATCCTGGGGCTGAGAACCTTTTCCCAACAGGGCATGTTTATCCTTGGCGGCGCGCTTTCCGACCGCTATGGTGCCCGCAGCGTTATTCTGTGCGGCTGCGTTGTCCGGGTGGCTGGCTACCTGCTGCTGGCACTCGGCGACAGCCTGAGCCCGATTATTCTCGGCGCCTGCCTGACCGGCATCGGCGGCGCGCTGTTCTCCCCGTCTATCGAAGCCTTGCTGGCAAAAGCGGGAACCGACAGCGAAGCACGCGGTAAACGTAGCCGCGCTGAGTGGTTCGCGCTGTTTGCGGTATGCGGGGAGCTGGGAGCCGTACTGGGGCCTGTCGCCGGGGCACTATTGGCCGGGCTGGGATTCCGGCAGGTGGCCCTGGCGGGCGCGCTGGTCTTCGTGGCGGCGCTTCTCGTTTTGCACCTCTGCCTGCCACGCACGGCGCGTCACAAGCAGGCATTGCATATAACGCCGTGGTGGACGACCTTCCGCCAGCCCCGGTTTGTGGCTTTTATTATCGCGTACAGCTCATGGCTGCTGAGTTATAACCAGCTCTATCTGGCGCTGCCGGTGGAAATCACCCGCGCCGGAGGCAGTGAAAAGGATTTAGGCCCGCTGTTTATGCTGGCTTCCGGTCTGATTATTCTGCTGCAACTGCCAATGGCCCGTTTCGCCCGGCGCGTCGGCGCTACGCGGATCGTGCCCGCCGGATTTTTGCTGGTGTCGGCGTCTTTTGTGAGCGTCGCGCTGTTTGCCGCTTCCACGCCGCCGGATAACTGGCTTCGCCTGCTTCCTGCAGCCTGTTTCGTCACGCTGTTAACGCTGGGGCAAATGCTGCTGGTGCCGGCGGCCAAAGATCTTATCCCGCGCTTTGCCGAACACGATACGCTCGGCGCGCATTACGGAGCGCTCTCCACCGCTGGCGGTTGCGCGGTGCTGGCCGGGAATATTCTGTTTGGCGATCGGTTAGATCTGGCGCTCGTCCCTTCCGCACAAGCTGCTTACCCGTGGCTGGAACTGGCGGTCTTCCCTTTTCTCAGCGCCATCGCGCTGTTTATTATTTGTCGGCCATTGCGCAAATAAGCCTTCGTGAATAAGCCGGGTTTCCCCGGCTTTACGCATTCTATACGGCCAGGGATCAGAACGACCAGGACAGGCTGCCGACGATGCTGCGCTCGGCACCAAAGTAGCAGTAGGAGAGCGAATTACAGGCCGCCACGTAGCTTTTGTCCGTCAGGTTGTTGACGTTAAGCTGCGCGCTCAAACCGTTCAGGCCAACTTTCGACAGGTCGTAACCCACCATCATATCCACCAGGGTATAGGAAGGCAGCGTATGGGTATTCTGGCGATCGCTGGTGACGCCGTTAACATAGCGTACGCCGGATCCGACGGTGAGCCCGTCAAGCCGCCCGGTTTTGACGTCATAGCTCAGCCAGGCGCTGGCCATGTTACGCGGCGCGTAAACGGCGCGCTTGCCCTGCTCTTCCGGGTTGCTTTTCTTATAACGGATATCGGTATACGTGTACGCCGCCTGCATCCGCAGGCTGTCGGTCAGCTGCCCTACCGCTTCCAGTTCCACCCCTTCAGATTCGATTTCACCAATTGAACGGTACGGATCGGTCGGCTCCTCTTTAGTGGCGATGTTTTTCTGGTTAATGCGGAACACCGACGCGCTGAACTGGCTGTTCATGCCTTCCGGTTCATACTTCACGCCCGCTTCCCACTGCTTGCCCTTCATCGGGTCAAGAATATCGCCGTTCTCATCGGCAAAGCTGGTCGGGGTAAAGGCGGTGGAGTAGCTCACATACGGCGCAACGCCGCTGTCGAACAGGTATAACAGCGCCGCGCGGCTGCTGACGTTGTTTTTATCCAGATCGCCACGGGTGTGATTGAGCGTATCAATGTTCGACACGCTGACCTGGTCATAACGGCCGCCGAGCGTTAAACGCCAGCGGTCCAGCGACATCTGGTCCTGCACGTAGTAGCCGGTCTGGCGCAGCTTGTGCTTTTCCTGGCCATACATCGTAATGTCGTCCGGTCCTGCGCCGTAGACGGGGTTGAATGCGTCGATAGCCGGGAAGCTGCCATAGTAACCCGTGGTGTGATTACTGCGATCCTGGTAATCCATGCCGATCAGCACACGATGGTTAACCGCTCCGGTATCAAAGTTGCCGTCGACCTGATTATCCAGGGTGACGGCATTCATTTTCTCGTCAGAGCCGGAATAACCCCGGTTTAACGCGGTCTCGTTCAGCCAGTCGGCGGCATACACCTGGTTCAGCTTAACTTTGGTATGCAGATAGCGCAGCTTCTGGCGTACCGACCAGCCGTTATCAAACAGATGTTCAATGTTGTAGCCGACCATGTTTTCACGGCGATCGTACTTATCGTATTCATCCTCGCCTTCAAAGAAGGTGTTCGAGACTTTCTTACCGTAATGGGGAACCACGGTGCCGTCATACGGCAGGCCGGAGTGGCTGCCGCCTTCCGGATCGCGGTGCAGATAGGCCATCACATCGAGGCGGGTATTATCGGTGATACGCCATGTCACGCTGGGCATCACCGCGTAACGCTCTTCCTGGAGCGGATCGAACTGGGAATCGGCATAACGCGTCATGCCGCTCAGGCGTGCCGCGACGCGATCGTTATCATCAAGCGCCCCGGTGACATCAAACATCGCCCCACGCTGATCGTTATTACCGGCGAACACCCTGACTTCGCCACCCGGATCGAATGAGGGTTTACGCGACGTCAACGCCACGATCCCGCCCGGCGAAGAACGGCCATACAGCACCGACGCAGGGCCGCGCACTACTTCGATATTTTCCAGGAACCACGGATCGACCACCAGTGAGCTGTGGGAGTTGGTGTCGCCCATCATCTTCAGGCCATCAAGGTAAATATTATCGAGGCTGCCGTCGGAGAAACCGCGCAGCACGATATAGTCGAAGCGGCTGGATGCGCCGATCTGATTACTGTATACCCCTGGCGTATAGCTTACCGCCTGACGCACGCTGGTGGCCCCTTGCTCTTCAAACTGCCCACGGGTGACGATAGAAACCGACTGCGGCGTTTCGACGTCCGGGGTAGCCAGTTTGGTCGCGCCGCTCAGTAACTGCGAGGTGACCACAACGGTATCGGTATTTGGCGTATCCTGCGCCAGTAAAGGAAAAGCGAGACTGCCGGTTACCCATCCCACCAGCAGCGCCAGCCGCGATTTAGCGAACATTTACATCTCCAAAGGCATTTCTAATTGTTAATAAGAATTATTACCTTTTTTAGATGCCAGTGAGCTATGCGCGCCGCCAGAAAGCGTATGCGCGCTGCCAAACCGTAAACGAGATATTCGCAAAGAGGGACAAAATGGGTTAGCTACCGGGACGGATATGACCGGGCGAAACACCATAGCGGCGGCGGAAAGCCGTGGAGAAATTGGTGGCGTGTTGATAGCCCGATACCCAGGCCGCGTGCTGTACGCTGTGGCCTTCCAGCAGATAGCGTCGCGCCAGTTCGAGGCGGCAGTCACGCAGGTAGTCAAACACCGTGCAGCCATAGGCCTGGCGGAACTTGCTGCGCAGGCTGCTCGGGCTCATGGCCGCCTGTGCCGCTAATTGCGCGAGGGTATACTCACGCTCCGGCGACGCTTCAATCATGCGCCGCACCCGCTCCAGGCGATGCTGCTCACAGCGTACCGGCGTGCAGCGTGGCTGAACGTTCTCCACGCATGCGTTAAGGCCATGCCCCAACAGCTGGAGCATTAACCCTTCCAGCATCAGCTGGCGTGATACGCCATCCGCCCTGCTTTGCCGGGCATGGGCAAGCCCTGCCAGAAGAAAGCCCGGCACCGGCCAGACAAACGTTGACGCGCCGCGCACTTCCCATTCGCGTAGCAGCGAGTCCAGCAAACCCTGTCGCCAGGCATTGCCGGGATAAACGCCCAGTGACAAGGTGGTAAGCCGGCATTCCGCTGCATGGCGGGCGCTCATCGCCTGCTGTTCACTCAGCCTGGACGTGAAGGCCATCCCGGTGCTGACCACATATTCCTGGTCGTTCAGCTTCAGCGCCACGCTGCCTTCCAGCACGACCAGGGTGTAAAGCGGGCTGCTGTGCCGTGAACAGGTTTCATAAGGTTGAAGCACCTCGACATCGGAATGCGTCAGCGAAACGCCGGGGGCAAGCGCGATTTCTTCCACATCGCCCTGGAGAACCGGCGCGTCCGCACTGTGCGGCGAGGTGAGCTGCGGAAAGCGGTAATCAATGCCATAACGTTCACCAAACCCCTGAAAATCGCTGACGGAAAAGACTTTTTTCGGCGAAGCGTGAAGCGAACAAGGCAGCGTTAACGTTGCGTCTTTCATACCGGCATCTGTGGTGGCAAATAAAGCTCAACATTATCATTCCCGGCCCCAGGCGGCAATTTAACTGATAATTATTCTCATCAATTACCGAGTGTTTATAAGGGAAATAGCGTGTTCAGCCTCACTCCTCTGGTTTACGCCTCTATTTACCGTGTGACCGGCATTAACCCTGCGTCATGAGGGCTTATTTCGGCAGTGGAAATACCTCTTTTATTTTTCTGATGACTCTTCAGGAGTAGAGACTCGAAAGTTTCCAGATAAAGCGTATCTTATAGCGCTTTGCAGGCGCGGTTGCCTGCCTGGGAAATGCGAGGCGCATGTCTTTTCGCGCCTGCTAATCCATTGGTTTCTGGAGAGGTTCCATGTTTCATCCCAAGCAAAGCAGCCTGTCTGCTTTGATGTCACGCGTTTCGGGAAAACGCATCGGCAGGTTGCTGGCCTTCATACCCCGTCATCCCCTTCTGGCGGGCGCAGGGGTGTTGAGTTATCTGGCTTTCGCTGACGCGGATAATAGCGCCCGACTTTACGCTGCGGTTTCCGACAAAGATTTTCCGAAAACGGCTCTCGCCGCGTTAATTTTTTCCGGATTGTCGATTGCCGTGGCGTATGGTTTTATCCATTTTATCCGTCAGGTGATGACGGCATTTCATCACGGCGAGTAACCTCATGAAATCACAAGGACTCGCGCTCATTATTGGCACCGTCGTCTTGATCAATGCCGCCAGCTCCCATGCCCGCGCCGCGTCGGGCCCGGGCCGTCTGCTGGCCGGTTTACATGCCGCACGGGCGTCATTGCCGCCCTGGAAGTTCTGGCCAGGCGGGCCGCGTCGTGCGGTGATTTTACAGCGCAGGCGCACACGGGCCGTTCAAAACAGATAATCATTAACGGGGCGCATTACGCGCCTTTTTATCGCAATAACAATATTGCCGCCGCTATTTCCTGTTGATGCAATGTTTAAAACGGCAAAGCAGGGTAATTATTCCACGCAAAAATAAATGCATCTGTTCAATGGGTAATAATCCCTAAGCTAAACTTTTTAATTGTTAGTAAGAATAATCCAATGGGCGAAAAATTCTATTTTCCGTTACATTCAAACAACATCACAGATACCTCATTAACATGATTTTTAAAGGCTATTTTTATTGCCGTGACCCATTTCAATATTTTTTAGCGCCGGATCGTTTATTTTTAAATATGCGATAATGCTTTAAAGATGCAGGCTGAAAGTATGATGAATAAATACAAATTACATGAATTTTTGGATGTAAAACGCCTTCAGACCCTGCAGGATAATTTTTCTAAATCAATGATGATTGCGCTGGTGGTGGTGGATGAGAACGGCGTGCCCGTTACCCGGCCCAGCGGCTTTTCCGATTTCTGCGCCC
The DNA here is from genome assembly GCA_900635495.1 of Atlantibacter hermannii. NCBI lineage: Bacteria > Pseudomonadati > Pseudomonadota > Gammaproteobacteria > Enterobacterales > Enterobacteriaceae > Atlantibacter > Atlantibacter hermannii. The sequence continues at coordinate 679,298 of LR134136.1, read as the reverse complement.
GCTCCCGCCTGAACCCTAATCTGGCCCACCACTGCTATGAAAGCGATAACGCAGGCGGGCGCGCCGCAATGCACGCCCGTGAACCGGTGGTCTACCGCTGCTATTGCGGCTTTGTTGAATTCGCCGTGCCTATCATGATCAACGATCATTACCTGGGCGCGTTTATTTCCGGCCAGGTAAAAGTTGAAGAAGAGAAAGAGCGCAGTATTCCCTATATTCTGAATAATAATGAGGTGTGGGAAGAAAATCCGTGGCTGATTAATTTGCATCAAAACACCCGCAGAATGCCGTATGAGCGTTTTGAATCCACCGCCTCGACGTTATTACACGTCTCCTCCTATTTGGTGGAACAAGCGCACGCCAATAATATTCAGCGGGAACTGCGTAAAAAAGATCTCGAATTAACCAATGAATTAAGAAAGCGCGTCGATATAGAACGCTCATTACACGAAGCGGAATTTAAGGCGCTGTCGTACCAGATTAACCCGCATTTTTTATTTAATGTATTAAATACCATTGGGCGGCTGGCTTATCTGGAAGATGCCCAGCGCACTGAAACCATGGTGCATGACTTCTCCGATATGATGCGTTACCTGCTGCGTAAAAATAACCACGGCCTGATAACGCTGCGTAACGAGATGAATTACGTCAACAGCTACATGTCGATTCAAAAAGTCCGCATGAGCGACCGCTTCGATTATCTGTGCGATATCCCGGAAAAGTATCTGGACGTGGTCTGCCCGTTCCTGATCCTGCAACCGCTGGTGGAAAACTTCTTTAACTATGTGGTCGAACCGCGCGACACCAGCAGCCATCTGTTGATCCGCGCCACGGATGACGGTCATGACGTGATTATCGAAGTCACCGATAACGGCGACGGCATTTCCCCGCAGGGGATCGAGCATATCTTATCGGGCGATCAAAACCTACAAAAAGGCAGTATTGGCATCAACAACATAAAAAACAGATTGAAGCTGTTATTTGGTGAGCGCTACGGCCTGGAGATCATGAGCCCTAACAAGCCCAGGATGGGTACAACCATTAAACTTCGGTTCCCAATGCTCGAAGCCTGATATCAGGAAGAGGACATATGTTTAACATTGTTATTGTTGAAGATGAGCCCATCGAACTGGAATCCCTGAGACGGATTATTTCCCAGTGTGTAGAAAACGCCGTGATCCACGAGGCGTCCACCGGCAAAAAAGCTATCCAGCTTATCGATCAGCTCAGCAACATCGATATGATCTTTGTGGATATCAATATCCCGTTGCCCAACGGCAATCAGGTTATTGAATATCTTAAGAAAAAGAATACCGATACCAAAGTCATCGTCACCACCGCCAATGATGATTTCGATATCGTGCGCAGCATGTACAACCTGAAAGTAGACGATTACCTGCTGAAGCCGGTGAAAAAAACCATCCTGACCGACACCATCAAAAAGACGCTGGCGTTTGATGAAGGGGATAATGAAAAATCCCGGGCGTTGAAACAGAAAATCTTTGCCATGATCGACGCCTGCGATTACGCCCGCTGGCACAGTTTTGTCTTCGAGGTGCTGAATGGCGCCTGTCCGGGCGACATGATGGCAGAAGATAAACGCAAACAGGTGACCGATTTTCTCGATATCGTCAGCCAGTATATGACGGCGAAGGGCGAGAAACTCGCGCCGACCCAACGCAAACTCGCCGCGCTGATCAAAGACATTAACCAGTACGGGGTTATGGAAAGCCGCTATTTCCGGATTATGAGCGGCCTGCTGACCATCAGCGAAGAGCTGTTCGATTACGCCTTCAAAAGCTATACCGGCAATATCGATTTCATCGAACGGGCGAAATTCCATATCGAGAAAAATATCCTGCGTAATCTGACGCTGGATGATGTGGCGGCGAAAGCGTTCGTCAGCTCCTGCTATCTGAGCCGCGCCTTCAAAAAAATGACCGGCACCGGTTTTTCGAATTACATTGCGACGCGCAAAATCACCATCGCAAAATCGCTGCTCCAGTTCAGCGACCTGAAGGTGAATACCATTGCCCTGGAACTGGCGTATCAGGACTCCAACTATTTCTGCCGCATCTTCAAAAAAGAGACCGGCATGGCCCCGTCCGACTATCGAAAAATCGTCACGCCAGGCGACTACGCGGCCATGGCGTAATTTTGCCCTGGCGCGATGATCCAAACAAAATAGTCCACTACGCTCGCAATATAGTTTACGCCCGCTTGTCTGGTTGCCCCCTAAGATAGGAATAAACCTTCCAGACAAGTGGCCTCGCGTTGAACGAATACCTGTTTACCTCCGAATCCGTTGCCGAAGGGCATCCCGACAAAATGGCCGACCAGATTTCCGATGCCATTCTGGATGCGATCCTGCTACAGGATCCCTGGGGCAAAGTGGCCTGCGAATGCCTGGTCAAAACCGGCGTCGCCATTGTCGCGGGCGAAATTTCCACCCATGCCGCCGTGGACATCGAACAGATTGTCCGGAACACCATTAAAGAGATTGGTTACGATCACTCCCGGCTAGGTTTTGACGGCAATACCTGCGGCGTGCTGAACATTCTCGGCAAACAGTCGAGTAATATCGCCGACGGTATTCGCGGCCACTCTCCCGCCACGCTGGGCGCCGGGGACCAGGGCATCACCTTCGGCTACGCCTGCGACGAAACGCCGGAACTGATGCCCGCCACGCTGGTTTACGCCCATCGCCTGATGGCGCGCCAGGCGCAGTTACGTAAAACCCGGCGGTTACCTTTCCTGCTTCCCGACGCCAAAAGCCAGGTCACGCTGCGCTATCAGGATAACCGCGTCCTGGCGGTGGATACGGTGGTGGTGTCAACCCAGCACAGCCCGGATATCCCACTGGAGACGCTTCGTGAAGCGGTGATCGAAGAGATCGTCAAACCGGTGATGCCGGCGCGTTGGATCACGCCGCACACCCGCTTTCTGATCAACCCCGCAGGCGCGTTTGTTATTGGCGGCCCCGTGGGTGACTGCGGGCTCACCGGGCGAAAAATCATTGTCGATACCTACGGTGGCGCAGCCTGCCATGGCGGCGGCGCGTTTTCCGGTAAAGATCCGTCGAAGGTCGATCGCTCTGCGGCCTATGCAGCCCGCTACGTGGCGAAAAATATTGTCGCCGCCGGGCTGGCGTCGCGCTGCGAAGTCCAGCTGGGATGGGCCATCGGCCTCCCCCGCCCGGTTTCCGTCAGGATCAACACCTTCGGCACCCAAACCGTGTCATCTGAGGCGTTGCAGCACTGCGTTAACCGCCACTTTGATCTCAGCGTGTTCGGCATCATCAACATGCTTGATCTGCTGGTCCCCCGCTATCGTAAAACGGCCTGCTATGGCCACTTTGGTCGCGACAGCTTTCCGTGGGAAGCCACGGATAAAGCGGCTTTATTACGCGAAGAGGTTGGCCGTTACGCCACTGACGCGCAGCACTAAATGAATTCATCAACAGGAGAAGTGTATGTCCGGGCAAAGTTTAGGCTTAATTGAAACCGTCGGAATGGCTGCGGCGGTCGAAGCCGCCGATGCCGCCATGAAATCGGCCAACGTTAATCTGGTCGGTTATGAGTTAACCAAAGGCGGCGGCATGGTCACCGTGAAACTGGAAGGCGAAATTGGTGCCATCAATGCCGCCGTCGCGGCGGCCATCAGCGCAGCCAGCCGCGTGGGCAGCGTTTACGCCCATAAAGTCATTGCGCGTACTGCGCAGTATATCGAACACATTATTCACTCCAGCGAGACCGTCGGCGTGGCACAGCCTGAGCCCGCCGCGCCCGCCGTTGAACCTGCACCGCAGGCTGAAGACGCGCCGTCAACGTCTATCCCGGTCGTGAATGTGGATACCGAAAGCAGCGCATCCTGCATGGACATTATCGAGGAAGCGCCACAGGCTGAAGAACAGCCGCAACCGGAGCAACCCGCGCCGGAAAAACATGAGGCCGGGCAACCGGACGCACCGCAGGAAAGCCCCCGCAAAGCACCCCGCCCCGGCGGCAAAAAAAGATAATTCCTCGTCAATCTCGCGGCCGCGATGGATGTTTCTCATCGCGGCTTTTTTGTCTTTGGGGAAACAAAAAAAGCCAGCAGGCATAACCTGCTGGCTTTTTGTCCGTCCGTATTTTTAAAGCAGCGGAACCAGAGTAAATAATCCAATTGTCGCCAGCAGATTAATGACGGTGGTCATAATGGCAATCGCCATTGCCGGCGGGTCAATATGGGTGTCGCCGTGGATCAGGAAAATACGCGACATCAGCTCGCCCAACAACGCGCAGATAATGCCGACGATAGCGGCCCACAGCAGGCTGCCAGACAGCACCGCCACCAGCGCGGCGGGCAATGCGATATGGTGCGATACCGGCACCTGGGTGTTGAAGTGCAAAAAGATCAGCGAAAACGCGGAGATACCAAACGCCAGCAGCGCGCCGTTTGCGCCAAATTTCAGCCCTAAAAAGCCTGCCAGCAGGCCAATCCCTAACCCCAGCACGGAAAGCTGTGGAATACGGCTGTGATAGGGCATCCAGCATTTATCCTGCGGCGGGTAGCAGTGGCGGATCCCCTGCTCCGGTTTGCCAAACAGGCCGGTTTTGCCAAAGACCAGGCGGGTAATTACGCCGGAGATCACCACGGTCAGCGCCACGGTGTCGGTCCAGGCATTACCGGACGGGAACGCCGGGATCTGGTTCAGGCCCCAGGCGATCACATAACCGCCCGCGCCGAAAAGGCCGCCGATCAGCAGCACATCATAGGCCGCCAGTCCGCTCAGTCCGGCCGTTATTGCACGCCCGGAGCCGAGTTTGCCGCGTTTCGCGGCGTACGCCGTCGCCGCCACGCCTGCGGCAAAACCGCCGGTGTGCGGGCCAAACAGCCCAAACGGAAAAGTAATAAAGTCCGACGGCGCGCCGGTAATAATCTGCACCACCGCCATGGCGATCACTAAAAGCCCAACGAATTCAAATGCCGCCAGCGCGCCAATGGCCGCGCCAAATATACCGCCGCCGAAAGCGACTAAAATATCTAAGCTATTCATCCAGCTTACCTCTGTAATAGGATTAAATTAAATGACAAGACAAAAACAATGCAGACTGGCTCCGGGTATTTTTTATAATTAAAATAATACGGGTACGTGAGAAACAAAAAAGCGCAGCATAATAGCGCCGCGCCGTCATTGTTGTATTAATTAGCCGCCTATATGGCAGTTAAAACCTAAAGATTCGACCGTGGCTTTTAATGTCGCCATTTTCTCTTCGGCAATACTTTTGGCGTCGCCCATCGGATACTGGCGGCCTAATAAGTTATATTTATTTTCACCGAAGCTGTGATACGGCAATAAATGAATGGTATCGACATTCTGCATTAAACGGGCGAATTCGGCGATATTGTGAATTTCCTGCGGATTATCATTCACGCCGGGGATCACCGGAATACGCACCACCACTTTGGTGAGAAATGAAATACGCAGCAGATTTTCCAGTATCACGCTGTTATTGACGCCGGTATTACGCTGATGCACGTCGGGGTCGATCGCTTTGATATCGGTCAGCGCCAAATCGACATAGGGAAACACCTCATCAATCACCGCTTTGGTGGTAAACCCGGTGGTTTCGATTGCCGTGTGCCAGCCCTTGGCCTTGCAGGCTTTCAGCAGTTCCCGGGCGAACTCCGGTTGCGCCAGCGGCTCGCCGCCGGACAGGGTAATACCGCCGCCGGAACGCCGGTATAAATTCTCTTCTTTTTCCAGTTCGCGCATCACCGCCGTGACCGACATTCGTTTGCCCTTCATTTCCAGGGCGTGGGTCGGACAGACGTCCGTGCATTTACCGCACTGAATACAGCGGTCGCGATCGATAAACCAGGCATTGGTGGTGGAAAGCGCCTGCTGAGGACAAACCTCAATACATTTTCCACAGCGAATACAATCACTCTTTTTAAATATTAATTCTGGCTGCGGACGTTGTGATTCAGGATTACTACACCATTTGCAGGAAAGCGGGCAGCCTTTAAAAAAAGGAATGGTGCGAATGCCTGGGCCATCGTGCAAAGAATAGCGTTGAATATTAAATATGACGCCTTCGGTTTCGTACTCAACTTTATTCATAACATCACTCTTCATTAGCCAGATGAATTACCGTTGCCGGTAAAAATTAAAACCAGAAATAGCAAAACAGGTTATGACGGGCTATGTCATCAGACATAGCCCGTAAACGACTTACGACAATTGCTGTTCAGTACGGCTAATGATGTCGTCCTGAACTTCTTTCGCCAGCACGACCCACTGGGCGCTGTAACCCGCCACACGTACCACCAGATCCTGATGCTGCTCAGGATTTTTCTGCGCTTCGATCAGCGTAGCGCGGTCGATAACGTTGAACTGGACGTGCATCCCTTTCTTATCGAAGTAGTTACGCACCAGCCCGCTGAAGTTACGCAGACCGTTTTCCCCTGCCAGCGAAGACGGCAGGAATTTCTGGTTGTAGAGCGTCCCGTTAGAGGCGATGAAGTGGTCCAGTTTGGCAACCGAGTTAGCCGCAGCGGTTGGGCCAAGGGTATCTTTACCCTGACGCGGCGACACACCATCCGCCAGCGGCTCTTTCGCCAGACGGCCATCCGGCAGCGCGGCGACGTCTTTACCAAACAGCACGTTAGCAGATACCGGGTAGATACCGGCCTGGAACTGGCCGCCACGCGGGTTGGTGTATTTTTCCACTTCCTGGCAGTAGATCAGTGCACATTTGCGCGCCACCAGGTCGACGTCATCGATGTCGTTACCGAAGCACGGCGTATTTTCCAGGATACGGCGGATCTCTTCATGGCGGGACATGGTGCCGGACTGCACCGGTGCCGCATTGCCGGAAGTCAGCTGACGATAGACTTCATTTTTGATCGCCGCCGGATCCAGCGCGCCGTGCTGCTCGATAATGCGTTTCACCACAGCGTAAATATCCTGCTCATTCAGCGAGGATTTTGCCGCCGGGGTATGCGGATTCGCGCCTACCGGGTAGCCGAAGTTGGCATCCAGCGCACTCTTCAGCTCGCTCAGTGACAGTTTGCGATCTTCGAACACCTGTTTCTGAATGGCGTAGACGGAGTCGCCGGTATCGGCAACGCCGAACGCCTGCGGACCGGTGAAGTTGTAGATCGCGCCGCCTTCCTGCAGGGATTTACCGCGACCAATACAGTCGTCGACCAGTGCAGACAGGAACGGCAGCGGGCAACGTTCGCCGTGGGCGATATCCACGCTGTTACAGGCTTCAACCAGTTGATGAACAAAGTGCGCCATCTGTTTCTGGAACGCGGTGTAGAAGTCGTCCATGCTGGTGTATTGCGTCAGCTCGCCGGTTACCGGACCAAGCTGCTTACTGCCGACGCGGCCGTTATTCAGGGTGATTTCCAGCACTTTGGCGACGTTAAAGAACGCGGCGTCATGCCAGCCTTCAGTACGGTGCGGCGCCTGCGGTTCCACGCAACCGATGATGCAGTAATCACGCGCATCGCGCAGTGAAACGCCACGGTTTTGCAGGGCCGGAATAATCACCTCATCGTTGTACATCGCCGGCACGCCCAGGCCCATACGCACCAGTTCGCATGCACGATACAGGAACGCATCCGGGGTACCCTGCCAGACGCGGATGGAGAAAGACGGCTGCGGCAGACGAACGTGCGCGGTCGCTTCCATACACATGTAGCTCAGGTCGTTGGTGGCGTCGCGACCGTCTTCGGTCTGACCGCCGCAGCACAGGTTCTGGAACACCGCATAACCGGCGAACGCCTGAGCCGACACTTCGTCACGGGTTTTGTTGATGTCGTTCAGCTTGATCCAGCAGCAATCCACCAGCTCCTGCGCGAACTCGCGGGAGATGGATTTATCTGCCGCCAGGTACGGATACATGTACTGGTCGAAACGCCCCGGGGAGATGGAGTGGCCGCTGGATTCAATTTGCAGCATGCTCTGGATGAACCAGAATGTCTGGCACGCTTCCCAGAAGGTGGTGGCGCCGTATTCCGGTACGCGGGTACAGTTCTGGGCGATTTGCTCCAGCTCGCGTTTACGGGCCGGGTTGCTCTCCTGCTGTGCCAGACGGGACGCTTCTTCCGCATAGCGGTGAGCGAAACGGATCGCTGCGTTGTAGCTGATCAGCACTGCGTTATAGAACTGCTCTTTTTTGATGTAGCCCGGCTCGCTGCGGTCTAAGGCCTCCAGCGCACGGCTGACTTCATTGATGATGCCGCGAAAGCCGATTTTTAATACTTTGCCGTAGTCGACGCTAACGTGGCCAACACCGCCGTAGAAGTAGTTGCCGACGGTGAACACACCGCTCGCCATACTCTCTTTGGTGCCTTCAGACATGTACGATGCCGCCAGTGAGCTGGTGGTTTTACCCGGCCAGTATTTGAAAGCGTCGTGCAGATCCTGCGCGGTTTTTTTCGGGATGATGAACGGGTCGGCAATACGGTGTTCCATGGTCTCGAACTCTTTTTCTACCCAGTCATACGAGAATTCAGGGCAGATTTCCGTCGAGCGTGGATTAATCGTCACCGCGCCAACAATTAATTCATCCGGGCGAATAGTCACCGGTAATTCATTAAAGATTTTTTCAACCACTTTTGCGCGACGCATAATGGCTGGCAGTTGTTCTGTTTCTTTATACGCTTCGGTTGCGAGCACTGCGCGTTCTGATTCCACATACGGCTTCGCCGTCAGAATCATATTTTTCAGTCTTACAACACGGTCAGTCGGATTAGAAAAACCTTTCTCTAACATACAAAACTCCCGAATATATTTTGTTAACCTTGCGGCGATGCCGGGGTATTAATGAATAATGCTGGTGCCGATCTGAGTAATAAAATGACGTAATATCGCCGGATGTCCCATCCAGGTGGTGGCAGTGATGAGGTTCCCGTCCACGACGGCCTCGTCATCTGCGGCGGTAACCCACAGGCCGCCCGCCATTTCCACTTCCGGTTTTACCGTAAAATATCCTGTCAGTTTCCTGCCTTTTAATACCCCCGCAGCGGCCAGAATTTGTGGGCCATGACAAATTGCAGCAACAGGTAATGAAAAATTAATTGCGTAATGCACAATATTCAGCACTGATTTATTTAATCGCAGGTATTCTGAAGAACGCCCGCCTGAAATATAAATGCCGCAATATTCCTGTAACCTTATTTCATCAAATGATGCGGTTAATCTAAAAAGGTGTCCGGGCTTTTCGGTATACGTTTGGTCACCTTCAAAATCGTGAATGGCGGTTTTAATAAACTCGCCCGCTCGTTTTCCCGGACATACAACATCCACTCTGAAACCTAACATGCTTAATGCCTGCCATGGCACCATGACTTCATAGTCTTCAGAGAAATCGCCTGCGATAAGTAATATCTTCTTCATAAGCGAACTCTCAGAACGCGTTGTCATCATCCCCAATTATTCGCATGGCTTCATGCACCGCCGCGACTTCGCCAAAAATGGCCAGGGTGGTGATGTGCTGAGGGCAACTGCCAAAGATTTCCGATACCACCACATTGGCACTCTTACTCGCCACATCGGCATAAAAGTAGAGATCCGGTACCGGCAGCATTAACAAGCCAATGGCGTCGATGCGAATCAAATCCAGACGAGACCGAAACTCTCCCGGCATCCGCCGTTTCAACATGGCCAGGATATCGGGGGTCGGCGCGTTAATGATCCGTTTTTTCATCTTTGAGTTACCCTTCGCGATGGTTAGCGGATGTTCAACGCTTCAACCATTACGCAGCGACGATGCCGTGCAAACGACTGTGCTGACGTAAGACCTTCACCGGTCGGGCCGGCAATCGTAAAGGTGGCATGCCCTTCACCACCCACCCCAATCCCCGAATAGGAGGGACCGTTCTTCACAAAAATGGTGGTCTGGATCAGGCGCGCCATTTTGGTGAGTTTTTCGACGTTGGTGGAGTGCATGATCGCCGTGTGGCGATTACCGTGTTCGACCTTCACCGCCAGCTCGATGGCGTCGTCTACGTTGTCGACGCGCACCACCGGCAGCACAGGCATCATCAGCTCATGCACCACGAACGGATGGGTTTTCTCCGTCTCGATCAGGATGACTTTGATATCGTCGCCTGCCACGATCCCCAGTTGCTGCAGGATGTAGCGTGCGTCTTTACCCACGAATGCGGTATTCGGCCCGGTGCCTTTTTCATTCAGCACCAGCGACTGCAACTGCTGGATCAACTTCTTGTCGCACAGCAGATACGCGCCGCTTTTCTTCATGCAGTGAATCAGATAGTCCGCCACCTGGTTCACCACAATCACTTCTTTTTCGGCCACGCACGGCAGGTTGTTGTCGAAGCTACAGCCCTTGATGATGTCGCGAGCCGCTTTTTCGATATCCGCCGTTTCGTCTACCACCGCTGGCGGATTGCCTGCGCCTGCGCCAATCGCTTTCTTCCCGGATGACATCACGGTTTTCACGATGGCCGGACCGCCTGTCGCGACCAGCATGTTGATGCGCGGGTCATTGATCATGGTGTTGGTATTATCGATAGACGGTTTAGTCACCGTCACCACCATGTTGGCCGGTGCGCCCAGTTGGGCAAGCTTGTTGTTAATCAGCTCGACCGCATACAGCGAGACTTTGCGTGAACGCGGGTGCGGGCTGAACACCACGGTGTTGCCTGCCGCCAGCATGCTGATGCTGTTATTAATAATGGTTTCGGTCGGATTGGTGGTGGGCGTAATCGAACCAATCACCCCAAAAGCCGAATATTCGATCAGCGTTAAACCACCGTCGCCGGTTATTGCGCGGGTGGCCAGATCCTCAAGACCTGGCGTTTTCAGCGCTGCGACGCGGTTTTTGATCAGTTTGTCCTCGTAGTTCCCCATGCCGGTTTCATCCACCGCCATCCGGGAAATGGCGCGCAATACGTCTTCCTGCAGGAACACATCGCGGATGCCATTGATAAACGAGGCACGGTCTTGCATAGAACAGTGGCGATACTGCACCTGCGCCAGGACGGCTGCGGAAATCGCTTCGTCCATGGTGTCGAAGGCACCGTTTCCGGCGTTCGCGACCTGAGACGATGCGCAGGCGGTCTGTCCGCAGGACTGCTGCGCCAGCGCCTTCGCGACGATTTCATCCAGCCCTTCAACCCGCGCCGTATCAGACGTGGCGGGCGCTGCCGGAGCCGCATCCGGTGTTGCTTTGGTGAATTTGCTCAGGATCGTCGAGACAGCCTGAGCGATTTCAATATCATTCATCTTTAAATTCCTTACTACTGCCGACCGCGTCGCACGCGTCGTCACCCGATGCTTAGATATACGGCGTCGTGGTGGATTTAATTTCCGCCGGGTCTAACGTTGCAAGCAGTTGCAAACCTACTTCGCGTGCTGCAATGACGGCCTGGCGTACCGCGCCGGAATCACCGGAAAAGGTAAAGATCACTTCGTTACTGAAGCTGGTGCCTTTTGAGGGGCTGGCGTAACCCACCGGATCGATCACCGCCGATTTTGCCGCCGCATCCGCAATCACCAGGCCAATCGCCGCAGGCGAGGCGCAGGTCATGCCGAAAGACTTGCCAACCGGGGCGCCGAGCGCTTTATTCAGCGCGTAGCTGGCGCGGGCGGTGTACTGGAATTCGAGGTGGCCTGCCGGTGAACCGTAAACATCACCCATGGTGCGTTCAATTTCAGACAGCGCAACTTCAACCGCACGTCTGACGTCGGAAACATCAGAAGCGCCAAAAATAATTAAGCAACCGTGTCCGCCGCCGCCTTCGGTGTCGCGGGCCAGCTCAATAGAAATAATTTCGCTGTTGGTTGCTTTAATAGCTTCATCAGCCGCAAAAATATGCGGGCCTGCGCCGGTGCGCGCGCCCAGAATACCGATAGAGCGATATTTCTTGTCGATATTCATGACTTCATGCAATTGATTATCGACATTGGCAATCACCAGGCCGATAGTGTGACCCAACGCAGTGCCAACAAATTCCGTGATACCGCAACCGGCAAAATTTGCAGCGGTATTGGATTTCGCTTGCGCATCGGTTTGTTTATTCATTACGTCAGATATAATCTGCTCAACAAGATTATCTCTCATGATCAGTATCCTTAATTATTAACCGACGGCCTTCGGCAGAATTTTTTCCACTTCGATATGCGGGCGCGGAATAACGTGTACGGAAACCAGTTCGCCCACTTTGCCAGCAGCCGCAGAACCCGCGTCAGTCGCGGCTTTCACAGCGCCAACGTCGCCACGAACCATAACGGTTACCAGGCCGGAACCGATTTTTTCGTAACCCACCAGCGTAACGTTGGCGGATTTAACCATGGTGTCTGCGGCTTCAATTGCAGAAACCAGGCCTTTCGTTTCAACCATTCCTAATGCTTCTTGTTGCATAACAACCTCGATATTTCTGATAGAAAGAAAACGTGCACAGAGGAATAGCAATCCACGGATTTACCCATGTGCGTTAATTATTGATTCAGAGTGATGCTAAAGTTATTCGGACAAAATGTTTTGCGCGTCAGCGGGACTATCTTGTTTTTAGATTCCCGTGGCTGACAATAAAATCCACCTGTTCACGGCAATAAAAGCCTCGGGTTTTATTCGTGGTGGACAAAATAATTTCGATCCGAAAAACAATAATTATTACTGTTAAAGCGATCGCATTTTTAACCAATTATTACGCCGTACAGGCAATGGCCGCGGCGTCCATAGCAATCATTTTTTCTTCATTGGTCGGGATGACGGCAATCTTTGTTGCGCCCGTACCGGAAATGATCCCGCTACGCCCGCCAAAGAGCTGCTGGTTGCGCTCATCGTCAAGCGTTAAGCCCAGCGCCTGAAGGCGTTTCACGGTAAGTTCGCGGATCAGTGCCGAGTTTTCGCCAATGCCGCCGGTAAAAATCAGCGCGTCAAAGCGTTTTAACGCCGCAACGTGTCCGCCGATATGCCGGGCGAGGCGATGCACCAGTACGTCAATGGCGAGCGTTGCCCGCTCGTGCCCTTCGTCCCGCGCCTGCTGGAGCGTGCGGCAATCGCTGGACAATCCCGAAATCCCCAGCAAACCGGACTGGTTATTGACCATTTTGTACAGCGTGTCGATGGGTTGCCCGGTGCAGTTGGCAAGATACGCGGCGGCACCGAAATCGAGATCGCCACAGCGCGTGCCCATCACCAGTCCTTCCAGCGGTGTCATCCCCATGGAGGTATCAACGCTTTCGCCGTTTTGCACTGCGCACAGCGATGAACCATTCCCCAGGTGGGCAATCACGATGCCGTGATCCGCCGGGTCAAGATCCAGCGTCTCCAACGCTTCAGCCGCGATATAACGGTGAGAGGTGCCGTGGAAGCCGTAGCGGCGCACCTGATACGCCAGCTGGTATTCCAGCGGGATCGCATAGGTATATGCCGCCGGGGAGAGGGTCTGGTGGAAAGCGGTATCAAACACCGCCACCTGCGGCAGCGCGGGCAGCAGCGCCCTCGCCGCTTCAATCCCCACCAGGTTGGCGGGATTGTGCAGCGGTGCCAGCGCCGACAGGGCGCGGATCCTCTCAATCACCTCATCGGTGACCAAAACCGACTGTTTAAAATCACTGCCGCCGTGCGCCACGCGATGCCCGATTGCGCAGAGCGTTTCCAGCAACCGTTGTGCGCTGAGGCGGGCGAATAACACCGACAGCGCGTGCTCATGGCTGGCCTGATCCAGCGCCACGGTCGTTTTATTGCCGTCGCGGTCTTTGAAGGTGATTACCGCGTGGTCGATCCCCAGCCGTTCCGCCAGGCCGGACAACACGGGCTGGTCGTCATCCTGAGGAATGACCGAGAACTTCATGGAGGAGGAACCACAGTTAATGACTAATACACAAGCTAAGGACATGATGACCCCTGAAATGGACTGCGATAAAAATCAACGTGTTGTTGCGAGGGGATAACGCAGCGCGCTAAACCGCGCCAGCGCCTGGCGGGCGATGAGCATATCTTCTTCAACGCTGCCGCCGCTGATGCCGATGCCGCCGAGCAGACGTCCGCCCGACCAGCAGGGAAACCCGCCGCCGAAGCAGCAGATATCTTTTTCTTTCTCCAGCCCGTATAGCTCGCCGCCCGGCTGCACTCGCGTCGCCAGTTCGTGGGTGGACATTTTGAGCGCCACGGCGGTCCAGGCTTTTTGTGTCGCCAGCGTGTGGCTGATCAGCAGGGCGTTATCCATGCTGAAATAAAACCGCTGCTGGCCGCAGGCATCCACCAGGCTGAACACAATCGGCACATCGCAGGACTGCGCGGCTTCACGGGCCAGCTTCGCCAGCAGTTCGCCGTCATCCATGCTTAGCGACATGCGGCGTTCCGGAAGTTGTGTCGCAATGGCGTCGTTAATCCAGTGATCGAGAGAGGCGTCGGGCGCAGACATGGGGTTTCCTTGCAGTAAGCGGTTTATTTGCCGTTAAGTTCGAGCGAGTCGACGATGCCCACGACGGCGGCATCAATCACCGAGTGTTCTTTGCTGTTGCTCATGCGCGCCGAACTGCCGGTGGTGACGATAACAATCTCGCCGTTGCCCGCACCGACGGTATCCACCGCCACCTGGGCGTGGCCGGTCGGCTGGTAGTTTTCGTCAAGACGCGCCACCATCAACAGCTTCGAGCCATTCAGCGAGACGTGTTTGGTGGTGGAAACCAACGCGCCTGTGACTTTTGCGAGGTACATAGTTTCTCCGGCTAACCGTGAACGAGAGTAAGATTGCGCCGCGTGATTTCATCTTTGGCGGCGGGCGTAATAAGCGTATTGCCTTCTATGCGCAGGCTTTCTCCGGATGCCAGCAAACGCACATCCCGCAGGGTGATGAGGCGCTTTTTGCCCGTTATCGGCAGGCTGGCGGAAGGTGCGGACGCAGTGAGCGGTGTGTGGCCCGCCGGGGTGATTCGTTTACCGGAAATCGCCACGCCGTAGCTTTCGAGGGTTTGCGCATACTGTTCCAGCCGTGCCAGAAGCGGCAGCGGCAGTGTGCGGTCATGGCAGTCCGGGTGCAGGGTCGCGATGACCTGCTTACGGTGGCGCAGAGCCTGGAATACCGCGTCGCAGGCCAGGTTATCGCGAATACCCAGGGCGATTTTGCTCATGCTGTTTACGGAGAGCGCAGGCAAATAGAGCGCCTCGTAATGGCGCGGTGCCGTCCCGAATCCGGCGCGGGAACCGCGCTGGCGCAACGCTTCCATGCAGGCGGCTTGCAATGTCGACTCGCTGGCGCTGTGGGAAAAGCTGACCCACAGTTGATAGCCCGCCTGCTCAAGCGCCGCGAGGCAGTTCAGCGTTTCCGGCAGCGAGGCGATATCGTCCCCCGTCACCACTACATGGACACTCTTCTGCGCGGCGGTTTGCGCCAGAACTTCGGCGATAACACGGTCGAGCAGCTGCGATAGCGTCTGGCTGTCCATCTGTTTACCTCCGGCCTGCATTCATGGCGATGCCCAGCGGCGTAACCAGCAGCGGCTCCACGGAAGGGATCACATTCCTGCCGGTTTCTTTGCTGAAGACCTCGGCAAACTTGCTGAAACTGCTCGCGCCGCCGACCAGGTAGAGGTTTCTTACCCGCTGTGTCGCCAGCCAACCTGACACCAGGCTGGCCATCTTTTGGGCCACCGGCAGCACCAGGGTAAATACCTGCGCTTCCTGCGCCGGATCTTTTTTCATCGCCTCCGCTTCGGCATACGGCAAGCCGAGCGCGCCCGCAAGCACCAGCGTCATATGGCTGCCGCCGGTCGGTTCGTCAGCGCTGAACGTCACTTTGCCGCTTTTTAAAATGCTCATGCCGGTCGTGCCGCCGCCCACATCCACCACCGCGCCGTTTTTAATGTTCAACGCGCTGGCGGCGGCTACCGGTTCGTCAAGAACATGGGTGACGGTAAAGCCCGCCGACTCCACCACGTTGACAATAACTTTTGTATTGCCCGCCGAGATCCCCGGCGGGATCGCCGTGGCCGCGCAGTCCAGCGTACGGCCCAGCTTTTCTTCGAGGATCTGTTTGAGCCGCATCACCACCCGGCTGGCGGTCAGGTAATCCACCACCACGCCGTCTTTCACCACGCTGGACGGGTAGGTCACCCCTGCCACCGGCTGGTTATCTTCATCCACCACCACAATGGCGATATTGGCGGTGCCCAGATCCACTCCCACCTTCAACGCGCCAGTGCAAGGCCGGCATTCACCGCTGTCAATCAACGCAGCCAGGTCATGCAAACGGCGGTTTTCGGGGGTATCAGCCATGACGTGCATCCCGTTTGATGCCGCGTACGGTATCGCCGTTGCGCAGCCCGAAGCCGTTGGCTTCTTCCACATCGATATGCATTTCCAGCACGGCGTCTGCGGTCACGCGCACCACCACATGGCTCAACATCCCGCCGCGCGGGCCGTCGATGCGCACATCGATTTCCATCCCGTCGCGCAGACCGTGCAGTTCGGCCTCCTGCGGCGAAATATGAATATGACGCCAGGCGACGATGGTGCCGTTGGATTTCACCACGCGCCCTTTCGGCCCGATGATTTCAATACCGGGAGAATCCAGTAAATCGCCGGACATCCGCACCGGCGCTTTCGCCCCCAGCACAAAGCCGTCGGCGACGGAAATTTCCACCTGAGTGGTGCTACGCAGCGGCCCAAGTACGCGAACTTTATTGATTTCGCCTTTCGGGCCGCGCAGCGTCACGGTCTCTTCCGCGGCGTACTGGCCTGGTTGTTTAACGGCTTTAAAGCGGGTGAGTGTGGAGCCATAGCCAAACAAAATATCCATATCTTCACGGCACAAATGCACGTGGCGGTTGGAAATCCCCACCGGAATATCCAGCGCGACGGGCGCGGCAGGTTCAGGCATGGCCGGGCTTTTGTTCGCGGCTAATTCCTGCAGGATTTGCTGAGTGATCCATTCGGCTTGTTGTTCGGTGTAATTCATAACGGGTACGACCTGGTTATTGGGTTATCTCATGAGTGCTGAGCGTCTGTTCATCAGGATATTGAGTAACGACGCCCGATATTTGTTATTCGACAGGACTTTTTTGACCGCTTCGCGCAGGCTGGACAAGGTTGTCCAGTTAACCGGCGATATGGTCGATTAACGCCGCCACGTCCTGCGCGGTAGCCTGACGCGGATTCGATGCGGTGCAGCCATCGGCAAGGGCAGCATTAACCAGCGCGGTGCGTAACCCGGCGATTTTCGCCCGGTCCGTCCCCAGTTCGCTCAGCGTGGCGGGAATGCCGAAATGGCGATTAATCTGGCGGATGGCCTGCGTCATCAGCGCGATGGCCTGCTCAGGCACCGCGTGTTCGATGCCCATAATGCGTGCGCAGCGGTGATAGCGATCGCGGGTTTCCGGGCTCGCCTGCTTACTGTTGAAGTCAATCACCAGCGGCAGCAGCATGGCGTTAATTTTGCCGTGGGGGATGTGCATCATTCCGCCGATGGCGTGCGCCATGCCGTGGACCAGCCCCAGCCCGGCGGCGTTAAAAGCCATACCCGCCATACAGGAGGCGTTATGCATATGGGTACGCGCCGTGATGTCTTTTTCATCGTTGAATACCTGGGGCAGATAGCGCCAGGTCAGGGCAATCGCTTTTTCCGCCAGCGCATCGCTGAAGTCACTGGCACCGGTAGAGACGAAGGCTTCGATGGCGTGAGTTAACACATCCATGCCAGTATCGACCGCGACTGCGCGCGGCACCGACAACACCAGATTGGGATCGAGAATGGCGACGTCGGGCACCAGATGCGCTGAGATCAACGGGTATTTACGGCCATTCTGCGGATCGGAAATGATCGCATAGGACGTCACTTCTGAACCGGAACCGCTGGTGGTGGGAATGGCAATCAGCGCAATCGGGCCTTCGTTGAAATACTCCTCCAGCGTGACCTTAATGCCCTTCGCTGCATCCAGCGACGAACCACCGCCTAAGGCAATAATCACATCCGGCTTAAAGGCTTTAAAGCGCGCCGCGCCCGCGGTCAGAATGTCCACACTCGGGTCGGGTTTCACCTCGCCGTAAATACAAACCGACGCCTGCGGCATGGCGTTAATCAAATAACGCGTTTTACCTGACGTCACCATAAAATCATCGGTCACAATGCCGACGCGCTTATCGTTGAACTGGCTTAAAGCGGTAATCGCTTCATCGCCAAAATAAACGTCCGGGCAGGAAAAGAAAGAGCGGGCCATGTTGAAATACCTTTTAAAGATACCGGCGCGGTAAGCCGCAATAAACGATGGCGTAAACCTAACATGGCGACATTTTGAAGAGACTACGGATGTTTGTGCAGATAAAGGACTATTTTGCGGTCTTGCTTTCAGCCGGGCAAAAAAATCCATTTCTTTGCGGATGGCGATATATCTCATCACGTCGGATAAAACGGTAAAAAAATATAAATTCGCTGATTTCGCCGCACCGCGCTTTTACCGGTTTAATGAATAGCTGGTTCATCGAAAAGGCGAATTAAGCGGTATTATTTAGCGGCATAAAGCTTATATTTACCCGGATAAGACCTCTTTAAAAGAGGCCCTGGCCTCGGTTCTCCGCGCGTTAAAGCGGGGTCTTTTTTATCGGTACGAAAAGGACAAAAAAAAGGTGCAATTTTTCAATTGCACCTGAATAAGATTATCTAAGGAAAGAGAAATAATCGCTGTAAGAGTTAATAAGATGACGCGCCTACTCTAGCGGTTTTGACGCTTTTGCGCTTCACCGATCCCGCTTATTGCGCTGTTTTAAGAATTAATCAAACTCATCCGACTCCGTTTAACTATTATCCGCCAGGGCAAACATGCCGTAGGGGTGGATTTGCAAATAGTAATGCTCGCCCACATCCGGCTGTAAACGCGTGGCGTTAACCTGCAACAAGATTTGCTGGCCGTGCCATTCAACGATCACTTCATATTGCGGCCCCATATAAGCCACATGGCGGATGACGCAACGCTGGCTCTCCTCGCCGTGATTGCCGAGGGTAATCGCTTCCGGACGCACGCCCACGGTGCCCTCGCCCATCGGCGCGATGTTGTCGGGACGCGGCAGGCGGTAACCATAAATATCCACATACTCCGCGCCAAACTGCGCCGGGAACAGGTTGGCGTCGCCCATAAAGCTCGCCATAAAACGCGAAGCGGGCTGGCGATACAGCGCCTGCGGCGAGCCGATCTGCATGATATGGCCTTTGTTCATCACCAGCACCGTATCCGAGACCGCGAACGCTTCGCTCTGATCGTGCGTCACATACAGCGAAGTGATGTTGAACTGCTTTTGCAGCTCGCGAATTTTATCGCGCATACTGCGCCGGAGGTTGGCGTCGAGGTTGCTCAGCGGCTCATCAAACAGCAGCACTTTCGGCTTGAGGATCAGGGCGCGGGCCAGCGCCACGCGCTGTTGCTGACCACCGGAGATCTGATCGACATAGCGATCTTCAAACCCGTCGAGATCCACCATCGCCAGCGCTTCCTTCACGCGCTGTTTGATCTCGCCGCGTCCCACGCCAAGCATCTTCAGGCCGTAGCCAACGTTTTCACCCAGCGACATGTGGGGAAACAGCGCATAAGACTGGAACACCATACAAATATCGCGCTGCTGGATGGACCGATGCGTGACGTCTTCGCCGTCAATAAAGATTTGCCCTTCGCTGGGCTTTTCCAGCCCGGCCACCAGGCGCAGCACTGTGGTTTTGCCACAGCCTGACGGCCCCAGCAGGGTAACCATCTCGCCGCGCGGGATCGCCAGATTGATGTTGTCAATCACGGTGTTATTGCCAAACCGTTTGGTGACATTACGTAATTCAACAAAATGATGCGTCATGGTTAAGCTCCGTGATTACGCCTGGTTTTTGGCTTTGGAACGCGAAATACGCGCTTCGCCGATCAGCCAGTCAAAAAGGAAGATGATGGCCAGCATCACCACAATCAAAATTGAACCGTAGGCAATCGCAACACCGTATTCGCCGTCTTCCACGCGGTTAAGGATATACGCGGTCGCCACGCGGGTGTCCGGCGTGACCAGGAACACAATGGCGCTGACGGTGGTAATGGCGCGCACAAAGCTGTAGATCAGCGCCGACAGGATCGCCGGGCGCAGCAGCGGCAGCAGGATATTGACGATGGTGCGCATCGACCCGGCACGCAGACTTAACGACGCTTCATCCAGCGATTTGTCGATCTGTCCCAGCCCGGCAATCCCGGCGCGAATACCTACCGGCACGTTACGCATCACCATCGAAATAATCACAATCGCCGCGGTGCCGGTCAGATACACCGGGGCGCTGTTGAACGCCAGTATGTAGGAGACCCCCGCCACGGTGCCCGGCACTGCGAAGCACAGCATGGTGGTGAATTCGATGGTCTTTTTGCCTTTAAACTGCTGGCGCACCACGATCCAGGCGATCAGCAAGCCGAAGATGGCGGTGATCGGCGCGGCGATACCGGCGTACAGCAGCGTATCGAGCAGTGAAGGCCATGCGCCGTCATTCATGCCCTGTCCGAACAGTTTGATGAAGTTATCCAGCGTCAGGGTGTAATCCACGCCCCAGTTCACGGTAAAGCTGCCGTAGAAGATGCTGCCGTACAGCAAGGCGTTGAACGCAATCCACACCGCCAGCAGGCCAATCACGCTCCATACCAGCGCCACCGGCAGCGGCTGCACATCGCCGCGATACGATTTGCCGGACACGGTGACGTAAGAGCGCTTGCCGATCCACATGTACTGAATGCAGAACACCAGCAGGGAGAACAGCAACAGGAACACGCCCAGCGTACTCGCCGCCTGATAATCCAGCTGCGAACCGGTGATGTAGAAGTAGATTTGCGTCGCCAGCACGTCGAAGTTGCCGCCGAGCACCAGCGGGTTACTGAAGTCCGCCAGCGATTGCACCACCACGATCAGGAAAGCGTTCGCCATCGCCGGTTTCAGGAGCGGCATAAAGACGGAGACAAAGGTCTGCCAACGGTTGGCGCGTAACGTATAGGACGCCTCTTCCAGCGATGGATGAATAGTTTTAATCGCGCCGTCGAGGATCATAAACGCCATCGGGGTGAATGCCAGCACCTGCGCCAGCCAAATCCCGGTGAAGCCGTACAGCCAGTTAGTGTTGGTCAGCCCGAACCAGTCCACCATTAACTCAGTGATATAGCCGGAGCGGCCCATCATTAAGGTAACGCCCAGCCCGACCACGAACGGCGGCGTAACGATAGGCAGAATCGAGAAAATACGTCCGATAATGGCGCTGCGTTTGGCGATGCGGGTGGTATAAATCGCCAGCACCAGGCCAAAGAAAGTACAGCCTACGCCCACGGCCATTGAGAGCATGATCGAGTTGGCGATGACCTGAAGAATATGGGCCTGGCCCAGCACCGCCATAAATGCCAGCGGGGCAAACTCGCCCACGTCATTGGTGAACATCGGAATGAAAATCGCAATGCTCGGCCAGACGATAAACACGCCGATGAGCGCGATAATGGCGATCAGCGAACCGATCACGAACTGGTCGCCGCCGAGGAATTCCAGCCGCGTTAACGCCAGCGTTGCGATAGCGCCAAGGGCGATAAACAGCACGATGGTGGCGTAACCCATGCCGCGCCCGATCACGGTGGCGCTGATCACCACAAACGCCATACAACCCAGCGCCCACAGGGCATCAAAACCAGTGACGCGAACGCTGTTCCCGGCGCGACTCATGAAGCGGGCGCAGCAGCAGCACGCACGGCAATAAATACCACAGCACGCTGATGTTCCAGTGGGACCAGCCATAGGCGTCCAGGATCTCGTCAGCAGTAGATTCCATCAGGCCATAGTCCAGGCTCCAGCTCGGCAGCAGCGCGAACGCCAGCAGGCCCAGCAGTACCCAGGCGAAAATAGCCTCCCGCTTCTGCGCGGGACGCAAAAGTAATGTTTCAGACATAGACGCCTCGTCGGCAGGGGGAAAAGGCGGGTGAGGAACTCACCCGCGTACGGTTATTTGCCCATCTTCACTTCATTGACCCACTTATTGATCAGCGCTTTACGCGTGTCCGTGGAGCCGTATTTATCCATGTCGTAATCGATCAGTTTGAGATCGTCGAGCTTCAGGGAGAGCGGCGATGTTTCCGCCGTGGTGTTGGTCAGGATTTGGTAAGACTTGCCTTTTTTCCACGCCAGTTCCTGGGCCTCTTTCGACAGCACCCAGTCCACAAACAGTTTGGCGTTGTCGATGTTGCGTGCGCCTTTCAGGATGCTGACGCCGCCAATTTCATAGCCGGTGCCTTCGCACGGTGAAATCAACTCCAGTGGCGCGCCCTGCTCTTTTTCCAGTGAGTAATCGTGCAGGAAGCCGATGCCAATTGCGGTTTCACCACGCGCGGCGTTACGCGCCGGGGCGATACCTGACTTGGTGTACTGGGAGATATTGCCGTTCAGCTGTTTCAGGTAATCGAACGCCTGATCTTCGCCCCACAGGCTGCACGAAGGTCGCGAGCGCGGTGTAAGCCGTGCCGGAGCTTTGCGGATCGGCGATCTGAATTTCGCCTTTGTATTCCGGCTTAGTCAGATCTTTCCAGCACTTCGGCACCGGCAGGTTTTTCTCTTTCAGGCGCTGGGTGTTAACCCCAAAACCGAGGATACCGACATAAACCGCTGAAGAGAGGTTGCCTTTCACTTTGGCCGGATCGCGGAATTTCTCCATGATCTGCTCAAGGTTTGGCGACTTATAGGCTTCCAGCAGGCCCATTTCACCGGCCTGAGATTGCGGGTCAAGGGTGCCGCCGTACCAGACATCCGCCTGCGGGTTTTTCTTCTCGGCATCGACTTTTGCCAGGGTGCTGCCGGAACCGTTACGGATGAAAGACGTTTTCACATCGTACTTGTCGCCAAAGGCTTTGGTTTCCACTTCGCACATTTCGTTAGTGGCACTGCAATACACCACTAAACGTCCTTTGGCGTCCGCCGCATGGCTGAATGTCGCCAGCGTCACGCCTGCGGCAATCAGAGCAGAGAGGGCAGTCAATTTCATTTTTCTTATCCTTCTGTTAGGTGTCTGGAGGTAAGCTCGCCGGGTCCGTGGCGTGATACTGGCGGTCCTGGGCGTTGATGCCCGCCATCAACAGCGGCATCAGCAAAAGTCCAATCAACACGGCGGCGACCGACAACAGCACAAACATGCCGGACCAGCCGTAGACCTCGGTCAGTTTCGATAACGGCCATCCGGCCAGCGCCGCCCCTAAGTAGGCGAACAGACCGAGAAAGCCGGTAATCGAACCCGCGGCCCCTTTATGGCCGCACTCCACGGCGGCCAGGCCGATTAACATCTGCGGGCCAAAAATAAAAAATCCGATGGCGAAAAAACACATCGCCAGTAACGCATAGTGATGAACTGGCGCGAGCCACAGCGCGGTGACCGAGACCATTAACCCAAGGGTAAACAGCAGGATCATCGGCGCCCGTTGCCCGCTAAACAGCAAATCCGATCCCCATCCGGCGAACAACGCGCCCAGCAACCCGCCCACTTCAAACAACATGACGGTGGCATTGGCGCTGAGTAAATTGACGCCGTGGGTTTCGTAAAGCCAGATGTTGCCCCAGTCGTTCAGTGCGATGCGAATCAGGTACACCAGCACATACGACCCGGCCAACAGCCAGATCATCGGGTTTTGCAGGCATGGTGGTGCGTAACATGGCCCACAGCGACATCGCGGGACTGCGCTCTTGTTGGCGCAATTCCAGCGGGTCGTGACGCCATTCCCCCACGCTCGGCAACCCTTCCTCGTTTGGCGTGCCAGGCAATTGCCGGTACAGCCAAACGCCTAACGCCATGCTGATGATCCCTGGTGTCAGCATTGCGGCCTGCCAACCCCACCAGTGCGCGGCAAGCGCGCTTATCAGTGGGATAATCGCCCCACCAATGTTGATGGAGGCGTTCCAGCATCCCCACCAGAAACCGCGCTCATTACGCGAATACCAGTGGGTTAATAATCTTGCGCAGGGGGGCCAGCCCCAGCCCTGGAAAAATCCGTTCAGCGTCCAGATAACAAGCAGCAGCGCCAGGCTATCGCCAAACGCGAACAGCACGTTCAATAAGCCGGTGGCAAACAGGCCAATCCCCATAAACGAGCGCTGCCCGTGGGCGTCGTGCCACAATCCCGCCGCGAATTTCGACAGCCCGTAGGAGAGATAAAACAGCGATCCCAACAGGCCGATATCCGTTTTGCTTAGCCCCAAATCGAGCTGTAACGCGGGCAAAATAAAGTTCAGGCTTTTACGCGTCAGATAAAACGCCGCGTAACCCGCAATCATGACCAACAGCAGTCGCGGTCTGACGGCGCGATAGCGTTTAGCAATGTCTGCGCTGGACATATTCAGGTGGTCCATGGCTGTCTCCGGCCAAATGAATGTAGGAAATGCCCCGTGAAAAGGGATGAGAGTCGTTCCAGGGTAACCAGGAATTTTTCCTGGTTACAGGATGTTTTGTGGCAAAAGTGTGGGCAAGTTAACAGTTACCCGGACGCCGGGCTGGCTTTCCAGCAGCAATTCGCCACCCAGCGCCTGCACCCGCTCGCTCATACCCTGCATACCCATTCCCGGCGCGTGGTCCGGCAGCACGCCGACGCCGTTATCGCTGACCCTGAGATGCACAAAGCCAGGCGACTCGCTGAGCGTAATGTCCACTTCGGTGGCATTGGCATGCTTGGCGACGTTATTCAGCAACTCCTGAAGCAGACGGTACAGGGTAAACACCACGGTTTCGTTATCCGGCGGCGCAGCGAGCTGGTAGTGAAACTGGCAGCGGATGCCGCGTTCGGGAAATGCGAACTCCCGCACCAGGTGATGCAGGGCTTCGTCCAGCGCCATCTGGTCCAGCACCGGCGGGCGCAACTGACGCAGCAACTGGCGCGTGGAGTGGTGAATGCGCTGGGCCAGCTCGCTGATTTGCTCGCCCGCCATCAGCGCGGTGCGGTTGTCGCTTGCCCGCTTCACCAGTTGCGACTGGATCTGGATCGCCGTGATGTTCTGACCAATCTCATCGTGAAGCTCGCGAGCCAGCTGCTTGCGGGTATCTTCTTCGGCGTGGATCAGTTTTTCAGTAAGCGCCCGCCGCGCATCCAGCTCCACTTCCAGCCGCTGGCGGTAGTGATCGAGGTTGCTGGCCAACTGTTCCTGGCGGCTGATAGCGATGCCAAGGCCGATGCCCAACAGCGCCTGAGTGGAGAGAAAATCTCCAGCTCCATTAAATCGCTAAAGCCGCTGCCGACCTGGCGTGCGGTGGTGATCATCATGCTGCCGAGCAGGGCCGCCAGCACCCCGCCCTGCCAGCCGAATTTCCAGGCCATCACCACGTTCGGCAGAAACACCACAATCAGCAGCAGCCGCTCAATTTCCGGCGACAGCACCATTTGGGTGCCGATGCCGATAATAAAAAACAGGCTGCACCAGAGCAGCAAAGAGGTCCGCAGCGGCGGATGGCGGGTTTCCAGCCCTAACAGCTGGTAACGATGCTGCTGACGCAGATAGTCGAAAATCAGATACACAAACGGCGTCAACAACACCCCGCCGGTAAACGAGGCCAGTAAAATCAGGGTGGCGCGGCTTTCGATAAAGGGCGTCAGCAGCAAGGTATTCAGCAGTGCCGCCCCGGCGACCGCGCTGAGCAGCAATGACAGGCGTTGCCAGTAGAGGGGAAAACGGTGCCAGAAACGTTGCGCAGCAGCGCGGAATGGCGGTGATAAAGGGCGCAAACGCCATGGTTCCGCCGATGATCAATTGCTCGTGCCACAGCCACAGCGACAACGCTGTCTGCGGGATAAACAACGCGGGCCAGTAGCGGCGCGCCAGCAAAATCAACAGCGCTAACTGCACGCCGTGCGGCAGCAGCAACGCGGCCTGTTGACCATTGCGGGTAAGGTAAAAACTGATGGTCCAGAGCATCAACCAGCCCGGTCCCCAGGCCAGCATAATGAATAACGACAGGACGATCTGGCGAAGGGAGCGGCGCATCAGTGCCCCGTCAGCAACTGGTGGTCAAGGGCGAAATGGACCAGTTCGATGGTGCTGGCGCACTGTAATTTGCCAAGCACATTGGCGCGGTGAACGTGAACCGTTTTATGACTGAGACTGAGCTGCAGTGCGATAGATTTCACGCTCTCGCCGCGCACCAGCAAATCAAACACTTCACGCTCGCGGGGCGTTAACACCTGCAATACGCGGGCAGGCTCCGCGCCGCCGCGCAGCGCTTTTAAGGCATCGGCGCACAGGTAATGCCCGCCCAGTCCGACGGAGCGCACCGCATGCACCAGCTCCTCCGGGCCGCAGCGTTTGGTCAAATAGCCGCACGCCCCGGCGTCCAGCGCGCTTTGGACAAACGCGGGCGTATCGTAAATGCTGAGGATAATGGCGCGAAAACCTGGCTGTCTGGCGCGCAGGCGCTTAAGCAGGCTCAGGCCGTTCTCATCGGGCATCGCGACATCCAGCACCGCCACATCGACCGGCTGACGCGATAACGCCGGCCACGCCTCAGCGGCGCTGCTGTACTGGCCCAGCACCGTAATATCCTCTTCCAGGCTGAGTAGCTGGACGAAGCCGGAACGAACGACCACATGGTCATCCACTAACACCACACCAATCATGGAATATCCCCTTGCTGAAACCGCGCCATAATGCGCCACATCCCTCGGGAGGCAATGCTGATGTTGGTAATATGTAATGGATGTAACAAAACGGCAAGCCAGGCGGGCTTACCGTTGCGTCATGTAACCGGTCAGGCGTGCCAGTAGGCGACGGCGCGCACCCGCTGGGGATCGAGCGTGTGGGTATAGCGATCCGCAAGGTTTTTGGTCAGTTTGCCTTCGCCGGTGATCCAGACGAAATAATCTTCCGTCGGCCAGGCGATGGCCTGGAGATGCTGCTCCAGCGCCGCCGCATCATGGCCGCTTACCCAGTCGATATTCGCCTCGGGCAGATGAGCCAGATAACCTTTGCAGGCCTCATCACGAATACTGACAATGGCCCGGCACGTCGCTGTAACACCCGCATCCTGCAAGGCTTCAAGACGACGACGCAGCGCCGGTAAGCCGGATTCATCGCAGACGTAAAGCTGCCACTGATAGTCCAGCGGCACCACCAGCGAACCACGCGGCCCGCCAATGCACAGCGTATCGCCAGGACGCGCCGCCACGGCCCAGGCGCTGGCCACGCCGCCGTCATGCACCCAGAAATCGAGCGTCAGCTGTTGGGTTTGCTCATCGAACAGCGGCGTGTAATCGCGTGATTGCGGACGCGCATCGCCGGGCCAGACGATCCCGGCTTCCGTGATTTCCGGCGGGGTAAACGCCTGCCCCGGCTCCGGGAAAAACAGTTTGATATGGTCATCAAATCCCTGTGAAGAGAAGCCCGCCAGCGCCTCGCCGCCAAAGACAATACGCTGAAAACCGCTGACATACTGGCTGCTTAATACGGTGATTTCACGAAAGCGCAGTTCGTTACGCACCCGCTGCGGATAAGAAGGAAACGTCATCATCAACCTCGTTCACTACGTTTAGATATATCGAATTTTAAATGATAATGATTGTTATTCTGGCGGCTGGCAAGTTTTTTTTAGAGTGGCTGAACGCTGAAGCACAGATCGTTAAAGGTTAACTAAATATCCTTATAAAACAATATAGAATAAAATAAATTCCAAATCACGTTGTCATATTTTCTGTTTTAGATATAAATTAGATATATCTAATAAAGGAGGCAGTTATGCGACATCATGACCGGCATACCCACCATTTTCACGCACACGACGACGCTCAGCACATTGAACCCTGCGATAGACGCGGCCACGGCGGCGAAGGGCGTAAACGCCGCGCACGTTTTTTTGGTCACGGCGAATTGCGCGTCGTGCTGTTAGACATTTTGACCCGGGGCGCGAGCCACGGTTATGAGTTGATTAAGGAGATAGAAACGCTGACCGGCGGCCACTACACCCCAAGCCCCGGCGTGATCTACCCAACGCTGGATTTCCTTGAGGAGCATGGCTATATCGCCTTCAGTGATGATGAAGCGGGACGCAAAAAGATCGCTATTACCGCGGATGGCGAAGCCTGGTTGGATCACAATCGCGAACACGTCGAGCATATCCGCGCCCGCATGACCGCCCGGGCGATTGGGCATGAACTGCGTAAAAATCCGGATTTAAAGCGTGCGCTGGATAATATGAAAGCGGTGCTGGATTTGCGGGTCAACCAGTCGGAGATTGACGCACAGACGCTGAAACAGATTGTCGGCGTGATTGACCGGGCCGCACTGGAAATCGCGCAACTGTAAGGCCGCCGCAGGGCGGCCAATGCGCGGTTAGGCAGGACGATTATTAATGAGAATGGCTAAGCGCATGCCGTCGCGCTTAGCCATCCCCTGATGACGTTACTGCAATACCGTAACTGCATCTTCAAGTCGCGTCGCACGGTGTTTCACCATTGAGGAAACATGGGCGCTCTCTTCCACCAACATCGCGTTCTTTTTCGTGATGCCGTCCAGCTCCGCCACGGCGCGGGTGAGTTCGGACAAGCCCTGCGCCTGCTCAGAGGTCGCGCTGCTGATCTGGCTGAGCAGCTCTGTCACGTTTTGCACCTGGTTGACAATATTTTGCATCGTGCGGCCCGCCTCATGGACCTGCACCGTGCCGGACTGCACTTTGCTGGCGCTGGCGTCGATCAGCTTGCGGATATCATTGGCGGCGCTGGCGCTGCGGCTCGCCAGATGACGGACTTCACCGGCCACCACTGCAAAGCCTTTGCCCTGCTCTCCCGCCC